>NZ_JBIAVQ010000021.1:0-132676 GCF_042894505.1 Streptomyces sp. NPDC001536
CGCCCCGCCCCGCGTGCGCACACCCGCACGCAGCCGGTGAACTGCGAAGACGTCCGCGTGCACGTCCAAGCGCGGGCGTGCGGGGCCGTCGTGCACGCTGACGCAGGCCGGTCGCAACGGAGTCCCGCGCCGGCTGGTCAGGCGTAGCAGCTCCGTGCAGGTCGATCATCGGCGCGCGCATCTGGCAGACCTCCGCACGCCTCGCACCGTGCGCACGGCGTACCCCCTCGCACGGTGCACGCGGTCGACCGCGCGTGCGGACAGCAGAAAGGGCACGCCCCGGAGCACGCGCCCTTGATCATCTATGCCGTGTGTGCGGCTACAGCCGGTTACCGCTCTGGAGTTGCTGCACCGTCCGCCGGACGAGGTCGCGGCTTCTTCCTCGCTTCCCGGTCCTTCGCCTCCTCCTCGCGCAAGAGCTCCAGGTATTGCTCGGGGTGGAGCTTCGCGAGCCGGTCGGCCGCACGCCGGCGAGGGTTCCTCCGAGTGGGCATCCGTCCGCGGCGTGCGGGATAGGCGTCCATGACGACCTGCAGGAGCACCTGCTCCGTCTCCATGCGCGCACGGAACTCGGCGAGCCTCTTCTCGTGCGCGGTCCTCGATTCCCCGTCGACGGGGAGGAGGTACTGCTCGGCCCCGCGGTGCAGCTCCTTGGCCGCCTTCATGGAGCGACGGGAGAGTTCGTCGGATCTGAACGCGAGACCGGTGACGGTACGGGACACCTTGCGCTCATCGGCGGGCAGGTCCTGGACGAGTGCGGCGAACTCGCGCGCGAAGTCCTCGTCAGTGAGCTGGTCAAGGAAGTCGATCTCGTCGTCGACTTCTTCGCGGCTCGGCCCGTTATCCGATGCCGGCATGAATGCGTCCTCCGTAACGTGCGGCTGTGGCTCCTGGAGGGGAGCAAGCGGTGGCCGCCTGGCGACCGAACCCACCACGTGCCGGATCGGTCGGGCCTGCGGGCCCTCCCCGGCCCCGGGCGCAGTGCGCGCGGTTCGCGCGAGCAGCAGCCAGTCAACGGGCCACACTGGCAAGGAGCCAACCAACCCTCGTGACTACTGCCCTACTGCGGTGGGCTCGGCGGCCAGACGGCCACCTTGGGCGGATCATACCGGCCGCGGCCAGCGGCCCCAGTTCAAGAGCTGGTTTCCGCCCGGGAAAGAGCGGTCTTCGACTCGATCACGTTGGTCAGGGTGCTGGGCTTCCACACCAGGTCGTGCGCGGCCTGGGACGCGGCCAGCACGGCGCCGATGGTGCCGAGGGCCGGAATGCCGTGGGTGAACTGGTCGATGCCGCCGGTGGACGCGACGGTGACGACACCGGCGATCCCGGCGACGACGACGGCGACGATCCGCTTGACCCGGGCGCTCCAGAACGGTTGCTGGACAACTGCGATCAGGAGCGGCAGGACGGCGCCGACGCCGGAGCCGGTGGCGAGGGTTTCCAGGGTGGTCATGGGCAGGGCCCTTCCGTGATGGTCATGGGACGGGCGGACCTTGCCCGAGGCCGTGCACTACCGTCGCGCCCTCACCTGCCGGGCGGGTTGAGGTCGTCAGCGATCTCTGGTGGCGCTTCCGGTGCCGGACGGTCGAGAGACCGGAGGACGTCGAGTAGCGAGTGGACGTACTCGAGTGCGGCCGCCTTCCACCGACGCCAAAGCCGCTGCTCCTCCTCCATCTTCTCGACCTTGCGCTCCAGGTCGATCTGCCGGGCCTCCAGCGTCGTGACCCGGGCCATCGTCTGCTCGTGCACCGACCGCTGTTGTTCGAGGAGGGTGGTGAATCCCTCGGTCACGGTCTTCATGGAGGAGACGAACGTCTGCCCCTCGGCGATCTCGGCATCGCTCTTCGTCTTACGGGTGTTCTGCCGGTACACCAGCCACCCGCCGCCCAGGACCCCCACCATGCCGAAGAACGGGGCGAGGACGGGCGCCAGAGAGGTAAGCCACTCCATGGTGTCTCCTCGGTCTTCGGCCATCAGTTTGGGGTGCGCGGGAGCCGGGGCCCGAAAGCCCGCGGCTCCCCGCACCGAGCACAGTGGACGCCGTCGTCGGCTTACGTCTCGGCCTCTTGGACGACGCGGACCACCTGAGTGATCGTCTGCTCGCAGACCCCGCAGATGACGTCCGAGAGGCTTCCGTCGGGCAGTTCGTACACGGTCGTCTCGTACGGGATGCCGTAGTTCGGGCACTCCGGCTCGCTGGTCTGGCAGGTGGCAGAGCACTGCGCCGACAGCGGCGGCGGTGCTTCCTCATCCGTGACGGTCATGGGCTCTCTCCATCGGCGGGGTACGGCACGCGGCGCGACTGCCGCGCCTGCGCACCCTGCTGCGCCGTGGGATCTTGCGTCACGGGCCGAGGAGCTAGCTGGCGATCACGATCCAGTCGATGCCGGTCGACGTCGTGTTGGTGCGGGTTACCCAGATCGTCAGTCCGGTCGCGCTGACGTTGGTGACGCCCACGCCGGTGACGGACGTGCCGGGCACGGAGGTGCTCGGCGTGGCCACGGCCCGGAACGTGGTGCCGGACAGACTCAACCCCGTGACTGTCACGGAAGTGGGGGTGTTGGCCGCGGAAGGGGTGATGGTGACTCGACCGGTGGCGATCGACTCGGCCTTGAAGACACCAGTCACGGACAACCCGGAGGAGGTGAGCCTGGCGTACGCCGAGGTGTAGCTCGACGGCGCGTCCTGTACGAACAACTCCAGCGAGGAGCCGGCCGCCGAACTCAGTGCACCGTAGCCATTGATTCGGGCGATTCCTGCTCCGCTGGTGTTGTTCGCGTACAGGTTGAAGTGGGCGCCCCCGTAGCCCGAGACGAGCGGGGCGAGGTACAGGCCGGTGCTCTGCTCGGAGCCGGATGTGGTGGGGGCTACCAGGGAGACGCTGGGCAGCTCGTGGTCGCCGGAGGCGTCAGAGGCATAGGCGATGTTCGTGACGACCTGAGCGGGGTTGCCTTCGTTGGTGCTCCCGGAGAAGAACTTGACGGAGCCGACCTCGTTGGAGCCGCCGGGGTCGACGACGACGCGCTGCCCGCTTGCCGCGGTCCGCAGGACGCCACCGGTCACCGTGGCGCCGGTGATCGTGCCGCCCGTGATGGTCTTGCCGGTGATGGCGTCCGCAGCGAGGGCGGACGTCGTGATCGCCCCGGCCTTGATGTGGGTGGCCTCGATCGATCCGGCGGCGATCTGGGTGGCGGTGATGGCGTTCGCGGCGATCTTGTCCGCCGTGACGGCCAGGGCGGCGAGCTTGTCGGTCGTGACCGCGAGCGAGGCGATCTTCTCGGCGGTCACCCCGAGCGCGGTGAGCTTCTCGGTTGTGATCGCCCCGGCGAGGATCTTCGCCGCGGTGATCGCGCCATCCGAGATGTTGACGGTCTGGACCGCGCCGGTCTCGACGACCTCGATCGTGAGCATGCCGAGCTCGGCGGTGCCTGTGCCGTTCTGGTAGTTCGCGTAGAACAGGGGGCTGATGTAGCGGGCGTTGGCGTGCAGGACGCCGGGGGAGGTCGGCGAGGCCATGGCCGACGTGCTGCCGCTCGCACCGGAGGCGGCGTAGCCCTTGAGGTAGCCGGTGAAACGCTGCCAGCCGCCGCCCGCGGTCAGGTTCTGTGCGGCTGCCGCGAGGTAGTGCTGGGATGAGGCGGCCGCGGAGCCGCCGGTGTTGACGAGCGTCGTGCCATCGGCGGCGACGCCAGCCACGCCCATGTAGAAGCGCTGCTGTGCGGTGTCCGAACCGGCGACGGTCTGGCGTACGGTGCCGGTGATCCGGTAGAGGACGTTGGGGTCGAAGGGGATGAGGACGTCCGGCCGCCACGCCCCGGAGACTCCGCCGACCGCGCGCATCACGTAGCTGCCGGACTGCGCGTCGGTCACCTGGACCGACGTCAGGTTCGAGGGCGTCGACGCGGTGCTGGTGCTTGTCCCCCCGGTACGCCACCGTGCCGCGTCCGCGCCGACGTCGTAGAGCTTCTGCACCACGCTCGCCGCGGTGGTCACGTTCAGCTGGCTGGTGGTGATCGAGCCGGACACGATCCGGTCCGCGGCCAAGGATCCGGCGGCGATGCGGTCGCCCTGGATCGACCCGGCGGTCATCTTCGCCGTGGTGATCGCCCCGTCGGCGATCTGCGTGCCTGCGACGACGGGCCGGATCGCGACGTTGTCGAACCAGAGGGTTCCTGCGGCGGCTTGGTAGGACTCCGCCCAGATGGTGGCCTGCACCGTGTTGGCGGGCGCGGTGACGGTGGCGGTGGGCCGGCTCCAGATGGTGCCGCCCAGCACGGGTGTGGAGGCCTGCGCGGCGCCGTAGCCGAGGGTTGCGCCGGTGGAGTCCTCCCAGCGGGCATACACCTTCACGACGGCGGTGGAGGTGTAGTCGCTGGACGTCAGGTAGTCGAACGCGATGAACAGCTGGTCCGCGGCGAGGATCGGCAGTGTGGTGATCTTCAACGACCGAGTGGTCACCGACGCGTTGACCGCGTTCACCTTCAGCGACTTCGCCGACCCGTTGCCGGTCGTATCGATCGTGAAGTACGTACTGCTGGCGACCAGCGCGGCGCTGTAGGCGCCCTCGAAGGAGGGGTCCGTGAGCAGGTTGGCGCCACCGGCGACGGTCAGCTTGTCCGTGGTGACAGACCCGGCGGCGAGAGCGGCGGCGGTGACGGCCCCCGCGGATATCTCGGATGCGGTGACCGCGCCGGCCGCGAGCTCCCGGGCGGTGATCGCATCCGAGGCGATCTTTCCGGCGGCCACCGAGTCGGCGGCCAGCGCCGCGGCCTGGACCGAACCGGCGGCCAGGGCGGCGGCGGTGACAGAGGAGGCAGCCAGGTTGCCCGCGACGATGGTGTTCGCGGCGATCTCCGCCGCCGTGACAGCCCCGGCCGCGAGCTTCGCGGTCGTCACCGCGCCAGCGGCGATCTCGGAGGCGGTGACCGCTCCGGCCGCGATCTGCGTGGCGGTCACCGCGTCGGTCGCGATAGCCGCGGTGGTCACGCTGCCCGCGACCAGGTTCACGCTGTCGACCACGCCGGTCTTCAGGGCCTCGACCGTGACCGCGTCGACCTGCATCGTCCCGGCCACGGACGCCTGGTTGTTGTAGTTGAGCCACACGTACGGCGCGATGAACTTGACGTTCGCGTGCACGGTGCCCGGAGAGCGGGGGTCGTTGTTCGGGCCAGACGAGCCGGAAGCACCGGAGGCGGCGCGGCCCTTGAGGAACCCGATGACCGTCACCCAGCCGTCCGCCGTGCCCACGGACTTCGCGGAAGCGGCCACGTAGTGCTGGGAGTTCGCCGAGTCCGCCCCTTCCCGGTTGACGAGGGTCGTCCCGTCCGCCGCGACCCCGAGGACGCCGACGTAGATGACGTCGGCCGTGGTGGGCTGGGCTGTGGCACGGATACGGGCGGAGACCCGATACAGGACGTCCGGGTCATAGGGGATCTGGACGTTGCCGCGGATGCGGATGAAGCCGGCCGCCTGGCCGACGGTCTGGCCGGTGGGTGCGTCCGCGACCCCGCTCAGGTGCGTCCAGGAGGCGCCCGTGCCGGACTGCGTCACCGTCCACACCGACGGGTCGGCCATCGCGTCGACCCACCGCTGGGAGGCGGTGTCGGCGAGCGCCGCCGTGAGGGCGTTGATGGTGACGGCCTGGGCGGCGAGTTTGCCGGTCGTGACGGCCGCGTTGCCGATTTTCGCCGCGGTCACCGCAGCGTCGGCGATCTTCGTCGAGTCGATGGCGGCGGCCGCCACCTTCGCCGCGGTCACAGCCTGGTCGGCGAGGGCGAGTGCCGTCACTGAGTTCGCGGCGAGCTTGGCCTGCGTGACCGCGTTCGCGGCAATCTTCTCGGCGAGGACCGCGCCGTCGCCCAGCGCGGTGGAGTCCACCGCGCCGGCGGCGAGCTTGGCAGCGGTCACCGCGTCGTCGGCGAGCAGCAGATCGTTGACCGCGCCCTGCTGGATCTTCTCGCTGGAGACCGACGCGAGGGCGAGCTTGGCCTCGGTGACCGCCTCCTGCGCCAGCTTGACCTCGGTGACGATGCCGTCGACCAGGTCGTCGCCGACCGCCTTGGTGGCGGTGCCCTCCACGGCATCCGACGCCGATCCGGCGAGGGCAGCAGAGTTGATGGCGACGAGCCGCACCCACCGGGGTTCGAAGTCGTCGACGACGACGGCGACTTCCGCACCGGAGGCCGCGGAGATGAGGGCGGATGGCGCGGTGGTGTCCGGTTCGACGTCGGCGGAGGCCAGGACGTGGACCTGGACGTGGGAGAAGTCCGCCGGGGTGGTGTCGGCGTCGGCCCATTGGCCGTCCCAGCCGACGGTGAGGCCCTTCAGCGCGGGCGTGACCGTCGGCGGGGTGGGCGTCGGCGGCGGATCGGAGTTGACGACGGCGACGGCGACGGTGCCGTCCTCCTGGACGCCGAAGGAGGCACGCAGGGTGCCTTCGTCGTCGTAGATGTCGAGGGAGCCGTCCTCGATGGACGCGTTCGTGAGCTGGTTGGTCCGCTCCAGCGCCGCGATGCGGTCCTCGAGACCCTTGAAATATGCCGCGAGTTGCTTGGTCTGCTCGCGCTCGTCCAGCCGAAAGGAGGACACCGCGCCCCCTCTCTCTGCCGATCACCCGGGGGTCCGGGGAGCGGGCAGAGTGGGCGGCGCGGTGGGCTAGTGTCGCGGGCTGATCAGCCGTAGAAGTCGGCGCGGGTCAGGGTGAGGATGGCGGTGCCGGCCGCCGGGTCGATCTCCTCGGCAGTGACGCGGTGCCAGATGGCGAGTTCGCCCACCCACGGCACGTCGACCTGGACGAGGATGCGGTCGCCGAGCGCCCAGGAGCCCAGCGGGGCGTTGGGGTGGTGGCGGATCGCGATGGACGGGATCGTGAGCTGCTCGCTGTGGCGGGCGCGTTCCCGCTTCCCGTACTCGGTGAGGGTCTTGACGTTCTTCGTGGACTTGCGGGTGATGACCCGGGCGCGGCGTATCCGCTTGTCGTCGACGACGACGCGGGCCCGCGCGGTCTTCGCCCCGGTGCCCTTGCCCAGCACGTACACGTTGTTGGCGTAGAAGTCGCCCTGCCCCTGCGGGGTCGCGATCTCGATGATGTTCTCGCCGGACGCGAACCGAAGGTCGGAGCGGCTCCTGCCCAACCGGCGGGTGCCCAGGTCGATGTGGTGGAGGATCTTCTCGTTCGACCCGTCCCAGTAGTGCCGCTCCAGGAAGTCCGCCTGCGCGAGGTTCATGACGTCGGTGATCGTCTGGCCGCAGTCGGGACTGTCCCACCACAGCAGTTCCCACGGGTCCTCGCCGGAGGCGGCGCCCAGCTTGTAGCCGGAGTCGTGCTTGTCGAGGGTCATGCCGATCTTGCCGCGCTGGTAGTCCTGGAGGTGGGCCCAGATGTGCCGTACGACGTCGTACGCGTCCCACCGCGTGGTGATCTTGTCCTTCGGCTTCGCGGGCATCTTCCGCTTCGGGCTTGAGCCATCCACATACCCGTCGTTGTTCTTGTCCCGTCCCGAATAGTTGACGCCGCCGACGATGTACTTCTGGGCGATTTTCGCGCCGGAGCGGATCACGCTGCCGAAGTACGGCATGCCGTTGGGGTAGGCGGTGAACCCGGCGCACGTGATCTTCATTGCCTGGCCCTGGTAGGCGATGTTCGTGATGATGCCGCCCCACCGGATGCGGCCCTCGAACTCCGCGTATAGCGACGTCGCCCACTCGGAGAGCACGGGCAGCCCGTCGGGCTTGGACATGAGCCGCATGTACTCCGGTGAGATCGTCCCCTGCATCTGGCCGGGCCCGTTGAGCTCCCGCTTCGGCGGGCTGTCGGGCACGAACGGCACGTCCCAGTCCAGGAAGTCCCCGGTGGTCGTGCGCTGAGCGATGTACCGCCACGCCATCAGGAACTCACCGGCTCCTGCACGTAGTTCACGTCGACCGACAGGACTGTGTACGCGTCCGCGCGCAGTACGCCCGTCACGCCGCTCGTCCCGGTGCCCTCCACGGTCAGCGTGAGGACTTCGCCCCGGTCGGCCGGATCGAGGGTGAACTTGTGCCCCGTCTGGACGGAGACCCGGCCGGCGGCCGCGGCCGTGTACGGCATGCCCACCCCGTGCTGCTCGCCGAGCGAGACACGCAGCTGCCCGCGGGCCTCCACGGTGTCCGGGTGCAGTAGACCGGTGAGGTGGACGTGCACGCTGACGTGGGTGGCCCACTCCGGCACCGACTCGGCCCACGTCGCGCCGAGCGGGAACACCTCCCACGCGTCGGTGATCGCGCCGACATCGTCCGGAGTCGTCCACGCCCCGTACAGGTAGCGGCGGGCGGACTGCGTGCGTGGACGGGCGATCTGGCGCAGGTCCTTGACCATCGCCGCGGTGACCGCGCTCGTCGACGCGGGCAGGTCGACCCGGGCCAGCGTGATGGCGGCCGACGTCGGGTCGATGTCGTGGATGCTCGTGGTGCCCGTCGGCACGTCGGTGATGACTCGGGTGTAGACGTACGGGCCGATGGTCGGGTCCTCCGGCTCCGGCCACGTCTCCCCGCCGTACGGATCCTCGATCCGGACGATCACCAGATCCGAGCGCGGGCCGTCCGCACCGGTCGGCTCGATATCGACCTGCTCCGGCGTCGGCATCCGCGCCGCGTACGACTGGTTGCCGCCACCCCCGGTCGCGCGCCGCTTCGCCGCCATCGCGCCCGCGGCGACCTGGACCGCCGCACCCGGCGAGTCCAGCGCCGTCACCAGCAGGTCGGCCGGCGCGATGACGCCCTCGCCACCACACAGCGCGGCCTCGACGAGGAGGCGGACCGTCTCCTCGGATGCGACCGTGCCTTCGACGAACCAGGGAACGCCGTCCCACGCCATGAATTCCTCCTCCGTACGAGAGGAGGAGAGGGTGGACAGCGAAGGCGGCTAACGTCGCACGCTCACCACCAGGCGAAGGCGTCGCGCCATTTGAGCTCGACGCGCGGGCCGTCGAGGTACTTCGAGGTCGAGCGCGTGTAGGACAGAGAAGCAGTCCAGTTCCCGGGCGGGATGGACATCGCGCCGAGCCGGGGGCTGGCCCTGGTGAGCTTGTCGGCCGCCGACGCCGTGGTCGAGCCCTTCGTATGGATCACCGTGCGCGCCCACGGACGCGGGTCGATCGTGACGTAGTCGTCGGCCGCGATCGTCATTGCCAACTGAACCGACCACAGGCCGGGGGCGAGTGTGACCTTCGGGTTCTTGCACGGGCCGTAGATCACGATCACCGGATATGTGGGGAGGCGGCCGAGTTGCCGCACTGTCGCTGTCTTCTTCGAGGTGGTGAAGTACGTCTCGCCGTCGTTGAGGATCGGCCGCCACGGACGTGAAGGCCGTCCGGCCGTGTAGAAGTCCCACATTTCGGCGGACTTCTCTTCCTCGTCGTAGAACCGGTCGTCGACTGCCACGAAGTCGGCGACCACCGGCGTGTAGCCCTGCTTCGTCAGCCGGGAGTGGGAGACGGCGAACTTGCGGGGTCTGCCGTACATGCGGCGCGTGCGGCCGGCCGTACGGTGCAGCAGCCAGGACACCCGGCCCGGCTTCATACGGATCGCGTCGGCCCGCCATACCTGCCGCAGCATGTCCACGCCCTCGCTCGCCCAGTCCCACGGGCCGCCCCGCTTGTTGGCGTACGCCATCACGAGCTCGATATCGGTCCAGTCACCGATCCGAGCCCCGCGCGCCCAGGGGCGCATCGGGTAGTGCCGGTCGACGGGCCCGTCCACGCCGTCGACGCCGAGTTCGAACGTGACGGTGGCCGCGCGCTGGTAGTCCCGGCCGAGCCGGATGCCGTCCTCGCCGGGCATAGCGCCATCCCCGACGTCCGGGTCGGCGAACGCGACATCGGGCTCGGTCAGGCAGTAGATGCCCGAGGCCATCGTGCCGAAGTTCAGCGCGCCCCCTGGCAGGTTGTCGTACGACGAATAGCCCAGGTACCACTCGCCGTCACGCATAGCTGCCTCCCAGTCGGATCCGGCGCAGCTCGAACATGGCCTCCTCCAATGCGTTCGCCGTCGTGCCGACTGCACCGACGTTGATGTTCAGGTCTCCGCCGACAAGCGCCCCGGAGCCCGCACCCTGGGGTGTGGAGGCCCGGCGGGCGGCGACGGCCGTGCGGGCTGCGGCGCTGTTGAGGGCGACGGCCCCGTTGGCGAACTGCTTCACGGCCCGGCCCGGGTAGACGACGGTTCCGCCGAAGTAGCTGGCCACCCAGTCGAGGATCTCCTCCGACCGCTTCCGCTTCTTCGGGGCGAGCGGGATGTACGCCTCGCCCGGAGCCGTCTCCGGCTCAGCCCACAGCCGCATCTCGCCGGCGCGCGCGATCTGCGCGATGTGCTGCTCGGCGCCGTTGGCGAAGGCCTTGATACGGGCGCTGGCCAGGGAGCCGAAGCGGTGGATGCCGCCGTTGGCGTACCGGACGACCCCGCCGTCCGCATGCGTGGACACGACCGACGGCTTGCCCTCGCTGTTGTACTTAACGGTGACCGTGACGGTTTTGCCCGTCAGATTGTTGATCTTGTCCTGGATCGACTGGACCTGTTCGATCGGCTTCTTGCTCGGCGCAGTGATCTTGACGGTCTTACCGTTCTTGCCGTCCACATTTTCGATCTTGAAACCGAGGTCTTCGAGCGCCTGCCGCGCGGTCTTCGTCGGCGTCTTGATCTCGATCGACTTGCCCTTGGGCAGGCCAACGACCTTCTCCTGGACGTTCTTCAGCTCACCCGCCGCCTGCTTCACGATCGCCTCGACCGTGACCTTCTTCTTGTCCGGTGCCGCCGAAATGTCCTCGGCGAGCGCGCCGATCGCGGCACGGGCCCCGCCGGTCGGCGCCGTGACGGCGACCTGCTTGCCCTCGGGGAGGCCCTGCACGGTGAACCCGAGGGCCTGGAGCTGCTGAACGGCCTGGGTGGTGGGCGCGTCGATCCGGATGGTCTCGCCGGCCCCCAGCCCGTCGAGCTTGAGCTGGAGGCCGAGGAACTCGGCCATCGCCTTGTCGACGCCGCTGGTCGTCATGATCGTGGTGATCGTGTCGGGGATGAACCCCATCTGGTCGGCCAGCGCGGCGGCCTGATCCTTCGGGATACCCATGTCGCGGGCAAGCTCGATCGCCTTCGCGCGGGCCCGCTCCATCGCGCCCTGGCTCTTGTCCGTCGCCTCCGCCAGAGTCATCAGGCCCTGCTCGGAAGCCTCCTTGGTGCGGGTGGCGACGCCGAGCATGGAGTCACGCAGATCGTTGAGCTGCGTGTTGAGGGTCTGCCCGTTGCGCGTGGCCGTGTTGACCAGGCCGTCGTTGTCGACGAGGGACTTCCCCCAGCCGTCGGACCGCTCGATGGTGTCCGCCATCGTCTGGTCGATCTGCAACATCACCGAGTTGAGCTGGGCAGTGGCATCGTGGATCGACTGGGTGTTGCCGTTGAGGGCGTCCAGGGCGCGCTTCAGGGCGTCGACGCGGGTGTCCGCGGACTGTGTCTTGTCGCTGAAACCCTGCACGGCCGCCGACAGGCGGCTGTACGCGTCGGTGCCGGCCACGCCGGCCGTGTTCATCGCCTCCGCGGCTTCCTTGCTGTCGCGCTGGCTCTTCTTCAACTCCCCATTGACCGAGCCCAACGCATCAGCCGCGGCCTTGTACTTCTCGCCCTGAGGCGAGTAGTCGAGGACGAAGACATCGCGGCCCTTCTCGACGTACTCCTGATTCGCGTCAGCCAGGGCCAGCAGCTTCTTCTGCAAGCCGTCGACGCTGCCGCCCTGTTCCAGGTAGGCGTCGGTGAGCGTCTTGAGGCTGACGTCCGCCTCACGCATGACGTCGACGAGCTTCCCCTTGCCGTCGGCAAGCTCGGTGTCCTGAAGCAACTGCACCGCACTGGCGCGCACGTTGGCGTCGATGGCACCGCCGGAGTCCGCCAGGGCCTGCGCCAGCGACTCGATGCGCTCCCGGTGAGCCTCCGCGGCGCGGGCGTTCTCCTCCTGCTTGGAGGCGAGCAGGCCGAGCCCGATGGTGACGCCGGCGATGGCCACACCCAGCGGTCCACCGAGAGCGGACGTCATCCCGCCGAGCGCAGTGCTCGCGACGCGATTCGCACCGCGCAGGCCACGCATCGCACCACCGAGCCCGCGAGCCTCGCCAGCCGCACCGCGGTACGCGAGCCCCATGCGCTGCCACATGGTGATCTGCGGGCCCATGACACCGGCGCCCAAAGTGCCGCGCATGGTGGTCCCCAGCGTGCGCATGGAGCCCGCGGAGGTCACAGCGGAAGCGCCGAGCGTCCGCAGCATCGTGGCGACGCCGCTGACCACCTTCAGGGCGAGCAAGGTGCCGAGGAACACGGCCAGGACCGTGTTGGCCCCCGGGATCACGTTCATGAGCGTGTTGAAGATCTGCAGCAGGCCGTTGAAGGCCATCAGAAGGACACCGAGCCCGCTGCCCGCGGCCGACAGGTTGCCGACGGCGGTCGCGATGTTCGAGATGACGCTGATGATCGCCGGACCGACGCTCTGCCCGAGGGCGCTGAAAAACGTACCGAGCGCGGGCATCAGCTCCGTACGGATCTGGCGGATCAGGTCGGTGACGCCGCCGTCCCGCATGGCCCGCCCGAGGCCGCGGACGAAGTCCCCGACGAGCGCGTTCAGTTCATGGAAGGCGGGAGCGGCATCAGAGAAGAACTGCCGCATCACCTTCTGGCCGGCGCCGGAGTTCGCCCACCGCTCGAAGCGCTTCATGGAGCCTTCGAACCCGTCGAGCAGGGCGTTCCCGGACTCCATGGCGGCGGTGCCGACGCCGCCGAGTCCCTTGATCAGGCTGACCGTGGAGCGGCCGAGCTGGGCCGCCTTGTCTCCCGCGTGATCAAGGAACTTCGCCAGGCTGCCCGTCTCGCGGCCAGCCTGGATGGACGCGCGCGCCCACTGGGTACCGCGCTCGATCGCTTGCCCGACCCGCTTGACGAACGGCCCGGACGCGACGAGGAAGTCGGTGGTGGCATGACCGAGGTTGGCGAGCGAGTCGGTCATGTTGCCGACGACGCTGGAGCTCGTCGCGGCGATCGTCTTGAAGTCCTTGCGGAAGACGCTCGACTTCATAAACTGGGCGCCCCGCTCAGCAAGGGAACCCATCTGGTCGGCGGAGTCTCCGAGCACGTCCTTCAGGAGCGGGAAGACGGACTCCGCCAGCGGCTCGACATCGTCGGCGATCTTCGAGAAGAAGCGTTCGCTGACGGACTTCTTGACCTTGTTCCAGGCAGGGGAAAGAGCCGAGACTGCAGAGACGGCCTTCCCCGCCGACTTGGACAGCTTGCCGAGCGCCTGGTCCAGCTTCTCCTGCTGCTCCTCGGTGACCTTGCCGTCGGCGGCCAGCATCTGCTGGGCCTTCAACGACTCCTTGAGCGCGTCACCGAACCCAGAGAACGCGATCTTCGTGCCGATCGCTGCGCTGCCCGCCGCGGCGATCAACCCGGGTATCGCGCCGAGGACACCGACAGCGGGCGCGGCCGCGGAGACCAGAGCGGTCAGCCCGCCCGCGTACTGGCCGAGGGCGGCCACAGCGGGCTGGACAAGGGCGACCAGGCTGCCGATGAGCAGCATCCGCATGGTGCGGCGCCCCCGCGGCATGCGGAACGCCAGCGGGACCTGGACGGGGTTGTCGTCAGCCTCGCCCTGGGCCCGGGTCAGCCACGAGCGGATGCGGCCGAGGAACCCACCACCGCCGGAGCTGCCGCCGTCGTCGCTGTCGGTACGCAGCGGAACGCGGATGTCGCTGCGGGACGCCGTACGAGCCGCGGCGTTCAGCTCTTCACGGAGCCGGTCGCGGTCGATGCGGACACCGATCGTCGCCGTGACGCCTGCGGCCGCCTTGTCGACGGCCTTCTCGATCCTCTTCCGCAGGCCCTTGTCGTCGACCTTGACCTTGACCTTGACGGCCAGGCCCTCCGCGGCCTCCTCGACCTTGACCCGCAGCTTCTCGGCGAACCCTTCGACGGAGGCGACGACAGGTACTTCAAGGCGGCCGGCCTGCATGCCCTCAGCCACTGCGCACCATTCCTCGTCTGGCCGCGGCCGCCAGCATCTTCTGGTGACCGCTCATCGGCTTCGTGGGCTGCTGCGCCTCCTGCGCCCCGTCCGTCGCGGCATGGGAGCCGTTCCAGGGCCGGGTGACCGTCCGCGGCTCATTGCGGCGGTGGTCGGAGGCGAGCAGGGAGATTTCCTCCACGAGCTGCGCCAGGAGCTCGGTGTGCACCGTCCAGCCGTCGATCAGTGATGACTTGGTGCGGGACTCCTCGGGCAGGCCGTCGAGGAGCTCGATCAGTCGGCGGAGTCCGAGGAATCCGCGCTCTCCGGGGTGGAGCCAGATTCCTCGGGCGTCGAGCCGGTGGTATCGGCTGAGGTCGGCTTCGACGTCTCCCCATCGCTTTCGGAGGAGTCGGCCGACCCGAAGAGCTTTCCCAGGTCCACCCCGTAGACCTTGATCAGGCCGACCGTGAGCCGGACGTAGTCGGGGATGGAGGGGCGGGCCGCGATGAACGCGGCGAACTGCTGCTCGCCGAGGAGGACCTTGTACGTCTCCTTCACGGCGTCCATGAACAGCTTCGGAAGCCGCGGCCGCCGGAAGAGGAGTTCGACGATCTCGCCGACCGCGGACTTGCCCTGCGCCTGCACCAGGTCGCCGAGGAGGCCGACCAGGTCGAGGTCTTCGCTCAGGATCGGATCGAGCGCGTCCGCGGGTAGTTCGGCCGGGAACAGGAACTCGTCGTCCTCGGAGAACTTCACGAGGATGCCGTTCGGGAACTGCACTTCCCGGCGCGGAGCGGCGAGATCGATGACGTACTGGGCGGTGCTCATGAGTGTCCGGTCCTCCCGGTGGGGGTCAAAGCACCGGGAAGGTAGGAACCCTGATCGCCTTACGTCGCGTGCTCGCCGGGAGGCACGACAGAGCTCGTGTCTCTCATGAGAGACACGAGCGGAGCGGATCCTCAACTGCCGTGTCTCTCATGAGAGACACGGACCAGCCGTCACTCGAATCGGTGTCTCTCATGAGAGACGCGAGCGCGCGAAGGCCGTGTCTCTCATGAGAGACACGCCCCTCCGGACATCCAGACCCTGGGGTCTGCGCACCCAGATAATCGTGTGGCTGGCAGAATGCGAGCGACTTGTTCTCCGTGCCTTGGAAGGGCGCCGTCGTGACCACCATGCCCATGTCGGCCAGAGATCTCGGCATCGACTACACACTCTTCGGCCACTCCACAGTCTTCGTCAGCGGCAAAGGTGGCGTCGGGAAGACGACACTGACCGGCAACAACGCCACCAAGACCGCCAGCAAGGGGATCCCCACCCTTGCCATCGACGCGAACGGCCAGGGCAACCTGCGGCGTGAGTTCGGCATGGATGAGGGAGACAAAGGGGAGGCCTTCTACCTCGCCTTGAAGAACGGCACGCCCCTCGTGCCCATCAAGAACGTCCGCCCCAACCTCGACGTGGTCCTGGGGGGCAAGGAGCTCCGCCAGATCAACACGCTCTTCTTGGAGATCGCGCAGCACGAAGGGCCCTACGCCGCCTTCCTTCGGCTCGCCAAATGCCTTCAGCCCCTGCTCTCCCAGTACGGCGTTGTCTGGATCGACGCACCGCCGGAGAACCCCAACGTGCTGATGCTGTGCTTGTGCGCCGCCCGATGGCTCGTGGCACCGGTCAAGATGGACGTCTGCTCCCTGGAGGACGCGCTGAGCGACATCGCCGACGCATTCAAAGCAGCGAAGCAGGTCAACACGCTGCTGGAGCTGCTGGGCGTCGTTCACTTCGGCTCGCCGCCTGGATCGACCGAGATTCACAAGCAGGTCGTCAACGACGCTCGCAAGCTGCTCGGCAAGAGCGCCCACGTCTTCGACGAGACGATCCACGCTTCCTCGAAGACCGCAAAACTCGCCCGTGATCTCGGCCTGTCCGTGTGGGAACTGGAAGCCCAAGAGCGGGCCCAGGACAAGAAGATGGCGAAAGCCATAAAGAATCTTGCCGACGCTCACGACAACCTGACTACCGCGCTGTTGGTACGCATGAGGAGCCGATTGGAGACCGCCGCATGACCACCGCCGACACTGCGACCCCGGACGAGAAGGGGACGCTGGAGGACGCCTTCAGTGGTACCGCCGAATCGACACCGGACGACGTCTTCGGCTTCCTCAAGTTGGGAGGGCCTGGGGCGCCAACTTTGAACCCGTCGGGCGGCGACATGCCATCTGACGAATCTGCCGAGGTCGCCATTCCAAGCCCGGCCGCGCCGGCAGAGGCTGCGGAATCGCCAGCGGAGGCGGAAGAACAAGTCGAGCCGCAGCCGACACCCGACGCCCCTAAGAGCGCGTGGCTGGCCTATTACGAACGGATGGTCGACCGCGAGAGGGAGCGATACAAGGACACGGTCACGGCCGCCGACCGACGCTTCGTAGAAAGGGCCAGCGGCCCGCTGTACGCCATCAACGCGGACAAGCTCTACCTGGAGTTGGTCTCGCTCGAGACCGGGAAGCCCTTCACGAAGTTCAAGGACTACTTGAAGGAGCGGTGGGGCATCTCGCGTGCGCACGGCTACCGGATCCTCAACGAGTACCCGGTGATGACGGCGCTCGGAGACATGTCGCCTCCCAAGCTGAGCACCCGCCAAACCCCGGTGCTCCTGAAGGTACTGCGCTCGCGCGGCAAGGAGGACTGGGCTGAGGGCGAGGCGGCCGTCCGCAAGGTCTGGACCGAGTCACCCAGCAAGAGCCCGGCAGACCTCGAAGCGACCGTCCAGAGCCTTGGCTGGGACGACGCGGAGGCCGCAGCCCTCGACGACCTCAGCGATTCCGAACAGGAGCGTCCAACGCTCGTGGCCCGCTGGGACAGGGCGGTGGGCGAGCTCGATCCGGTGAAGGTCCGCGAGGTCTTGGCCTCGAACCCCGGGGAAGCCCAGCGCCTGTTGGAGCGGGTCAGGCCAGTCGTGGCCGTCCTGGAAGAACTGTCGCAGATCCAGGCCCCCTCGAAGAGGGCCAAGAAGGGCTGATCGCGCGTTCGTCTACACGTAGGGCTCGTGTCTCTCATGAGAGACACGAGCCCTCTCGCGTTCTTCCGGGACGCCGTGTCTCTCATGAGAGACACGGCGTCCCGCTACGCCGCGGTAGCGAACGCCGGGTCGTTGGTCAGCAGGTACCAAGCATCCGAGTCGTCGCCACCCTGGACAGCCAAACGCAAAGGCAGGACCGACTCCTTCGCCTTCTGCAGGTCCTTGCTGACGCCCTCCATCTGCATGGTCCGCGGCATGACGTACCTGTACGCCTTCGCGCCGTCGATGACCTCGATGATCGCGGCGACCTCGCTGCGCCCGCCGATCCGCGGAGGCGCGAACTTGTAGTGCTTGGCCGTGCCTTCGGACGGAGTGATCTCGGTGATCGTGCCGCCACCGTAGACGGCCTGGAAGTTCTTGCCGTTCCACTGCTGCAAGTCGACCTCGATCGTGGCGCTGTCGGAGGTCTGGAACGTGCGTGACGGGAAGTCCGTCTGGGCGGACTTGACCTGCTCGAAGCTGGGCTCCTCGTTGAACTTGAGGCTGTCCTCGGTGGTCAGACCGACGCTGTACCAGCCCGTGGGCAGGGCAACGGTGGCATCTGCCGGCGCCGTGGTGCCGACGGGCGCCAGCCAGACCCGAGTTCGTGCTGGGACGACGATGTGCTGCGCGTTGGTGGTCTCGCCTGCCATGGCGGGTGCTCTCCTCGTGGCCGGGTGCTAGGGCCGGGCCACGATGGGGAGGGCGGGCGGTTAACGTCGCGCGGTGAACCTCACCAGGGGTTCACGTACGAGGTGATCGGCGCGGGGAAGGGTGTCGGGCGGTAGCTGTGCAGGAGGGTCTGCAGCAGGCTCTTGAAGTGGCGGTCGCGCAGGTCCTCCACGATCCGCTGCCGGGTTGTGCGGCAGGCCGGGTGAGGGGACGGGCCGATCGTGTGGAGCGGCGACAGGAGGTCACGCCACGAGCTGAGGCTCATGAGGTCGATGTCGACCGTCGCGTAGCGAACGTCGATACGGAAGTCACTAACCGCGCCGAGGTCGGTCCAGACGTCTGGTCCCGCGTCGGGCGGGGTGTGGGCGGGCGCGACCTGGAGGAAGGCAGGGCCGTGCTGCGACAGCGTCACTGTGTGGTCTCCTGGGGCGGGTGAATCGTGGTGAGCAGGCCGAACAGGTGCCGCGGTTGCCCGTCAGCGAGAGGCGAGTCGATCAGGACGCCTGACGGTCGTACGGAGCTCACGACGGGGCGGCCGGGCTCGGCCGGCTGGTCGACGAGCTCCTTCGCGGCCAGCGCGCACACCAGGGCGATGCGGCGCAGGGTGGCCGGACCGGGCCAGCCGGACGGGTCGCCGTACACCTCCAGGACCACCTCCGGTTCGGTGGCCCACTCCAGATTTCGCAGATCGCCGCCGGCGCCGGGGATGACGCGCAGATGCGGCCACGGGGCCTCGCGGACACCAGACACACGGCCGGACCCGCCGAGCACTTCCGTGACCTTGGGATGAGCGGCGAGCCAGGCCAGGACAACGGCCACCGGGTCGGCGTCCGCGATCTCGGTGCCGGTCATCCGCGGGTGCGTGCGAGGTAGCCGCTGTTTCGGAGCTGGCGGGCATACTCAGGCGCGACATGCGCCGTCTCGCCGGGCTTGATCTCCGTGCCATCGATCCGCAGGTGATGGGCGAAGGCGACCAACTCGGCAGTCTGTCCTGGGCGCAGGGGCGGGCCGAGCACGGTGACGGCGCCGGCCGTCTGGTCCTCGACGGCGGAAGTATCCGCGGTAGCGGCGGTGACGGTCTTCTTGGGGGTGTTCGTGGTCATGGCGCGCAGGGTGCAGACCGGTGTGCCGTAGTGTCGCGCCCTCAGCGGCGGGCGGCGACCGCAGCCACGGCGCGCGCCATGTAGAAGGCGCCGACGGCTTCGAGGTTGCCCGGGTAGACGGTGCCGACCTCCGCTTCGACGACAAACTGGCCGGACGCCACGACCTTCGCGGTGACGGTGCTGCCGGTGACGACCGGCGGCAGAGTGCGGATGTTGCGGGCGATGCCGTCCGGGATGGCGTGCACGCTGCACCGGCAGTTCTTGATGTTCGCGACCGCACGTGACGACTCGTCGCGCGGCTCCTTCATGTACGTGATGGGGCCGACGCCGCGGTGTTTGCGGTCCCAGTCCATGCTGTTGATCTCGAAGCGCAGGTTCTCTGGCCGCTCCTGCCCGTGGGCTTCGACATGGGTGGGCCGGACACGGTCGTCCGCGACCGTGATCCACCTCTTCGTCGGCGGGGCGAAGCGCTTCGCGGCCCGCTCTACCTCCCGGGCGATCTCGTGGACCTGGGGCGCGACCATCAGGGCCACCATGCGCTCAAGCCCCGGCGTCGGATGGAACTTGGCCGCCATCAGGGCACCTCGGGCGGGTTCAGTGAGGCGGTGACGGCGATGTAGTTCGCCGCCCCGTACCCGGGCACTCGCTTCGGGAGGGCGGTCGTCACCGTCCACATGTTGGTGCCGTCGCTCAGGACGTCGCCCTGCTTGAGCGGCCATGCCTCGGGATCGACGCGGAGGGTCCACGTGCCGTCGATCTGCTCGGTGGCCGCGCCGGGCCAAGTGCCGCGCGGCGTCGGGCGGGCGTCGGGCGCAGGCGGCACGGGCGTGCCGAGTGCGTCCCGGGCCCACGGGTGCGCGAGAACGTACGCGGTCAGCTCCCGGTCCGGGAGGACAACAGCCATGAGTGTCTGCCTCTCGGACGATTTACCAGCGGCGCCGGTAGCGGCGGCCGCCGTACGGCCAGGCGGTGGGGGTGGCCGTGGCGACGGCGCGGTAGAAGCGCGGCCGGTAGGTGCTAAGGGAATCCAGGGTGGGAAGTGCACCCACCTGGCCGGCCTGCGGCGCGGAGTCGTACGAGATCGACTGGCCTTCAGCGGACACAGAGGTGACCCGGCGAGTGGCGGACTCTGGGGCGGTGGGGTCGTTGCGGATCGCTTCGGCAGCGTGCGCGATGACGTACCGCACGATCGGTTGTTCGGCGGCCGCGTCCAGGCCGACGAGGAGATCCACGCTGTAGGTCCCGTCGAGGTTGGCGACGTACCCCTGCAAGGTCACGATGTCGTCGTACTGCTGGATTGGCCAGGCCTGAGGGTCGTTGAGCGCGTATCCGTATAGGGGTGTCACTTCAAGGAGTTGCCGCGGGGTCGGGACGAGCGGCCGGCCGAGGTAGTTGGAGACGTCCGCCTGCGCGGCCCGGATCTTCGTCCAGTACCGCTCGCGCTGCACGGCGGTCAGGGGCAGCGTGACGCCGAGTTCCTCGGCGACCTCCTCCGCGGAAGCGACGAGGCCCGTCCCGCGCGGCAGGTCGACCTTCACCGTTCGGTCCGTGAAGGTCTGCGTGGCGGACGGCTTGAAGGTGACGGTGCACCAGTACCGGCCGTCCGCCAGGGTGTCCGGGAGCGTGAACCGGTACACCGACTCGCGCACGCGGACAGCCGGGCCGGCCGAAGCCGCGGGCGTTCCAGCGCGCTCCGCGCTGTCGTACAGGTCGAGGCGGTCGACGCTGCCACCAGCGGCTGCTGGATCGCACATCGCTCCGGCCCACACCGGCCGATAGTCGTACACCGTCACCAGACGTCTCCCTTACTCGGCGGCCGAGGCCGCGTCGAGCTGCTCGCGGAGACGCGTCACGATCCGGTCGGCCTGGGACGTCTTCAGCTCCGCGCCGACCGGGACGAGGAGGCGGGTGGTGGGGGTCTTGTAGACGCCGATGCCGACGTTCTCCACCAGGCGGACGGTGCAGCGGGCCCGCTCCCCGTACAGGCCGACGGTGACGAACACCCCGTCAGGGTCGGACGGGATCTCGCCGGTTGCGTCGTCGACGATCTGGCCTTCGAGGTTCGCAGGCAGGAGCTGCTGCGCGGTCGTCAGCGTGTCGGAGTCCGGGGCGGGTTCCAGCCGCGCGGCCGGAGGTTCGAGCGGGGCGACGTCCGGAACCTTCGTCTCGATGTCAGTGGCGGAAGCCGCCTTGTTCTCGGTCTCGTCGGAGGCCGACGCGGTGCCTTCGGTGGTCTGTTCCGGCGCGGGCTCGGCGGCGACGCCGGACGTCGAGATGTCGGCCGTTGCGGCGTCGGTCTGCTCGGTCGTGGCGGTCTTGCGGGTGCGGGGCGGCACTGGGTCCTCCAGGGGGTTGGGCGTTGGCGGAGGAACCTTGGACCGCCCCGCGGCCTAACGTCGCGGCGCGAGTGGATCAGGCGTAGGTGAAGCCGCCCGTCTTGGTGACGGTGCCAGCGTCGTCGCCCACGACGACGTTCACGGCTCCGGCTGCACCCGCGGGGCTGGTGACCTGGAGCTTGCCGGACGAGAGGATCTTGAGGCTGGTGCCCGCAGTGGAACCGAACTTCACGTCGGCCACTCCGTCCAGGTTGGCGCCGGTGATGGTGACGACGGTTCCGCCGGCGGCCGGACCGGTAGCTGGGCTGATGCTCGCAATCGTCGCGGCGGGGAACAGCGCGTCGACCTGCGACTGGCGCAGGATCGCCCCCGCCCGGAAGCGCAGCACCTTGATCGACCCCTCGGGGACGGCGTCTCGGCTGTCGCTCGGGCGGGAGCCCTGGTCGTGCGGGCGCGTCTCGTACACGTCCGCGGTGACCTTCAACAGGGGGTCGCTGACGGCGGAGGCGGGGAAGGCCGCCTTCGTGATGCGGGTTCCGGACTGGGTGTAGAGGCCCATGGCGTGTCCCTTCTCAGATGGATTCAGGAGAGGGAAGGGTGAAGGAAGGGACAGCTTTGAGTCGCGGTCACGCCTCGTACGCTGATCACCATGGCGCGCAAGAAGAGCGGCAAGTACGCCGCGGACAAGTTCAAAGAGACCACGCAGCGCATCCGCGACTACCTCGACGAGGTGGACCAGGCTGGGCTGAGCGATCAGGCCATCACCTGGGCGTATGAGGCAGCGCTCAACAAGACCCACGTGGCCTTTGAACACCTGATGGAAGAGTGCCTGATCGTCGCGCTGAACAATGACCCTGAGCCATTCAACAAGGCCACAGGCATCACTTTCCCGAAGCACATGACACAGAAGGTCTGCCAGTACCTCGTTACAGGCGGCAAGTTCTTCGACTACCAGGGGCGTGGCGGGCTGCTGGGAGACATCGGCAAGTTCACCGGCGGGAAGAAGGCCAACCCGCAGCACTATCTGTACGCAGCCGTGCAGAACCCTAAGTACTTCCACGCTCTGGAGTTGCTGATCGGGCTGAGGAACTACGCCGCGCACGAAAGCCCGCAGAGCAAACTGGTGCTCCGGAAAGCGATCGTTGCTTACCGGTTGAAGATCACATCCACTCCAACCAATGTCCAGCTCGCGGGAACGAACGCTCCCACAGCAGCCGGAGCATGGCTGAAGAAGCAGCAACGCTTCGCCTACATCCTTGACCGTCTCGACGCCCTGGCAGACGAGATTCACCAGGGCGCCCCGTACTGACGATCAGAGGATGCGCAGGTCGTCCCAGCCCTGTGCGGTCACGGAGAAGACCAGCAGACCGGGTTGGGAGACTTCACCGGAGCGCATCGCCCACCAGTCCGATCCGTTGTCCAAGGTCGGGGCCTGGACCCAGAGGCGGCCCGCGCCGAGCTGCTGGGTGCGGAAGTGGTGGTAGTGGCCGGAGACGAGAATGCGCGCGTCGGCGATTGGCTGGCGTCCGAAGGTCTGTGCCCGCCACCAGTCGCCTGCCTTGTCGGGGCGCGGGTACTGGTGGCCGTGGGCCAGGCCCACGATCGTCCCAGCCATGTTCAGGGATACGGTGTCCCGCCACGGCTCCGGGGTCACGAAGGACACGTGGCCGTAGGCGTCCGCGTTCTTGGAGTACGCGTCGGCGATCTGCGCCATCACCTCGATTCCCCAATCGTCCTGGGGCGGGCCGACAGCGTCCTTGCCGCGCCGCACCCTCGCGTGGTTCGAACCGCACGTGGCAGCTACGACGCGCGGGAACGCGGTGGCGAGCCGGTCCAGGCCCTCAAAGGTCAGCCTGCGGTGCACCCTGACCATCTGCGTGAGGGTCAAGTCGTTGGTGAAGGCCTGCGAGGTGACGTTCTCGAAGCCCTCGATGCAGTCGCCGGCGTCGAGCCAGTATGCCGAGTCCGGGGCTCTCCCGATCTTCCCGAGATCGCGGAGGTGATCCTGCAGTCGGTCGAACCGTTCCGCGATCCGCCCGACGAGTTCCTTGGTGCCGCCATCACGGCCGACCTTTCCGGCCTGCGGGTCGGCGTACACCACGGCGAGCGCGCGACCGCTGTCGTCGGCCGGGGTGCGCGGCTTGCGGCGGCGCCGCATCACGTCTCGTACCAGCGAGTTGAGGTCTTCGGCCGACGACCAGCCGGGCACGGTCGGCTCGATGAGGTAGCGGCATCGCCACACGGGCCGGGTGACCGCGTCCTCGCCCTGGGCGTCCCGATGCCACGCGGCCGGGTCGTGCCGGGCTTCCACCAGGCGCACGCGGTATCCGTCGGGGACGACCAGGCCGAGTTCCTCGACCCGGGCCCGCCACCCGTTCTCGTCCTGGGGTGGCGGGTCGGCGGCGGGGGCGGTGACGAGCATGGCTCCGTCCGGCTCCCACTTGACGCCGGGCTCCCAGCCCTTCGGCGCGGTCGACGGTGGGCGGGTGATCTCGGGCGGGGTGGTCTGCGCTGGCGCGGTCGGCGCGAGGAGCGTGTCGAGCTGGTCGTCGAGGCTCATGTGGTGCACCTGCATCCGTTCGAGGCACCTCGGCGGCGGTGCCGTGCGACGGCCGGGGCTTGCACCCGATGCCCGTTGTCGGAGAGGGCGTTGGCGATCTGCGTCGCGGAGATCCCCGGAGCGTCAAGCAGGGTGCGCAGCTTCTGCGCGGTGTCCTCGTCGAGCACTTCGAGGATCGTGCTGACGGTGCAGCGCGGGCCGCGCGGGGCCGGCGGTTGATCGGTGAGCTGATTGAGGGCCCCCATCAGCCCGTTCTCGTCTGCCACGACAGTCCTCGTTCTCGTGCTGGGAAAGGGAGGCGGGGCCGGACCGTATGGTCCGGCCCCGCGGTGCGTCTCCGGCGTGGGCCGGGTCGGGCCCGGCCGGGTTACACCGGCGTGGTCCAGGTGCCGATGACGAACGACTCCGGGCGAGAGACCTCGAGCGCGACTCGCTCGTCGGCGCGGAAGGTCAAGACGCCCCTCTCAAAGTTGTCGGCGTTCTCGCTGGAGACGGTGACGCTGACGTTCTCGCGGTCGTAGAGCTGGGCTCCCATCCCGAAGGAGCCGAGCAGGTACTGGCTGTCCGGCATCGCCGTGGTCTCGACCACGTTGATCCTCCAGACCTTCTTCTGCGCGCCCACGGCGACCTGGAGGGCGACGCGGAAGGCGCCGTTGTCGTCGGTCTCGACCTCGACCTCTTCCCACATGGTCGGGGACAGGACGACGCCGGTCGGCTCGTACTCGGCGAGCAGCGCCTTGGTCATGGCCCGGCGCATCTGGATCGAGAACTTGTCGGTGTTCTTCCCCACGTACTGCTGTACGCCGGGGGTGTTGAACAAGCCGACGATGGATGTGCCGTCGCCGCCCTGGCTGTGCAGGAGGTCGTAGTCCTCCGCGAACTTCACGCCCTCGACGAGGCGGCTGTTGATGAAGGTCCGCAGGCGCGGCTCGTCGGACAGGATGTTCTTGTGGCCATCGAGGAGATGGGCGATCTCCGCGATGGGGAACGCCACGGGCTCCAGCTTCAGCTTCGACCGCGGGGCCTTGCCGAAGACGTCGGTGTCGAGGCCGGTCGGCGCCGAGACGCCGTCCGCTGCTCGCCTCTCCGGGACCTGGGCCGCGTTGTTGACCCACCCGGTCTCACGGATACCCAGGAGGACCGCGGACTTGGTCTTGGCGGACGGGAACAGGTCGCGGATGTGCCACTTGCGGCGCTGGGCCTCGGTGATGCCGAGGTCCTGGACGGAGCCGAGGGCCTGGTGGGTGTGCGTGCCGGCCGACAGGGAGAAGATCGACTTGCCCTCGATCTCGGCACGGATGTATGGCCGTTCCTTGAACTCGCTGGCCGCGGCGCGCTTGTAGGCGTCGGACTCGGTGAACAGCTCACCGAGGCTCTTCGCCTCCGTGCCGCGTGAGGCGCTGCCGTAGAACTGGCCGGCCGCGGGGGTGCCCTCGGGGGCGTTGAGGTACTCGGTGAGGTTGTCGGCGCCCTGCGCGGCGTCGATGAGCCCCTTGATCTCCTGGGCGTCGCGGACGGTTCGGACGTACGCGTCCCGCTGTTCGGTGCTGACGACGAACTTGCCGTCCTCTTCCTTGAAGGTCGACGCGATGCGGTCGGCCTCCGCGCTCTTCTCCTGCAGTTGAGTCTGCAGGTTCCGGAGCAGGCTCTTATCGGTAGCCGTAGCCATGGTGGTGTGTTCTCCCGGTGCTGGGCGTGGCGATGGACATGCGTCGCTCGCCCGGCCAGCACCGGGACGACCCGAAACGCGCGGGCATTGGAGAACACCGGAGGGGTTAACGTCGCGCGCTCAACTCGCAGGCGCAGCGCACGACGTCGGTTCAGGCGCGGAGGGAGGCGAGCTGCGCCTTGACCTCGTCGGGGTCCAGGACAGCCCGGTCGTTGGGCTTGATCGGCGTGTATGGCTCGTTGCCGTCCTCGTCCTCGCCATCGGAGCCCCACTGTTCAGAGCCGTCCTCGTCGTCCCACAGGTCGACAGGCGGCGTCGACGTCGGCTCGTCTTCTGCGTCGTCCGGGAGTTCCTCGTCGGCGTCAGCAGGCGCTTCCTCGTCGGGAAGGAAGTCGTCGCCGACGTCCTCGTCCTCCTCCTCGTGTGGCGGGTCCTGTTGCTTCTGCTTGGCGGTGGGGACGGGGGCGCCCTTCTTGGCGAGGGCGGCGAGGAGGCGTTCCACGCTCGGCTGGAGCGTGCCGACCTCGTCGGGGGTGGCGTCGGAGACGGTGATGAGGGCGGTCGCATCGTCGAGGGCCTGCGCGGACGGCTTCATGAACCGGGCGTCGATCTCTTCGTCAGCGCTGGCCGGTCTCTCCTTGCCGTCGACGGGCACGGCGACCGTGGCGAGTTCCACGGCCTGCGGTGTTCCCAGGTCCACGTCGAAGCCGTCGACCGTGTACGGGATGGCGTACGTGGTGTTCTCGCCGCGGTCGCAGACGACGACGATGGCCCGGTCCGGATAGGTCGCTTCGACGCTGGTGAACGAGTCGTCGCCGCAGTCGAAGAGGGAGCGGGCGGCCTCCGCGATGCGGTTGCGGAGCTGCTCGTACGAGTACGGGGTGAGCGCGGGCATGGCGGACTCCAGGGGCAGGTTCTTCGCTTCGAGAACGGCGGCGCGAGCGCTCTTGCTCTCCGCGGCGTGGATGGCGGGCAGTTGCTCGGCGTTGCCGCGGTTGAGGGTGAGTCCGCCGGCGGCCTTCGCTTCCAGCAGTACGGCGGCCGCGGTCTTGGCTTCCATGCTGGCCTGCGGTGTAGCGGCGTCGACGGGCGGACCGGACAGCGGGATCGGGGTCTTCTTCGGCCCCTGTACGACCACGACTTCGTCGAAGTGCACCGGTATCTGCGGGAACGGGGCGACGCCGGGCAGCCGGTAGCCGAGGGTGACGTGTGGGGTGAATCCGTGGTCCTCGCGGAACTTGTCGGAGTACACGGAGAGCCGCAGTGCATCAGCGATCCGCGTGCGGAGCTCGCTCAGACCGGCAACGTCGACCGGCACCCAGGTGACCTCGCCGTCCCCCGTGTCCGGGAAGCGGCCGATACCGCCGATGCTGCCCTCCAGCGGGTTGGCATCTGTGAGCGCGCTGCGCACCAGATCGGCCAGGTCGTCAGGGTGGCCTCCGAGCGCGGCCGCATCTCCCAGGTATGCCAGGGTGATGTGCAGGTCGCGGGGAGGCGTTCCCTCCGGCTGCGCGATCCGCTCCGCAGCGTCTCGGGGCAGGGACAGGGCGATCATGGCGCCCCGGCCGACTTGCTGCTCGGCGTCCTTGTGGTCGAGTTCGATCGCCGACCACGTCGACTTGTGCTCGATCCCCTCTCCGGACATACCGGACTTGACTTCGAGGGATCGGGTCAGTGGGTGCGCACCGTGCAGGACGGGACTGACCTCGTACAGGTCCAGAGAGTGAATGATCCGCACACCGTCGTGCCGCTTGCTGGCCCCGCCGGGCGGCACCTTGTAGCCGATAGAGAACTGCGCTTCACCGTGCTCGTGCCACTGCCGGACCTGCTCATACACGTCGCGGCCGCGGGCGGTGCGCATGTTGAACTGGACGAGAGCAACCAGCGCGCCGGCCTCCTTGGGCCAGACAGCGCCACCGGGGATCGTCGCGAAGCGCGGGTCTCCGGGCTGCCACTCCTCGATCTCCAGAACGACCCCGATAGGGTCTTTCCACTCGTGGTGGAAGACCGTCTTCACCCGTCGGGTCGCCAGCGTTCTGGTGAACGCTCCCGGGAGGATGAGGTCACTGACCTCGTCGACAACACCCGTGACGGCGAAGATCGCTCGTGCGGTGCCGTGACGAATAGACGGCTTACGGGGTGGGGGGCTCGGCACGGCGGGGACCTCCAGGGCGCGGGGTGATCAAACCCGCGCACCGTGCCCCCGCCGGGGCCTTACCGTCCCGCGCTGTCCTCCTGGGCCTTCTCGGCCTCCTCGAAGGCGAGCTTCCAGTAGCGGGCCCTGAAGCGCTGCTCGGGCCCGCCGTTGGCGTCGTAGGGGCAGTCCTCCTCTGTCTTGCCAGCCGCAACCGCAGCGTGAGCCTGGGCGGCCACGGCGAGCACCGTGACGCGATCCATTGCCACCTACTTGCCTCCCTTCTTGGGCTTACGGGCCCCGGGGAACGGCGCATCGCCGTCCTCGTCGTCCTCCTCGTCAGGGGACTCTTCCATATCCGGGTCCGCCTCCGCCGACTCCGTCAGCTCGTCCTCCTCGTCGGCGTCGACGAAGGGATCGTCCTCGGAGTCGGTGGTCTCCGCGGCCGCGGGGTCGGCGGCGTACGGGTCCGTCGCCTCGCTCCCGGCCGGGTCTTCCTGCCCGCCGGGAGCGCCCGTCTGGTCTGCGCCCGGGTCGCTTGAGCCGGGCTGCGTACTGATGCGCTGCATCTGCGCGCCGTCGACGTCGAGAGCCCAGGCGCCTTCGTCGCTGTACCGCCACACCTGACCGGTCGCGTCCCGCACCCAGCCCGTGACTGTGCCGTCCGGGGCACGGTCCAGCCAGGCCTCCTCGCCGTCCTTGCCGGTGAATGCGGCGAACGCACTGGCCGGATCGCTCTCGTCGCCCTCGTCGTACGGGTCTCCGGCCCACGGCCGGGAGTCGTCGTGTGATGGCGGCTGGAGTTCGTCGGAGGGGGCGGGCGGGCCCGGCGGCGCCCCGCTGGCTGGTTGCGCGGGCAGGGCCTTGATGGAGAACGCGAATCGAGTAGTGGTCACGGCGGGGAGGGTGAAGGGCACGGTCGGCTTGTGTCCCGGCCAGCCGCGCCCCGGCCCTCAACCGCCTTGCTCGACCAGGTGGGTTCGCTGACGTAGCAGCGCGAGCACGGCCTGCGGGTCGCCAGGGTCCAGTTCCCGGCGGGGCCCGACCGGGCTGAGTAACACCGGCTTCCCCGTGTACTGCTCGACCAGCGCCCGGATCCGGGCCGAGCCGATCACCGGCCGGTCGGCCCGGCCGGTGATCTCGACCTGGTAGGGGCAACCGTCCTCGAGAACTCCGGTCGCCAACATGCGGGCCTCCTCCTTCTATCGGGTGGCGAGCAGGCCGAGGAGGAACGCCCGAAGGTCGTCGTCCTCGTACCAGTCGCCGTTGAACAGGGACAGCAGGGCCCGCGGCAGGACCACGTCCGCCCGGCCCGACTCCGAGTTGCTGAACAGCCGCGCGAACAGCTCATCGACGCTGGAGCGGCGAGCAGCGATCCGGCCCGTGTGAGTGCGGGCGTACCGGTATACCTCCTGGGCGGCCAGAAGGTCCGGCTGCGCCTGCTGAAGGTGCGCCAAGAGGGCGTACGCGGCCGTTCCGAGGCCTCCGTCGCCGAGGTCGGCGACGGACACTGTCCGGCTGTGCGGTTCGTAGCCGCCCGACTCCGCGTCCCGTGCGTGCACGAGACGCCGGTCCGTCGGGGCCAGCCAGTCCCTCGGGATGAACCGCTGCACGTCGTTCAGCGCGCGGGCGGCGTCGCTGTCGCTGCCCGGAGACACGATCAGCGCCGACGAGCCGCCGGGACCCATCTCCCGCACCGACGCCAACGCGTCGGCGACGACGTCGGGCAGCGCGGTCGTGTACGCGGCACGCATCCGGTCCGCCTGCACACGGGCGTCGGCAGCTTCGGCACGCGCGGCCGCCAACTCCAGCACGTAGTCCGGGTTCACGCTGTGGCCGACGGGATGGGCGGCCAGGTCCCGGGCCCTCCGCTCGGTCGTGTCCGCGTACGCGGCTGCCAGGCGCAGGTTGGTGTGCGGGTCGTCGCCGAGATCCGGGAGCGCGCCCGCGAGCCGGGCGTTGATCTCCTGGTCCATGTCGACGCCGGCGGCGCGCAGCGCGGCAAGGTGCCGCATCGCGGTGGCACCGGGGCCACGGTCCGCAGCCCGGTCCGGCGCCCAGCGCATCCCGTCCTGTACGGCCGGGAGTTCTCCGGCGGCCAGGGCGCGGCGCGTCGTGGGCTGGTACCAGCGGGACCGCCGAGACGCCTGCCCGAAACGGCCGGGGGCCGGCATGAGCCGCGCCCAGTGCGCGATGCGCTCACCGAGACCTTCCCCGTCGCCGGGGACAGGGAGATCAGCGGCTTGGGCGATACGGTGCAGCCGCCGCGACTCCGGCCACGACCTCACCCGGGCCACCAGGCGCTCACGGAATCTGCGGAAGGCCTCCGAGTTCCACGCCTGGCGCGCGGCCCGCAGCAAGGCCTGCACCATGGCGACGATGCGGCGGCCGATTCGCATGAGTAGTGCGAGGACCTGCGGAAGCACTCGCTGCTGCGTCGCGGGAGGCAAGTGCCGGACGATCCGTTGGGCGGTCGCCTGCCGGGTCGCATCCATACGACCGGCCAGGACACGCCCCAGCCGCATCGCGTCCTCGTCGCTCAGACCGTCGCCGAAGGCCTGCCGGGCGAGCGCCATCAGAGCGTCGTCGACATGCCGGGCGATGCTCTCCCCGGTCTCGCCGGTACCGTCCCGGCGGGCGGCCGGGGCTCCGATCTGATCCGGGATCATCCGCAGCAGGTCCGCGGCACGGTTCGCCGTGTCCTGCTCGCTCTCACCGTCGAGTGGCTCCAGGTCGTTGATGGTGCGCAGCACCGCCCGGACCGCGGCCGCGCGGGCGCGCAGCCGCTCGGCCTTGAGCCGCTTGAAGACCTGCGACCGCTCCGGGCCGCTGATCCCGGCCGCGTTGAGGGCGTCGACCGCGTCCTGCCGGGCCTGCTGCATGGGCACCAGCAGCGTCTCGCTGGTGACCCGCTCGGCGACCTGCTGCCGCAACTGGTGGATGCTGCCCGCGGGCTCGGTTCCTGCGATGGCCGAGTCGACGACGGCGCGGGCCACCCGGTTGGGGTGCCCGGCCACGATGTCGTCGGCGGACGGCGCCGGGTTCGGGTCACGACGCGGAGCGTCCGCGCCTTCCGCATCAGGCAGTTCGGGGAGCTGCCACAGCGGCTGATCCCCGGGCAGGGTGCGGGAGTGCGTGGCACCGGCGGAGTCCCGCACCGTCACCTGCCGCACCCCGCCGAGGAGATCGTCGATCCCGATGACCGTGTACGCGGAGACGTTGTTCGCGTCGTCCTCGTCGGGCAGAGCGATCGTGTCGCCGACCCCGAGGTCGTTGACCGTGCCCTGCGTCGGACGGGCGTCGCTGTCGCCGCCGGTACGGCCGACGGCCTCGTCCAGGTGGGCAGCGGCGCGGCGGGCCGCGCGCCCGTCCGCAGTGTCCGGGGTCGAAGTGGCGCGCAGCGCGTCAGCCAGACCGGCGGCCTGTCCCGAAGTGACGGGCAGGTCCTGCCCGATACGGGTCACGGCCTGCTGCACGCCCGGGTCGTCCGCGGGCGCGGCGCCGTGGTCGGCGATGGCGTCCCGCTCCTCCGGGGAGAGCTGCGGGTCCACGGTGTCACCGATGACCGGGTCGACCGACTGCGGCTCTTCGAGCACGCTCAGGTCCACGTCGTCCTCGTCGGCCGCGGGCAGCGCCTGCCCATCCTGGCCGACAAGGCGCACCACTGGGTGGTCGGCCGTGGTGTCCAGGTGCTCCACCTCGCCCGTGCGAACGTTGGCGAGGTCGAGCCGTACCCGGTCCCCGTCATCCTCCCGGGACAGCACGGTCACAGCCCGGGGCCCGTTCTCCAAGGTGTCACGGAGGAAGGTGTCGCCCACGTTGAGGTCGCCGACCGTGGTCGGGTCAAGCGTGGCGTCCCCGATGAGGTCCGGCGGGGTGGTGTCGCGCACTTCGCCGACCGCTCGCAGGTCGGTCACCGGGATCGGCTTGATGCCCTCGCGGGTGGCGACCTGCGCGGTGTCGCCGTCGATCTCCTCGACCGTGCCGAGGAGAGTGCCGGCCGGGTCGCTGACGACGTGGCCGTCCCGCAGCCTCTGCCCCTCGGGCGTCCAGCCTGCGGGGCGGGCCGCCCCGCCGTCGGTGACGGTCAATGAAGACGGGGCAAGGCCCGACTCCTCCTTGTCGTCGCCCCAACGTACCGACACCGTCGAGGAGTTCGCGCCGGTGACCACGCCGTCACGGCCGTCGTCGTTCTGCACGAGGCTGCCGGGGAACATACCGCGCCCCGACACGTCTGCGGCAATACGGTCCGAAATTTCCCCGGAGAGAACGTCGCCTTCCGCGCCAGTGACGAGCGAGTTGTCCGCCCTCTCGTTGTCAGGCTCGCCCGTGGCGCGGGCGGCCGAGGCGTCGAGGGGTGTCCACACCGGGGAGCGGTCACCGCTGCTGCCGTCGCGGGTCTCCGAGACGAGCGTCATGAACATCTCTGTGCTGCGTCCCTTGCGGGACACCGCCTTGCGCTGCGGCGCCTGGATGACGTACCCGGACAGGGCGCGCGGCTTGCCCGCACGGGTGGTGCCCTCGATACGGACCACGTCACCGAGCGCGAGATCGCTGACGCTCACCCACTCCGCGATACGGCCACCGATCGGCTCCGGCGCGGGCCGCTCCTCCGGCACGACGACGTCCGAAGTCGGCACGGCCTCCGGTGTCTGGGACGTCGCGGGCACGGAGGTGTCCTCATCCCGCCCGGTAGCCGGCTCAGGCGCAACCTCACCCGGACGTGGGCGGCGCATGGCTCGCGCCCGGACCGGGTCGTCCACCAAGGTCAGGGGCTTCCCGAAACCGTAGAGGTTATCCACCTTGTTGCCGTTGAGGTCGTACCTGCCGCTGTCGCCGTCGTGCTTCGTGTCGGCGGTGTAGTCGCCCAGTACACCCAGAGGGAAGTCGGTTCCACCGCCCACGGAGGTACGAGTGAGGAAGGCAGGGTGTTCGTCGGCGATGATGCCGCGCTCGATGCGGACGTCGCCGAATGGCTCAGCCTCGACGGTGGCGACGTCGTCGCCGACCTGCACGTCGAACGGGCCGTAGACGGGGATGGTGTAGCCGTCCTGCTCCTGACGCTGGCGCCAAGCCGGGTAATACACGTCGAGCTGATCCTCGTCGTCGAGCAGCAGCCGAGCCCGCGTACGCTCGTAGATTCGATCCTCTTCGTCGAACTTGTCCATGAACGCCTTGGCCACAGCGACAGCGAAATTCTCGCCGTCAGGGCCGCGGAAAGCGCGGGCCCGCGCCGGGGCATCGGGGGCGTCCCACGGGAACGGGTTGCCGTCACGGTCCCGGACACCCTCCAGAGCCTCGGTGTAGGCGACGGCTTCCGCCCGGCTGACGCCGGACGGGTCGAACAGCGTCTCCATCGACCCAGGTGCCAGGATGCGCCACTGCAGACCACGGCGGTTGCTGTGCTTGAAAGGACCGATCGCCAGGCGGCCACCGGGGCTCATTTCCAGCTTCTTACTCGCGATCACCTCGTCCAGGCGCTGCCGCATGTCCCAGTTGCCGCGGGGACCAGGTCGGTCGAGTTCGCCAGCGCGCAAGTGCTCGCGGAGGGCAGCGATGTCGTTGAAGCGGGGCTTCGACGCGTCGAACGTGTCGGCCTCCACCTCCGGCTCGTCGACGTCGGTGTCCTCCGCAACCGCAGGAGAGTCAGCCCCGGACTCGCCGGAAGCGGTCCGCTGCTGCTCCTCCCACTCCCACCGGTCGAGGCGCTCGGACTGCCGCTTCTGCTCGCGGAACTGGTTGTAGGTGACACGGCCGCCGTTCTGGTCGAACCACTCGACCAGCTCCTCGGACGCGTACCGGCGCCAGGCGTCGTTGGCGGACAGGAACCCGCCGTTGAAGACGTCGTCCTCGGTGTACCCCTTGCGCTGTCCCTCCTTGTTGAGCATCGAACCGCCACGCATCGCGTTGTCGGCCCGGTTCCGACGCTCCTCGTGCCACACCTGGTACTCGTCGCGAAGCTGCTGGTCCTTCGACAGGCGCTTGGGACGGACAATCTCCTGAGCGACATCCAACTCGCCGAAGCCCAGGGCCTCGTCCATCGCCTTGTTCTCGGCCTCGCGCTCCTCCTCCGTCGCCGGAGGCTCCAGCGGCAGAACGTCACGAAGCTGGTCCGCCGGCGGGAACCGGAGATCCATCTCGGCGGCGTAGCGCCCCCAGTCCTCGGCGTTGAAGCCCTGGTGCGGAAACGACTCAAGTTCGAGGTCCGACAGGATCGACAGATCCTCCGGAAGCGCGGAGCGCTCCTCGCGGACCTCATCGGCCTCGAAGGAGTCCCGAACAGCGCGCATCGCCTCGACCAGGTTGCGGCCCTGCCCGTCACGCCACCCGCGAACGGCAGCCGCGTCGAGATCACCGTTCCAGGAGAACGGCGTACCGTCGGCGTCGACCAGCCGCTCGTACCGGTTGGCGAGCTCGCGGGCGCGGACAGCGCTGTACGCGCTCACCGCGGTGTTGCCCGCACCGCCGAACCCGGCCCCGGTACGGGCGTGGGCGAAGTACCAGAGGGCGGGCTGGCCCTCGGCCAGGGCCTCGTGATCGTCTGTCCACATCACCAGGCCGCCGCCCGCGGATTGCGTCAGCGTCGGATTGTCGGCGAGACGCCGCAGGAAGTCCCGGTGCTCCGGGGTGTCCATACTGGCCGGCAGGTTGCGGCCCGAGCGGTATGCGCCCCGCAGCTCGTCGAGGTCGCTGGAGTCGTCATCGTCCTGGAGGCCGCGGTTGTCGCGCTCCGGGATGTGCGGGAGCCGAGGGCGGCCCGGACCGCCTCCGCCCGGCCGGTTGCGGTCACGACGGTTCCGGCGGCGCCGACGGCCGTCGCGGTCGTCCGCCTCCTCTTCGGCGTCCCCCTCCAAGGTGCCGTCGTCGTCCTCGTCGTCGCGGCCCATGTCCGAGTCGGGTGCACCGCTGTCCTCGTCGCCACTTGTCTCGTCCGGCGCACCATCACGATCCCGGTTGTCGCGGTTCTCCCGGTCCGAGTCGGCTTCGTTCGCCTCGCGCTCGTCCTCCCGATCCTGCGCTTGGTCGTTGGCGTCACCGCTGTCGTCTCGCTCCTCGCGACCCGCCGCGTCGTTGTCCTGAGGGACGCTCAGGCTGGGCAGGCCTCGCTCCCGCATCTCGCGAGCGAAGTCGCGCGCCGCTTCCTCGGGTGTGTCGAATCGCTTCTCGGAGGTCAAGCGGTGTGAAGACGGCCGCCACCAGTAGTACTTGCCTCCCTTGCTCTTGTTGTGCTTCGAGAGAAGACCCTCGATATTGCCGTTGACGTAGATGTTTCGGGGCGCGGTGCTCTTCTTCGGCTTGTCCAGCCAGACGTCGTCTCCGAGGTCGTTGGCCCAGTCGGGTACGTCGGTGTAGAAGCGGTCCGCCGGTTCCAGGGCGTCCGCGTTCGGCTTGCCGGTCTCAGGAGCGTTGTCGTCCCGGTACGGCACTTCGGCGCCCTCAGGAATGGCCACGATGTCGCTCGGGTGGAAGCTCCGCGGCTGGCCCTTGACCCGCCAGTAGCCCTCTCGTTCGGCCGGGCGCTCCACGGTGACGTTCATGTACTTGCGGTCCTGGAGAGTGCCTCTGCGCAGGGCGATCCGGAAGCGGTCCCCGGCCCGGGGCTCGACCCGGTCGCCGTCCACGGCCTGCCAGCCCGCCGGCACGCGCACCTTGGCCGCAAGGCGCTGTTCGTCAGCATCCTTGATCCGGCGCTCCAGGTCAGAGGAGTCCTCGCGCCCCGGGTTGCCCTCCGGCAACCGCTCCACCATCGTCGTCGCGTGGAACATCGCGAACTCGGTTCGGACGGCATCCTTACCGCTGAGCGTGACGTGCGACTCGACCTCGATGCGGACCTGACCGTTGCTGAGCACCGGCGTGACGCCAATGACGCGCCCCACCATGTGCATGGGCTCGTTGTAGGCGGGGTCCGCGGAAACGGTGTGCACCCAGTCGCCGCGCTTGATGTCCGACGCGGGAACCATGTCGCCGCCGTAGCGGGACCGCAGCGCCGCAAAGTCGTCGGACGTGTCCACATCCGGCTGCGTCTGGCCGCCCTCACCGGGGACGGCGGAGGCCGGCGTCGTGTCGCTGTGACGTGCCACGCGTTCGCCGCGCTCGATGGTGTACATGGTGCCGGGCCGCAGTTCGTCGCCCTCCTCACCAACGTACAGGCGCCACGACGGCACCCTCTTGCCGTCACGGGTCGCGGTGCCTGTCTCCGGCTCGGCGAGCAGACGGCCGGACACGGTGACCACTTGCCCCCGGTTGTTGCGGCCCTCGTGCACGGTGATCCGGTCACCCTTGCTCAGGGCGCCTGGCTCGACCGCATCGCCCTCGGCCTGCGCCAGGAGTTCGTCATTGCGGGCCCGCGCCGCTTCCTGCCGCCGCGCCTCCCGCTCAGCGGCGACCTGCTCCTTCTTCGCCCGCTCGTCGGCGAGCTTCCTCTCCTCCCCGGCGATGTACTCCCCGACCGCGGGGGAGTTCTCGTCAGCCACGATCATGCTGTGGGCAGTCGGCATGAAGCCGAACCCGCCGCCGAGCCCGTCCTCGCTGACAACAGCGCCGTATTCGAACCACGTCTCGAAGTCCCTGCCCCGAGAGCGAGCGTCTTCGTTGACGCGGTGATACTCCTCCGAACCCGGCTGGCGGACGATGTCGCCCTTCTTCAGCTCCCCGTACGTCGCCAGGCGCTCCCCCTCGCGGAGCGGAATCAGGCGAGCGGCTGCGTGGTCTGCTGCGATGGAGAAGGCACGCTCAGCGGCATCCCAGTCGGACGAGTCGCCGCCGTGGAACGGCCACATGCTGCGGGCGGCCGTGCCCAGGTTGTCGGATGCCGCTTCCTGGTCTCCAGCGGCGAGGGCTTCCGCTGCCTGCCGCAGGTTGCCCCTGGCGGTGATGAGAGCAGGAGCATCGGGTGCCAGGTCGGCAAGAGCACGCCACTGCGAATCCAGGTCATCCGGAAGGCCCGTGGGTTCTTCCGACGCTGGCCCAACCGGCGTCAGCACTGCAAGCGGGTGGGACTCGTAGCCGCCGTCATCAAGACGGACCATCGCGGCGCTGCCCAGTGGAGGGCGGACCAGAGTGCCGCGCTCTCCGCCCGGCGTGATCACGGCGTCCCCGGCGCCCCAACGGTGGCCACCACTGTTCGAGGGCGGGTTGGAGGCGTCACCGTTCAGCCCCGCGAGGTCGTTGCGGACCTGCTGAGCGTCGAGCTCGACGGAGGCCGGCTCGGCGCCCGACTGCTCGCCCGCGGTCCCACGGTGCCCGTACGGGACCCAGTCCGGGTCTAGGTCACGTGGAATGTCCGTCTCGCCCGGCGGGGGAACGGACTGCCACCCGAACCAGGCACGTTCGGCCTGCCCGTGGAGTTTGTCGGCAGTCCGCTTGAGAACGCCCTGCCGACGGCGGCCTTCGGGGGTAGAGGTGTCGGCGTCGTTCGCGACTGCGGTGAACTCATCGGCAAGGCGGCGCATTTGCCGGTAGTTCAGCCCGTAGCTCCAGCGCTTGGCGGCTTCGCTCAGCTCGGAGTCAGAGGACTTCTCCCACTCCTTGACGAGACGGAAGAACTCCTCGCGCTGCGCCTCGCTGAAGTCGGAGTACCAGACCGGATCGTTGCCCTCCTCGGGCCGCAGGTGCCGCCACGACTTGTCCTTCAGAGGGACGGGCATGTCCCCGTCGTCATTCCGTCCAGCGTCGACCTCCTGGGCGGCCTCTCGGGGAGCGAGCAGCGGATCAGCGGCGGACTCCTTCGACCCACGGCGGGAAAGTCCACCGCGGGCGTCCTGCCCCAGCCAGGTGTTGCCGCGGCGCCGGATCCACCCCAGCACGTTGCCGTCGTCGTCGAGCACCAGGCCGTGGCCTTCTTCCAGGTCCAGGCTGGCCAGCCGGGCACCGTAGAAGAGCTTCAGGCCCTCCGGCGACTGCGCCGACTCCAGATCGCGCTGCCGCTTCTCCTGGCGGGCTGCCTCCTGCGCGGTGGGAGCGTCGTGTTCGGCAGTGCGCGTCTCACCGGGCAGGGACAACTGACGGGGCTCGTACGTCCGCGGCGCTCCGCCGCCGTCGAGGACAATGACCTCCCCGTCCTCGGCGAGGATCACGCGGCCTTCACCGTTCGGGGTGACCGCCCAGTCGTTCAGCTTCCACTGGTGGGCGGCAGAGCCTGTCCCTGCTCCCGGGGAAGGCTCTGCCGGGGAGGGGGATTCGTTCCGGTCGGCGGTAGACGGGTTCTCCTCGCTGTCGACCGGCTCAGGTGCGGCAGGCGCGGCGGTCTCGGAGTCGTCGGCGCGCGGCGCGGGGGCCTGCTGCTCGTCGGGAGCGGGGGTGTTCGCGTCCTGCTCGGGACCACCGAGCCGGAACTCGTCCGCCGGACGGTAGAAGAGCTCGGTGCCCTCCTGCGTGACGACGCGGACGCGGCCGCGGCCCGTCTTGTTCGGCGGTTCGGCCACGGTGTGCGTACGCCCGTCGGCGTCGGTGAACCGGTCGCCCTGCTGGAGCTGGTCCGCTCGGCGGAGCTCAGCGTCCTGCAGATCGCTGGTGTCACGACCTTCGGCGTCGGCGAACATGTCTGGGGTGCCGAAGACATCGTCGGGCCGGTCCAGCGGGTTGTTCGGGTCGGCCGCCGTGCTCGGGCCAGCCGGGGCGGCCGGCGTGGAGAACAGGCCGTCGTCCTCGCCACCTTCGCCTTCGACCTGGTCGCGGGTCAGGTCTGCCCAGTTGCCGCCGGGGCCGCTGCGCTGCGGCGCCGGCTTCTTGGCGGGCTCCCGCTCCGGGCGCTTCCCGGCCCGACGGTCCTTCTCCGCCTCCAGCGTCGTCAGCCGGGTCTTCGCGGCACCCGTGAGAGGGCCGTGCGTCATCTCGTGCTCGATGAGCGCCACGATCTCCGCCTGCAGGGCCTCCGGGGACATGGCCCGGGGGCTGTCCGCGCCGACGGGCGGCTCCGGGGTCTCGTCACCGTCGTCGCCCTGCGGGACCTCAGGCCCCTGTCCGTTCGGCGGCTCGGAGCTACCGCCGGAGCCGGTGCCGCCCCCGGCGGGACGGATGTCCTGCAAGTCCTCGTCGACCTGATCGCGGTCCAAGGTCACCGTGCCGGCTGCGCCGGTCCTCGAGGACTCGCCCCGCTCGTTCACCGTGGACGTACCGGACCAGGCGCGGGGCGTACGAGCAGCGCCCTCCGGCCGGAGCTCGGCGAGCTCGCGCTCCACGTCCTCCGCGTCCAGGGTGACGGAGTCGTTGACCGCGTTCAGAGCGGCGGCCGCGGCAACCTCGTCGATCTCCTCCTCACGACGGTCCTCGATGCCGAGATCGCTCTTCAACTCGGCCACTCGCTGCTGAGCCTTGAGGTAGCCCTCGTCGTTCGGGTCGACCTCGCGGCCCTTGTAGGCCTTCAGCTTCTCGTTCGCGGTGATCAGGTTCGACAGCAACGCGACACGGCGCTCCTTGGAGCGCAGGCGCTCGCCGTACGGCGAGGTACCGCCCAAGCCGCGCTTGGCGCGGGCCCGCTCGTCCTGCGCAACCTCCAGGCTCTGCTCGGCGTCGGCGATGGCGTCGTCGAGGTTGGCCAGGCGACGTTCCAGGGAGGCGAGGAGGCCGCGCCCGGACGCGTCGTCGAGCTGGCTGGGCGTGTAGACGCCGCGGGTGTCCGGCTCGGCCGGGTGCTCCCAGTTCGGCCAGTCGAAGCGGAGCTTGACGACGCGGTTGCCGAACTGGTCGTGGCCGATTTCGGCGTGGAAGTCGTGCCCGCCGAGCCAACCGAGCGGCACCCGGGCGCCGTCCTGCAGCCGCATGTTCCGGGCGGCATCCCGGACCTTCTGGGCCAGTTCGTCGTAGACGTCGGCCCGCTGGTCGAACTCGTTGTCGCCAAGCCGGATACGGAAGTTGTCGCCGGTGACGTCCTCGCGACGGTCCAGGGCATCCCGCCAGGCGGGCAGCACCGCGGCGAGGTCGGCGATGATGCCGTCGGCCGCCTGGACCGTACGACGGCGGGTGTCCTGGTCCCGGTGCCAACTCCGGTCCAGACGCTGCAGGTCGACGACGTCGGCGCCCGCCTGGGCGTAGTCCATGACGGTCATGTCGCCGGTGGCGATGGCCTTCATCTGGCCGAACGACACGGCGATGTCGCCGATGTCCTCCATCTCGCGCGCGTCGAAGTCCTTGCGGTCCATCTGCGCGATGAACCCGGCCTTGCGCTCCAGAGTGCCGAGCTTGAAGGCATCGAACGTCTCCTCGGTGACGTACGAGATGATCCGGACGTCGTCCGCGGTGCCGGGAATCCCCGGCATGTTCAGGTTGCCCTGCCGCTCGATACGGCCCTCGCGCTGCGCCATGTCAGCCGGCCGCCACGGGAAGTCCATGTGGTGCAGGGCGACGGCACGCGCCTGGATGTTGGTGCCCGTGCCCATCTTCTCCGTGGAGCCGATGAGCACCGCGATCCGGCCGTTGCGGGCGTCCTCGAACAGCTTCGCCTTGGCCTTGTCCGTCTTCGCCTCGTGGATGAAGCGGACCTTGTTGGCCGGGACCCCGGCCGCGACGAGCTCCTCCTTCATGTGCGCGTAGGCGTCCCACGCGTTCTTCGCCGTCGACCCGGGCGTGCCCGCATCCATGAAGACGATCTGGAGAGAGCCGGGAAGCTTCTGCGGGGTGAGGTCCTCGTCGGAGACCGGGTAGACCCGGTCCTTGTTCTCCGCGTAGATCTCGGCGATCTTCCCGACGGCGGCGGCGATCTTGCCGCCTTCCTCGCCGTCGCCGCCGACGAGCCTCATGTCGATCGCGGCACGGGAGGCCAGGCCGATCGCCTTGAGCACTCCCCCCTGCTTGCGGACCCACTCCTGATTGGGCAGCGCGGTGACGAATGCTTTCTGCTCGGCCGAGATCGGCACCGTGACGACCTCGCCGCGCTTGCCGTCCGCGCCCTCGCGCACCTTCGGGGTGGGCAGGTTGAGGTCCTTGGCGGTCTGCACGTCGACGGCGAGCCGGTACATGCGCAGCAGCTCGGCCGCGTTGTGGAAGCGGGCGAACCGGGCCTTCATCCGGAAGCCGGACCCGTCGGGGGCCAACTCCAGGTTCTGGACGATCTCGCCGAACGTGGCGGCCCAGGAGTCGAAGTCGTCGACGCCGGCGGCTTCGAGGATGTCCGGGCGCAGGAAGCGCTGCATGATGTACGCCTCGGTCACCGAGTTCGCGATCGGCGTGCCCGTGGCCAGGGTGACGACGCGTCCGCTCTCGTTGTGCTCCCGCAGGTACTCGATCTTCATGTGAAGGTCGGAGGCCCGCGCGGACCCGGCGATGGCGGCACCCTCGATGTGCGAGGCAGTGGCCAGGTTCTTGTAGCCGTGGGCCTCGTCGACCATCAGGTAGTCGATGCCGGTGTCTTCGAAGCTGACCGCACCCTGGTCCTTCTTCGTGGCCAGCTTCTGCTTCAGCTTCTCCTCGTTGCGTTTGAGGGTCTCCTGGAGGCGTTTGAGGGTGAGCGACTGGCCCGACCGGGCCTTGGCGTTCTCGATCGCCGCGGAGAGCTTGTCGAGCTCCTGCCGCATGTAGGCCTCTTGGGCTTCCACGCGCATGGGGATCCGCTCGAAGGCGCCCTGCGTGAGGATGACGGCGTCCCACTCGCCCGTCGCGGCCTTGGCGACGAACCGGCGGCGCTTCTTGCCGGTGAGGTCCGCGGAGGAGGCGGTGAGCAGCTTGGCGTCGGGGTACAGCTCCAGGTACTCGCGCCGGAACTGCCCGAGCATGTGGTTCGGGACGACGATGGCGGGCTTACGGGCCAGGCCGGTACGGCGGAGCTCCTGGGTACCCGCGACCATCGTCGCCGTCTTGCCCGCGCCGACGACGTGGGCGAGCAGCACCGACTTCTCGCTGACGATCCGGCGGATCGCCGCGTTCTGGTGCGGCCGCATGGTCCACTCGGCGTTTGCGCCGGGCAGGGCCAGCGGGGAGTCGTCGAACTCCCGCATCACCAGGTTGTTGAACTTGTCGTTGTAGACCCGGGCTAGGCGCTGGGAGCGCTCCGGGTTCTCCCACACCCACTCGGAGAACCGGTCGGCCATCTCCTTGGCCTTGGCCTGGGCCTCGCTGGTCGCGTCGTCGTCGGTGACGGTGACCTTCTTGCCGCCGACCTCGGTAGTGCGGGTGACGGTGATGGTGCGCTGTTCGAGGAGCGCCTTCGCGACATCCGGGGCGGGCTTGGCCTTGGTGCCCCAGTCGGAGGTTGCGGCGATGCCGGTACGGGGGCCCTCGACCTCCCACACGGAGCCGCCACCGTGCTCGGCGCGGACGTTCTTCGTGCCGAGGATGTGCTGGAGGAACGCCGTGATGTCCGTCTCTGGAATCCACGGGGCGCCCATCTTGACCTTGATCTCGGACGGGTCGAGATCGCGGGGGATGACGTTCTTCAGGGCGGCGACGTTCGCCCCGAACCTCGGGTCGGCGCTGGCCGCCGCTTCGGCGAGGGCCAGTTTCTCTCGGACGTTCCCGGACAGGTACTCGCCGCGGGAGACGAGCCGGTTGGTGCCGGGCTCGTCGAACGCGAGCGGGCCGATTTCCTCCCGCAGCGCCACCAGGTCCGTACGACCGAGCAGGCGGGCGATCGTCGGCAGGTGGAGTTCGCCGCCGTCGAGTTCCTGCGCGAGGGCGATGGCCTGCTCGGGGCTGTCGGCCCGGTCGGCGATCTCGCGGGGCGCGAGCACCCGCTGGGTGAAGATGTCAGCCTTCTTGGCGGACTTCGCGGTGTCGTCCCACTTGTCGAGGCCGAACACCACGGCGCTGGCCGGGTCGTCCTCGAACAACTGCATCGCGGCCGGCTGCTTCCACGCGGCCGGTACGTCCTTGAGGCCTTCGGCCTTCGCCCGGTCCTTCGCCTCCTGGGGGCTGAAGAACCGGGTCTGGCCCGGCTTGTCGATCGGACCGTGCTGAGCAACGTAGGCGTCGTACGCCTCGTTCAGCTCGCGGCGCACGGCCCGCATCTGGTCGGTCTCGCCGGTTTCGCGGGTGGAGCCTTCGAGCCGGAGGAGGCGGTTGGTCAGGTCGCGCAGGCCGACCAGCTTGCGCAGCTGCTCCTGCTGGGTCGGGTGGACGTCGAGCGGGACGACCGCGCCGTCTTCGACCTGGGTGAACCTGCCGTCCGAGAGAATGACGACGGAGCCTTCGTGCTTCTCACCCGCGAGTTCGAGGTTCCGCTCGACAGCGTTGATCTCGGGCACATACCGCATGCGGCCCTCGCGCTGCCCGCCGAACGAGCTGCTGCGTATGCGTTCCAGTGCGGCCTTAAGGGCGGGGCCGGTGGTGTTCTTGTCTCCGATCACGGTCAGGTCGTGGTCGGAGAATTGGCCGTGCCCCGTGGTGAGCTCACCGAGGATGTTCCGCGGGTTCTGCTGGAAGTAGTCGTTGACGGCGATCTCGTGGCCGTTGACGTTCGTCTTCGACGACCGCACCCACGACATGTCGATGTTGTGTGTGTGCTCGTCGTCGAAGCGTCGGCGGAAGACGAGGATGTCGGTCACGACACCGGTACCGGCCGCGTCCTGGTGTGCGCCGGCCGGGAGACGGACCGCACCGACCAGGTCGGCCATGTAGGACATCTGGCGACGCGCAGTCTCGTCCTCGCCGTCCATCGTGTAGCGGCTGGTGACGAGTGCGACGAGGCCGCCGGGGCGGACCTTCTTCAGGCTCTTGAGGATGAACGTGTCGTGGATCGAGTGCTTCAGGTCGGGGTTGACCTGCTCGTCGTACATGGGGAACCGGCCGAACGGCACGTTGCCGATCGCCATGTCGAAGTGCCCGTTGGGCATGCGGACGTCGCCGAACGAGTCGTTGATGATCCGGGCGTCCGGGTAGAGGAGCTGGGAGATTGCCGCGGTGGTCGGATCCAGCTCGATGCCGGTCATCCGCGCGTTCTCGGGGGCGGCGCCGATGAAGTTGCCGGAGCCCGAGCCCGGCTCCAGGACGTTGCCGCCGTTGAACCCGAGCTCGCGCACCAGGTGCCACAGCGGCTGTACGAACTCAGAGTCCGTGTAGTGCGCGTTGAGCGTGTTCGCCTTGGCGGCGTTCCACTCCTCGTCGTTGAGGAGTTCCCGCACGGTCGCCCGCTCTGTGGCGAACGACTCCCACTTCTTCAGGGCGCGGGCGTACTTGGCGGGGTCGGGGTTGCCGTCGGCGTCCCGGAACGCGCCGTCCGTCGGCTCCGGCTTGTCGGCCAGGACGATCGGGAGGGCGCCCCAGCCGGACCAGCGGGCCAGGATCTTCTGTTCTTCCGGCGTCGCCGGCCGGTTCTCGGCCTGGATCTGCCGGAGTGTCGTGACGGCCGCGACGTTCGCGCGGGCTCTGGCCTTCTCACCCGAAGGAGCCAGATCCTTCTGGGACTTCGGGCGGAAGGACGGTGCAGCTACAGCCTGCCGTGATCCGGAAGCTCGGCGTTCTCCATCCCGGGCTCGGCCGGCAGGAAGATCTGCTCGGCCATCACCTGTTCGCGGGCTTGCTGCATTGCCTGCGTCCTGGCCGCCACCCGGTCCACGAACTTCTCGCTTGTCTGACCCTTCAGAATCTGCTGCGTCCGGGTCGTGATCTCCTGACTCGCCAGCATCCCGAGAGTCGCGAAGAAGGTCTCCTTCTCCTCCTCCGTCCCCAGCTCCGCGTACGCCGCTGGCCGGAACGTCTCCCAGTGCTTCCTGGCGATCCGCCCGAGCTTGTTCACTGCCACTGCTGTTGTCTCCCGTGGTGGTGGTGTCGGGGGCGGACTGATTATCCGCCCCCGGCGTGGCGGGCGCGGCGGCGGGCTTGGCCGGGCGCTCCTTCTTGTTGTCGCGGCGGCTCTTCAGGGTGGCGTCCAGCCGCTGCCCGTGGCGCCCGGCGCGGTCGCGGATCGCTTCGAGGACGGGGCGGCCCTTGCCGTACGGGTCGCGTCCCGGCTCGTCGTCGAGCGTGGCGAGGATGGCTTCCGCGGAGCGCTGCAGTTCGCGGCTGGCCTGGACGCGCTGGCGGATGCCCGTGGTGGCCGCGAGGCGGCGGAAGCCGGTGTTGAGTTCTGCCGTGAGCGGCCGGTCCTGGCCGTTGGCCAGGTCACGAGCGAGGCTGGTGCCGTTCCATTCGCCCTGCAGGGCGGCGATCTCATCCTTCGCCTGGACGTACGTCTTGCCCTCGTCCCCGTACGGGGCATCCGGCTCGTCGCCGGACTCGTCGGTCTCCGAAGCCGTCCCCGGGGCATCCTGCTGCTGCTCGTCGACGTCGGTCGGGGCCGTCACCTCAAGGGTGTTCGGCTCGTCCCCCTGGTCGCGGTCGGCGGACGCTTCCGGCACGTCGACGTGCGGGGCGTCCTCGGGTACACCCGCCGAGGCGGGGTCGTGCGGGGCGTTGGGAGCACGGAGCCGGTCTTCGTCGCGACGGACTTCAATCTGGCGGCCGTCGTCAGCGAACCCTCGAACGAGGGTGTCGACGGCCAGGGCGCGGGTCACCGGGCGGGTGTTGGCCGTGGTGACGTACGCCTGGGCGCCGCCGGACCAGACGAAGCCGGCCTTGCGCATCCGCTTGTGCATGTCGGGGTCGTCCCGATCGACGCCGTGGACCAGAGCGCGGCTCGGCGAGTACTGGATCCAGATCGGATCCTTCTGGCCGTCCGGCTGGGCGGCGAGGGTGTGCTGCCGTGCGGCGTTGACGGCGAACTCGGTCTCCGTACGACCGCTGACGTGCCGGTTGTCCATGTCGCCGACGTACGCGGAGCGGCGGGTGTTGCGGTCGAACACGGACTGGCCGGTGGCGATGCGCTTGCCGTCCGGCCCGTACACGTTGGTGCCGTCCTCGCCGCGGGCCATGCGGTAGCCGGGGAAGCTGGCAAGTTCAGTGGCGTCGTCGGGGACGTCGTTCTCGTGGCGGCCCGGCTCGTGGCTGGTGCGCCCCGACGTGGTCTCCCGCATCCGCTTCCCGGCGGGAGAGGCAAGGCGTTCGCCGATGCCGTCGCTGTCCCAGTTGAACGGCTGACCGTTGTCGTCGCGGTAGTCGCGGTACGTGTGGGCCCGCGCGATGGCGTCGGGCTTGCCCTGGTCGGAGGGCAGGATGGCGATCGGGACGGATGTGCCCGTGTGGAAGACGGTCCAGCGCTCCTTGCCCCGGACGTCCAACTTGCCGATGAGGAAGCCGTCGACGACCTGCGGGTCCATGACGAGGTCGGCGCGCTGCCGGGCCACGGCCTCGCGCTGCTGCCGCTCGTTGTAGGTCTCGCGCACGCGCGGTACGTCGGGGTTGGTGCGCCAGTGGTCGAGGACCTGGGCGACCGTGGCCAGGCGGCCCCCGTCGCCCTCCTGCTGTTCAGGGGTGTCCTGTTGTTCGTCGTCGGTCGGCTCGCCCTGACCGGCAGACTGCTCCTCTTCCTGGCCGTCGTCGCCGAGCTGCGGCTGTTCGACCTCCGGCTTGGGCTGCGCCTGGTCCTGGCGCTCGCTGTCGTCGCGGGGGGAGTCGTGGTCGCGACCGCGCGCGATGGCGGCATCGATGCCGTCTCGGCCGTCGGCCATGCCGAGCCGGTCGGCGACGTACGGCGCGTCCCAGTTGAAGGGGCGATCGCGCTCGTCGCGGGCCTCCTCCAGCTCGTTCGCGAAGTGCAGGGCGTCGGGCTTCGAGCGGAACCCGGCCTGGTGGGTCATGATCGTGCCCGACCCGACGTGGTACACGTCCCACTTGCCGTTGCCATGCCGGGTGACCAGGAAGTTGCCGTCGGACGAGAGCTGCGACGTCCGGGCGAAGTCCATGCCGCGGGTGGCCGAGTAGGTGTCGAGGCGGACCTGGGCCCGCTCCTGCTTGGAAGCGCCTCGCAGGTGCACCCCGTTGTGGGTGCGCGGCGGGCGCTTCCATCGCGGGTCCTTGGTGCCCGACTCCAAGTGGTTGCGGGCGGTGACGAGGCTGGTGAACCGCGGAGCCTTCTTCGGCTCCACGTCGTCCTTGGGCTCCTCCTCGTCGTCCTCGCCGATCGGCTCGCCCTCGTCGTCCGTATCGTGCGGGGCGTCCGAGGAGTCCGGGTCACCGTTGTCGTCGGCGTCGACGCCGTCGCCGCGGCGAGGGTCGGCGTCCCGCCGCTCCTCCTCCGCCTGCACCTTCTCCTTGCTCTTGGTGGGGGCAGTGCCGTCCGGGCGGGCGACCATGGTCAGGCGGGATGTCTGGATGGGCCTTGGGTTGCTGCCGTTCAGGTCGGAGATCTGAACCTTGGTCTGGGACAGGGCCCGTACGACGCGGGCGAAGCCGCCGCCCCAGATCCGAGCGATGCCGCCGGTCTCAATGAACCGCCCCTTCGAGTCGCGGGGGTGGAGTTCCTCCCGCCACGGTCGGCGGGCGCGCTTGGTCTCGAAGACTGAGGCGAGAGCGTTGATGATCCGGTTCTGCATGCGGCGGACCATGCACACCGGTGATGGTTAGCGTCGCGTGCTCACTGCCTCGGGAAATGCGGCTCGGCGATCCGTCTCACAGCTCTCCTGACGGCGCGGTGCGATAGCGCAGGCGACAACGGCAGTTCACGGTCAGGGAGCGGGGGGCGAGCGGGTCGCCGGGGAACCGCACCGGCCAGCCCTCCATTTCGAAGGGCTGCTTCACGGGCATCGTGACGCCCTCGGCCGCGGCGTGCGCGGGGCGAACACGGTCGTCGCGGCGGGTCTGCCACGTGCGTTCGACGTCCGGGCCGGTAGTGGCCGCCACGGCGTCGACCGCGCCGTTCACGGTGGCTGTGGCGGCGGACTCGGCGACGCGGTCGATCACGTCGGCAGTCGGAAGCATCTCCTGTGTGACCAGATCGATCAGATCACTGAGTTCGGCACCAGCATTCTGGGCTTCGTCCAGCTGCAGTTCCAGGTGGCGGTGGAAGGCGCGCACCGTGTCGGCGGCGACGGCCGCCGCGGTCAGCACGGCGGCACCGATGCCGGCCGACGCGGCGCCGTCGACGCTGCTGCCGAAGGCGTCCGCCGCCCCGTTCGCCATCACCCCTGCGAGGCGGGTGAGGACGGGCGTCAAGGTGGCGATGACCTCGTCCTGCCACTTCTCGGCGCCTACGACCTTGTCCATGTCCATGGGCTTGCTGCCGCCGCGGGTATCGGCCGGCCCGTCGTCGAGCCAGTATCGGGTGCCCTTACGGGCTTTCGGTGACCGAAGCCGTGCGGTGATGACGCCCTCCTGGCGCGCGAAGAGCGCAGCGAGAGCTGCCTCCACCGCGGTGCGGGCCCGATCGAAGTCCCCGTCGGCAACGCTGAATTCGCTGACCACGGGCAGGGCCTTGGACTCCATGCGCCGGGCCTCTTCGACGGCGGCCGCGGCAGGCCCCTCCTCGGGCATGACGTCCATGCCAGCGCGGGCTTCCTCCACGGCGGCCGCCGCGGCACCCGGCTGGGCGTCCTGCATGGTCGCGCGGGCCTCCGCCACGGCCGCGGCCGCCGGACCTTGGTCATTACCCCCGGCAATGCCCGGAGTCTCGCCGAGCGCTTCGGCTACAGCCTGCGCTGCGGCCCCTTCGCCCTGCGGCTGCCCCGGCTGCTGCGGTGCGTTCGGGCCCGGGACGACTCCGGCACCGCCAACGCCCTGCTCCGGCCCCGCGGAGATACCGAGCGCGGCCGCGTCGCCGGGGACGAGTGGAACGGGCGCCTTCTGCGGTGAGATCCACAGGGCGCGGGTGTGCGGGTTGCCGTACGGGGCGAATCCGGCGAGCTTGCGGTACTCGTCGACGCTGATGAGGCCGGCGTTCCACTCCTCGCGGGCCTCCGCGCGCCGCTTCCGCCGGGGCAACTCCAACACTTCGACCGTCGACGTGTCGTAGCGCACCCGCATGTCGTCGCCGGCGTCCTTCTCGAACGCGTTGGCGATGAGCTCCAGGTGGCCGAGCTCGGTGTGCAGCCAGAAGCCGAGCTCCTCCTGCTCGGCATTGTCGAAGGTGCGGCCGCTCGCGTTGCCCGTGACGGACTCGGGTACGCCGAACGCGCCGAGGATCTCCAGCTTCGCGTTGGCGGAGGCGTGCTCGTAGTTCATGTCGCGGGGCTTGGCCGCGGTGTCGACGTAGCTCATGCCGCCAGGCCCGGCGGCGATCACCGACAGGTGACCGGCGAACTCTGCTCCGGGGAGGAACCGGGACTCGAGCCGGTCCATCTCCTGCGGGTTCAGGGTGGTGGCGTCGACCGCCATCACACCGCCGGGGCGCGCGTCGTTCTTGATGAACATGACGTTGTAAAGCCGCGACAAATGGTCCAGGTCGACGCTGATCCCGGCGGCCTCCAAGGGGGTGATGCCGCTGAACGGGTCGGTTGGGTGGGGGTCTCTGAGCCACAACACCCGCTCGGGCGGGAGTTCACGGATGACGCCCTCGCGGGTCGTGAACTCGAAGTGGGAGAGGTAGTCGCCCTTCGGATCCGGGATGGGCAGGACTCTGTCGGGAGGGAGGAGATCGAGCCGGGTGAGGGTGCCGGCACGACTGCGGGTCTTCTCCACGAACGCGCCCCGCTTGGACAGCAGGATCTGCGCGGAGAGCCGCTTGCGGAACATTCGGCCGGTCTCCAGCGGGTTCGCCTGCCCGTTGAGGAGCCGCAGCAGCGGATGGTCGGGGAAGGTCTCCTCGAACTCGCCTTCCTCGGTGAGGCCACGGCCGATTTCCAGGGGGAGCCGCGAGGCGTGTTTGCCGATGGTGTCGATGGCTTTGAACACCCAGACGACGCGCTCGTACCCGTCGGTGATGACACGGTCCATGTCCCAGCCGTCCGCGCGGCCCTCGGTGCCCCAGACGTTGCCGGTACCGGCGTACATCGTCGACGTGTACGCGCCGCCCCCGGACCAGGAGATCGTCTTCGTCTCAGGCTCGGGAGCCTGCGGGGCGCTCGTGAGTAGGGAGCGCAGCGCGGGCAGGAATCGGCGGTTGACCATCAGCGCACCTCACCCGAGGTAAGCCACAGGCCTGCACTGATACCGAGCGCGGACACCGCGGCAAGGCCACCAATGGGGGTGAGCGTCCAGATCACGGCCAGCCCGAGGGCCGCGCCCGCGACGGTGCAGAAGGTACCGGCCCTGAGCGCCATCCGGCTCGGGCGGGGTCTCCGGTACAGCGTCCATGCGCCGGAGCCGAGGAGCACCAGGGCGACGAGGCCGGTGCCGACGAGGCGGTGGACGGCGAACGCGGCGGTGACGAGACCGAGCATCCCGGCGGCCACCAGGAGCAGCCCGGCCAGTTCGCGAGCGAGCCGCGCACCGGCACGGTGGCGGCCGGGATTGTCCTTGGGTGTCGTGTTCACCCGGCGGAAGCTAGGAACGCCTCCTGGTTAACGTCGCGTGGTCGCCGACCAGGCCTTACATGTGCGGGCGGGAAACGCCGGCGACGTACGCCTTGAGGCCGTACCGGCTGTAGGTGCCGCCCTTGACGAGCTTCGCGCCAGGGGGCGGGGTCGGGGCGGCCTTGCGCTTCGCGCGCACCGACTGGTCCCCGCCGATCAGATGCCGGTTGTCGACGAGGGCTTCGCAGTCCTCTCTGGAGACTTCGGCGAAGGGACGGCGGCAGCTCTTGCAGTAGGTGTCCAGGGCGTCGATGCGCTGCTCGGTCTTCGTCTTGAAGGAGCCGCGGAAGTCCGCGACGCGGGCGACGGCCTCTTCGACGACGATTTCAGCGGCGACAACCCAGGTGTGGGGGTGCTTGGTTGCGGTGGTGGAACGGGACGTGGACTCGTCGGTCACGTGCAGGTCTCTCCCAAGAGGATTCCGGGCCCGCTCCAAGGGCCGTGGTCACTTTGGGAGACGCGGCAGTGGATGATTCCGTTACGTCAACTGCCGCGCCGTTTCCCGGGGCGTGCGGGTGCTTACTGCTGCCAGCCGTGCTCAGTGAGGGGGCTGGCACCTTTTAGGGCGCCGAGGAGGCCCGCCTTGGGGTACTCGATGACGTCGGGCAGATCGTGAATGCTGAACCATTCGAGGGCGAGGCACTTTTCCTCTCCCTCTTTGTTCACCGGGTCGCCCTCCCAGTCGGTGGCCTCGAAGAAGAAGCCGAGGCGGTCGGTGGTCGGGTCTTGATTGTGGTGCACGACGTGGACCAGGCGGAGGTGGGTGGGATCTACGGTGATGCCCGTCTCCTCGTACAACTCCCTGGCGGCGCCGACGCTCAAGGGCTCCTCTGTGTCGAGCTTGCCCGAGGGCATGTGCCAACGGTTGTGGCCGTAGGCGCCGCCGCGCTGTGACAAGAGGATCTTGTCACCGTCGCGGAGGATGACGTGGGTGTCGATGACGGGTTCAGCTGGCGTTCCGCTCATGGTCCTTGGGGGGTTGAAGAGGTGGTGGAGGGGATCGAGGCTATCGGGAGGGCCGGTATCGCGTCGGCGATTCGCCGGGCTACGTCCGATGGGGTGTAGGCGCCGTTGTCGAGAAGCAGCACTTCGACACCGCGGCTCATCAGGTAGGCCGCAGCTTCCCCGTACAGGTCGACTTCCCGGCTAGGGCCGGTGGGGTCGAGGTGCCAACGGTGCGTAATGCCGCGCTCGGCGATGCGCGCGGCGATCAGGCCCGGCTCGGCGGTGAGGATCACGGCCAAGTCCGGCATGGGGGCGTGCTGGTTGACGTCGATCAGGAACTCCACAGGGACGCCGTCGAGTTGCTGGAGGACCAGCGTGGATGGAAGGTAGCGGTCGCTGATGATGAGTTCTCCGGCCGTCAGCGCCGGGTCGATCACCGTCTCGATGTGCTCGTATCGGGTGGCGGCCACGAGACAAGCCAGCGCCAGGCCGTGAATCGTGTTCGCGTTCGAGCGGGTGAACTTTCCCAGTGCGGTGTCGGTCGGCTCGACGGTGCGACGGGCAGGGCGGCCTTGCTCGGTGAGCAGGTCGTGCAATGCCTGCACGGTGGTGGACTTGCCCACACCGCTCGGCCCGTCGACGCTGACGAACCAGCCTCCCCTTCCGCCGTTCACGCGGCAGCCTCCGGGATCTTGTGGTTGCGTTCGTGCTGTTCGCGGGTGAGCTGGGCGAGCGTCGCGCGGATACGTTTCAGCGGCACGCTTCCGAACTGGATGCCGACGGAGAAGTTGAACTCGTCGCGCTGGCGCATCGACTCGTGTGCTCCGTCGCCGGTCAGGTCGACGTCGCCGTACGCGAGGAGGGCGTCGGCGCTGTGGCCGGCGTCGATCAGGGTCTGCCACACGGGGGTGCCCGGGTAGGGCCTGAACTCGAAGACGCTGGCGCGGACGTCGCCGGCGTGCCGGTCAGAGATGTCCCAGAGGTTGTGTATGTGCCGGACGGTGGCGTCGAGGTCCTCTTCGGTCTCGCCGGGGAAGCCGAGGATGAAGTAGCCCTTGACGCCGATGCCGTGGGCGACCAGGCGACGGGCGACGCGTTCGGTCATCTCGGCGTCGATCCGCTTGTCCATCGCGGCCAGGATGCGGTCGCTGCCGGACTCGATGCCGAGGGCCACCTCGCGCAGCCCGTTGGAGACCAGGCGCTCCAGGTCGGAGTCGGACAGCCGGTTGAGGACGTTGATGCGGCCGGTGGCGTCCCAGACGTACCGGTCACCGATCCGCTCGCGGGTGAAGGCGGCCATCTGCTCGTCGATGACGCGGCCGACACCGAGGAAGAGGTCGTCGACGAAGCGGAACGCGGTCACCCCGTACTCGTCGTGCAATTGGTCGAGCTCGCCGATGATGTTCTCGGGGGAGCGCACGCGGATGGCGACGTCCGGGTTGGCGGTGACCGCGGCGCCGCAGAAGGTGCAGTTGTACGGGCAGCCGCGGCTGCCCACGATGTTGGCCTCCCAATGGCCCCGGGAACTGATCCAGGGCCGCTCGGCGGCCAAGCGAAGGTCTGCGGCCGTGGCGGGGGCCTGGTAGGGGTCCTGGGGCAGGAACGCCCGGTTGACGTACGGCAGGGCGTTGATGTCGGGGCCGAGCATTGCGGCGCTGGTCTTGGGGTCGGCGACGCCGACGGCCCGGGTGCCGAGCAGGCGATCGCGCCATAGGACGCCCGGCAGGGTGCGGCGGTTGTGGACGTCCTCCAGGAGGGCGGCGACGCGCAGTTCACCCTCCCCCAGGACGAGGGCGCACAGGTGTTTCATGCGGGGGTCGTTGAGGATGCGGTCAGGCATGGCCTTGGCGTGGTGTCCACCGACCATCAGCGCAATGCCCGGGTCGAGCCGGGCGGCGATCCGCGCGGACATCTCGTACGTGGGCGCCAGGAGGTTCATGGCGGCCCATCGGGGCGCGGCCTCGTTGACGAGCTGGGCGGCCTCTTCGACACCCAGCCCGTGGGCTTCGGCGTCGAGGACGCCGACGTTGAATCCCTGCTTCTGGGCGTAGGTGGCGATGTACGCCATGCCGAGCACGGGGAGGGTGTAGTCGTTGGTGCGGGGCCGCAGGGTGTAGTCACGCAGCGGTGCGTTGATGAACAGGGCGTCGAGCGTGCGAGTGGTGTCGGCGCCTGCGATCAGCGATAACTGCCGCATGGTTCCTCCATGTCATCGTGCGTGCGCCCCCCAGGTGAGGGTGGCGAGGGTGAGGGTGTGCAGGGCGGTGCGGTCTTCACCGGCCCAGCCGGTCCACAGCGGACCGAAGGCCTTGTTCTTCTTGTCGGGCCAGGAGTAGGCGGGCGCGATCTGCGCGGCCCAGGTCCGCACAGCGAGGTCGTCGTGCGGGTAGATGCTGAAATCCCCGGTGAAGTCGGCGGCGGCCGCGCGGGCGGTCCACGGCCCGATCCGGGGGATCGTGGTCAGTACGTCGGCCAGAGCGGCGGCGTCCAGGTGCTGCCACGTCTCGTGATGCTTGTCGTACTGCTCGGCCGCGGCCTGCAGCGCGGTGCGGTGGAACTTCGCGCCGACAGCGGCGAAGCTGCTCTCAGCGAGCTTGAGCACCTTCGTGTGCGTGGGGGCCACGGCCAGGCGCCCGAAGGGGCCGCCGACGTCTGTGCCGTACGTGCTGCACCAGGTGCGATAAACCTTGCGGGCCTGGTCCGCGCGGACGACCTGCCGCAGGATGGCGGTGGTGATCGCATCCCACAACCAGGGGTTGGCCAGCCTCTGGGAGACGCCGAGCTCGACCAGCCCGTCCCGCAGAGTTGCGGGCGCGGCCGCGGGCAGGTCCGCGGGGTCGGTGACGCAGAACGACGGCTTGATGTCCTCGCTGCCGTCCACGCAGTCGATGCGCAGGCCCTGGCTGTCGTGGGACATGACCCACAGCCCGGAGCCGGCCCGTACGGCGCGGGCGCGGGCACCGTTGTCGTAGCGGTGCCAGGCGGGGTGATCGGTCGTCAGTACGCCGGCCATCGGAAACTCCTCGTGTCGTTCGGGGGTGTTCGCCGTAGCCTCTCGCGTCACAGGCGGGCGGCACGCCGTAGGGGCTGCGGAATACCGCGGGGTCAGTTGACGATTCGGCGGTCTCGCAGGTAGCGGCGCATCATCACGTACTCGTCGACGGTGGCGGAGCGCGACTGTTCGGGCTGGCTGCCGGGCGCGACCGCCTCGGGCCAGGACTGCGCGGGGGGCATGAGCTCTTCGGCGGCGTGGGAGGACGCCTTTCGGCGGGGACCGCGGATGAAGAGGGTGACGGTGTCGGGCGCCATCACGGCCTGGTGCACCATCGAGTGGTCGAGCGCGTACGCACTGCCGGGGCGTTCGACCGTCACGATGGCCGGCTGGAGGTCGGCGCCGGTGAAAGGTCCCTCCCAGCCGTTGGTGCGGCGCCGGACGACGTGGACGTAGCCGCCGGTCAGGATGTGTGTGGCGAACGCGTAGCAGTGGTCGTGCGGTACGAGTTGGTTCTCGGGCCGTGGGTTCATGTTGAGGCGGATCTCGAAGCTGTGGTCGGGGGCCTCCCACAGCGACAGCCGGTTCAGCAGGAGCGTGACGCGGCTCGCTGCCAGACGGGTGGGGTGGTTCGCGACCTCGTCGACGAGTGTGGTGAGCAGGGTTCGATCTGTGGCCAGCCGATCGAGAATGCTGCGCATGACGTGCTGCACGTAGTCCAGATCGGACATATCAAGGCACAGGGTCTGTGTCAGCCAGGAGTCTGCGGTCGTCACGGACGCCTCCCTGCCGTACCGGCCAGTGAGACGCCTTCGAGGACCTCGCGTGCCCGGTACGCGGCGCGGGAGTATTCGTCGGGGGTGAGTGGCGACCCGCCAGGCTTCGCAGGTGGCGCGATGGCCAGCAGGTGCAGGGCGTCGGCGCTGCTTCGGGTGGCGCAGAGCGTTTCCGCGTGCACGGCGAACGCCGCTTCTGGTCCGAAGACGCGTGCGTAGCGCGGCCATTGGGCGAGGGAGTCGTCCAACTCCTGGTACATCTCCAGCTCCAGTGAGCCGGAGAGCGTCAGGACCACGGAGGTTGCGAGTACCGGCCAGGGCGCCAGGCCGGATTGTGTCGTCACCCGAAGGTAGGTCAAGGGGCCGTCCGGCAGCTCAACGGGCAGATGCGCGTAGCCGTGGGCGAGGAACGAGCCATCTGCCCGGTAGGTGCCTGTGTCAAGCACGCTGAGGATCCTCGACGTGAGCATGCTGAGCCAGCCTTCAGCGTGCGAAGGGTCGATCTGAGGGATCTCCGCGGGGTCTTTGCTCTGGTTGAGTAACTGCTGGACGAAGGCGGGCAGGACGGCGGTCACGAGGCATTCCCTGTGCGGTCGGCGGGATGGTGGTGGCGCCCGGCGCGGGGGCGGAGTCGGCGTCTTCATAGGGGAGGGGAAGCCGCACCGTCTTCCCCGCGCCGGGCTGGTGTCTCGCGCTCGGCCACGGGGGGAGCCGAACGTGAGACGTGGGGACCCGCGCACGGTCCTGCGGATACACGGGGGTGACCGTGCGCGGGAGCTGAGTCAGGCCACGGCCCGGTCCAGTGGGACGGGCGGGTGTATGCGGCGCAGCGCATCGGCCAGACCACGGCGGGACAGCACGACTTCAACGCCGTGGTGGTCACTGATGCCGGTGGTGTCCAGGACGTTGACGGCCAGCACAGCGCGCGCGATCCGACTGTCCGTGTAGACCATGTCGATCCGGCGCGATCCGCCTTGATTGGGCTTGGCGTGGCCTGCTGTCGGACCGATGGCGTCGGGCTGTCCAAGGGTGTGGGCGGCGTAGCGCGCCGCATCCTGCAGGCCGCTCGTCAGCAGGGCCCTGTGCAGGTAGGTACAGCTGACGCGCGACCCGTCCGGGGTGAGGTTGGTCCGGTGATGAATGTGCGCCCGGTCGGTGACGGTCGACCAGTCGATGGGCGGGATGCTCTCGCCGTCCTGGACCGGATACTCGTTGCAGTCGCCCCCGCCTATGAAGCCTCCGAGCCGCTCCATCCGATCGACCCAGGCCGAGATCTCGTCGGCCTCGCGCTCGCGGCCTCGGGGACTGTTGAACGCGGCGTGCCACGACATCAACAGCAACTCGGCCTCGGGAACGTCGGCGAAGCGGGCCGACACGATGGTCGGCGGAGTCCGCCAGAACATCGCGTTGTACGTCACGCGCTCGAAGACCGGGAAGGTCTCCGGCCGGATGAACAGGGCGGTCGGGTTGCGGCCGGCACCGTTGCCCGACAGGAAGCCCTTCATCCCCAGTAGTTCCCCGGCGGCCTTGAGGCGCCGGTCGTCGTCCAGGTGGCTGTAGGTGGCCTCCTGCCGCAGGATGACGTCGGCTTCCAGAGGCTTCAGGATCTGGTGATGGGCGTCCAACCAGGGCTGCGGAAACCCTCCGTCGGGGTTGTCCGGGCCTCCGTCCTTCTCCAGGTTCAGGGACGCGATCGTTACGACGGGCTCACCGTAGGTTGAGATCCGCACTGATCTTCTCCTTCAGGTTCTGTCGGGCTGGACCTGGCACCCGCCGCCGAGGACGACCGCCCACGTGCTCGGCGGCGGGCTGGTCCCGCGCACGGCAATGCGGATGGAAAGGGGTGCCGTGCGCGGGAGTTCCTAGACGCCGACCGGCTGGTCGACGATGGGGGGCTGGAAGCGGCTGGCATGCAACACGGACCACGGGGTGCGCGCACTGGCCTCCTCCTCCTGCTGCTGGAGAAGGTTCTCTGCGAGACGCCGGCGCTGGACCTCGCCGGTCCCGGCGGGTGCGTAGGTGGTCTGCATGTCCCGCCAGACGCGCTGGATGTCGAAGTCCACGTCCAAGCCGTTGGCGGCATGCAACCGCATGGCGTCGTCGCCTGTCTCGAAGGCAAGATCGTGGCCAAAGGCCTTGGCCGCAAGGAGTTCGTCATCACATGGCAGACCACGATCAAGCATGTCGACCGCGTGATACGCCAGGACCCTGGCCGTGAGCAGCCGGGCGGACATCCCACCGAGCCGATCCTGTACGACGCTGAGGTCGGCGAGCTTGCCCTTGTAGCGGGGGCGCTGGCTGACGTACTGGGCAGTCAGGGAGACGGCCGTCTCGTGCAGCCCCAGGGAGACCGCGGTCAGGTTGGGCCGGCCATACAGGATGCTGCTGGACTGGGCGACTTCGAAGCCTTGGCCGACATCCCCCAGTACGTCATGCGGGGAGATACGCACGCGGTCGAAGGTGATCTGGCCGTAGCTGAAGCCGTGCAGTCCTAGCTTGCCGTTGTGCTGCAAACGGTTCACACCAGGCTGGTCGTCCTGGACGAGGAACGCCGTCAAGGCGCGCGAGGTGCGGGTGCCGGTGGGGGCTGTGCGGGCGACGACAACGTGGCGATCCGCGATGTGGCTGTTGCCGACGTGGGCCTTGACCCCGGTGAGCACCCAGGCCTTCCCGTCCCACTCGGCTGCGGTCGTCATGCCGCCGATGTGGCCGCCCTGGTCCGGCTCGGTCACAGCGATCGACATCAACACACTGCCGTCGGCCACGCCGGGCAGCAGCGCGGCGTGCTGCTCGTCGGTGCCGTAGTACAGCAGAGCGGCAACGGGGATCAGGCTGGCTTGGAGGATCGCTGCTGTTGCGCCGGAGACGCGGGCCAGGCGGTGGATCAAGATCGTCTTGGCGACGTGCCCGGCCTCCATGCCGCCGAAGGCCTCGGGGACGGTGACGCCGAACCAGCGGCGGCCGGCCATCAGCCGGGCGATCTTCCGGTCCACGCGGTGCGGGGCACCTTCCATGCGCTCCACCCGGGGCTGGATCTCGTGGGTGGCGAAGTCGTCGACGGCTTCCCAGAGTGCCCTGTGGGCAGGCGCGAGGAACCTGTCGAGGCTGTGGGGTGCGGTGGGCTTGGGCATGGACGGTCCCTCTCCCTGAAGGGGCTCACATGACGGCGGCGGCCGGAACCGCGTGTGGGGGGTTCCTGCGCGGGGCGTACGTCAGGAGGCTGGCAGCATGGGGATCTTGAGGATGCTGGCGGCGTCGCGGGTGGTGTTCCGGACGATGGTCTGCACCCGGGCCGCGTCGGCGAGGGTCCGCGGTTCCGGGTCGATGATGCAGACGGTGAGCAGGGCGAGGCCGGTCGCTTCGTCGATGAGGGGCTCGCCGAAGTAGGACTGGATGCCGATGGCGTCGACGACGTGGTTGCTTTGGAACCGGGGGGAGGCGGCCACGTTCGGCAGCGGCAGACCAAGCCCGCGCTGGATGACTTCGGGGCACCAGCCGTGATTGCGGCTCATGGTGCGGCCGACGATGGGATACCCGGCGTCTCTCGGGGGGTTGTGCAAGCCCAGGAACGTCTGCTCCTCAGCGAAGGCGTTCACCATGGCGTAGAGGAAGCCGCTCTTGGCGGCCATGTCGGTGGCAAGGTCGTCGAGCACCTCCTGCCCCTCCATCGGGATGCCCAGCTCCCTGAAGCGGGTGAGGCGCGTGGCCATCTCCGCAAACTCGGTGGCCGGGTCGTCCGTGAATGCCTGGACCTGGAGTTGCGAGGGGCTCGACGTGCCCAGGGCGTAGGGAAGAGTCATCAGGCGTCCAAGAGGGAGTAGTTGGAGGAACGGGTCTGAGCGACGTGCTGGATCAGGGTGAGGAGGACCGAGGCCACCGAGTCGGGGTTGCGCGCGTCGCAGAACATCAGCGGCACGTCGCGGCCGACGTCGAAGGCCTCACGGACTTCCAGGAGCGTGCGCGGGGCGGTGTCGGGGAAACGGTTGATCGCGATGATGAAGGGCAAGCCGAGCTGTTCGAAGAAGTCGGCTGCGTGGAAGCTGGATTCGATCCTGCGGGTGTCGGCCAGGACAACCGCGCCGATAGCGCCTTCGGACAGGTCGTACCAGAAGTCCCAGAAGCGAGGCTGTCCCGGCGTGCCGAACAGATACAGCTCGATGGGGTCGGGATCGTCCCAGCCGACCCGGCCGAAGTCGAAGGCGACCGTGGTGTGCGTCTTCCGCTCGACCCCGTGAAGGCTGTCCGTTGCCGCGCTCTGCTCGGTGAGAACCTCCTCGGTCCGCAGCGGCTCGATGTCGCTGATGGAGCCGATCGCGGTGGTCTTGCCCACCCCGAACCCCCCGGCGATGACCACCTTGACGATCACGCGCTCGGCCGAATGCGATGGCTGCGTCATGTCGCCGTCACCCGGCTTTCGCCTTTGCCCGCGGCCACTGGCGCCTGAGTGCGGCGCTCAGCGCGAGCAGCTGCTGCCTGTCGCGAGCCTTGCCGGGCGTCTCCGGGATAGGCAGGCTCAAGGCGCCAGCGTCGATCAGATCGGAGACCAGGACCGACACCGCAGCGACGTGCAGGCCGAGCATGCCCGCCAACTCGACGAGCGGGCGCGAGCGTTGCCGACACAACTCGATGATCTGCACGCTCTCTTCGGGCACGCCCTGCGGTGAGCGAGGACCAGCCCCGAGGACGGTGTGCATGCTGAGGGTGTGACGGGGCCGCGTACGCCCGTCGGTCAACGCGTACAGCCGCGCGATGCTGTCCGTGTCGTCCGCGGGGACGTCCGGACCGGGGCGGGAGGTCATTCGACACCGGCGTCCTGACCATCACGCACGCGAACAGGGGTGGTCATGAAGGGGGCGAACCGCTGCACCAGGCGGCCGGCCTCCCATCCAACGGTTCCGATGTTCGCGTCCGTCCGGGTGAGCACGACCAAGATGGTGGCGACGGTCTTGCCGTCGGAGTGGAAGGCGCTTCCCTCACCGGCCTCGGTGGCCAAGAAGAGCGTGTCATCCCGCTCGATGAGCACCTGGCCCGCCGGCATCTTCTTGCTCGTCGGCCCGGTGACTCCCCTGGCCAGACTCACCACCCCGGAGAAGGCCGCGGCCACATCGTCCGCCCAGTCTTCGTCCATATGCGAGACGATCGCCTGTTTGAGGCCGTCCCGGGCGACCAGCAACGCGTGGGTGACACCGGTGGTGTCCTTGACGAATTCGTCCAGCAGTCGTGTCATCTGCTCCTGGACCTCCCTGGGGGAGATCTCGGGGGGCACGTCGTGGGTCATGACGGAAAACTCCATGGGGGATCAGGGCTACTGGGTGGGGGGTTGCTCGCCTTGCAGTCCGGCCCGTAGGCCGGAGCGCCAGTCGGCGCCCGCTTGGGGGTTCGCGGCCGGGGGCGGTACGGAAGGCCCCGCGTCGGGCCTTGGGACCTGCTCTCGCTTCCGCCGCGGCAGCCGGTCCACGCCGTTGGTGTCAGGCTGCGGTGAGGGGACGGCGGCGCCGGGGCTGGGGGGTGGTGGTTGTCCGGGGGCACCCGCGTGTGCCAACTCGCGGACGGGTGGCGGCGGTTCGGTCGACACCGAGATCGTTCCGATGACCGGGGTGATCGGGACGAGGAGGTGGTTGGGGACGACAACGTTGGCCGTGGTGCCCCCGGTCGGGTTCATCGTCAGCCAGACCTTGAGATCGTACTTCTCGGCGATCTTGCCGGCGGTGATGAGACCGAGGCTGCCGTGGCGGACCTGATCTGCGATGACGGCGTGGCTCGGGGCGAGCAACAGCTCGTTGAGCTTGTCTCGCTTGGCAGGGTCCATGAGGAGTAGCGCTCGGTCTTCAACCTCGAAGACCAAACCGTGGGCCACCTTCTGGACCCGAACGGTGACCTTGGATTCCGGATCCGAGTTGTCCAGGCCGTTGTCGATGAGCTCGGCCAGCAGGTGCGTGACGTCGGGATGTACGTGGGCGGGCAGTGCGAAAGTGGCGCCGACGTCGCCGCCTGCGGTCTGGACACGGGGATACTTCACGGTTTCCGACTTCGCGCCGCGCAGGACAGTGGAGACCGGGACGGGAGCCCGGGTCTCACGCAGGGACTTGCCACCCAGGACGACGGAGACACTCTCGACCATGCGGCGCAGCCGCGTCGCGAGATGGTCGATCTTGAAGCTTCGGTCGAGCAGTACTGCGTCGTCCGTCGCCTTTTGCAACAGCGTCAGGTGCTCCAGCATCTCCCCGATCAGAGCGTGCTGACGCCGTGTCAGCGTTTGGTGCATCGTCACCAGCACGGCCGCCTGCGATTCGTCGTGCACCCGCAGGAGAGAGGCGGCCCCCTGCACTTGCAGGTTGCTGACCAGCTCCAGGACTCTGGTGAGCGGCGCGCTGCCTTCCCAGTGAGACTCTTTAGGGAGTAGAGGACGCTTTCCTCGGCACAGCTCTTCGGCCGTCCAGATGACGCTCTTCTCCGCGGCCGCTACGGCTTCCGAGATGAGCTCGAAGTCGGCGTCGCGATTGGCCTGCAGAGACGCTGCTACGGCGTGCACGCGGGCGCCGCCCACGATCACCGTCACGATCACGCTGCCCGCGAGGCCAATGGAGATCTGCACAAGGGCGAAGTTGAATGCCCAGGCGGTAAGGATGGTGACGCTCGTCAGGACGATGACGCAAGCCAGAGGGGCGTACAGAGCGCCGGCGACCTCGTCGAGGAAGTAGCGGTCTATCCGGGAGCGGCGGCCTCGTCTGCGGCGGTGGTTGGCCGGGCGAGCGGCTGGTTGGGGGGAAGGCATGGGGTCCTCGAAATCGGGTTCCAGCAGGGGGATGTGCGAGGCGACCGGTGCGGATCAGGTGACGGGGAGGATGGCCTGTACGGTCTTGCCCACGACCGTGCCGTCGACGTCGCGTTTCACGTCCCAGGACATGCGTCCTCGGTAGTGAGCCACCCACCACAGCCCGGTCGGCCTGCCGTTGGGCTCCCCGGACTGGTTGGCCACCTTCTCGAAGTCCGGGAACTCGGGGTTCGCGTCGTCCACCTCGACGAGGAGCTCGCGGGTGTCCTCAGACACGATCAGGTGCAGCGAAACGCAGCCGTCGGTGAAGGGCCCTCCGTGCCGTACGGCGTTGTCCACCAGCATGTCGGCGACGCGGGTCGCAATGTCCGCATTGCCGCGCCAGTGGCCCGTCCTGAGCCAGGGTCGAGCCCGAAGACGCGCGTTCGGGCCCGCCCCTCCGTTCGCCAACAGCGCCGTACTCCACTCGAAGGCCGGCTTCTCCTCTTGTCGCGGGGGAAACAGGGTGACGGTCGCCGTCCGCGGATCCTCGCTGACCGACGTGTCGGTCAGGGGCACCACTGCGGCGCTGGTCGAGGTGTCGGACTGCTGGATCGGCGGCTTCACGGGACGCTCCCAAGTTCACATTGTGCTCGGTCATGCACGCTCAGCGAGGGTTGGTGATCTAGCGTTCACCCTGATCACGTGGCCTTGCCATGGCCTGGCACATGGCCTCTCCAGCACTTCCGGGTGGCGGACGTGGCCCCGGGGTAGCTTTGAAGTGGCTTCTGTTCGGGACGTGTTGCCGCGAACCGGGTAAGCGGGATCCCCTTCGAAGGAAGGGATCGATCCGTAAGCCGCCCCGACGCGGCGCCGCAAAAGTTGGGGGCGGGATGAGAATCGAACCGAGGACACTGCTCGCGAAGCTGTGCGATCGGGACAACCTCACCTACCGGCGGTTCGACGAGAGGTTCAACCAGACCGCCGTCCGCCTCTTCGGGCACAGCCCCAACAACCCGACATGCGGGGAGACGCAGTTCCGGCGCTGGACCGGCGGCAAGCTCGTCGGGTTACCCGGACCGGAGACCTGCCAAATCCTTGAGGCGATGTGGCCGGGCTACATGGCAGAGCAACTGTTCGGCCCTCCGCCTTTGGACGATCCCCAGGCACCCGCGTTTGACCTTGAAGAGCGAGTTCAGATGACCGCACGTGAAGCCCACGACGGCGCCGATGCGACCGCCGCGGCGTCCATCTCCGACAACACCATCGACGAACTGCGTGACCAAGTGGTGAGCCTCGCCCGGAGCTACCACAACATGCCAGCGGCGAAGGCGTACGAGACGGCCGACGGCCTCCGGCGCGAGGTCGAGCGGCAACGTGACCGGACGCAGATCCCGGTCCAGCAGCAGACCCTGATGATCCTCAACGGCCAGACGGCCGCTCTCCTCGCGGTTGCGGCGTTCGACCTGGGGTACTTCCCCAGCGCTCGAACGCTGGCTCGAACCGCTGCCGTGTACGGCGAGAGCACACGGTTCGCGCCCTTGCAGGCCTACGCCGACGGCACTCTGGCGTACATCGCCTACCACTCCGGCGAACCGAACGAGGCCCTGGCGAAGGCCCAACGGGCACTCTCCTACGCCGGTCTAGGCGACATCGCTCAGCGCCGACTTCACGCCATCGCAGCTCGTGCATACGCCCATCTCGGCGATGTCGCTTCGGCGGAGCGTGCCATCCAGCTTTCCCTGGATGGCGGCCGGGACGTTCGCGACGACCTGCACGACGCCGTGGGTGGTGAATTCGGGTTCCCCGAGGATCGACTGGCCATGTCCAACAGCACGACCGCACTGCTCATGGGCGATGCGGAGCAGGCCGAAACGGAGGCCGGCCGCGCCCTCGCTCTCCTCGGGGAAAGGCCGCAGAGCGAACAGTCCACCCACGTTCGTGCAGGTGCAGCCGCCGACCTCGCCTACGCCCGGCTCCTGTCCGACAACGTGGAGGGTGCGGCCGCCGCTCTGGCGCCGATCTGGGAAGTGCTGCCCGAACAGCGCAACACTGGGATCGTCGTGAGGACGGCCCGTATCGGAAGGCACCTTGCCGGGCCGCGCTATCACGGCGCGCAACTCCCCACGGAACTGCGCGAACAGATCGAGGAGTACACCCGGGTCTCCCCGCCGTACCGCCTCGGCCCGACCGTGCCCCTCCTGGCTATCGGTCCCTGATCACAGGGAGGCGAGGATCTGCGCCTCCTTCTCTGCAGCGATCCCGTGTTCCGCCCATCGCGGGTGGTCCACGGGACGCCCATCCGCCGCCCACCACTGCCACGTGTCCCGAACGGTGTCAGCAAGGGGACGACAGCGAAGACCCGCATCAACCGCACGCTGGGAGTCCACCGCCCACACTCCGGCGTAGGTCCGCCACAACGGCAGTTCGGTCCACTGCTTCACCCCATGACTCGCCAGCACGGTCGGGTCCACCCAGAGCGGTGTACCGTCGCCCTCGGTGGCCCGCAGACACGCGTCGAGAAAGCCGCTGAACGAGATCCCTTCGGGATGCGTCACGTTGAAGCCGCCGCTGCTTGACGAGGCCGCCTGTTGTAGGGCGAAGGCAGCCACATCGCGGACGTCTACCGGCTGAATACGCTGCTCGGGTGGAGCAGGAGCAACGATGCGTCCGCCGCGCTTCGCCCTCTCCAACCACCACGGAAGTCGGCCGACGTACTCACCGGGTCCGAGGATCACACCCGGCCGCAGGAACACCGCTCCGTCGCCGAAAGTCTCCGTGACAGCGCGCTCACCGCCAGCCTTCTGGAAGCCGTACTTCGTTGGGCTGCCGTCCTCGCCTGTGTACCCAAACGACTCGTCAGCGTCGGCGGGGCACTCCAACAGCGGAGAATCCTCTGTCAGCGGCTCATGCGGCCACCCCTGGTATACGGACACGGTGGAGATGTGGATCCAGCGCTGTGCACACGCCTGCAGCATGGTGGTGGCCAAGCGGACGTCACGGGGAGCGAGCTCCGAGCTGGACGTGTCGATGATCGCGTCCCACGGGCCACGTTGTGAGAGCTTCAGCAGGTCTTCCTGGACCGTCCGGTCTCCATGTACGGGCTCAACTCCAGGTACATCGGGTCCGGATCGGCCACGGTTGAAGGTGGTGACATCCCACCCTCGTGATAGCGCGCTCTCTGCTATGGCCTTGCCCAGGAACCAAGTTCCGCCGATGACGAGAATCCTCATGCGCCGATCCTGCCCTGTTCGGTCGGAGGGCGACAGGGCGGCCACCGGTCAGGTGGACGGCAGGCGCAGCGACCGAAGCCGCTCAGCGATGCCGTACGAGTCCAGCCGCAGGGCACGGATGTCGGCGATCAGCTCACGCCACACCTCGAACTTCGTGCTCATCTGCTCCCCGTGCATCCCCAGGTACGCGAGGGCCAAGCCGTAGCCGTACAGCTCGTTGCGGGCTGGGAGCGGGCGCAGCACCACGCACTCCTCCAGGATCACCGCGGCCCGCCAGAAGGCGTCTGGATGGTGCTGGTCGTGACGGGGAGGGTCGACCTTGTGGCGGGCCGCCAGGCCGACGAACACGGAGTAGTCGTTGACTGCTAGATCGTCGAGCAGTTCCGCCTGGCGCTCGAGGAACCACCGGTAGTCGACGTAGTACTCACCAGGCACAGGTCAGGCCGCCCGCGGGGCGCGGTCGACCTGCGCGGGGCCGCCGAACTCGGCGTCGAAGGACGCCACCGTCGCGGGGTCACCGGTCACCCGGCGGAAGATGGCGGCGCCCTCGGCCAGCACGTTCTCCTGGTGCTTCTCCTCGGCCACCTTCGCTAGATAGTCGGCTAGGGGCAGCCCCTCGGCCTCGGCCAGGGCCTCCAGCGTGTCCCGGGTGACACGGTCGATCTCGATGTCCGCCATGGGTCGAGTATGACGTGTGGAACCCGGCTCACACCACCCACTACAGAAAGAGGCTGTGACCTGCGCTTTTATACCTCTTCGGCCTGCTCCTCGAACCGGCCGAAGAGTGGGATGGCGTCGAGGGGGTCCTTGTCCGTGACGTCCACAGTGTCGTCTGGGCGGTCGTAGTCGGTGTCGGCCAGGGTGGAGCGTGCACCCCAGTCGCCAGCCTCGTTGCGCTCCGACAGCGACACCTTCGCGCGCTTGAGGTCGGTATTCGGCCCGGCCCGCAGGGAGTGGCTGGTCACCTTCAAACCGTTGATGTACTCGACGCCGGCGGCGGTCGCGCGCTTTTTCACGATCTCGTTGATGGCCCGGCCGGAGAGGTGCAGGCCGCGCACCGTGGCGTTGCCACGGCCCTTGAGCGCGCCCTTGACCGTCAAGGCTCGGAAGAAGGGGAGATTCGGCGCATCGGCGCCGAGTTCGCGCAGGTCGGCGATCCACGCGCGGACCCGGCGAACGACCTGGAGGTCGGCGCGGTCGCGGATGAACCGCCACTTCCCCTTGCCCTTGCGGCGGGTCTTGGACTTGGCGGTGAAGACCCACACACCCGTGTCGACGACGCGCACGGACTTGACCAGCAGGTCGGCGCTCTCGATGCCGCGGGCGAGCTTGCCGTAGCCGATGACCAGCATGGCGGCGTCGCGGCGGCCGATACGCGTCGACTCGTCGATCTTGCCCAGCACCGGGACGAGGTACTTCAAGGTGAGGCCGGCCGCCTGCTCCCGCTCACCGCCAGCCGGGATGTAGTCCTCCAGCCGGTAGTCCTCGATCATGTCGCGGACCAGGGAGGCGTCCGGGCGTTCGCCCTTCGGGTACCAGGTGATGATCCGGGAGAGGTAGGCGAGCAGGGAGTCCGGGCTGTACTGGCTGCCGTCCTTGTCCTTGCCCACCTCCATCAGGTGATCAAAGTAGGCGACGACGTTCGCCGTGGTAGTCGACGGTTGCGCGATACGCCCCTCGCGCGCGCACCAGGCGGCGAAGCGTTCCCGGGTCGAGTCGCGGTTGACCCGGGTGTTGCGGGCACCACGTCGGCCAGCGCGCTCCTTGGCCGTCCTCGGGACCGTGAAATCCCGGGCGGTGAAGGTGGGTTGCCGGTCGGCATTCGGCGGGAGCTCGCCCTCGACGAGCAGGGTGTCACGGGTGATCCGGAACGCCGCGGGGCCGTTCCCTGCGACGCCTGCGGGCAGCAGTCGCACCGATGCTTCGTCGTCGACGAGCTCGGCGTCGACGACGTCGTCCTGCTCGGTCGCTTTGGTCGCTGTGGTGCTCACCCCATGCTCCCTAGGCAGTCGTTGCAGATGGCGACGTGGTCCGGGCCCGGCTGGTAGAGCTGGCCGCAGCGCAGGCAGGGCTCCAGTCCGTTGAAGACCTCCGAGCAGCCGAAGCAGTACTGCACGTCCTCCTCCGGCTGGGCGGCCACGTGCGCCCCGCCGATTAGGGCGTAGGCGCCGCACTCGGGACACTGCGCGGCGGGCCCGGTGGGGTCCTTGCGGTACTCGCGCCAGGAGTGCCCCAACACCCCCACGACGTACGGCAGCGGGAAGGCCTCGGCGTCCCAGTCCGTCTCGCAGAACAGACAGCGCACCGCGCCGCCCTCGGCGAGCAGAGCCCACTTCGCGCAGTCAGGGCAGCGCAGGGTGTACCACTCGCGACCGGCCAGCTCGGGCGCGATCCGCTCCATGATGATCGCGGAGTAGCCGCGGATCCGCGGCAGCGCCTCCCGCACATGGCGCATCTCCTGCTCCAGGTGCTGCGCGTCGTCGCCGGTCAGGCCCGGCCGCAGGTGGTCGCCGACGAAGGCAATGAGGAAGTCCAGCACCTGCGCCGCGCGGGATTCGATGGCCGGGGCGGCGGCCGTCAGTCCGAAGTGCTGCAGGCGGTTGCGCTGCTGGGCCAGGTGGGTGATGTTCCCCTTGTCCTCCGGCGCGATCTCCACACCCAGGCCGCGCAGCCGCTTGATCGCGTCTTCGATCCGGCAGCTGTTGAACTCCCCCTGCTCATAGGCGAGTTGATCGGCTTCGGCGGGCTTGCTGAAGACCTGAGTCCAGTCGAGGGCGACCAGGAGCGCCTTGAGGAGGACCTCGGTGGCCGCCTGGAGGTGCAGGACGGCGTACTTCAGATCTCGCTCGCCGGGCTCCTCGCGGTCGAGGTGGGCGACGACGCTGCGCAGGTAGTCCATGCCGTTCCGGATCGGCGGATAGTTCATGTCCGCCGGGGGGTCGGCGGTCACCGCGCGCCCGTGCGGACCGGGTGCTGCTCCACGAGCGGGGCCAGGTCGGCGACGAGGGTGTGCAGGGCGCGGGCGGTGCGTTCCCACACGGTGTCGTCGGCAGTGTTCAGCTGGGCCAGGTCGGACGGGCCGCCGCGGAGGTCGAGGCCAAGTGCAGCGCCGCGGGCCCGCACGCTTTCCACTGCGGTGTGCAGCCGCGCCTCGGCCGGGCTTTCGCCGTGGGCCGTGTACGTGAGGGCCTGGAAGGAGAGGTACATCAGCACCTCGCGCAGCACCCCGGTGCGGTACGCCCACACCACCGCCGCATCCGCGGAGGTGTCGGTGAACTGCATGGCAGGGAGGGCGAGTTGGGCCCGGCAGGCGGCGACGGCCGCGGTCAGGTCTTTGGCCGCCAGTAGATGGACGAACGGTTCGGTGTTCAGGGTGTCCAGCGCCGCGCCCGTGGCGACGCACGCCGCGGCGGTGCACCGGGCCCAGGCGGTGACCTGGGTGACGTCGCCGTCCACTGTGGTGACGGTCTCGATCCCGCCGGCGGCGGCCGGGCAGTTCTCCGGAACCTCCTCGACGAGGTCGGCGACGACGTACTCCTCCAACTGCGCGACGCCATGCTCGGCGAGGAGCTTTCGGCCCCACCCGGTCTCGCTCTCGTGCCGTACGGCGACGGGCATCCGGGTGTCGGGGTCGAACTCGGTCAGGGTCACGCGCGCGCTCCTCGCTCGTTCACACTGTCAACTTTCAAGGCCTGAAACCTTGCTGACGCCGGGTCCCGGTGACCCTGCCTCAGTACCTCGTATTCTGCCAGGAATAGGAGGTAAGGCGAGCCTAAGCAGGCGACACTAGCCCGGACGGGGGAGTAGGGGCGGGTGCGCGACGTCGTGCGGCCCGCTGACGGCCTCCCGTGACATCGGCGACCCGATCACCCACGGATGCCCGCGTTCGGCCCTCCTGGGGCCCGTTCCGTGGGTCGCTTTTCTGATGCTTCGCCGGAAAAGCACCCGTTAGGGCGCTTGTTCGTACGCCCTGCGGTCATCCTGCGCGCTGGGTGTTCGTGCCGCGATCCATCCGCTGAGGGCTGGCCGTTGACATGCCGAATGGCGTGCCGTCTACGGCACGCTCTAACTTACTTACTTATCTACGAACCTCCCTCAAGGAAATGTTGAGTGCGTAATTGCTGCGCGTCATTTCCTGCAAGCATCGTTTATTTCGTGCGCAAGATGATTTCGCAGCGTTGAATCCCAAAGCTCTGACAGTTGCGGCAAGTGGTCTCGGGCAGGTTGGAGCCACTCAGGCACAGGGACTAGCGCAGCGGCGCCAGGAGAGTCGGTCGACGACTGCGGGTCAGTCAGCCAGAGCACCGCTCCTACCTCGCTGCGGGCTACCTCCCGTCGCTCGCTAAAGAGCTCTGCCACCTCCTTGAGCCACCTACGGCCCCTGTCCAGGCTTCGCCACTGGTACTCGCCAACCGCTGCACTGTGCTGCTTCCAGGGCGCGACTTTGGCGGTGCTGAGAGACGCAGAGTCGAACAGCACCAGCAGGGTCTCTGACCCACCCTGGGCCAACTTGCCAGAGCTGGAAGGCTGTTCGGGAGAGCAGCGCCTGCAGAGCTGACCGTTGGCATCGAGCCGCTGCGGCAGTGCCAACACGAACAGGTGATGCTCGTTGAGCCCCTCGATCTGGCTGCTCGGTCCCTTCAGCGTAGTGAGCCAGTGCTCCGAGTGGACGTCGAGTTCGGCTGCTGGACGATCCCTTCGCGCCATCAGTGGGTTGGGGAACGACCGCTTGTGCCGACGCGGCCTCCAAGCGTGCGGGAAGCTGACCAACTTGCTGTGCGTGGCTTCTCGATCGGTACGCATCGGCAAGAACCAGAACGCTGTCGCCTCGTCTCGTGCGTTCAGGACATTCAATGGCAGGCGCAGGGAGAATTCGAAGGGGGTGAACCAATAATTCCCCGAGGCATCATCGGGCCCGGGGGTCCCCTCTTCCTCTTCTCCAGGCTCCTCGATCCCCTCTGACTCTTCGGGAAAGTCCTCGCCGAAGATGAGTGCCGCCTTCTCATTGATTTCCTCGTCAGATACCTCGGCAGGCTCGAACGGCATACTAAAATGTTCCGCCACTGCGTGCAGGAAATCGAGAGCAATGGAATTAACATCGTCCTCAAAAATGCGAGCCTTGAGATCGTCGGGGCGAATTCCGAACTGCATGAGACGAACATCCTCGGACGATGTAGCGGGGGTGAAGTCGGGGATCTGCTCGTTGGTCATCGCTGCGCCTCCCGGCTCTCCGTGACGAGGGTGTTGATCTTGTCGGTGAGGCGATGCCTGCGCACGCGCTCCGTACCTGGCTTGATCCCGAGCTGCTCCGCCAACTCCTCGGGGGCGAGGCCCGAGAGGATCAGTGCCGCGTACTCCCGTTCCTTATCGGGCAGTTGGGCCAGTACCTCCAAGGCGAAGAGGCGATCGGGCACTGACGCCGCAGGGTCTCCGTGGCGTTCGTCTGCGGCGCACGCCACCGCGGCCCCCACTGCCTGCACGAGGTCGCCCACCCGGTTCCGGGCCCGGATGAAATCGATGCCGCGGCTGATGATCCGGTTCCAGAGGAACTTCCTGACTTCCTCCACGTCCGCGAATTCGTGCTTGCAGGACTCCGCCGCCAGCTTCATCACGATATCCTCGGCATCCGGCTTAGACAGCCGGAATTTTTGCATGGTGAACCCGAGCAGCTTTGGATATTCGGCCCGAAAGCATTCACTGTGTAGCGGATACCGCGACGATTCCGGCTTCGCCGTCCCATGACTCACAGCTCCTCGGCTCCCGTGCCTCCGGTCGGGCACGTGCCCGAGTACCACCGCAGGGCGCCCGGCGGCCGCCCCCTTCACCACAACGACGACACCCGGCCCCACCGCGTTACACCGCTGACAGCAAAAGTTGAGCGGCCGTGTAATGAGTCGGAGCCCTGGCCCGTCTCCTCGGAGTAGAAGTCGGATCACCTCACGGAGCACGAGGACCAGCATCATGCTGCACACGGCCAGCACCATCACCGACCCCGTCCTGGACGGGCTGTACGAGACCCTGCGCCTGTATCAGCACGGAGCGTTCAGCGTGGCCTGCCCGGACTGCCACGTCCCCGCCGGCGAACTGTGCCTCGCCCGCCGAGCTGTTCACCGCGGCCGCCGTCAGGTGTACCGCGCCAAGCTGGAGAAGGTGCACCTCGTCCCGCTTCTCGCGGCCGCCGCGTGATGTACGCCCCGGTACAGCCGTTGAGCCCCGTCGTCCTGCGAGCCTGCCTCGTTCCGGCCTGCCCCGCGGTGTTCGACTGGGTCCAGCCCTGGCCGGACGGCTGGAAGGGCGTAGCCGGGCCGGGAGCGGGCGCCCTGTACGTGTGCCCCGATCACAGCCACGCGTGGAGGCAGCACCGTCCCGTGACCCGGCGCTACCCGGACGAAGGCGGAGTCGCCGCGTTGTGCGCCTGCGGTTGGTCGACGCCACCCGCGCCCACCCTCGGAACGCTGGAGGAAGCGTTCCTCGAGCACCTGGTGCCGGAACTCACACACGCTCCGATCGAAGCCATCGCGCTACCCTGATCATCAACACCGCAGCCCTCCGTGGGCTGTTGGCCGGAGTGGGACACAGCGAACCCACCCCCGGCCGCACACGACTGGGAGCCCGCGATGCTGCACAGCACGATCCGCCTGAACGACGTCCCTACGGCCTCCACGCTGCCGCTGACGTGACGTGACGCGCCCCCGACCTGGGGTTTTGCGCTCGCATCCCGTCACGTCACTTGCCGGAGGCCTTCATGTCCCCGTCCCTGGGGCGTGCCCGTACGACGGGTCTCGCCGTCGCCCGCTACACGTTCCGCCGCCGCTTCGAACTCGCGCCGGCGGCCGCCGACCTCGGCCTGACCGCCATGTCCTGGTGGCACCACGTCACCGGGGTCACCTGGCAGGAGCACGCCGCATACGGTCTCGCCACCCTGGGCGCGGCCGCGCTCGGCTGGAAGGGCCTGGCCACCAAGCACAAGGAGATCGCCAACGTCGGCGTCGGCGGGACGATCGCTCTCGCCAACACGTGGGTCGGCGCCGCCACCGGTCCGTCCGTGCCGTCCCTCATCGTGTCCGGCCTGGCCGGGGGCGCCGCGTACGCCGTCTACGGCCCGTGGCTGACGAAGTCTCGCCACGAGCGCCTGGCGCTGCAGGTGAAGGCGGCCAAGGCCGGGGTCACCGTCGACGGTCTCGGTACGAACACCGAAGCACCGAGCCTGACCGGCGCGACCCGCGAGGAGACCAAGCTCGTCAAGGCCCTCGTCGCCATGCTGTCCGTCGCCCAGGTCGACGTGACCTCCCTCGACTACACCCCGTTCGGATGGCGTGCCACGGTCGAGCTCCCCGCTGGCCGCAACACCGCCCCGCAGAAGGTCATCGCGGCCCGGGACCAGTTCGCCAACAACCTCGGGCTCCCCGGCCGCGTTCGCCTGTCGAAGGGCGAGCACGACAACGAGCTGATCGTCACCCTGTACGAGACCGACCCGCTCGCCGAGCCGATCCTGTGGCCCGGCCCGTCGACGTCGACGTGCACGGAGCCGGCTGTTCTCGGCGTAGACGCGTACGGCGAGCTGGTGCAGATCGCCATGCTCTACAACCACGTTCTTATTGGCGGGGCGACCGACAACGGTAAGTCGGGCCTGCTGAACGTGCTCATTGCCTGGGCGGCCGCCTGCCGGGACGCCGAGTTCCTGCTCATCGACCTCAAGCCGGGGGCGGTTGAGCTGGGGCCGTGGCGGAGCTGTGCCCTTGGGCTGGCCGACAGCCCCAGCCGCGCCATGCAGCTGCTCAAGATGATCTGGGCGGAGGTCGAGCGGCGGGGACAGCAACTGCGCGACCTGAGCGAGGAGTCGGGGAAGCCCGTCAAGAAGTGGGTGCCCGGCGAGCACGGACCGGCCTGGTTTGTTTTCATCGACGAACTCGCCGAGCTCGTGCGGAAGGTCCCGGCGGCCGCCAAGCTCGTCGAGTCCCTTCTGCAGGTCGCTCGGTTCGTCGGCATCACGCTGGTGTGCGCGACGCAGTCCCCGTCCAACAAGGTGTTCGGCGGGTCCACGGACGGCCGCCAGCAGTACCAGGTGCGTATCGGCCTGGGCGCCAAGGAGTCCACCACCGCCAACCTCATCTACGGGCCGGGCGCCTACGGCGACGGCTGGACCCTTGACGAACTGGACGCGCCGGGCAAGTTCCTGCGCTGGGACCGCGAGCACCAGGAGCCGATCGAGGCCCGCGCCTACCTGATGACGGCCGACGACATCGGCGCGACCACCCACCGGTACGCCCTGGACGACGACGGAGCGGAGGCCCGTCCGCACCCGGCGCACGAGTACGAGCCGGACGACGACCCGACCCCGCCGGAGCCGCCCACGCCCCCGAATCCGCCGTCCGGACCGGGCGGCGGCCGGCCGTTCCTGCGCGCCGTACCCACCTTCCCCGACGGCAGCGAGGTCCCCGACAACCGTCAGGAGCTCTGGGAGGCCGTGGAGAAGGCGGGCGCCCGTGGCGTCACGATCAAGGAGCTCCAGGCGCTGAAGCCGGACGGGGTGGCCTCCCGCGGAGGCATCAGCGACCCCTTCACGGTCTGGGCCGAGCAGGGGTACGTCGTCCCGCATGGCACCCGGGACCGCTCGAAGGTGTGGGTGGCCGCTCCCCGACGCGTCGCCAAGGTCGCGGCCGCGGAGGCGGGCAGCAACTCGGCCACGGTCAGCGGCTAACTCAGCTCTGCACGGCCCCGCTTTGGCGGGGCCGTGGCATGATCTGCACATGATCAAGGGGTGGGGGGCCGCCGCGAGCATCACGTTCGCCATCGCGGCCGTAGTGGGAGTGTCCGGGTGCGGGGGAGACGCGGAGGCCGACGCGAAGAAGTCGCCGACAGCGTCTGCGGCAGCGCCCAGCTTCAGCGAGGCCAGCAAGGCGTTCCAGGACGTGGCCGGGACCATGTACCTCGACAGCGAGTGCACGAAGGAAGCCGGCACCTGCTGGGACAAGATGACGACCGCCGTGAAGGCCGCGCGCACCCTGCGAACGGCGATGAACGGTGAGAAGAGCGTCGGGCCCGAGTTCTGGACCGAGGCTTACGCGCTCATCGACACCATGGAAGAGGGCTACGCCGTCGGCGAGGACCTGGGCGCCGACGACTTCAACACCAACCGGCCGAAGGTGTTCGGCACGGCACACGACCTGGACGACTGGCTCGGCGAACACCCCATCCAGTAGGTGCAGTTCACGCGGCCGCGACGTCCGCGTACAGCGCGATGTGCATCTCGTTGCCCAACCGGGACCGGACCTTCGTCACGAGGTCCGGTCCCACCGTGTCCCGCAGGTACTCCACGGTCTCCTCGCTCGCCGTCCGCGCATACAGCGTGCCCATGATGACGGTGACCAGCGTCACCGAGTCCAGCGCCGCCCTTTCCTCGCCGTCGTACTCGGCAACGGTGTCCCGCCAGGCGTTCGCGGCCGCCGGGTACACGTCGGGCGTCTTCGAGTCGACAAGCGGCCACCGGTAGCCGGGCCCCTTCTTCCGGGCCACGCGGAACGCCTGCCACGCGTCGCTTCCGGCGTGGCCCTCGGGGTACCCCATCTCCTTGGCGAGCGCAGACCAGCCGTTGCCCTTGATGTAGCGGTGACAGCGCTCGCACGCGTACCAAAGGCCGGCCTGGATCGGGAAGTCCATCGTGGCGCCGGACTCGCCCATCGACACCTTGTTCACGGCCTCACCGCACGGGTACGCCCACACCGCGGGCTGCGAGGCCGCGCCGATCATGCCGCCAGCGCAGAAGTCACAGGCCTTGCCCACCGCCTCGAAGTGCAGTGCCTCCGCGCGTACGTCGGCAGAGGGCGCAGGCAGGCCGAGAAGCGCTTCGTACGGGGTGTTGGGCGTCTTGTCCATGCACACGAGTATGGCGGCCGCCGCGAGTGCGTACGGCCGCCATATGGCCTTTCACCGGATCAGGCGTTGGGCACCGCGACCGGGTTCTCACCGAGATGCCCCAAGCGCCCGTCGACAGTCGCCTCGGCCTCGCGCTGGCGTCCGGCGTGCGGCTTCTCCGAGACGCGGCCGTTGTTGGTACGGCACTGCTCCCCGTCGCTGGAACCGCACCGCTCGCAACGGATCAGCAGCACCTCGCGGGCGACCGCCGCATCCCGCTCCCGCCGCCGGCGGATCGACGCCGACTTGGACTCCCAGCCGAGCCCGACCCCGGCCATGGCCTCCGGGTACGTGGTGGTCGTCGGCGCCCGCTTCGCGTCCTGGGCCAAGCGCGTCAACTGCCAGTGGGTGGGCACGATCGCCGGGCCCCCGTAGTCCGCCCGGTCAGTACCGCGGGCAGCCGCGCCCCACGGGTCACCGGCGTTGAGGAAGGTGGTGGAGAGCGGCACATCCCCGGCGACGACGCGAGCAAGGAAGCTCAGGGCGTCGCCGGTCGTCCGGAGGCTGGAGGCCCAGGAGCGGAGGTTGTCGATGGTGTCGGACAGCTCGACGGGCGTGTCCGGCACCTCGGCGGCCCGCGCGAGCTGCCGCAGCCTCAGCTCGATGGCGAACACCTCCACGGCCATCTCGTCGACGGTGATCTTCTTGCCCGACATCAGGTCGGTGGTGTTCACCTCGGCGTCGGTCTCGTACTTGAGGTCGTCCTTCAAGATCGGTTGCCCTTCGGCTCGGTGGGGTCAGTGGGAGCGCGCGACGACGGCCTGGACCGCGGCGAAGGTCACGCAGGAGACGGCGATGAGGGCCCGGGGATCGTCCCGGAGTTCCCAGAAGCGCTCGATCATGCGCCCGCGGCCCGCGGTCCCGTCGGGGACGGCACGCAGCGCGTCCTGGATGGCATCTCGGGCGCGCACGGTCGCCTCGATCTGCTCCTCTGCGGCTGACATGCCCTCGGCGAGGGGCATGTCGAAGAGGCCGTGCTGAGTCTCGGCGGCCTTCAGCACGGCCTCGACGGTCGCAGTGGACGTGTCGGGCGGGAGTAGGGCGTCGAGGTCCACGGTGCCCTGCGGCGTACGGCAGTCGGCGGGGCAATCCTCATGGACGATGGCCGCGAGGACCATCTGGGCTACGTGGGTAGTGCAGGGGAGACCGAATTCGGCGGTGTGCTGGAGCAATAGAGGGAGCACAGCCGGAAGTTGGCTGTCCGGGGCTTGGGCGATGCCGTAGAAGTCCGCGGCGCGGCGCTGGACGATGTCCCAGTACAGGTTGCGGCCAGCCGTGACGGATGAAGGCATGACGGCGCCTTTCAGGGCGTGGCGGGGGAGCGTCAGGCGAGACCGGTGACGGTCATGACCGCCCCGAACAGCAGGTCGTCGCGGCCTACGGCGAGCAGGTCCGCCAGGTTGCTGGTGCCCGCGTCGAGCTTCCCCGTGGGGACCGAGGCAGCCGGAGCGGTCAGGAAGATGGCGCCCTGGTGGTAGTGCGCGGCGGCCAGCCACTGGGGCGGGGGCGCCCACGGGGTCGGCGGCTGGTACCAGCGGCCGGTGCCCTGCCGCTCGATGTAGAGCAGCCCCGTACGGTCGGCGGCGATTGACCACTCGGGCAAGGAACGCGGCTCGTCACGCTCCAGGTCGAGCGGCGGAAGGCCGTCGGAGAGCCGGTCGGCACGGAAGCCGAGCGGCCCGTGCCGGTGGGCGTCGCCGGGCTGCAGGTACATCACGGGCGGGCTGTCTTCAGGCATGGTGAAGACGTAGTAGTCCTCGGTCGGGGTCCGGCCGCGGCGGTGCTGCTTGGGCGGGAGGTCCGCCGTGTCGATCGGCAGATCGCGCCGGCGCCGGGCGAGGGTGAGCTGGGACCAGGACCAGACGCGGGTGTGCCCGCACCCGTCGTGCGTCCAGACGGGGAACTGCAGCTCGGTCGGCTTCTGCGCGCCAGGGGGCTGGACTTCTCGCAGAGCGATGCCGACGTGCACCACTTCCTCACGGGTGACGTCGATGACCTTGTCGCACAAGTGGCAGGTGATCGGGTCAGGGGTGCCCGGCTGGCCATTCTTCTCGGCGTGCTGAACGAGCTGCTGGACCTGGCCGAGGCCAAGGAGCTCCTGCACACCCCACGCGACGAAGTAGCCGGTGCCCATCACCCGAGGCCGGTACTCGTACTCGTCGGCGTAGGCGGCCTCCTCGAAGCCCATCCGCTCCTGGGGCTCGTCGTCGCCGTGCTGGCCCTGCTCGTACTCACGGCGAACATGCCGCATGGCGGCCTGCAGCGACGTCTCGCCGGACTCTTCCATGTACCTGCGGGCAGCAGCCTTCAGCGCCCGGTTCTTGTCTCCCACGGTCGTCCCCTCGCAGCGCACACAGTCCCGTGACCCGAGCACGCCTGGCGTACAGGGCGAACCTGAAAGGTGCCGTACGGCATCATGCCGATGGCCTCTGAGCTGCTGATTCCCGCTGTGCAGGTTCAGGCTGTCTTCGCCGTCCGGTCACGGGCCGGACTACTCGGGCCAAGGTCGTCTGCAACAGGTCGACCTGCCCCCAGAATACTGGATCGAGGCCTGTGGGAGTGGGGATTTGAGCCGTCCCTGGGGCTCATCGTGCGGAGCGGGACCGATATGCTGACGGTGGGGGACACGACCTCCAACCGCTGAAGAAGGCTCCGCCCACGCCGGTCCTTCGTCAGTAGGCCAAGCCGTCCGTCGACGCATCGTGGTCGTACGCCTTCACTCGTCTGCTCAGCGCAGCGTGTGCGTGGGGCTCGCTGCTGCATGGAGTGAGACGTGCCGTCGAACAAGCCGCGAAAGCCCAGGAAGCGCGCCCGGGAGATTCGCAAGCGGAGCCGTACCGCGGGTGCGCAGTACACCAAGGCGATGCGGGCCAACGATGCCGAACGCGCTGGCGGACAGCAGGAACCTCCGCCCGGCATCCCCAAGTCCCCCTACGCGTACGCCGGTGACGACCGCGAGCTCTTTTCCATTCCCGTGATGCTCACCGCGACGGTGGCCCGTGACGCCGACGGCGAGCACGTGGCGCAGACCGTGGCTGACGCGTGTGCGTACCTCGTGCGTGAAGGGGAGGGCTGGTACCGGGCCCTGGCGTACGTGTGGCCTCTGCCCACGCGGATGCCTGACCCCGAGCAGCAGGAGCACGACATGCTGACCATGCTCGTGGCGGTGGCCGCCGCGCGGCCGTGGAAGGGCGTGGACGGTGCGTTTGACCGTGCCGAGCCCGCCAGGTTGGTGCAGGACGTGATCACTGTGGTCACCGCCGAGCTCGCCCGTGAGTTCCCTGACGTGGCTGCCGCGCCGGAGGCGTTGCCGCTGGGCCCGGACAAGGCCGAGGAGATCAAGGAGAAGGCCGGCGGCCTGGAGGCCTCGTTCGTCACCACCGATGTGCACCCGTCCCTTGTCCCCGGCGACGAGGAGGACAGCGGCCTGGTGGACGAGGAGCCGGAGGCTGCGGCGCGTCCGACGTACCGGTACGTGGACCGTCTCAACCGTGGCTGGCACATTGCGTCGTCCGAGGAACCGGTCAAGTACGTCGTCGACTGGGCCGGGCTGCGGCAGGGCCGCCCTTCGGAGCCACTCACGCGCGAGGAGTTGGAGGCCGAGCACGGGCCGCTGCGACCGGTAGGCGAGGGAGACCCGAGCGACGACCTGGTGCTGCGCGGGGCGCTTGCCGACGCCGGGGTGAAGGCGGCCGGCTCGGTGCTCGTCGCCCTGTTCCGGCTGTCCGTGGAGTACAGCCGGAACTCCACGCCGGGCGGCTACGAGGGCGGTTCCCTGGTCGCGGGCCGTGAGGGCTCCTGGGAGGCGGAGGCGATCCACCGGCTCGCGTGGACGATCGGCGGCGACCTCGACGAGAAGCCGAAGCGGTACAGCGAGGAGTGCGTCACTTCCGTCATCGGGGTACTGCGCCAGTGGACGCAGCACCCGAAGCGGTACGTGGAGGTCGCCGAGAACCTGACCTACGAGTTCTCGAAGGTCGCCGATGAGCTCGGCGGGTGGAGCAAGGTCGCAGACAAGCCGTTCCAGCCGTCCACGAAGGTGGGACGGCACCCGATTGACACGATCGAGGCCGTCTACCACTACCTGATGTCGAGGTCGACCGAACCGGTTCTGGAGCGCTACGACTTCGAGTAGCCGATCGCCTGTACGGTGAAGACAGCCCGGTACCGCATCCCCCGTCGGTACCGGGCCCTACTGTGTCCGGCGCCGCAGCAGCCGGTCCCACAGCGACGGCGTGGGGTGCAGTGCGGCGCGGGCGGCCTGCCCGAAGGCGGCCAACGCGCGCTCGAAGCGGGCGTCGTCGTCGATCGCCCCGGCGGCGGCCATGACCTCGTCGACGGCCTGGACCAGGCGCTCGTCGCGGTGATGCATCAGGGGAGTCGCGGCCGTGCCGAGTTGGACCATGGGGCCCTGGAGGCTGGCCAGAGCGATCTTGCGGGCGTGGTTCTCGCGGCTGATGAGCTGGGCGGCATCACGCATCCCTGCCGCGTAGCGCCAGCTCTCGGAAACCCCCTGCGTACCCGCGCTGGCCCACCCTCCGACCGCCCCGAGGGCGACGATGCCGATCGACCGCAACCGCTCCTTGCGCCCTTCCCAGACGGTCTCGCTGATATGGGCGGCGGCTCGGACGGCGACCGCCGCGATGATGAGGGCGTCGACCTGGGTTTGGAGGGTGGCGAGTTCGGCGGCGCGGTCCTGCCGGTCGCGGGAGCGGTTGGTCAGCCAGTTCGTCAGGAAGGCGATCAGGAAGCCGCCGAGGACCTGGAGAATGGTGTCGCCGTGGTCGGCGATGATGTCGAGAGCGTTGTGCACGGGTGCAGTTTCAGGGACAGGGCGGGCATAGGGAGCCCCTGCGCCGGTTCTGCAGCAGAACGAAGACCGATTCGCGACCGGTCAGCCGTCGGCGGCCGCGCGGGTGGCGACGGTGAAGTGCGCGCCGACGAGCGCGTCCTCGAGGTCCTCGGCGTCCAGCCGCTGCCGTACGACGGCACGCAGCCACTCGGCTGGCGCCTGGCCGTCGCGCTCGGCGGCCGCGGCGATGCGCTCCCTATCGGCGTCGGTGAACAGCTCCATCATGAACCCGACGGTAGCAGCGCCTCAGAGCCCTATCCGTGGTCTCACCAGGTCCAAAGTAGCGGGCCGGAGCCCAGACCGCCGGTACGGTTGCGCCCGATACCGGATAGCCCGAAGGGGAGACGTTGGACGCAGGGACTGGTGCGGCGGTCGGTGGTGCTGTGATCAGTGCCGTAGCCGCTGGCATAGCGATATGGCAGGCCCGGATCGCCAAGCGGCAGGCAGTTCTCGCCGATGACTCTGCCACTTCAGCGAAGAGGCAGGCTGTCGCCGCAGAGGAGCAGGTTCAGCTCATGCGCAGGCAGCTGGACGGGGAGGAGGCGGAGCGCATCGAGGCTCGCCGTCCTGAGTTCACCGTCGAACCGGGGTACGTGAGTTTGGAGGATGTGAACTTCCCGAGGGGCGAGCTGACCATCAAGCAGGTCGGTGGGACTGCCTTGAGCAGCGTTGCGGTCACCGTGTCTGGAGACTACGTCGAAGGCCTACGAGGTGAGCTGAGCCGCGACGAATACGGCGGAGACAGCTACGCCAGAGTGCCTCGCCTTGAACTCGGCAGTATGTCGGTTGGCACGGATGCCCCGATCCACGTCGACCTTGAGTACAGGCATGTCACACCAATACGGGTGGAGCTGGAGTTGGAGTGTGTTGCTCGCGAAGGCGGACACACTTGGACGGAACACCTTGTCACTCGTCTCGACCCGCGCCCTGAGCCGCCAGTAGACGTCATGCGTGCGTGGCGGAATCGCGGCCGCTGAGCAGCGAAACGACAGCCCCGGTCTTCAGCGGCGGGGGAGGAGCGCGGACGGGCGCAGGGGGACGCCGACCACCTGCAGAACGAGGGTGCGGTGGGCGGAGTGCAGGGTGCGCACCGCGGCCCGGGTCAGTCCGGGCTTGGGCGGTTCGACGCCGGCGCGGGCCCGGCCGGGCTTCGTGGGGATCCACAGGAAGCCGGGGTCGGTGCCTTCGAGTTCCTTGACGATGCCGGCGCGCACGTCGAGCCAGCGGCGCAGGATCTCCACGGTGTGCTTGTCGAGCGGGTGATCGAACTCGTCGATTGTGATGACGGGGACGGGGCGGCGCTCCAGGTCGACGTCGGCGACGTCGAGGGGCTGGAGCTTGGGCACTGTGTGGCCGGTGGCGGCGGATACGGCGGCAACGGCTGCGGTGCGGATGGCGGTGGAGGCATTGGCGCCGGTGGGCCGTCGTACGGCGAGGGTGCGCAGCAGTTTGTAGGCCTGCTCGGGTTCGAGCCGTTCGCCGTGCCCGGACGGAGGGTAGGGGCGGCGGAGGTTGAGGCCGAGGTACTCGACGAAGGTGTTGTACGTCTGGATGCGGGCGCGCTGGTAGTCGTAGGCGGCGACGGCGTCGGGGCCGGTGAGGGTGTTGCGGCGGCGGGTCTCGCCGGCGTGGGCGGCCTCGAACCAGGCGTCGGCTCGCTCGGTCTGGACGAGCTCTTCGGCGGTGAGGGAGGGGAGCTTCTCCTCGTTGAGGATGTACTCCAGGTACTCGGCGAGGATCGTGCCGCGCAGTCGTACGGTCCCGAAGGCGTACCCGGCTTCCTGCTGGACCTCCATGAAGGTGCCGATCGCGGCGAGGGCGTCGGCGGTGCGCGGGTTCAGCTGGGACATGCCCGACAGCGTACGGGGAATCCAGTCCCAGGATTCTGGATTACAGCAAGAAGCGCGCAGCTGCCCCATTCCCCGGCCAGCTGCGGGTCTCGTTTCGGTCCGTGTCGGACCAAGACGGTCCGTGCAGGCCCGGTACGGTCCTTGTGCGACCCCGGGGCGGCCCGGAGGCGGGGCTGCGCCCCGCTGGGGACCCTGCCGCGCTTCTTGCTGTAATCCTGGATGCGCACTTGGTCGGCGCCCGCGGGGAACCGCTCGAAGTGAAGTCCCCCGGGGGCGCGTCACCCCTACAGACGGGGTGGAGCCCGAGGGTGTTACACCGCGGCGTTCCCCAGTACCAGGTCCAGGGCGCTCGGGGCCAGTTGCCCGACGGGACTGCCGCCCAGCTCCTACGCTGGACGACCGGCAATCCCGCGCTTCCGGCACCCCGGCGCGGACTCAACGAGAGGAAGACGTTGGTGGAGACCACCGTCCAACGCACGGCAGGCACCGACTCGGCGCTCCTCGCCTTCAAGCTGATCGTCTTCGGAGTACTGCTCGGGACCGCGCTGTACGCACCCCGAGAGAACAGCGACCGGGCCTTCCGGCTGCTGGACTTGATGACGGGCACCCCCGAGCCCCCAGCGCCCACACCTCCGGTCCGGCGCCGCGCTTCTGACCGCCGGGGGTAGTGGTCACGGCTCCTGCAGCTTGGCGCGCGCGGCTTCCAACTGCTCTACGGAGATGGCACCGGAGTGCGGCAGGCCCGCCTCCGACCACGCGGCCTGTGCGCGCGGCACAACACCGTCGGCGTGGTCCAGGAGGATCTTCTTCGCCATGCTCACGGAGATGGCGCCGTCGCCCACGTCCATGAGGTGGGCGAGCATACGCACGCTCTTCGTCGCTGAGGCCTTCTCGTTGTACCGGAAGACCACCACCCACCGGCCCTTCAGGGAGCGGGCCCGCGCGATGAGTTCGCGGCCGCGATCCGTCTCCTGCTGCTCGGTACGGATGTGCTCAACGTCCCCGGCCGGAGTCCGCAGGGTGAGCAGACCGCGACGGCTGGACTCCTCGACCTCGATGTCCTCCAGGAGCGCGACGAACCGCGCCGAGGCCTCCAGGCGGTCGATGTCCTGCGCGGCCTGCTGCGCGATCATGTGCAGATCGACGGTCAGGGCCTGCACCCGGCGCCCCCAGTTCGGTTCGTCTCCCGGCGGGCAGGGCCCGGCGGCCTGGGCGGCGGCGATCACGAGGCTGTAGTCCACACCCCCATCATGGCGGCCGCCACTGACAGGCCCGACCACGAATTTTCGCGCTGCGTGCTGTCCGTCGCGCCCTGAGCCCCGGCTTAAGGGGTGAAGGAGGTGATCTGTGATGCCGTACGTGTTCTGCGCGGAGTGCAAGCACGAGCACGCCCACGCGGTCGAGGGCGGCTCCGTGCCCTGCGAGCTGTGCCCGAAGTGCCAGGCCGAGCGCCGTAAGGCGGTCGAGGAGACTCAGTAGGAAGGCTCGTCGCCGACCGGGCCCTTGAGTTCCTGTCCCGGGGTCATCCCCGGCAGGAGCAGTGAGGGCCCGGCGTCGCGGGGCAGGTCGTCGCGGGTAAAGACGGCGTACGCGGTCCCGTCCTCGCCGTACATCACCACGGGGCCGGGCCAGTCAGCGGGGACGGGCAGCAGCTTCATCGGGGGCAGGTGCCGGAGTTGCTCGGCGCAGGCACGGCTGATGGCCTTCATGTCCTCGAACGACCCGGGCGTGAGCTCGATCATGGGCTCACGGTAGCGCCGGGGTACTACACGATGAGGCCGCCGCCGCGGCGGAAGATCGGCTCGGGCTCGTACACGGCGAGCAGGACGGCTTCGGCGCGGTCGGGGCTCTTCATGCCGCGGGCGCGCATCGCCTTCTTGGACTCGATGACGGTGTGGCCGCCGCTGTTGTAGCCGAGTTTCGGGGTGGTGAGCTGGATGGCGGCGTTGCGGTCGGTGCGCAGCCGGAGCCGGCCGACTCCGGTGCCGGGGTCGGGCTGCAGGAGCGCCCTGCAGGCGAGCCACATCTCGTCGCGCTTCTTGAAGGGGCGCATGACGGCGCCCGGGTCGTCGTGGCCGGGGGACTCGCTGACCATGACGCCGACGATCTCGGCGCGATGACGGCCGTTCTCCGCCCAGGTCTTGAGCATGCCGACGGCGCCGTGGCCCAGGCCGTTCTGGTCGATCTTGACGCGGACGGGGGCGGTGGAGCCGAGGGCATCGGCCAGGCGCTGCGCCTGCTCGATCTCCTCCAGGATCCGGGCGGCGACCTTGACCTGGTTGTCGTTCTCGGCGCCGCTGGAGTGGTGACGGTGCTCGATCACGTCACCGACGATCCGGTAGATCGTGAATTCATCGCCCCCGTCAGCCGCAATGTCGACGCCGAGGCGGACCCACGCGCCGCGCTTGACGGTGTGGGTGGCGGTCTCGCCCTTCAGACCGAGGTCGCGGAGGCGGACGTAGCCGGGGCCGGTGGGGTCTTCGACCTGCTGGGCGTACTCGACCCACAGGGTCGGTATCGCCTTGCCACCGCCGCCCTTGGGGAACCGGGCGTGAACCTTGGCGATCACGTACGGGTGGTCTTCGCCGTACTCGCGCAGAGTGCGGTCCACCCAGTCCTGATCGGGAAGGTGGATGGCCAGGGAGTGCTTGGGGACGCCGTCGGGACAGTCCCGGCAGTACGGGACGCGTTCGCGGGTGATGGCAGGGGAGTCGAAGGTGGCAATGGGGATGGTGACGGTGCTGGCCTCCTCGGGGTCCTCGCCCTCCTCGCACAGCGTCTCGAACCAGCTGCGCGGGTCGTCCATCGCCGGGTTGCCGATCGCCAGCATCTTCGCGTCGCCGGTCAGCAAGTTGTTGGTGCCCTGGCCGATGGTGCGCGCGATACCGCCGGCCTCGTCGACGATCATGAGGAGCTTGGGCGTGCCGTGGATGCCCTGCATGGCGGCCTCGTCATGCTCCGGGGCTGAGAAGCCGTAGGCCACCAGCACTTCGTTGCCGTAGGCATCGGGGATTTTCCACTGGGTGGTGTCGGCCCGGCCGGGCAGCCCCGCGCGGGCGATCACCTTGCGGATGTGGGGCCAGAGCTGGTTTCTGACCTGCCGGAATCTGGTCGCCGTGGTGACGATGACCATGGTTCCGGGCGGGTTCACGGCTCCGGCCCATGCGGTCAACCGGCCTGCGATCCACGTCTTTCCGACGCCGAAGCCCGCGGGGACGGCGACGCGCTTGTAGTCGACGATCGAGTCGACGATCTCCCGCTGTTTCGACCAGATCGTCTCGCCGAGGACGTCCTCAATGAATCCGGAGGGGGAGTCGGCCCACAGGCCGAACCGGCTGCCGGTGGCGCGTTCTACTTCGCGGAGCAGGTGGGGGAGTTCGGCGGCGCCGACGTCGTGCTTGAGGGCCTGGCGGCGCAGGGGGACAGGGGCGCGGAGGAGGTCGTCGGCGAGTTGGGCGGAGAGGTTCGACTTCACCCCGGGCCGGCCGCGGACGGCGGCGGCCTGCGTCACGGCGGTGGGCCGGGACGGTAGGCGTGGGGCGGCGGTTCGCATGGGGCGCACCGTGCAGGCCGGAGGGGGTTTGTGTCCCGACCCGCACGGTGCGGAGGGGGTGCCCGGCGGGTGGGGTTGGGGGAGTCGGCCGGGCGGCCGGCGGGGTTCGTCGTGTCCGGCCTCGGGGGGGGAGTGGGGCCGGACACGACGGGGGGTTACCGCCGGAGCTTGGGTGTTCGCCGACCGGTTGGAGCGGACCGGTCGGCGAACAAGCTGGGCACTCGACGCGAGGGCAGTGCGGGCCCCCATGAGCGTGTGGTCGAGTGCTTCACATCTGGGGAGACGTGGCAGGTGCCCGGAGTGTTACACCGCGGCGGAAGTTCTTTCCGCCCCGGTGCTGCGGCTACTTGAAGTGCATGCCGAGCAGGAATGCGCCCAGGATGAGCGGCCAGAAGATGCCCAGCAGGTTGATGAACGTCATCAGGGGTCCGTCGCCCCGGCGTCGCGCCACGGTTCAGCCCTTCTTCCGTACGGCGCGGACCTTAGCCCCGATCGAGTCGACGTGCATACCGGTGACTTCGGCGATCTTGTTCATGTTCCAGCCGGGGCGGCCCTCGAGTCGAGCGGCTGCCTCGTTGCGGATCGCGGCCGCCGTGAGGTGGCGGGCGCGCGCGGCCGCGGCCTTCACGGCAAGGTCGGGCAGACGGTCCGCGGCGTCCTCGACGAAGGGGATGTCCGCGGCCTCCGCGACGAGCGCCTTCTCGTCCTCCGCGGGCAGGTGTCCCGTCTTGCGGTCGAGGCCGAGGGCGACGCGACGCAGTTCGGTGAAGGCCGTACGGCCGACTCCCATCGCCTGATCGACGGCGCGGGCCGCCTGGTAGAACTCCAGCGACAGGGCGCACCGGTCGCGCTCGGGGGCGACGACCGTGTAATCGGCGTCGGCGTCCCAGGCGATCCGCGAGGCTGTCTCCAGGCGGGCCGCCGGGTCGTTGATCTTTTCGAGCTCCTCACGGACCGAATCGGACGCCTGCTGCTTGATCGCCTTGAAGTCGGCGCGCGTGAGGACGATGCGCTCACTGTTGAACAGCAGGTCGCGGACGACGCGGCGGCGGGCGACCAGGGTCTCGTGCTGGACGGCGACCGTCGGCAGCTTCGCCGCGGCGTCCTCCGCGTACGGCACGCCCGCAGCGCGGCCGCGGTCGGCCCACTCGCGGGCGGGCGGGAGGGGAGCGGACTCCCCCAGGCCGAGAGCGGCGCGCACAGTGCGGCGCTGCATGTCACGGGTGCAGCCGGCCGACTCGTGGACGGCGCGGGGGCGCTCGTAGAGGGCGAGGGACACCATCAGCCGGTCACGTTCGGGCCGTACGACGGCGAGCGAGTCGAGGATCTGCCGGTACAGCTCGTGGGCACGGGCGCGGCGCTCCTGCACGGAGGCGATGGCGGCGAGCTCGGCCGTGAGTTCGTCGGCTGCGTCCTGGCGGATCTTGTCGAAGTCCGGGCGCTGCAGTTCGGGCGCGTCCGGTGCCACGGTGTTGGGCATCACGGTCTCCTTGCCTGCTGTCCCAGTAGCCGCCGGCGGGCGGGCTGGTGTCGAAGGCTGGGGAAACCCCACGCCGTAAGGTCTGTGAAACCGTACAGTACGGACGCCGTGGGGGGTATGGCAAGTCAGCGCCACCGAATGGAGAGCACCCGGGCGCCGGCTCGTACGACGATTCCGCAGCGCCGCGGCCGCCGCTCGCTGCCGGTGAGCAGCCAGCCGGAACGAGCTCCGCCTGCAGTCACCCACCAGGTGAAGCCGAAGGCTCGACGTACGGGCTCGTCGACTCTGCGCGTCCTGCGGGGCCACTTGTTGGCCCCGGCCGTCGTCCCCGCACGCGACCGAGCGGTCTCGAGGACGCGGGTTCTCCAGGTCTTCGGATTGATCTGGTTGCTATTGATCTTGTTTCCCTTCTTCTAGTTCCGTTGCGGTCTGGAGTGCGTCGCGTCTTCGGGTGGAGCGTGCCTCGGGTCTGCGTGTACGCCGTCACTCCGGGGTGCGGCTGTGGCGTAACTCCGGACTTACGCTCTACCGCAACTCCGGACCGACCTGCGGAAACGCGTGAACTTCACGCGGTGGAAGGCCTGTTGGGGTGGGACACGAGGGAGATCGTGACCGGGGCGCGGATACCGTCGGGGAACAGCGCGTACTGGCGTCCGTCGGGGTAGGTGACGGTCATCTCGGTCGGCAGCATCGGCCGGCGAACCTTCCACCCTTCGCTGTACGACTCCCGCGGGTGGTCCTCGAACCACATGTTGCAGGGGTGGCAGGCCGTGAGCAGGTTCTGCGGCCGGTTGATCCACTCCTCGCGGGACGAGCCCATGCCGCGGTTGACGCGGTGGTGGATCGTCAGCTCCCGGCCTGAGCCGCAGCGCACGCACCGGTGCCCGTCACGGGTGAACACGATGGCGCGGACTTCGTCGGTGGGGCCGGTACGGCGGCGGGGGGCCACGGTGGGTCTCCGATCCTGCTTCCACCGCTGGGCCACCAGGTCGGCCTCATGGGAACGTCGGAAGCGAGGACGGCAACGTGCCCGCCCGAGCGAGCTACCGTCGCGGGGCGCTGATCTGCGCGTACACCGTGTGCTGCAACTCGCGCATGGCCGCCTTGGCATTCTCGACGATGCCTGTGTCGATCGCTGCGAGGGCCAACGCCGCTGCCTTGCGCACCGACTCGGGCACCCCGTCCGCGCCAGCGACCCTGTATGCGATGTCCCTGCGCGCGGTGCGCTCGGCATCGGTGACGCCGTCGGCGTTCACAGGGAAGGCAGCTGCTTCGTACTGGGCAACGCAGAGCAGAAGTCCCTGGGCCATGCCGTCCTCGAAGCTGCTCTCCTGCGTCTGCGCCGTACGCTCCTTGATCTGGGCCAGGTTCCGGCGCCAGGTGATGAGGCCGCCCACGACCGTGAAGCAGCCGGCCACGAGCCCGAGGGTGATTCCCGACTGCCAGCCGTCGAGGAGAACTCCCACTAGCCCGCCCACGATCGTCATCACGACCGCGAAGACGGCCGTGGACAGCGCGAGGGCGCGGGCGGGCGTTCGGGGGCTCATGCCGTCAGTGTGCCAGTGCCCTCCTCGTCCACGACGTCCTGGTCCTGGCCGTGCTCCTCGATCGCGGTGGTGAGCGCGTCGAGCAGGGTCGCGATGTCGGGGGCGTTGGTGTACTCGATGCTCAGGTTGGCAAGACCGCCCTGCAGGACGGTGACCTCCCACTCGGCGGCGTTCGTCTCGTCGGTCCAGTAGTAGACGCCTTCACCGGCCTGCAGGACGCCCTGATCGGCGCCCTCGAACCAGCCGATCCCGAACACGTCGTCGAGGGCCTGACCGGCAACGGCGTGCGGGATGTTCTCGAACTGCAAGGTGGCCTGCATGAAGTCGTCAATGCACACGTAGCCGGATCCGTCGCCTTGCTCGTCCTGCCAGTTCAGGCGAGTGTCGCAGCATCCGGTTGGCCGCCGCATGACCTCCAGCGGCGCGAACGCGATCTGCATCATGTTCGCCGCCGCGGTCTGCAACTCCTCGAATTGCTCCTGCCACTCCTTGATGGCCTGTTCCACCTGGGGCTGCACAGGGTTCTCCGATCCGCCCGCCCCGCTGGTGCGGGGTGCAACCGAGGGAACGGGGCGGAGCTGGGGGAGGCTGCCGGCGGCCGCTGCATTGCGTCGCCTCCTGCCTGCGGCGATGCCAGCACGGGACACAAGACGAGCCGTCTGCCGACAGTGCGCGGCGTCCGGGGCGCAGCAGGGCGCCCCCGCCTTGAAGGAGCCCGTCGTGGCCGCGTACCCGCCCGCAGAGCCGAAGCAGCCCCATCCCCTCCCGCAGGGCTTCACCATGGCGCTCCTCGCGTTCACCCTCCACGTCGTGGTCCGGGCGCTCGGCGTGGAGATGGATCACGGTCTGGGGTACGTCGCGCTGGGATCGTTGATCGCGGGGGCCACATCGGCACTCGCCGGGTACGGCAAGAAGGCGCTCGTGGCCTTCGCCGTCACGGGCACGCTGGGCGGGTTCGGCCTGTGGTGGGCTCTGATCCCGGCCCTCCTCATCATGGACTTCCGGATTGTCCGACGCGTGATCATGCTCAGCCACAGGGACCGGACTGCCCCCGTACGTGAGCCCCGCCGTGGCTTCTGGGGAACGCTGCAGTTCTGGGTGGGCTGGAACCGGTGACCGAGTCGGCCCAGCTGCACCTGGTTCCTGTGCGGCAGAAGGACGCGAAGGCCTTCGTCGCGACCTGGCACCGACACCATCGCCCGCCCGCGGGCAGCGTGTTCTGCGTGGGCGCGGCCGACGACGCCGGCGTTCTCCATGCCGTCGCGATGGTCGGCCGTCCGGTGGCCCGCGTGCTCGACAACGGGCAGACCCTCGAAGTCACCCGCACCGCCACCGACGGGGTCCGCAACGCCAACAGCCTGCTGTACGGGGCGGCTTGGCGTGCGGCGAAGGCCCTCGGCTACACCCGGCTGATCACGTACACGCAGGCCGGGGAGAGCGGGGCGAGCCTGCGCGGGGCGGGCTGGCAGGTCATCGCGCAGCGGCCCCCGAGGCGGGGCTGGGACTGCCCGAGCCGACCCCGGACGCCGAACGGCAACGACCAGGTCGCCCGGACCCTCTGGGAGGCGTTCCAGGGGCCGTGAAGCCCGTACGGCGCCACACCCGCCTCCCCAGTCCCGCAGGCCTCGAAATTGGCAGCCAGCGCGATCGAACGCGACCGAGGCCACTTCTTCGCACTCACCGGACTGAGGGGTGAAGAACCACGGGCCCGCACGCCAACCGGCGCGCGGGCCCTTTCCCTTCTCCGTCCCGACCAGGAGGTCAGGCCCTCATGTTCGCCACTCTCTTCGTTCTCCTGTACGCGGCCCATCTGGTGTCCGACTACGCGCTGCAGACCGACCGACAAGCCGAGCGCAAGGCACTGCGCAGCGCGGCCGGCTGGTGGGCGAACCTGTCGCACGCCGCGACGCACGTCGCCGTATCCGCGCTGGCGCTCGCCGCGGGAAGGATCACGCTCGAACTCGACCTGTGCGGGGGTACCGCGGGCGGTGTCCTCGTCTGGGTTGGCGTCTCGCACAGCTTCATCGACCGCCGGTGGCCGGTCCAGTGGTGGATGGAGCACACCGGCAGCGCCACCTTCTTCCAGAAAGGTGGGGCGCCGCTCGTCGACCAGACCGCCCACGTGAGCGCCCTGGTCCTCGCCGCCTTGGTGGCGGCCGCGTGAGCCTACCGGCGGAACGCGTAACGCCACGCCCCGTCGGCGGCCCGCGCGAAGAAGCCGTGCTCGTTGGTCATCGGGCCGTATGTGACGATCGGCAGCGGCTCGTGGAGCGAGGCATCCAGGTCCTCGTGCAGCAACGAGGCCGTTGCATCGTGCGGGGCCAGCAGGCGCAGCATCGGCGGCGGCTCGTTGCCCGTCCAGGGGACGCGTGCCCCATCGAGGGGGCCGCCCACGCACTCCACGGTGCACTTGTCGGGGTACTCCACCCACACCGGGGCGTCGTCGAAGGTGTGGCCGGCCGCCGGGACATGGCCGCGGGAGGCGACGGCGTGCCGTAGTTCGGCACGAGCGCGGGCCCACATCTGTTCGCGGAACAGTTCACCGTCGTGTTCCCACAGCTCCGGTGACAGGGGGAGTTGCACGGAGACGAGCTCGCCCCGGTCGGTGACCATCTCGCTGCGCAGCTTCAGCATCGTGTTGAACACGGCCTGCTCCCCTTCACGCGGATGCCTGGGTCGGCATCACGGCGGCGCACGGTAGGGGTGCGCGGGCTTACGGTCGCGTGCTACGCGTCGGGGGTCGATTCAGCAGACTGCGCCAGCCAGGGGGCACGGTAACGATGAGGTTCAGCAGGGCGTGCAGGTCTTGGACCAGGCGTACGCGATCGTCAGACGGCTGGTTCTGCCGCAGGGCGGCCGTGCACCGTACGACGACCTGAGCGAGGCGATCGTCACCTTGCTGGGCAGCATCCGGGCCGACAGTGAGCAGGCCCTTGACGAGCGCGTCGGCCGCCGCGGTCTTCGGCGGGGCCTCCAGGATCGTCCTCGCACACCTCCGCTCCAGCTCGCTGGGAGCCCACTCGCCCGATTCGAACGCCTTCTGCAGCGCTGCCAGCGCGAGGCTCGCCTTGCTGATGTCCATCCCCATGGCCTAGGAGCCTAGTTCGCGCCATCCTTGGCGAGTTCACGCACCTTCGCGCAGGCAATCCATAGGGCGCCCCACACGTGATCGACCATGAGGCCTGTGGCGCCCTCGGCGAAGGCGGTGAACTCACCGAGCTTCTCGGGAGTCTCCCGGCGGACCCTGAGGAATCGCTGCGCAAGGATGGCGGCGTTCGCTGCGGTGGCCAGCCTGGCCTTCGCGTCGGCGGTTGCAACCCGCTGCCCCCGGGCGGCTTTCTCCCGCGGGTAGTTCTCCATGAACTTCTGCTCGTCCTCGACCGCAGTCAGCCGAACAACATCCGGCACGCCCCAGAGCGTGCGCCACTCGGGCGAGCACTCCTTGTCGAGGATGTCCGCGAAGACCTGGGCGAGCAGCAGGTTGACATGTGTCTGCCCCTCCCGAGTCCCGCCCCCGAGGCGTCGTGCGGACGCTACGGCTTGAGCCGGAGGCTGTTCGTCGGCGGAAGCTGCGAGCAAAGCGTGCGCCACCGGCACTACCTCGTCCAGTGTCGGACGGCGAACCATGACGCTCTCCTCTCCCGCAGATCTCGGCCACGGTAACGGCCGCGCCCCGGGAGGCGAAATGCCATCCGGGGCGCGACACAAGGCGCTGAATGCGGTCAGCAGGCCGTGGACGTGGGCTGCGGGTCCGTGGGAACGCTCGTCGGCTCGGCCGTGGGCTCGCTCGGCTCCGGTGCCGTGGACTCCTCCGGGGTCGGCAGCCCGGTCTCGTCGACGCCGACGTCGGCGAGGATGCGGTAGCAGTCGCCCGGCGTGGGAGAGGGGTCCGGGGCCGAGCTGGTTGGCTCGGGTGTGGTCGGTTCCGTCGTCGAGGGCTGAGAGGTGGCCGGGGGTCTGGTCGGCTCCGGGTCGGCGGTGCCGTCGCTGCCGCCGAACGTGGCGCATGCGGAGAGCAGTGTGCCGATGAGGAGCAGGGCGAAGCCGACGGCCAGGAGCACAAGACGCTTGGTGGAGGGGGCGGGTTCGGACACGGTCGGTCCTTCCGTGCGGGGACAGGGTCCGCGGACCGTGTCGCACGCGGACGCCTTGTGTCCTGCCACCACTGGTCACCGACCGGTCGCGGGGCTGTGACCTGCGCGTACGCTCGATGCGTGAGCGAGGAGATCCCGGAACCGAAGCAGGCGCGGCCGTGGCGGCAGGAGGACGGGCCGGAGCCGCAGGTGACGGTGTATCCGAACGTCGGCGCTCCGGCGCTGTCGGTGTGGTCGGCCGGGGCGTGGCGGTACGCCCGGGTCCGGGCGCGGCAGGTGTGGCCTCCGTCAGCGAAGTGGCCGCACGGGCGGCTGCTGTACCAGGTGGAGGTTGACCTGCTCGGCGACACGACGGTCCGGATGGTGATGTACGAGTGGCCGCAGGAAGGGCTGAGGGTGGCAGAGCGCCCGTCGCAGGACGCGACGGACGCAGAGTCGATGCCTAGGCCGCCTTCGCGACGTCCAGGGGCTTGAGCGCGGCCCGTTTGAGGGCCTGCCGCGTCTCGACCACTGCCTCCACCCCGCAGTGCTTTCGTACGGCCGCCCAGTGCTCGTGTGAGGTCACCTCGAACGCGCGCTCCCGTACCTCGTTCCACAGCCGGTCGTACTCGGCGCGCTGCGCCTCACTCCAGCCGCCGGTCTTGTCCCTCTTACTCTCCGTCCACCGTCCGGAGCCGGTGTCGTCCCAACCGTCCTGCGGCTCGACAGCCCACGGCAACTCGGGGTTGGCGCTGAAGGCTTGCAGGGCGGCGTACGCGGCCATGAGCGCCCGCTGCTTGTTCAGCAGGTCGGGCGGGAAGTTCTCGGCCTTGAACGGCTCTGGTGGCTGCTGCTCCTCGGTAGGCGCGTCGCTGGTGTCTGGGGCGGTGCTGGTCATACTTCCGGATGCTAGTTCGGTGCTCTGACATCCGGCGGCGCCCCGCCACGGACGTGCAGCGGAGCGCCGGGGTGGGCGGTTCCTGCTTCGGGCGGATTCGCCCGAAGCAGGAGAGCTACCTGGTCTTTGTCAGGGGCGGCGCCTTCTGCGCGGGAGCGGCGGGCGCCTTCGGCACGACCGGGGCCTTGGGCGCGGTGGGCGTCTTCGGCTGCTTGGCCGTCCCGGAGGAGGTGTTCGGCTTCTTCCCGCTGCTGCTGCCGGTCGAGGTGGACGTGTGGCCGGAGCCGGTGTCTATGCCCGGGGCGACGGCGGCGGCCGGGCCGTTCAGTACGCACGGTCGGACGCCGGACGGCACGATGTCCACCGATCCCGTGCGGGAGGTCGGGCAGGACGGCAGGTCGTCGCCGAGCTGGGAGAGCGTGAACAGCACGGTGAACGCCACGACGGCGGCGACAACGGCGGCCAGGAGACGGTGACGGTTGATGGAGTGCGGGGACTTCACGAGGAGCCTTTCAGGAGGGGCAGGAGGTTCTACAGGAGCGGCTGGGAGTCGGAGTCGGCGTAGTGGAGGTCGCCGGGGAACCGGCTCCACGCGTCCGGCAGGAGGATCTGCCAGAACGGCCCGGTGGGGGCGCTGCCGTTGTCGCTGAACCGGCTGGTGTCCTTCGCGAGGCGCAAGCGCACCTTGTCGCCGTTCACCACCTGGTCGAGCTCCACACCGTCGGCGGGGTCCAGGAGGTCACGCACGAGCTGATCGGCGGCGCGGCGGATGACGACCTGGGCGAGCGGGCCGGCCAGACCCGTACAGGCCAGTTCGTAGGCGCGGCCGGGCCGCAGGGCCAGTCCGACGCTGTACGCGAAGCACGTCTCCTTGCCGTCGACGTCGTGCACGGCGACGACGATGAAGTCCGACGTGGGCACGCGGGTGCGCTCGTCGAGGTCGAGCGGGGTCATGCGACTTGCCTCCGGATGTGAGCGGGGCGCGGGTGAGGAAGGGACTGCAGGCGGTGGACCGGGGGCGCGTTGAGCTGGCCGGTCGCCTCGTCGAGCCACTTTCGGAGCGCGGCGATGTCGGCCGCCCCGGCGTCGGCGAGCAGCTGGCATGCCTCGCCGGTGGTGGCGATGCCGGGCAGGATCGTCGGCTGGCCGGGCGCCGGACGAGCCCCGGTGGCGGCCGCCAGGTCCCGCAGGAACCAGACGGCCTGTCCACGCAGGACGCGGGCGCGCACCGGGGCGTGGGCGTAGTGGAAGACCCGAGTGGGCGGGAACGGCGCGGGCGGCGCCGTACGGGCGGTCACTGGGCCTGCTCGGGCCGGGGCGCGCTGTACGGGCGCAGCACCCCGCCCGCCTCCCACCTCTCGGGCCGCGCCGTCTCCGACAGGAGGAGGCACGGCTCCCGCCGGTTGGGGTTGTCCGGGGCCGGAAGGTCGTGGGGCATGTGATCGAAGAGGCAGCCGAACCTCTGCAACTGGTCGATGAGCTCGGCAACGTGGGCCGGGTTCTCCGGGTCGTACGGGTCCCAGACCGCGCGCATGAGCCGGAAGGTGTCGGGGAGCCGGTTCTCGTACGGCGGATAACCGTCCCTGGGCCACTCGTACGAGAACCGGTAGAGGATCTTGCCCTGGTCGTCGCGGATGCTGTGCGGCGACAGATCGTCGTTGTGCTCGTCCCGTTCCATGACCAGGTAGGCAGCGCTCGGGTACAGGGCGCGAAGCGTGTCCGCCAAGGTGCGGGCGAGACGGTTGCCGACGCCGCACACGGCGCTCGTGGCGCTCTCCCACTCGCCGACGGAGGCGAGTTGGCGAAGCGGCGTCATGACCGGGGCCTCGACGGTGGACGTGCTCATGATGCTCCTCGAACGGGCCGTCCGGCGTGGCCGGACGGCGGGATCGGCGGGGGCCGTCTCTCTGGGAGACGGGCCAGGGTGGGAATCCGCTACGCCCCGGCGGGCGGGGCGTAACGGGTCGAGGCGTCAGGCAGGGAGGTCGATGCGCAGCGTGTCCCCGGGCTGCGGCCGCTCGAAGTCACTGATCTCGATCAGCGCGTCGGCGACGAAGGTGCGCTCAAAGTCGACGTCGGGCAGACGATCGACGGGAATGTCGCGGCGTTCCTCACGGTCCGGGTCGCTGTCGTAGTGGAACGTCGGCCCGGAGGTGTCCCAAGCCGGACCGTCTTCGTAGCCGTCCGTGATGTGGAAGCTGACGGCGCGCGGACGGAGATGGTCAGAGTTTCCGTCGAACCAGTCGAGGAGTGCTTCGCGCAGGTCTTCCAGCAGGTTCGTTGGGACCTCGTACTGGCTCGGTGTGACGTCACCGTGTCCCGAGGCCTGGACGTGCTGGCCGGCCGTTTCGTCGACCTGGGAGGCGGAGCCGTGCACGTCCAGGCCGAGCGACTCGAACCACTGGTTCACGGCCGTCATCCAGTCGCCGCCGTCCACCGGGGAATCGGGGTCGTTGCCGCCCATGGAGCACCAGGTGCGGAACAGTTCGGCAATGGCGCGGCCGCTGGTCGTCGTCAGGTCGAAGTTGAGCATGGTCAGGGTTCCTTCCGGGGCCGCGCCCTGGTGTGGGGCGCGGCGAGGTGGGTCAGATCAGTGGTCGGCGCCGGTGAGGCGGTCGAGAATGGAGCGGGTGAAGTCGAGGCCGAGGCGGCTCACGCATGCGTGCATGGGGGAGTGGTCGCGGGCTCGGGCCCAGTAGTCGGGCGTCTCGATCAGCCCGATGGGGCCGACGTTCCGGCCGAAGGACATGCGGCCGTACGGCGCGCTCTGCTGCATGTGGGCGTGGCCGAACTGGGCATAGAGGCGGCGCGGTATCCCGCCGGTGATCTCGTCGCCGAGCATCTTGTAGCTGCCGTGTGGCCGGACGGGCATGATCAGCTTCAGCACGGCTTCCAGGTCGGCGAGCGTCCCCCCGAAGAACCCCGTGCCGCCGTACTCCAGGGTGAGCGTCGGGTCCGTCTGGTGGGTCTCCAGGCTCAGCAGTGCCGGGCCACGCTGGAAGGTGCGCACGGTGGTGCACTGAAGGGTGGTCCACGAGTTCGTGGGGATGCGCCGGTCGGCGAAGTAGCCGCGCAGGCTGTCGAGGAAGTCACGGGCCGGGCGTGCCCCGTCGTCGGCGGGGGCGTGCTCGGTGTCGAGCTCGGGGAGAACGCTGCGCAGAATCTCGCGGGCGATGAGTGCCGGATCGGTCGCCGGAACGGAGACGATCGGGAGAGTGGGTTCGCCCCTCCGGGACCATGCGAGCGTGGAGTTCCCGGGGTGGAACGCGACGACGACGGTGCGGGTGCCGTCGGTGATACGGGCGGCGGGGGCGTCGGTCCAGCCGGTACGGAACGCGGTGGCCCGCCACGGGGTGAGCGGGCTGGGCGCAGGGAGGAGTCCGGCGACGCGGCGGGCGGCGATGGGTGTGCTGAGGGCAAGCGCGGTGGTCACGCGGGGGTGCCTTCCTGGGCATGCTGTGCGGGCTGCTGAGGGGTGCGCCCGGGGCGCTCGGGCCCCGGGCGCTGCGGGGGTCAGGCGAGGCGCGTGACGGTGATGGAGTCGGCCCGCTCGCGGGTGCCGAAGATGGTGATCGCGAGGTTCTTCGGAATGTCCGCCTCGGTGTTGTCGCCCGGGGTGACGAACACGCTCTGCACGATCGTCTTGCCGACGAGCCGTTCCGGCACGCCGTCGCCGGTGGCGAAGAAGTACACGGTGCGCTGGTACCGCTCGGCGTCCTCCGGCTGTGCGGGGGAACAACGCGTACCGGGCCCCTCCGGCGTGGTCGGACAGCGGCAGGGAGACGAACGACTTCAGGGCGACGTCCGCCCACTGGCGGCGGGAGTTGGGCACGGTGGCGATGAGCATGGTGTCGCTGACGCGCTGCACGTGGGCGGCGGTGAATCCGACGGCGTTCAGGCTGCGTTCGGCGGTCGCCTTGAGGTCGTCAATGGGGGTGGACATGGGTGTCCTCCGGTCGAAGGGTGGGAGGTGGCGGGAGGTCGGGCGCGACCCGGGTGGGGCCGCGCCCGGGTGCGCTATGCCGCGTCGGCGTCGGCGGGGCGTTCGTCGTCGAAGACGTCGCGGGCCTTGTAGATCACGCCTTCTTCGGCCCAGCCGTACGCGTCGGCAAGGGCGAGCAAGTCACCGACGAGGAACACCAGTTGGCGGATGTCGGCGGTGATGTGCGACGGGAACCGGCCCTGGAGGCGCAGGTCGTGCAACCGCTCGATCTCGTCCGGTTCGACGCTGTGGGTGTCGTACGCGTGCAGGAAAGCGTCGGCCACAACGTCGCTGGTGGCCTCAAAGATCAGGTTGGCGGCCGTCTCGTGTCCGCGACGGCGGGCGCGGCCGAGGAGATTCAGGGCGCGGAGGGCGGCGCGTCCGGCCTTCGAGGACGGGCGGGGAGCGCGGCCCGAGTCGAGGTGGGCGAGGTTGGCGCGCAGGGCGATCAGGGTGCGCGTGCCGGGGTTGTTGGACAGTTCGAGGGCCACCGCATCGGCGGCGGCCGCGTACTTCCACAGCGCGGACTTGCCGAGGAAGCCGTGGTGCCAGATGTCTCGGTAGGAGGCGTTCGCCTCCAGGTCGGCGGCAACGTGTTCGGCGTGGGTGACAGGGCTCATGAGGTGCTGCTCCGTGCGGCTGGTGGGTCGTGAGGGTGGGAGGGTGCGGGGCGGGAGCGGCTTGTGGCGCGCGCTCCCGCCCGGCGGGCACGGGTCAGCGGTGGTCGCGGGGGATGTAGAGAACCCAGTCGTCGGAGCGCCACCCGAAGGCGCCGGAGGCGAGGGCGACCCATCCGCTCGGGGCGATGGTGTGGCCTTCGACCGAGTACGGCTCGCGGTAGAAGGCGCCTCCGAGGACGATCGTCGCGGTCGGGTTGGCGCAGTACGCCCGCAGGCTCGCGTAGGTGACGTTCTCGGCGGCGCCGACCACGAGATCCCCGTCGGTGAGCCGGGAGGCGGGGGCGATCCGGACCAGGCCGGGCGTGATGCCGTCGGCGAGCGGCTCGTGGCGGTCGGTCACGATGACCGGGATGAACTCGACGTCGCTGCGCATGGGTGTGCTCCTTGTTCGTGTGTGGTGTTCGGCGATTCGCTGTGATCGCCTCACATGGAAAACCATACAGTACGAACGCGCGAGGATGGAACACCCCCTGATCAACTTCCTTCACCCCCGCCCAACCTGCGAGAGCGTCAGCCCTCACCCTCCCGGCCGGCCGTTTCCTCACGGGCCTGGAGCCGGGCCTCCGCCCAACCCCGGATGAGCGCCGCTCCCGCCTCACCGGCCGCCTCCCCCGGCCGGGCGCCTCTGTCCAGCGCGGCCATGTAGAGCGCGGCCGTCGCGTCCACCGCGACCGGGCGCAGGAACAGCTCCAGCAGCCGCTCACGGTCGAGGTGCGGGTACGTGTCCGTCAGGGAACGCGCGGCGAACACGGCGATCCTGCCGACGGCTTCGCCGAGTTGGGCCGTCTGCTCTTCGGTCAGGGGCGCGGTGTGCATCGTGGGCAGTGCCTTCCTGGTGTGGGTCGGGAGGGGTTAGAACAGGCCGTCCTGGTCGACGGGCGCGGCCGGGCGCCGATCGCTACGGCCTGGGCGCGGTACGGGCGTCTCGTCGCCGAACAGAGGGGCGGTGCCGCACTCGTCCGGCACCGCCGGGATCGGCGCCGCACCCCCGTCAACATCCAGGCGCAGCGGCGCAGTTGGAACAGCTCGGTCGAATTCGTCGGGGGTCATGCGCGTCCAGTCGCGCCCCTGCTCGCTCACTCGCGGCGTGCTCATGGGCTCTGGGCTCCTTGGTGCGGGCCCGGGGCGGTGTGGCCCCGGGCGGGCTCTACAGGGTCAGGAGGGGGACGGTGAGGACGTCGCCGGGCTCGGGGTGCTCGTCGGCCCCGTTGACCAGCTCCACCAGTTCGTCGTCGACGGTCGTCCCGGTGAAGTCGACGGTCTGCTCGAACCCGTCGGCGTACCGGACTGTCGAGGTGGTCTCGTCCCACCACGGGCCGTCGGGATGGCGGGAGGTCACGGTGAACGTCGCGGCCACGGCCGGGTGCCCGTCGTGGTCGAGTAGGCCGGACTCCCGCAGGTGCCAGCGCAGTGCGTCGGTGAGGGCAACGTACGCGCGGGCGTGGAGCTCCCGGTCGATGTCCTCGCGCAGTTCCCACAGGGCGTGGTCGGTGAGCGGGCGCAGGGCATCGGACGGGGTGAGGTACTGCGGGACGTCCAGGCTGGGCGGGTCGGGCAGGCGGGATCGTGCGAGGCGCAGTGCGGCGCGGCTGAGGGCGGTCATGCGGGGCAACTCCCTGGTGCGTGACGTACGGGCGGGAGCGCTGAGCATGGGAGGCCGGGCGGGTTTGCGTCCGCCCGGCGGGAGGTCACGCGGCAGCGGGGAGCGAGACGACGGGGTGCAGGTCGCGGGCGCGTATGTCGGTGGGCCGCTCGTTCTCCCATACGACGTAGGCCGTCAGTACGTTGCCCAGGTCGTGCCACATGTCGATGACGGTGCCCCGGGCGGCCGGCCGCCACGGCAGGGTCACCGTGTCGCCGTGCGCGAAGCCGTACGCCTCCCGGTTGTACGCCACGTCCTCCGCTTCGACTCGGCGGACCCGGGTGGCCGGGATTGTTGTGGGTAGCCAGTCGCCGTCGAACCGCACGGTCACCGTGCCGTCGTCGACGCCGACCACGGTCCCGTGGTGCGCGTAGCGGCGGGTCAACGCCCCGCCGTGCGGGACGCGTTCGGCGATCCGCTCGACACGGTCACCGGGCTGGTACGTCTCCGGGGCCAGGTCGGCGGGGACGATGAGCACCAGCTCGTGCGGCGACCACTGGAACAGTTCCCCGTCGAGGCTGAGCACGCCCCAGCCCTCCGGGTGCCGGGCGGGCAGTGCGCGGTAGCAGAGCTCTCCCACGTGCGCGGTCGGCATCCAGCGGCGGCCGGGCTCGTCGCCGAAGTAGCCGACGACGAGGTCTCCGTCGCGTACGGCGTCCGCGCGGGCGACGCGGACAAGGCCCGGGTCGACGTCGGCGGGCAGCGGGCCGAGAGACTTCCGGCTGACGATGACATCCCACAGGGGCACGTCGACGGGGGCGGGGGCGGTGCTCACGATGTGGTTCCTCTCGGGTCTGGTGGGGGCGCGGCGGGAAGTGCCGCGCCCGGGTGCCTGCGGGCGTCAGTGCTGAGCGCGGGAGGGGGCGGGGCCGCAGCGACGGTTGCCCATGGCCCGGCAGTCCCAGCCGGACTCGTCCTCGTCGACTCGGCCGTCCCGGTTGTCGTCGCCGAGTGCGTTGGCCTGCCCGTCGGTCCAGCCGTCGGCCCATGCGACGGTGCCCGGGTCGTTCCCGTCGGCGACGACGTTCGGGTACGTGGGCCGGGTGCCGTCGCCGAGAGCGGCCACGCCTGCCTTCCAACCGGCGTTGTACGCGGTCACGGTGGTGTCGTCCTGGTGGGCGTCGGCGTGGACGGTCATGGTCGGGCGGGGCTGCGGTGCGGGGGCGGTGCGGGTGTCGCTGAGGGACGCAGCGAGCGCGAGCAAGGTGAGGGCGAGCAGGCCAGCCAGGACGGCGGCGGCCTTGACGCGGGCGGCGGCGCGGCGGGCACGGGTGCGGTGGTGAGACATCACGGGCGTGGGCTCCATTCGCGGGAACGCGTGTGTGGTGTGGGCGATTCGCTGTGTTCGCCTCGCAAGGAAAACCGTACAGTACGAACGGATGTGAGGGGAAGAGAGGGCGCGGCCGATACGCCGCGCCCCGAGGGTTGGGGGTGAGCCGGCCGTCTGGGGCCGGGGCGCGACCTACAGGTGGCCGACGGTGCGCAGTCGCTCGCACAGGTCGCGGGCCTGCATGCGGGCGTCCTCCCAGGTGTCCGCGATCACGGGCAGCACGTAGTAGGTGCGCGGCGCCTCCAGCCGGTGCCGGGAGTCCTCCCAGTAGCCCACTTCGTTCCAGGCGTGCGCCTGAGCGGCCTTGCACGGCACATAGTTCCGTCGGGCGGGGTCCAACGGCCTGTCGGCGCAGCGCTCACAGTCGGCGCCCTCCTGGTGGCCGTTGGCGCCGTCCAAGCGGCCACGGTCGTCCAGGGTGGCGGCGACCCACCAGCGGCGCGTGTCCGGCTCGGGCGCCTCCACGGTGGCGTCCCGGCCGCGCGCGGCGTCGACGGACAGGCTCATGGTCCAGGGCACGAGTACGCCCATGGCGTCGGTGTGGGAGAGCGCGGCCACGGTGAGCACCTGCCGGGTGCCGTGCGGCGGGTTGTCGCTGAATCGGGCGTTGAGCACCAGGAAGCGGACGCCCATGTCGTGGAGGACGTCGCCGGGCTTCACGGCCAGGCGCTGAATGGTCATCGGGGCGGTGCGGGAGTCGAGGACGGTCGACGTGAACTCGGTGCAGGTGGGCATGGGATGGCTCCGTTCGTGCGGTGAGGGTGGGTGCCGGGCGGGTGGCTGGGGGAGGCCGGCCCGCCCGGCGGTCTAGGGGGCCGGACAGCCGCGCCCGTCGGGGGAGGGGCGGGGCGGCCGTCCGGCCGGACCGTGGGGCGTAGCGGGGGCTTGTGGCTACGCGGCGGGGGCGTAGAGGTCCTGCACGAACGGGGCGGTGCGCTTGTACGAGGCGCACCCGGCGGGGAGCGCGGGGTCGGACGCCCGGTAGACGTTCACCTTGATCCAACGCCCGTCGGGGTAGCCCTTGCAGGGCTTGGTGCGCTTGCGGGTCTTGCGGGGGTCGTGGCCGAAGTTGGCGGCCCGGTACGCGTTGACGATGTGCTTCCCGGCCCAAGAGCCGTAGCGGTCGACGTCCGCCTCTTCCATCCCGAGCATGGTCAGGAAGTCGCTCACCTTCACGCGCTCCGTCATGTCGCGGTGCGCGCGGGTCGCACGGCGCCGGTCACGGAGGACTGCGGCGGTGCGGCGGGGGCGGTGCGTACGAGCCTTGGGCATTCGGATGCTCCCTGATGTGTGTGGGCAAGGGAGCCGTTCGCTGTGCCGGTTCCCTTGCGGTGTGCCACCACCGTATCACACGTTCTGGAAAACCAGACAGTACGAACGCTAGAGATCCCCGAACCAATCCCGACCATGCGGGGGAGTTGACATCGCCACACGTTCGTACTGTACGTTTCTCTCGTTCCAGTCGAACGACGGAACGCAACGGCCCGGCATGCACACAGCGAGGCATCCGGCCCCACACACTCCAGGAGCACACCCATGAGCGCATCGCGCCGGTACATCGCACTCATCCTCCCCAGCGCCACCGACAGCCGCATCCTGCTGATGGACACCCCCAACAGCGAAGCCGCCGCACGCTGGTCCACCGAGGAACTGCGCGACCGCGCCCTCCTCACCCCCGGCGCGTTCGTCACCACCGTCCACGGCGCGACGCTCAACGACGCATCCGACACGGCCCGCCACAACGCCACGGCGGTCTACCGCGCGTTCCACACCCCCCACGTCGCTCTGGCGAAGAACCCGGGGAGCTGGTTTGTCGTCTACCGCAACACGTCGTACGACAGCGGCGAGTTCGACTTGGTGAAGGCCATCGACGCCGCCCGGATCTCCATGGAGCAATACCGGGCGTTCGCCGACTACCTCGCTGCTTCCAACCAGCGCGCCTACCTCGTCGACGCGAGCACCGCCGCCGCCGCGCTCACCGAAGCGCAGGAGCGGTTCATGGACGACCTCTACGAGTCGTTCGCCGCCACCGCCTGACGCTCCCCGCGCCCCGGCCGCCCCGCACTCCCCCGACGGGGCGGCCGGACCACCCCGCGCTCTTACCCGCGCCCGCGCGTGAACCTGCGCAAGTCGCGCAACAACCCGTCGTTTCCGCCCGTTTTGCATGCCTCTTTTGGAGTCCAGCCGTGACCGTCGCGTCTCGCCCGTCCGCCCGCGTCTCTCCGGGTCTCGCCCGTCTTGAGTTCATGTCCCGGTGCAGTGCCGACTTCCGGGCGTTCGTCGACAGCAAGGCAGTGCCCAGCCCGCACGGTCCGGCGCTCCCTGCCGACCGTCAGCCGTTCCACCCCACGCGGCACGACGTCCTCCGGGCTGGAGAGATTGAGCAGATGGCTTGGAGGCCGTTGTTGCTGCACTTCGGCGACATGGTCGACATGCATGTCCTGTCGCTCGCTGGAGACCTGCCCTTCCGTCAGCCGGGCGTGGCGTATGAGGTGCACGACCTTCAGCACCGTGGCCGTGTCGTCGGCATGTGGGACGAGAACACCGACCGTCCGGTGTTCCAGCTGCGCGCATCGTTCGTGGAGCCGAAGGTGGCCCACCGCATCATCAACGCGGTTCAGCTCCTCGGCGGGGACGGCAACCGGCGCCCGCTGCACGTCCCGAGTGGGCGGGGCCCGTGGCCGCGAGATGAGTCGCTGTACCGGCCGGAGCGCTGCGCTGCATTCCGCCGGGAGGACGGGGGCCTGTTTCGGGTCTACACGCGCCCCCTGACGGCTGCGGAGTTGGCGCTGGTGCTGGAGTGCGCTGCGCCCGAGGTCCGCAAGTACCTGGCCGTCCGTCGCCTGCGCCTGGAGCAGGACTTGGCGCGCCTGCGCCTGGAGCAGACGAACGCGAGCGCCGACCGTTCCTGACCCCGGTACCGCTCCCCGGCCGTGACGGTCCGCGCACCGGCCGGGGAGCGGGCCGGCCACTCGCTTCCCCATCACCCGTACGTCTTCGCCCTGGAGGGCACGCATGTCCACGTCCACCCCAACCGTCAACCACCTCGTCCGAGACGCCGAAGCCGCTCTTGCCGCCGCCGGGCTCACCGTCATCGACGACGCCATGACGTCGCTCACGGGCGTGACCGTGTACCCGGGGAAGTACCGGACCGGCGTCGTCCGTGTCGTGCCTGTCGTGCACGGGCAGGAGCGGCGCCCCAGCGAACGCCCGGAGGTCAACGAGCAGCGCGGGGAGTGGGACCGTCTCACCGTGGCCGCCCGCAACGCTCTCGTGGCCGCCGGGTGGGAGCGGTCGGGAGAGGGGCCGATGGGCGGGGAGTTCATCGCGCACACCCCCGTCGTGCGGATGGCGCGCACCGTCCTGTCGGCCGCCGGTATACCGCTGCTGCCGAGGGGCTACCCGGACGGTCGCGGGGCCCACGTGCACCCGACCGACGGCAAGCACCGCAACGCGCGCATCGTCGTCCACGCGGGTGGCCACCGACACAAGCCGTGCGAGCCGCAGGCGGAGGGCGCGGAGGAGTGGCGCGCGCTCATGCGGCAGTGCCTCGACGTCATGGACGCCGCCGGGTGGACGATCACCCACACCGTCATCCACGACGACGCGCAGTTCAGCGTTCCCCATGACGTCTTCGTCCCGGAGCGACCGGCCACCCCCGTCGCTCTCGGCTGTGCCCCGGAAGCCGACGAGTTCGTTCAGCACGTGGCGAAGATCCTTAGAGAGCGCGGATACCTCCCGCGCGCTGCGGTCCGGGACCAGGCGGCGAAGGTGTGGGGATTCGCGGTGTCTGCTCCGTCTCTCGCGTCCGACCACGTGATGGTGACCTACGACCACAACCAGCCCGGCCCGGCGAATGTGGTCGCCCCGCACAACCCGGAGGAACGCCGCAAGTTCTTCGCGATGCTCAAGGCCTTTGAGCGGACGTTGACCGACAACGGGCTCACCATCAGCAACACCGAGCGGGGCCGGACGGTGGTGTGGGTGCAGCGCCCGGAGCGCAGCATTCGGGCCCGCATCGTGCTCGCCGACGACTCCGGGTTCGCGTGGCTGCCCGAACTGGCCAAGGCGTACCGGCTGGAGACACGCCCGTCGCTCTCCGAGGAGTGGCAGCCACAGGGCTCCGAGGCGCAAGAGCAACTGCTGTGGGCCGTCGAGTACCTCGTGCGCAAGGGACTCGCGACGGCGGAGGCGGAGGGTCGGACCATCTACGTCACCGCGACCGGTGAACCGCTCACCTCCGACTTCTGGCCGTACTCCCGCTACGTGCCACTCGCCGAGTCCTGACCCAAGCCGCGGGGGCCCGTCATGCTGGCCGGCCCCCGCGGTACCCACCCGTTCGCCGTCTCCGCACTCATCCGTGCCGCCCGTCCCGTCACGGCCGTGTGCCGGGCCTGCGGCCGCAGCGCCCCGCCCTCCCCTGAACACCGGAGTTATCCCGTGCAGATCAGTCAGCGCCTGGCCGACGAGTTCAACCGTGCCGCCCGCTTCATGCCCGAGGTCGACGCCGACACAAAGCCGTGCGTCGAGATCGGCGGCATGTACGTCTTCGTGTACCTCGACCCCGACGAGGGCCTGTGCTTTTCGGTAGACCGGGTGCCGGGCGAGATCCCCGAGGCGTTGCGCGGGGAGACCGGGAACGTGCCGGTGCGCGTCGACATCGACGACGAGAAGCACGTCTTCACCGCAGCCTGACCGTCCGTACAACACCCCTAGGAGTTGATCATGCAGTTCCGCACCCTTGCCCGGCATGAGGCCGAGGCCGTCATGGAGGACGCGGCACACGTACTCGGTGAGCAGTTCCCCCAGCACATCCCCGGCGAGCGGGACGGGTGGCTGGTCATGTCGCGGAACGACCGCCCGATGGTCGTGTGGGACTTGGCGGTGAAGATCTCGGCGGACACTCCAGAGCAGGAGGCGAAGCGGCTGGAGCTGGGTGCGGCACTGGCCGCCGCCGGGTATGCGGTGACGTTCCCAACCAGCGCATACATGGTGTACTTCGCCGACCCGCCCACCGACCCGGCCAGCCCGCGCTACGAGGTGGCCGAGAGCTTCTCCACGCTGTCCGCGCTCTTCGGCGGCGCCTTCCCCATCGTCGACACGTACACGGGCGTCGACGTGACGTGGGCGGATGACCGGGCGGAGGCGGAGCGGATGTGCGCGGTGCTGAACGAGCAGTACGAGACTGCGAAGGCGCGGATCGCGGCGGGCGAGGAGTCGGGCGGCACGATCCTCAGGGTCGAGCTGCGGGCGCCGGAGGCGTAGCGGCCGGTTCCGAGGACGGGGACACCTAGACCCCGGGACGTTCGTACTGTACGGTTTTCCATGTGGGGCGATCACAGCGAATCGCCCCACCCCACACACGACTTGAGGAGCATCCCCATGCCCGCAACGCCCGCCAGAGACGTCCGTAAGCCGTCTGCCGCCACCGTGTCCCGGCTGCTCGCCGACCATGCCGACATGGGACTGCACCGCGCCCCGAGCGCCCTCGCGGTCGGCTTCACGGTCAAGAACGTCGGCAAGGAGCCGGAGAGGCACGGCGGCCCGGTCATCGTCCGGTGGAACCAGAGCGACCAGGCGCCGGAAGCGGCCCGTCTTGTGGAGCACGGGCGCCACACGCTCATGCGGGGCCTGCTCGAAGAGGCCGGTTTCGCGGTGACCGTCCACCATGAGGGCTACCTCGTGCTGCTCGCGCCCGACCAGGTCGAAGCGCACCGGGAAGCGGAAACGGCGGCGGCCGCGCTGCTCGGGGACGCGGGCGAGTTCTGGCGCGAGGGCGCCGGCATGATGTTCGGCGACGCCACGAGGAAGGTTGCCCGCGTGGCCGCCGTGGCGGAGGTCGCGCTGGCGCTGCGCACCGGGCGTTCCCCATACGCGGAGGGCGACGCCGTGACCGTAGAGGGCGACTTCACCGTCAACTTCGTGCCCATCGTCGAGGACCAGGAGCCGCAGGAGCGGCCGGAGTCTCCGCTGTCGGAGGCTCGGCGGATCTTCGCGCAGGCCGGTGAAACCGTGCTCGACATCGAGGAGGCAGTCACGGGGACGGGGGTGTGGGTGCGGGAGTCCCTGGTGCCCGACGAGGTCCTGGTGCTGCGCAAGGACGACGGCATGCGGGCGTCCGGGTTCACCGCGGCGGCGCGGCGGTGGGAGACGCTGATGGAGTTCTACCGGCGTCTCCTGGAAGGTGCCGGGTGGTCCATGACTGGCCGGGGCGACATGGGGTGGAGCTTCTACCGGCCCAGCGGCGAAGACGCGTTGACGCGGGCGGAGAAGACGCTCATCGCGCTGTGGCCGCGCTTCAAGCGTGGCGAGCGCGCCGGGTGGGTGATATCCCGTCACGAGGGTTCCCGCTGGAACGTGGGTTGGCGCAGTGACCTGGACGATGAGGACCGGCGCGAGGCCGCCGAGGTGGCCATGCTGCCGTATCTGGCCGATGCGCTGCGCCGGGTCGGCTTGTCGACGACGATGCCCGACGAGTTGCCGCACCTGGACGACGAGTTGCCGTACGCGCCCGCCGTGTACTTCGCCGAGCCGCCGAAGGACCGGACCGGGCCGCGCTACCAGACGGGTTGGCTGCGCGAGGGGTGGACCATGGACACCCACACGGGCTACTTCCGGCGGAAGGCCGCGAGCGAGGAGCACGCCGTACGGCTCGCGGCGCTCGACAACCGCGATGAGGAGACGGACCGTCGTCTCGGGCGCGTCAGCGACGGCCTTCCCGGCTTGACGGACGACTTGGCGGAGGTGCCGGAGTTCCGCATGGTGGCGGCGGAGCTCGCGGCGGCCGGCTACATGCCCTCCCGCCGATGGGAGAACCATGACCGGCTCGCGGACGGGTTCGCCATCTGCCAGGACGAGAAGGGGCTTCAGGTCAACCACCTGACGACTCAGCCGGACGGCGGGCATCGGATCACGCTGCCGGAGGAGCAGGAGGCGCACGCAGCGTTCTACTCGGAACTGCTCGGGTACGTGGAGGCCCTCGACGGGCCGGGGCGCCTGATCACCCTGAAGCCGGATCACCTGGTGGTGTACGGGGCCGAGGAGCCGCGCCGTAGCCCGCTGATCCCGGACGGCCAGATGTTCGACGCGGCCGTAACCTACCGGCTCGACCACGGGGCACCGCGCACGGTCGTGCACCGGTTCGCTTCCTGGTCGGTCGACCCGCACGGGTTCGGCGAGCCGTTGCGGCACCGTGTGGCCGAACTGGTGGCGGCCGGCCGGGACGTCTACCGGTTCGTGGTCGACGACGTCCGCCCGTTCGAGCAGATGGGCACTCGCCGTCACCAGGCACAGACGGCGGCCGCCGAGTTGCTGGTCCGGGCGCTGGGACCAACGGCCGTGTGGCGTGCGGAGGTTGACCCGCTGTGGAAGCAGAACCCGGGCATCCAGCGGAAGCCTGACGAAGAGGGGGTGCTGCTGCTGTCCGTGCCGGACAACGCTCCCGAGGAGCACGCCGCACGGATCGCCGAAGCGGCGGATGAGGCTGGCTGGAGTCCGGCGCAGCTCGGCCCCCGGACGGTGTGGGTGAAGGTTCCGGTCGGGGGTGAGGCGATGGGGTAGCCGGTGAGCGTGGGGCGGGTGCGAATGTGTGGCGCACCCGCCCCATCTGCGTTTCCAGGGGCGGGAATTGGTGCGCGTGACCCCCTGGACTCGATGCCGTTCGTACTGTAGGTTTTTCCACGTGAGGCGATCACAGCGAATCGCCGAGCACCACACACGACCAGGGAGTTTCCTTGTCTCTCATGACTGCGCGCCGCAACGCGTTCGCCGAGATGGTGACCGCCACGGCGAAGCTGCTGCCCGACTGGCAGACCTATGTACACCGTGGCGGAGATCCCGAAGCGCACTTCTCCGACGAGATCGGACGTGACGTTGAGGTGCGTATGGGGCCGGGCGGCACCACGACCGTCACCAACTGGCTCCCCGACGGTACGCAGCAGTCCCAGGAGCTGGCCGACAGCTCGCCCGAGACGCTCGTCGCGGCGATCGGCCGGGCCGCGCAGGAGTACGACGCGGCCGACCCCGCCCGCGAGTTCCTCGCCCGCGCTGTGACGGCTCTGCCTCTCCGGCATAGGGTCACGTGGCGCGACCGGACCGCGTATGTCCGCTGGTTGCATCCGGGCAACGGGCACGGCGAACTGTCGATCGGCCGCGGTGCCGTCGGCCAGAACGTGCGGGCCCTGGTGAGCCTGTACCACCGGTCCCTGCTGATGGAAACCGCCATCCCGATCGTGGTCGCAGCTACCGAGGGGCACCCCCGGGGAGAGGCGGAGGGAGCCGGGCGGGCCGCGCAGCCGCTGATCGACGCGGCGCCCGCCCTGTGGCTGTCCGAGACGCTACTGAACGAGGAGACGGACGCTGTCGAGCGTGCCGACCTGACCGTCGACGACGTGCACGTCAGCGTCACCAGCGCCTCCGCCGGGCGCCCCGTCGAGGTGAACGTCTCCATTACGACGTGGGTTGGCCTGGACCGGATCGTCGACGTTCTCGCCGCCACCCCGCGCCCGTAGCCGCACCCATTTCGCCGGGCGCGGCCCGTACGTCGCGCCCGGCCCTCCCCGAGAGGCACGTCATGCCCTCCACCATGACCGTCCCCACCACCGCCACGGCCGCCGAGATCGCCACCGCCGCGCTCGCCGAGTGGGGCATCACCGCGCACCTGGACGTTGAGTCCCTGATCGGGGGCCACAAGAACACCTGGCTGATCATCGGATCCGACCAGAGCGACGACTTCCCGGACATGCGCCGCCCGTACGTCGTGCTCTACGTCTACACCGACCCGAGCGACGAGATATGGGTGGACAAGCCCATCGAGAGCCGCTTCGACTCCTGGCACGTCGTCGTCGGCGACGGTACCGGCCCCTGCGGCGGCGAGCACACCGCCTTCACCGCGCGCACGCCCGGGATCGCCGAGGTCGCCGAGTTCATCGCGGGCTGGCTCACCGCCCCGCAGCCCTGACCCTTCCCCGATCCGCCGGCGGGGCCGCGACGCTACGCCGCCCCGCCGCGCACCATCCCGCCCACTTCAGCCATGAGGAGCAACCAGCCATGTCCAGCCGTGCCCGCGCCGCTTCCCTGCTCGCCACCGCCATGGACGTCGCCTACGCCGGCGACGACGAGATGACCATCGCCGTGCACAACACGAACGGCACCGTGTTCTCCGTCGTCGGCCACACCAGCGACGAGCCCCGCCACGCCGCGGACGTCCCCGAGAAGGACCCGCTCGACTTCGACCCGAAGGATCTGGCCGCGCTGCTGAACTACCTGGCCAGCCTCCTCGTCACGCCGATGCCGAAGGGCGCCATCTCCGTGCGTGTTCCCGATCCCGAGCGCGGCGGTCACCTCGTGTGGGCGTGGAGCCTTGCCACGTTCGCGCCTCTCCGCGCTGCCGACGTCGAGAAGGACTTCCCCGGCGTCGACGTGCCCTCCAGCCTCCGCGCCTACGGCTGCCTCACCGACCGGTCGACTCCCAACCCGCTCATGCCGCTCACGAACCGGGCCGTCGTCACCCTCATCCACCTCTCCCACAACTGACCTGCCCCACCACCCCGATCTGGAGCACACCATCATGACCACCGCCACCAGTGCCCGCCCGGTCACCGTGAAGACCGTCAAGGAGCCCACCACCTACCAGCGTCGGAAGATGTTCGAGGCGCTGACCGCCGACGACTTCCGACTCCCGGGGGACACCAACGGCCGTTCCCTGGACGTCATACTCGACGAGGAGTGGATCGCCGAGTACGCCGCTGACGGACGTCTGGCCGGGCCCGCCCGCCGGGCGGGGTACGAGGGCTTCACCCACTTCCGGCTCACCGTGAAGGGGCGTATGGCGCTGCTGACGCCGTCGAAGCGCCTCGCCCTGGAGTCCGCCGACGAACGCGGCCGCATCGCCCCCACCGTCGCCTGGCCCACGCTGGGCGCCCTGGAGTCCGAGGGGCTGATCGCCTACTTCACCGACCACGGACAGCAGGTCAAGGGCACGGGCACGCCGTACATCACCAACTTGGGTCGTCGCCTCATGGGCGGTCACCCCGTCGACGAGACTCCCGCGGCCGACAGCCTGATAGCCGCGCTCGCCGCGTGGGACATCCCGGCCGTCGTGGAGACCGACGAGGACGGCAACACGGCCGTCGTCTACCAGGCCGGCGGGATCCGCGCTGACTTCTACCGCTGCCTGCCGGGTGACCGGCACTCGGTGACGCACCCCGCATGGCTGCACGACTCGTCGTGGTACGGCTTCATCGACGACCACCGCGACTACCGGGAGTGCCACGTCCCCGAGGGCATCGGACTGGCCGCCGAGAACGCGTGGGTCGCCGAGGCCTTCGCCGAGTACCTGACCAGTCCCGCCGCCTGAAACACCCCTGCCCGGCCCGCCGCGCAGTTGCCCGGCGGGCCCTCAACTGCGAAGGCACACACGATGACGCGCATGTTCGCGAACTACGTCCGACCGTCCACCAGCGCCCCACTCACCCGGCTCATGGACACGACCCCGCTCACCTCCTGGTCGTGGGAGACGGGAAGCACCTGGAACCGGACGCACGACCTGGCACGCATGGGAGTCGGCGACGTCCTGCTGATCGGCACCGCCGTTCTTCCCGAGCGCCCGAACTTCACCCACCGTCCGAAGTACGAGCTGGTGCGCTTCGCGCGGGTCACCGGCATGGAGACGACGGACCGCGGGACCGATGTGCAACTGCACCAGACGCACTCGTTCACGAACACTGCACTCCATCTCGGGCCGGCCGTGAATCTGGCGATGGCGTCGTCCCGCAATGACGGCTGCACTCCGCACATCGTCGAGGTCGGCTTCGACATGGGGCTGCTCGTACCGGGCTGGAGGCAAGAGCAGCACCCGCTGCCCAACCGGCTGCGATTCTCCCGCCGGATCTATCTCGACCTGGAGTTCCTGCCGAAGTTCCCGGGCCTGCCCGGCACGGTGTCGATCGGGCTCCACGACGACGCGGGCCGCGACTACTACGCCGTCAACGCCGACATGGACGTTGCGTTCGTCCGCGAGCATCCGTTCCTCCGCGACCACGTGTGGCCGTACCTGCCGCTCACCGCGGACGGGGAGCTGGACCTGGCGCACGAGTCGGTGAAGACCGAGCACGAGATACGCCGGGACCTGATGGCGTACTTCGGCGCCGACAGGCGGACCGACAAGATCCTGTACGCCAACCACGGCGCCCAGGACGTCCTTCGACTTCACTCCTTCTGGGGCCACGACTGGAACCGGATGCCCGAAGTCATTCCGACCTGGGCCGAGGACTTGAAGGCGTTGCGGGTACGCGCCGGCAATCCGCCGATGCCGCAGCAGGAGAGCACAGAGCATCACGCGTTGGAGGACGCCCGGTACAACCGGGCGATGCACGAGGCGCTGATCGCGCTCGGCGCCGGGTGACCACCCCTGAACTCGCAGCCGGGCGGCGCCCGCCGTCCGGCGCCCCTGCACCACACGAGAGGAACCATGAGCACCGACTACACGGCTATTGCTGAGACCGTGGACCGCGCGGAACGGCTCGCTGAGGACGGCGCGACCGTCGGCGTGCGCATGCTGCTGCTGGAGGCCCGCGGGATGATCGACTCCGCCCTTCAGCAGGGCGAGCCGGGCCCGCAGTCCCAGCCAGACATTCCGCCGCTGCTCGCCGCGATGGTCGCGGGGTCCAAGAGGCTGTCGGACGATCTGACGCTGACCGGCCGCGACCTCCTGGAGGCCCGCGCCAAAGACGCTGCGCGTGAGGTGGCGCAACGCCTCGTGGGGGTGCTTCTGCCGGCAGACACCTCCGAGGAGCAGGCCAACCAGGTCGCCGACGAGATCGCGGCCCCGCTCGTCCAGTGGCTCCGGCAGTACCACCAGGCCAACGAGTACGTGGCCAATGGGCGCGACCACTTCGGTACACGGGTCGGCGTCGCCGAGCGGAAGCTGGAGCGCGTTCAGGAGCGGGCCACTTCATGGGAGCTGTCGGACAGCGCCGCGGAAGAGCTGCGGCGCATCCTGGCGTCCGAGGACGGTCGCACGGTCTGACCCCGCTGTCGGTGGGGTGCGGCAGAGTGAGCGGGGCGGAACCCTCTCAACTGGCTCCGCCCCGCTTTGAGTATCGACGGCTGAAGCGGACCTGTTTTCGACAGGCTTAGGCGAAAAGGAACGCTGCGGCGGTGGCGGCGCCGAGGGAGGCGCCGGCCACGGTCTGGGCGATCGTGTGGTAGGTCAGGGCGACCCGGGACCAGCACACGGCCGCAGTGAGGATGTACGCGAGCAGCCACCACGGGGTATGGACGACGGAGAGCAGCGCGGGCACGGCCGAGGCGACCGCGGCGTCCACGCTGATCTTCCAGAACTCGTTCACGGCCAGGAGGCCGACGGTCATCGTCCACAGAGCAAGCATCGCGACAAGGATCCCGGTCGGCGCGTGGCCCAGGACCATGACGAGGGAGCCGAGACCGAGCGACGCCAGGATGACGAGGAAGATCGGCATGCGCTTGGTGCGGTCGACGACGTGCCGGTCGCCCCAGGTTCCCCGCTTGCGTTCCCACTCGATGTAGGCCGCCGGGACGAGTCCTGCACAGACGGCTCCGAGGAGGCCCCAGGGGATGCCGGTCCAGTTCCCGGCGGCAGCGAGGCCGATGCCGAGCATCCCGACGAGGAGGACGTTGCGGGGCTGGAGTATGTCCGTGACGGTGCGGGCCGCGGTCGTGCTCGTCATGCCTGTACCCCGGCGGTGGCCAACAGGGAGTGGTCGACGTCGGTCTTCTTGTACGCCTTGGCGACGAGGCGGGCCCACGCGACTTCGCCGTCCTGGTCGACGGCTGCCTGCTGCTCGAACGCCGCGGCGGGCCCCTCGGGGACGCCCCGATCCTTCGCGACGAGAGCGGCCTTGATCCACTGTGCCTGTGCGGCCGGCCCCGACCCGGCGGTCTGCCGGGCGGCTTCCAGAAGGCCGTCGGGGACGTAGTGGCGGAGCTTCTCGATCGCATCGGCGATGTCGTGCAGCCACCGGTCGACCTGGAGGTTGGCGTCGATGTCGCGCCGGGTCAGTTCCTCGCGTCGGGACTGCGGAGCGTCCATCGGGATGCCGGGGAAGGCGAGCATCAGCTCTCGCCACATCGGGTAGATGCGTGCGAGCGCGAACCAGGAACGCATGCGGATGAGGCCCTGCTCAGTGGCGGGGATCGACACGCCGAGCGCGAAGAAGACGAACAGGAGTTGCTGCATCGCCTCGGTGCCGGAGTCGAAGTCGAAGGCGAACGCGTGGGTGGGCGGGTCGGCGAGCCAGTACCACATGGCGAACATCCGGCCGAAGGAGTACAGGACGCCGAGGATCATCGCGAAGGCCATCATGCCGAGGCCAGTGCGGAGCAGCTTGCGGTCCTCGCGGCGGAAGGCCAGCGCCCACTGGTAGAGGCAGATGGCGGACGCGGAGCCCAAGTAGATGTAGAAGACGGTCATGTAGGCCGTGGCGCCCCACTGGCCGGCGTGGTCAGCGACGAACTTGTCGCTCGGCTGCGTCCGGTCGACGATCGTGAAGAACATGATCGTCATCAGGGTGAAGGAGGCCAGGGCCGTCTTCGCGGTGACGAGTTGGATGAAGCGGGAGACGCGGACGGCGCGGGCCATTTCGCCGTTGGGGTCGAGCGGCCCGTACACGGCCACGATGTAGTACATGATCGCGAGGATCGCGCCGCCCGCCGAGTAGTGCTTCAGGATGACGGCCGCGTCGGTGATCTGACTGTGGTTGAGGACGTACCGGACGTATTCCGTCTTGGTCCACAGGGCTATGGCGAAGCCGAAGAAGCATCCCCATAGGGAGCGGCGCCTGGCGTCGGATCCACCGAGGATTCGCCAGATGGCGACAGCGGTCATCAGGACGGCTACGGCGTAGCCAGCTATCTCGAGCACGGTTGTCCTTGCGTCTACGAGCGGCGGAGCAGGGAGCGGATACGGCGGAGCAGGCCGCGGCCGCCGACCGGGTGGGAGAGCGTGTCGCCGAGCCGGCCGAGCATGTCATCGCTGGTGACGCTGCGCGCCATGTGCGGGACCATCGACGCGCCGAGCTCGGCGATCCTCTCCTCTTTGGTGTTGTAGTTCGCGCGGGCCTGGACGGTCGCGGCCGCGGGGACGACGCGTTCGACCAGGTCGGTGTCGAAGACGGGGACGAGTTCGCGGAGCGCCGCCGGGTCGAGGTTCGTGCCGTGCCGGAACCAGGAGTGCATGAGTTCGTGCAGCTTGACGTGCTCGGTCTGGTAATCGGTGGGCCGCCTGCGGTACAGCAGAATCTCGAACTCCGGGGTGGCGATCCTCAGCCCGCACGCGGTCTTCGTGGTGGCGAGGTGCTCGGGGATCTCGTGAAAGATGAGCGAGATCCCGCGCGCCTCCTCCATGTTCTTCCGGAGTTGCTCGACGGAGAACGGATGGGGGATGGGCAGGTCGGACAAGCCAGCTTCGCACTGCTCTTTCAGCTCGCGCAGGGACATCCGGACCTCATCGGTGAACCGCCCGTGGGGGGCAGGGGGCAGGAGAGCGGCGATTGTAGCCGCCGTGATCGAACACGCGATTCACTGCTCGCCCGGTTCTCCGGTGGCGGACGCTCGTCGCTGCTTCTCGTCGACGACCAGGTCCAGGGCGTACTGGAGCAGGCCGGGCACGAGACCGGCTTCGGTGATGCCACGGCCGGCGACGGCGGAGATGTTCCCTGCTCGTTTCTCGGCGAGGAACTGGAGTCCGGCGACGACCTCGGCCTCGACCTCGGACTCATCCTTGAAGTAGCGCCAGTCGACGCCGAAGCCGAGACCGAGCGCCTTGAGCGTGTCCTCGGTGACGACCGTGATCTTGCCGCTCAGGATGTTCGAGAACGTCGCGTTGGACAGGGAGCCGCCTTTGTCCTCGACGAGTTGGGCGAAGCGTCGGCCCGACATCCTCTCGTCGGGGAAGGTCTTCTCCAGGAGGTACTGAACCTTCTCCTGGAGAGTCAGTTCGGGCGTCGCCGCCCCGTCCGCGCTCATCCCCGTTCCCCCACTTCCTGCCGCACTGACTCCGCCTGAGCCGATTGCCCGTTTCCCCCGTGTTCGTGCTTGACCCAGGGAGTTGGATCAGCTTATCCGGCCCGAACGCTCAGCCGATTCACAGGTTGGGTCGGACAAACGGAGCAAAAACCATGGTGACCTGCACCGGCTTGCGTCCACACGGACCGTGACTGTTAAGTGTGATTAACAGTGCAAGGTCTCGCTGCCCCTCCGGGCCGCTTGGGGCGACCCTTGCCCCAGCTACATCCGGGGGGATACGTGATCATTCCGCACCAGCAACACAGCGGCCGAGTACGCGTTGCCGACCTGCCCACCGCGCGGGAACTTGAGCATTCGGTACCAGGCAGCGGCCAGACTCCCGGGCTTTCTCCCATCGTGCGCCGTGCACGGTTCGTATTCACCGCCGGCGCGGACAGCGCCAGGGCCTGCGCAGACCAAGTCCGAGAGGTCATGGACTTGCTCCTCCCGGAGCTGGACCCCGCGGACTCCCTCGTGGACTGGGCCGCGGTCACGGCCGGCGAATTCGTCGCGCACCTGCTCCACGCGGTGGAGGGAAAAATCACGTGCGAGGTGCGCCTCGACGGTGAGCACTTGTACGTGTCCGTGGAAGCCGTCGACCGGTGCGGGGGCACCTGCGCGGTCTCGCGCGGCCGGCCGCTCGTCGACCTGATCAGCGCTGATGCGGGTTCGTACCTGATCGGCGACGGCAGGCGCGTGCTGTGGGCCGCGGCCGAAATCATCCCCATCAGCCTCTCCGCAGCATGACTCCGATGGCAAGATCCGATATGGCGCCGCTGCTGCCTGAGATGTAGGCTGATGCCGAAACCTAGACACATTGAGGCCCCCTCTTCGGAGGGGGCCTCAATGGTTCAGCGGGTCCTGTCAGGACTTGCTACACATTGAGGCCCCCTCTTCGGAGGGGGCCTCAATGGTTCAGCGGGTCCTGTCAGGACTTGCGGCGAGTTCGCCGCCGCGCTGCCGAGAGCTGGAGCACATCCGCTGAGTCTCCGCCGGACGCCTTCTCTGCAGCCGGATCCGAAGGCGTCTTCGTACGGCCTAGGCGCTTCGCCTTCTTCTCCAGTTCGGCCAGCTCGACGGCCTCGTCATACCGTTCCTGGTAGTCGTCGACGTCGAGCCGGCTTTCGTCCTCCAGGTCCCCGATGCCTTCCAGGTGTTCAGCGACCGTCCTGCCGCCGCTGATCATCGGGTTGAGGAGATAGACGCCCTTGGTCTGTCGTTCGACAAAGCGCGCGTGAATGAGGGCCTGGAGCCCGCGCCCCGCCAGGGAACGGTGCACTCGAAGAGCCTGGGCAAGATCCTCTTCTGTGCCCAGCCAGCGCCCCCCCGGCTCCTGTGTTCCCAGCAGCTGGAAGAGCACGCGGTAGGCGATCCCGGGCATCGCCGGCATGTAGGCGAACCCGTTGTAGGTGCCGTACGTCAGCTCTGGCGGCTCGGGATCCACAGACGCTGCTGACCTCATCTCATGCCTCCGGGTTCTCCTGCACGCCCTTGCGTCGACGGGTCCCCGTGGGGTCGGGAAGCCTCGCGCCTGAGCGGGCCATGTTCTTGAATGCCTCGGGGACGTTGTCGTCACCCAGCAACTCGTTCAAGAGACTCAGTTGCTCTACCTGGACCTTGACCTGCTTCTTGGCCGAACCGCGGACCGGCTTGTCGACGATCTTGAAGCCGCCCCGGAGAGTGGCAGCAGGCTGGAGTTGAATCGTCCCCTTCTTGGGGGAATACGCCAGACCGAGGCGCTTCAGCTTGCTCTGCGCTCGCGACACCTGCGCGGGGTCCATCTCCAACGCTTCCGCGATCTCGGTCTGCTTCAGCTCCACATGCCCGCCGACTTCCTGACTTCCCATCAGGTAGAGCAGGACGCACAGCGTGACGTTGTCGTCCCGGAAGTACCGGGCAGCCCATCGGAGGAACTCCAGGCTGTCCTGGGCGAAGTACTTTCCGATGAAGTCGCCGGCGGTGACGGGCGGTTGAACGTGTGCAGAGTGGCCCGGGGGGAGCTCATAGAGGTTCTTCCGCGGACCGAGGGCGCCAGCGTAGGGACTCCTCGAACTTGGCGCACGCCGAGGAGGTGATGAACCGGGCGACCGGCGAGGGTCACCCTGTGGCTGGGCTGACATGACGTTACGTGCTCCTCAAGATCGAAACCTAGACGTGGAGCACAGTAGTGATTGCGCAGATAGATAGCAACGACGCGACCTATGTGCGCGTTGGGCGTGTCCTCCATGACTCTGGAGTCAACTCGGAACATGGTCGCGACATTGCGCAGATAGGTCGCAATCCCTCAAGTGGAATCTGTGTGCTTAGACAAGCACCGCCCACCGATCTTGCCCCCCCAGTCATGATCATTTAGCTACAAGGGGCCTCTGACCTGCGACGATCTACGCCCGGTACAACTCTAAACGTGCGGGTCTGCTGTGGCCGGTGTTGTCGACGGTGAGGCTCGGTAAGTGTGCGCGGGTCCAAGCCCGCACCAACCGCCGGTGGTACCAGGGGCCTTCGCCGGCCCCTGGACCCCGCTCCCCCCGGCACTCGCCAGCGCGCATCCGTATCGTCGTGGCGCGCACCGTACGCGCTGGCGAGTGCCGGGGCCCTGCGTTGTCACCCGCGGCATCCATTCCTACCCGGTGCTCTCGTTGCTGCCCGTCTTCGACCTCAGCCACCGAAAGTCAGCCACAACGATGGGAGCAGCAGAAGGAGCAGGCGCGCGTATGTCTCCAGCAACCACTTTCTGGGAGCAACCACGCTTTCTTCTTGGGGTCTGCACTACGGGGAAGGTGCAGGCCGGGGTAGTTCTGGCTGAAGGCGGTCGACCCGGGATTGAGGCGTTTACGCCGAAATCGGGTGCGGGTCCAGCGCCGCAGCGCTGGCTGGGGGTCCGGGGGCGAGGAGCCCCTGGTATCGCGCAGGGCGCGATGTGCCAGAGCAGTCGTCGAGGCAGAAGACGTTCAAGAACGCCTGGAGTCAAGCAAGTTGAGGGGAGCCTCGCCGTCCTTGAGCTCAAGAGCCGAAGAGTTCTCCTCTGCAGTCGCCCACCAGTGGACAAGCTGATAGGTGGTCTTGAGCCCGAGCCGGTTCTTGAGGTCGGTGAGATGGTTGGAGAGGGTCTTGTCGCTGATCTGGAGTCGGTTGGCGATCTGCTTTTGATCACGGCCGGCGACCATCTCTCGGAGGATCGACCGCTGGATGGCGTTGGTGACGTTGCGGGATTGGTCCAGGGGTTCTGACCAGGGGTCGGCCCTATCCCAGTAGAGGTCGTAGATCATGCACAACCACTCGACGATGGGGCGGTCTGTTACGTACCAGCCGGAGTGTGGTGGGGAGCCTTCGACGATCAGGTCCTCAATGAAGGCGTGCCTCCGGTCGACAATGATCATTCGGGGGAACGGGATGTAGAGCGTGCGTACGGCTGCGCCCTTTTTGGCCATCTCCTGCATCCACTTCGGCTCGTGGATGCCGACCCGGGCGCTGTACGGGTAGAGGGTGCGCATCTTGCACCCGCGTTCGAGCATGGCTATGTCCCGGGACATAGCCATGGTGAGGAGGCTTTCCGACCGCCTACTGGGTTGTGCGGTGAGGAGTTCTTCCGTCGCACCGGCCATGATCTTGTCGATCTGGGCATTGATCTGGTCGGGGTTGTCGAAGTACTCGCTGCCCACACCGTCGCGCCACTTGCCGCGGTCGTGTTCGATGGTGAGGGCTTCGGTGATCTTCGGTACGGCGGCAAGTCGGCCGAGGATGCCGGTGACTTCGTTGATGCCCTTCCACAGGAGGTTGTGGGCGGTCTGCTGGGGGTCGAGGAGGATCCAGTGGCCCGGCTTGTATGTATTGGGCACAACTGCCTGGAGTGCTACGAGCTCTTGGAGGCCGGGGTCGTCGTCGGCCATCGGCTCGTCGTCAGCGACCCGGGTGAGGGCACGCAGGGCCTGCGCGGAAAGACCCTCGTTGTCCTTTTCTGTTGCACTCTCAGATGGTTCAGACACAGTTGCGCCTTCGGGAATCGGAATTACGGCTTTCGGTAACCGGTTGCTGCTTGCACTTGCCTTTGGCAACGTTCAGCGTGGCCGTATTGATCCTGGTCAGCGGATCCCAGTGCGAATCCCGTCGGCGCAGCCAGACAACGTGCTGCAGCGGAGATTGATCTTGCACGGGCCCGGGTCAGCCGAGTCTCGTACAAGGGGCTGACGTCGACCTGGGAGCGGGCGCGGCGGCTGTCCATGCGCAAGCTGAAAGGGAACCACCGCACATGTCCACGATCCGTAAGAAGCTGTGCACGATCACATCGTCTCTGCTTCTCGCCTGCTCCCTCGCCCTGGTTGGGGCGACGGTCGCGAACTCTGCACACTCCGGCCACAACGAGGCCGACTCCTGGTGGGGGACTACCCAGGTAGTCGCGGAGGGCGAGGAAGCAGCGCCCCAGGAAGTTGTCGTCGAGGTCGGCGCCGAACCGGACGCCGTCCCGCTTCGCGACTCCGCGTGGGGCTGACGGCACGTCACGGGGCGGGTGAGCGGCCTGAGTAATCAGGTCGCCACCTTCCTCGGGGGGCGCATCACCTGGTTGGTCGTGGTGTTGGTCACCAACTGGCCTCGACGGTGAAGGCTTCGAACAACCGACTGGATGTAACCCGGGTCAGGGTCGACGCCGGCCTTGGCGACCACCTCCACGACATCGTCGTGGGAGAGCCAGGACCCTTGTGGCATCCGGGACAGGATGAAGCGCGCAGCCGGCCTCGGCTTCGGCGTAGGCATGCAGGACTCCTTGTATGTGGCGGGGCCGGTCGCTGTGCGCCCCCGACTGATTGGCCTGATCCACGAAAGCGTACAGTACGGATGGATCGGAACAGAAAGTTCCGTTCGCTTCGCGCTGGATCTGAGCCGTGATCTATCGCAAGATGCCATTGAGGCAAACAGGCGTTCGAATTACTCGGGGGGCGATACGGGGTGCAGACGGGAGCGCCGAGCGCGCGAGCTGTAGAGGACATCACGACGGAGGTCGAACGACTTGTCCTCGTGATGCTCAACAACGACGACGACCGGACCGTCGACGCCGCATACAGACAGCTCTACCGCCTCACCTTGCCCAGACTCACCACATGGCTCGCACGCCGAGAATCGAACGAACACGTCCGCGAAGAACTCCTTCAGGAGATCTGGTTCAAGGCCCTGCGCCATCTGTACGCCGACCGGTACATCCCTCGGCAGAACGGCAGCTTCCTCGCATGGCTGTTCAGCATCGCTGGGAGCGTGCACACCGACTACCTGCGCCGTTGCAAGGTCCGAGCCAACGACCACCTCACCGCAGACATGCTCATGCTGGACCGGGCCAGTGAACAGATGGGACCCGAAGACGCGGCAGAAGCACGGCACATCGCCGAAGGCGTCGCGACCCTGCTCGCAACCCTCCCGCAGGGGCAGCAGGATGTCTTGAAGTTGCGCTTTTTCGAGGGGCTTTCCACAGGTGAGACGGCTACAAAGCTAGGCAAGAGGGAAGGTAATATCCGGACATTGCAACACCGCGGACTGTCGAAACTCGCGGCAGCGATTCCCTCGCCATCGTCAGGGAAGCCTGTTGTCGAGTACCTTCTGACGGTCGCCGCTGGAGTTCACCGCCGCTCCAGCCCGGGGGAGACGAACACATTGAGGGAGATCGTCGAGCATGCTCGTACCCGCTAGCGCCGCCACACGATTGGCGCGAGTCCTGGACGGTGACGCTCCCGCCCCCCACGACGAGCCGACCCTCCGCTCCATCCTTGCCGCGGCCGCCCTCGCGCCAGCCCCCGGCATATCCTCGGCGGCCGCCGACCGAGTTGAGAACACCTCGGTCGCCGAGCTCCGCCGCCTCCGCGCCAACCGCCGTATGGCGTCCGCCAACGCCGGCAGCCGCGACGGCCTCGCTCCGGGCGGCACCGCCCTCGTCATCACGACGCCGGACGGTCGTACGGTGCGCGCCGTCTCGTCGATCGACAGTCTCGACGAGACGAGCGTCCTCGACGACATCGAGCTGTCCAAGCTGGACGAGCGCACGCAAGGCCACATGTGAACGACGCCGCCGAGATCGATCCGGCTGCGGGCATTCGAGTAAAGGTCACCGACCTCAAGTCCTCCGCTGACGCCCTCTTCTTCGAAGAGGAAGACGGCCAGCCCGTTCTCCTGATCCGCCGCAAGCAGTCCTTCGGGTCCGCAGTTGAGAGCGTCCGCGACGCCATGGAGATCCCCGAGGACCGAGCACGGGACATCGTCCGGGTGCACCACCCGGAAGCCGCCGAGTGGGGCGAGCAGGACCCCGCCGCACTGATCGCCGTCCCCACCGAGCTTCCCGCCCGCAAGTCGTCAGCAGACCAGGACGGTCGTCCGGCCCGTCACCTTCGGCTACTGCCCCGTTGGACGGTCACCGCGATCGCCGCGGTGGCCGCCCTCGGGGCTGGCTACAGCATGGCGGGCCAACAGCAGGCAGCCACGCACTCCACTCCCGGCGCGACCGACGGAATCGAACTGGCCGACGCCCAGCCGTACGCGTCCGCAGCCTTCAAGGCATTCGCCACCGACGGCGAGATGGCGTGCACACCCACCGGGCCGCTCGAAGCCAAGTGCGTCGACATCGACGGCAAGGTCATGTACTCCGAGGCCTCCGTCGGTTCTGACTGGACGCAGTTCAACTTCACCTACGACGAGGGCGACAACCGGATCGGCCTGCGCGTGTTCTCCAACGAGGCCGCCGCTCAACTGTGGGTACAGGAAGACGGGTCACGGGAGAGCGTCCACAACCTCGTGCGCCACGGCCGCTATGCCCTGTGGGGCAGCGACAAGGCCCGCCTGCGCGAGTACCTCGCCCTCCTCCAGGACCAGGACGAGCCGAACAGTGCTCTTGCCCCGCAGGCCACCGGCCGTCACGCCGGCCAGGCTGAACACGTCACCACAGCCGCGGTAAAGCAGGCTCAACTAAAGCCGCACAAGGCGAAGCACGCCAAGACCAAGAAGAAGACCACCGCCCAGCCCAACGCGGCCACGCCGACGGCGATCACGACAGGGAACCCGACGATCGGGTACGCATCCCCCACGACGGCGCAGGTGAGCCCGATGCCGCGCCGCTTGGCCGTGCTCGCCCTCGGCACGCTGGGCATCGACCCTGCGAACCCGCCCACCTTGGAGAAGGCGACCACGCCCCAGGACATGGGCGCCCTCGTCGCCGTCAGCATCGTCATGGGCGTCGACCCAGCGGACACGGGCGTACCCGTAGGAGAACTGCCGATCCTGCCCCAGCCCAATACGGCGGAAACGGTCCTCGCGGAGCGGACCACGAACTTCAGCGACGACCGGCAGACAGCCGCGTTCCCGACCGAGGCTGCCCCGAAGTCCACGGGGACGGTCGAGACGGCGTCGCCCTCTGTGACCCTGCCGACGACGTCCACCGACCAGACGCAGAAGCCGACAGGGGAGGAAGCCTCGACGACGCCCGAGACACCCCAGCCGGAGACCCCGACCGTCACGGTGCCGGAGGACTCGATCGAGACCGCAACACCCACTACCGAGCCAACTCCCTCCTCCGAGGTGCCCGCCGAGGAGACACCCGGCTCCACACCCGAGGTCGTGGACACGGAGCCGGCGCCCCCGGCGGAGGAGCCGGTCCTCGAGGACCCGTCCGCTGACACGGACGACCAGGCCGTCGACGAGGACCAGGCCGTCGACGTCCAGGACGACGCCGTGGAGACCCCGGCCGAAGACGAGACCACCCCCGCGCCGGTTGAAGAACCGGACACGGGGGCGGAGTTGGTGGCCATCCCGGACGCCTGGCGCGCAGACCAAGCCGCGTAAGTACTAGAACGGCGGGTCGGCCCCGCCCTCCCCGGTACTCCACTGGTCGCCGCGGGCCGGGCCGCTCGACGCCGCTCGGCTGGTCTTGGTGACCTTCGCCGTGGCGTTCGACAGGGCCGGGCCGACCTCGTCGACGTCCAGCTCGAACACCGTACGCTTGACGCCCTCACGGTCCTCGTACGATCGCTGCTTCAGTCGGCCCTGCACGATGGCGCGCATGCCTCGCTGGAGCGACTCGGCGACGTTCTCCGCCGCCTGACGCCAGACCGAGCAGGTCAGGAACAGGCTCTCGCCGTCCTTCCACTCGCTGGTCTGCCGGTCGAAGGTGCGGGGGGTGGACGCGATACGGAACTTCGCGACCGCGGTACCGGACGGGGTGAAGCGCAGCTCGGGGTCGTCGACCAGGTTGCCGACGACCGTGATGGCGGTCTCGCCTGCCACGGAGGAACCTTTCAAGGGGGAGGGCAGCCGGCCCGCGGGGAGCGAACCGGCCGGGGCGGGTCAGGAGAAGAGCAACTTCCAGGTGAGCGGGCCGGGCAGTCCGTCCGCGTCGCCCTTCAGCTCGGCGCGGGACAGCTGGAAGGCACGGACGTTCAGGCGGTCTGCCTCGCCCCATGTCTGCGACGGGCCGACGCGGTAGTGCTTGCCGAAGCCCTTCGCGACCAGGCGGGCGCCGAGCTGCTTGACGTACTTGTTCTTCTTGCCGGGGCCGAACTTGTCCCGGCCGGGGAACGCCGGCGCGGTCGGCTTGGGCTTCGCTGTGGTGGTCGAGCCGCCGCCGGTCGACGACTTACCGACGAGGGCCTTCGCCTTGGCCAGGATCTTGGCGAACGGGATGTTCCCGGGATCCCCGTGCACGTTCTCGGGGGCGTGGAGGTGCCCGCAGATGCCCTTGAAGGCGTTCCACTCGGAGAACGTCATGCGCGCGCTGGTCGCGCCGTACGAGGAGGGGTAGGCCGGCCATTCCGACGGCCCGGACAGCGGGATGCCCATGTTGGTGTGCATCCACGCGATGAGCTCAGCGAGCGCGTCGTAGGCCCACTCCGGCGCGTCCGGCCAGTAGACGTAGTCCTCCCCGGCCTTCAGCCCGTTCCACGACGTCTTGTGCTTCGGGTCGCAGGTGCCGACCAACTCCAGCTGGATGACGTTGTTGGTGTTCGTCTCCACGCCGCCCGCCTTGTTGACCAGGGCGCGCGCGGAGCGGTTCAGCGCGAAGTGCTGGTAGACGTCGAACGCCTTCTTCGCGAAATTCGGCTTCGCCGTCAGGTTCGGCGCGGACGCGCCGTTGCTGTACGAGACGACGGTCGTCCCCTCGGTGGTGTGCAGGGCGAGCACGTTGGGGTCCATCAGATCGCCCTCGTACGTGTCGCCGTACCAGTGCGATCCGCGGATCGAGCCCGGGTACAGGGTGGTCGAGGTCATGGTGCTTCCTCCGGTGCAGGTGAGCAGGGAGGGAGCACCGTGACGGGCGCCAAGGGTTAGCGTCGCGCGCTCACCCGACGATGTCGGCGTCCACGACGTCGTCGTCCGCCGACTCGATCTCAGGCGGGTACTCGACGGCATGCAGGGTGACGGCCAGGCGCTGCGCGAGGCCTTCGAGGTCCGCTTCCACCTGCTCTTCACCGTCGTCTTCGGGGGCGAGCTGCGCGTCCAGGCCGTAGCCCTCGACGTAGTCGGCTCCGTGCTGGTGCGTGAGGTACCAGGCAGAGGCCTTCCAATCGGGCACCTGCCGCTTGAGGGTCGTCTCCTCGACGATCTGGCCGGTGACCGCGTCACGGAACTTGCGAGTGACCTCTTCCAGGACGGCGCCACCGGCCCCGGCACGCTGAATCTGGGCCATGGCGCGAGCGGCCGCCTGGGCGCGGGCGTGCGTCACCCTGTCGAACAGATCGACGTACGCGACTTCGCTCGCTTCCGGCCGCTGGCCTGCACTGATGGCCAGGGCCTGGTCGCGGCCGCGGGCGAGCCAGTAGGTCAGGGTCCGGCGCGAGATCGCGGCGAACTCGGCCGCGTTGCCCAGGGACAGGCCCATGCGGCTCGCTTCCACAAGCCGGTCGGTGACCGTGTCGGTCATCAGGCGCGGACGCACCATGACTGCGGGGATGCGAGGCGGCCGGCGCGGCTTTCGACGGGGCATGGCAGGAACGTACGAACCGGTAGGCCTACTGTCCGGGCGTGAACAGCTCCCCGCAGGCGGGGCAGCACACGGTGCGGGCCCGGTCGTTGTCGCCGCTGTCAGTGAAGTCGCCGTCCGCACCGCCGAGGTCCTGGAGGTCGTCGGCATCCGGCGATCCGCCGGGCAGGGACTCGGGGTCGACCTGCCGCAGGAGCTGCTCCATCTCGTCGTCGCTGTAGTTCAGCGAGTCGAAGAGGGCGGCATCACCAGTTGCGAGTTCTTCGAGGTACTCGGCCAGCGACCGCGAGTCCCAACCGCCGCCTTCCGGAATGCGGTTGAGCTTGATGATCACGGCCTTCGCTTCGAGGTCGTCGCGCGAGGCCCAACCGCGCTGAACGGGGACGAGCCATCCGCCGTCGTCATCGATGAGCAGCCCGTCGGGGAGCCGGGAACCGCGGGCCTGCATCTCGATCAGGGACTCGCGCCGTCCGTGTCCGCTGATGATGCGGCCGGTGCGCTCGTCGACGATGGACTGGTCGAGGAATCCGTGCGTCTCGATCGACTCGATGATCCGCTCGATCTCGTGGCGCTTGGGGTTGCCGGGGCTGGGCGTGAGGTCCGTGAGCGGGACGTACGACGTGTAGCGCGGCGCGGTGATGCCCATGGGACCCCTCGGTGAAGCGGTGGAGGTTTCCCCGGCGGCAGTGACACGGTCAGCGAGCCCGCGGACTTCTACCGCGGCGCCCCGGTGTCTCGCTGGACAGGGCATGCCGTCATGGCCGGACCGTGTCGTGCCGCCGGGCCGGGCCGGCCTGTTTCCGGAAAGGCCGAACCGGAGTCACCCGGTGCTGTGCGTGTGCACGGCGCGCAGTCGTGGCGACCGCGGCGGACCGTAGGGGGGCCATGGGTTTGTGTCGCGCGCTCCCAGTGATCGACTTCTCTACGTCCGTACTGTATGTTTTTCTCATTCAAGCCAACGGCGATTCAGTCGCCGGGGACTGGTGTAACGAATGCGATGCCTGCCGCGTATGAAGGGCTGTCATCGCAGCACCGGGCCATGGGCACCACCTCACCCTTACACCCCGGGACACAGCGAACCCGGGGGGAAGGACACACATGAGCCAGGACAGCACGACTCCCGAGGGCGTCGAAACCGGCGACCTCGACCGCGACGCGCTGCTGCTGAAGTTCATCAAGGAACTCGTCGACGCTCGATACACGCAGATCGTGGACGCGGCCGACGCCATCCAGCTCACGACCTACGCCGAGAGCGGCAAGAATCTGACGAACGAGCCGCGGTTCCAGGGAATGCCGCTCGGCACACGCACCGTTGCGAGGCCCAAGCCGAAGCTCGGCGTCTCCGACGTCACGGCGTTCGAATCGTGGGCAGCGAGCGGCGGTCACGGGGAGTGGACGTTCGTCGTCGACGACGGGTGGAAGAAGTCCGTCCTCCGCTACGCCAAGTGGGACGAGAAAGCCGGGCAGGCAGTCACCAGGGGCGGAGAGATCATCCCGGGCGTGACACTCGTCCCGGCCCCGCCGCCGTCCAGTGTCAGGCAGACGGTCAACGCGGAGACCTTCGCTGTGCTTGAAGAAATGCTGCGCAAGGGCGAGTTCACCGCCGACTTGAGGGCACTGGCTCCCGCTCCCGAGGGTGAGGACGAGGACGAAGCCGCGTAGTCCAGGCCATCGCCCCCCTCACACTTCGGCGGCCCAGCACTCCAGGGCCGGGCCGCCCCGCCCAAGGAACACGATGAGCGCCATCACGATCCCGCCCGCCGTCCGAACCCGCCTCCGTGACGCGCAACTCCCGTCCCACGCCTGGCTCGTCGCCGTTCACCTCCTCGTCGACACCGACGAGAGCGGCTGGCGAACCTGCGAGGCTCTCGCCTCCGACACCCTCATGACCACCCACCAGATCCGCCAGTCGGCCCGCGCGCTGGACGAGGCCGGACTGATCGAACGCGCCCGCCGCTTCGCCAAGGTCGACGGCCGGAAGACCACCCTGACGTCGTACCGGCTCAAGGACGGCACCCGATGACCGCCGCTACCACCGACTCGCTGCAGGAACTCGAAGAACTCGGTCCAGAGCTTGAGATCCTGGCCGGTCGCATGCCCGACGTGCAGTTCACCCAGGTCCCCAACTGGGTGTTCCTCGCCGACGGCATTAAGCCGCAGGCACAGGCGCTCTACGTGCACCTCGTGATGCACCTGAACCGCGAACGCGGCGACAAGCAGGTCTGGCCGTCACAGAAGGCCCTGGCCGCCCGACTTGGTCTCAACCGCGTCCAGTCCCTCACCCCTTACTTCAAGCAGCTAGAAGAGCTCGGCGCGCTCGACATGCAGATCACCCGGTACCAGAGCGGCATGCGACAGCGGTATGTCTACACCGTCCACCTTGTCCCGCCGGACGGCTACGACGGCCCCCTCAACCAAGCGGAGTGGTACGCGGCCCACAACGCGACCACCCCCTCCAAGAAGACAGCCAGGGCCGTATCACCCACAGCCGACGCACCACCGGCCACCACCGAGCCCCAGCAGGATGCGGCGGCCGCCGATGACGCGGCCCCAGCCACCGAAGCGGCCCCCACCGCGCGGAAGCCGCGGAAGAGGGGAGAGAAGACGGCCGAAGAGAAGGCCCTCGACGACAAGGCGACGAGGGGCGCCGAGTGGTGGTGGGGCGCGCGGAAGACGCAGGCCAACCCGAACCCGAATCCGGGCCGCCTCACCGAACTCGTCGAACTGAAGAAGATCGCGCCGTACGTCGGCAACAAGAGCAGCGCCTACCACGCCACCCGCACGCTGATCCTGAACGCTCTCAAGGCCGGATACGACTCCGGGACCATCGCCACCGCGCTGGAGAACGGCGGCCGCGCCTTCCCCTCCAGGCAGCAGTTCGAAGACGCATGCGCCCGCGCCGCCGGCGTCGACGTCGACCGAGCCCGAAAGGGCGGCGCGCGGGCCCCGTACGACGACGAAGCCACCTGGGGCGCCCTCAAGCAGCAGAAGGCCGGTGCATCCTCGGTGCCCAAGGCCCCCGTCGACGACGACGAGTTCGGACTTCGTGACCTCGCCGACAGTGCATGACCACCGACCACGCGTCTTCCAGGAGCAACGACGTGACCGTCACCATCGACGCCCCCACCGCCCGCGGCGGCCCCGCCGCAGTCGGCTCCGACCTGGGTTGGATCATGCGAGGGCTGCGAGAGAGGAACCTCGACAACCCGGCCAACCTCCCTCCGGAAGACGAGAAGTCCTCCCACCCGAGCATGGACGAGGGCTACGCCGAGGTCCGCCGTCAGGCTTGGCTCAACTCCCTCCGCCTGGCCGACCACGTCGACTACGCCGAGTGGACCCTCGACCGACTCGACGATGACCAGCACCCCGAGCGTCTGCGGAACTGGGTCACCGCTGCGTCCCTGGCCAAGGTGAGGAAGGTCAGACCGAAAGCCCTGAACGGCATTGCGTACGGCAACACCGGCTCCGGCAAGACCACCGCCATCGTGGCCGCCGGCCGCTACGCCGTCGAACGAGGCCTCCGCGCCCGCTACTTGAAGCACACCCACTACCTGCAATGGCTGCGCCCCAACGGCGCTCCCGCCGGGTACACGGACAAGGAGATCGTCAGGCTCTTCACCGACTGCGATCTCCTGGTGCTCGATGAAGTGTGCGGAGAGATGGACAACGCCAGCGACTGGGTGCGGGAAAAGTCCGCCGATCTCGTCGACGCCCGCTACGCGGCCGGCCGCCCCACCCTGTGCTCGACGAACCTCACGAGCCAGCGCATCGGCCAGATCATGGGATCCCGCTTCGTCTCCCGTCTTGCCGGAGGCGCGAGCCTCTTCGAGATCGTGGGCGACGACCGACGCAACCCGGTGAGCTGGGGAGACGAATCCGGCTCGTCTGGCCCCACCTGGGGCTGAACGAGTAGCCTCCGTACGACCGGGCGGACCAAGGTCATTCTGTTCTAAGGTGTCTGTCGACTCCGGGAGTCACAGCGAGCCCCCGGAGCAACACCGAGAAGGAGTGATCCGTGGCGTCCGCACAGGCCAGTCCCACCGTCACCATCGGCGAGCGCCGTGCCAAGAAGTGGAACGACAACCAGCAGCGAGCTCTGTTCTACGCGTCGCTCGGCCTGATGCTGGCCTCCATCACCTCCATTCAGTGGGCCTGCAGCATCATCGGGTTCCCGACCGCGGCTGCGTGGCTCGTCGCCGTGTCCTTCGAACTGCTCGTCGCGATCATCGGCGACGCCGCGTCGTCCACCCGGCGCACCAACAAGGACGGCTCGAAGGGCGGCTACTACGGCAGCCTGTGGGCGATCTTCACCTTCATGCTCCTGCTGGCCATGACCGCGAACGTCGGGCACGCCGTCTTCACCATGGGCGAGGCCTTCACTGCGGGGAACATGCCGGAGTTCCTCACGGACTACCAGGGCGAAGTCATGGGACTCGGCGCCGCGTTCGCGGCCGCGGTACCGCTCGGCGGCACGTTCGGATTTCACGTGAGCGGCTTCCTCCGCAAGTACGGCGCGGGAGCCGACTGGATAGACGAGGACGGCACCAAGCCGACCACCGCGGCCGCGGACGAGCCTCGCGGCCGTCGGCGCAGGACGTCCGTCCCGGCCCCGGCTACGGCACAGACCCGGCGTCCCACGGTCAGCGCCACGGTGCCGAACCCTGAGCCCAAGAAGTCCGTCCCGCCCGTCGACGAGGACCAGGAGCACAGCCCGTCCCCCGACAAGGCGCCCAACTCTGCTGTGCTCAGCGAGGAAGAGGTCTACGAGCTACTCAAGGGCGCGCTCGATGCGGGAGACGACGACCGCCTGAAGCCGGAGGGCGACCTGAACGCAACAAGTATCGGGCGGATGATCGGCTTGCATCGGGCCCAGGGGTCCCGGATGCGGAAGCGGCTCATCAGCCGCTACCTGGCCGAGGCCGACAACAACAGCGTTCCCGAGTGGGTCGTAGAGATCACGAAGGGTTCCTGAACACGGCTTGTACCGGCGGCCCGTCTCCTCGCAGCAGGAGGCGGGCCGCTGCGTTTCCTGGCCTCTTCTGGCGCATCAGACCCACCATTTTGGGCTACAATAGAAAAACCTACAGTTCGAACGTCGGGGGAGAGGTTAACCCCCAACGCCCTGCACCATCGCCCGGTCACAGCGAAGCCAGGCGATGCACACGCCAAGATCAGGGAAGGCGCAATGGCCCCCACCACCGCACCCGCACCTCCGACACGCCTGAACACCAGAAAGCCCACCGGCCGTATCGACTGGCCGCTGGTCGTTGCGGCCGGGGCTGAGAAGACCGGCAAGTCCCACTTGTGCGCGGAGTTCGCCAACTCGGACCTGATCGGCCGACTCATCTGGATCCCCATCGGTGAGAGCGACGTCGACAGCTTCGGTCAGATCGCCGACTTCGACATCGCCGACGAACATGACGGCACCTACCGAGGGATCCTCAACACGGTCCGCGCGGCCGTCGCCGAACCGCGTACCGATCCCAACAAGCCCAACGCCATCGTCCTCGACTCCGGCACCATCCTGTGGGAGCTCCTCCAGGACGAGGCCGACCTCATCGCCCGCAGCCGGGCAGCCGAGAAGGCCGCGAAGTACAAAAGGCCCGGCCCCAGCGCCGACGACGACGTCGTCATCGGACACGGCCTCTGGAACCGGGCCAAGGACCGGTGGCGCCACGTCATAAACGCCCTGCGCAGGCACGACGGGCCGGTCATCATCTGCTGCCGACTGGACGAGGTCACCGAGTTCGACGCCCAGGGCAACCCCACCCGCAACCGGACGTGGAAGGTGAAGTCCGAGCGCAGTCTGCCGTACGACGCGACCGTGGTCCTTCAACTCCGGTCCTACCGCCGCCCCACCCTCACCGCCGTGCGCTCCCTCGTCATGCAACTTGCGCCCGACGAGGAACGCGCCCGCCCCGGCCTGACGCTTGACGGCCTCATGCGCGAGCTCGGCATGGAACGGAACATCAGCACGCCGCCCACCCCGTTCATCGCCCTGCAGCCGGAGGCGGGCCTGGACGAGTTCGAGCGGGAAGCCGAACTGCGGGTGGCGGCCAACGCGGCAGCCGCCGAGATGCGCCGCCACTCGGCAGAGGGCACGCTTCCTACCCCGCAGGACGTGACCGAGAACATCACCAGGGCACTCCGAGACCCGAACGATCCCATCGCCGCTCTCCTGATGGTGCGCACGGCCTACACCGCGGCGGTTCTCCAGCAAGTCATCATTCCGACCAGGCAGTGGGGCGAGACCGATGCCGACACGGCGATCACCCGCCTGAGGGCCGACCTCAGCCGTACGGCGAACGCCAACCGCGACGGCACCCCCGTCGTCCCGCCTCAGCGGCAAGCCAGCGCGGCCACCCCGAATTCCCCGTCGCCCGGCCGAGATGAGGGCGAGGACAGTCCGGGCGGAGAGGAGAAGAACGGCGAGCAGCACCTTGCCGTCCCGCAGCAGGGTGCCAACGGTTCGGGCAGCCCGACGCCACCCACCGGCCCCGCCCCGGGCGAGAACGAGGCGCCTCCACCCGTGGATCAGGGCAGGAGGACGGCGGCCGTGCCACGGAGGAAGACCCGACAGGAGACGCAGGCCGAGCGCGTACGGGAAGCGGTCGACAAGGAAGCCGGCTACCAGGCCCGCGTGTTGTCCGTCGGGCTGCACGAGCACCTGGCCGATCTCCTCCCGGCGAGCGGAGACGTTGAGGACATCAACACCTACGACCTCACCGAGTTCGTGAAGAGCGCACGCCCTAGCGTGCTGGAAGCCCTCGTGACCGCAGGAGAGGCTGCCACCATCAGCGCCTACGCGCAGGTCCCGGATGGGCCCTGCATGAGCATCGACGAAGTCTTCGACAACTGCCAGATGCTCAAGAGCACCCCCTCCTGACGACGTGACGGGTGACGTGACGCGCGGCCCACGCCTCCACAAGGCTCTGCCGCGCGCACGCCAATCCTCCCCGCGTCACGTCACGTCACCCGATCCGCACGCCCCCGGCGTGTGCTTGGCGACACCACCCCTTCGAACGCACGCGTGCACGCGACTACTTCGCCAGTCACACACAGCGACACGGGAGCGTGCGGGCCGCCGTGCACGCACGCCCGGGTACACGCTCCCGCGCACGTCCCCGCACGCGCCGCTGCCCCTGCTCGCAGCTCGCCGCACGCCAACCGCGCACACCCGAACACCGTATTCCGCACGCGCATGCCGATCACGGCGCACGCCCGCACGGTCGGCTCCCGCACGCCCGCGCGCAGCCCCGCACGCGCACGGAGTCGTGCGCACGCCCCAACGACTCCGACGCCCCGCCCCGCGTGCGCACACCCGCACGCAGCCGGTGAACTGCGAAGACGTCCGCGTGCACGTCCAAGCGCGGGCGTGCGGGGCCGTCGTGCA
>NZ_JBIAVQ010000022.1:0-125432 GCF_042894505.1 Streptomyces sp. NPDC001536
GCGCTGGGGTTTGTCTCCCCCTGGTTCGGCCCTCACCTAACGCGCCGGGGGCCTTGTTTTCAAACACGTCCCCCCCGGGGGGCGGGCGGGGGCGCGGGGGGGGGGGGGCCCGGGGGGGGCCCCCCCCCCACCGCGTTGTCACACGCTGCGCGTCGGCAGCGGCTTTCCGTACCAGAGCTCGATCAGACGGGCCGCGATCGAGATGCCGTAGGGCGGCAGGACCTCGCCGGAGTCGAAGGCGGCGCTCAGTTCGTCGCGGGAGAACCAGCGGGCCTCGCCGATCTCGTCGCCGTCGACGTTGATCTCGGTGGAGGTGGCGCGGGCCAGGAAGCCGAGCATGAGGCTGGACGGGAAGGGCCAGGGCTGGCTGGCGATGTACTCGACCTGACCGACGGTGATGCCGGCCTCCTCGAAGACCTCGCGGCGCACGGCTTGCTCGATGGACTCGCCGGGCTCGACGAAGCCGGCGAGTGTCGAGAAGCGGCCCTCGGGCCAGTGGACCTGGCGGCCCAGCAGGATCCGGTCGTCCTCGTCGGTGACGGCCATGATCACGGCGGGGTCGGTGCGCGGGTAGTGCTCGGCACCGCAGGCCTGGCAGCGGCGGATGTGGCCGGCCGCTGCGATGACCGTGCGCTCACCGCAGCGGGAGCAGAAGCGGTGGGTGCGCTGCCAGTTCTCCAGACCGACCGCGTGCACCATCAGGCCCGCCTCGCGCGGTGACAGCAGCAGCCCCGCCTCGCGCAGACCCGCGGGGCGCGCGGACTGGTCGATGCGGCCGGGCAGGGCGTCCTTCTGGAGGGCGAAGTAGCTGACGCCCTCCTCGTCGATGCCCAGGAAGTAGCGGTGGGCCTCGGTGAGCGGGGCCTCGAAGGCGGGCGTCATGAGGAGTTCGGTACGGCCGTCGGCCGTCTCGTCGATGAGGACCTGACCGCCGGACACCACGAAGCAGCGGGTCGTGGGGTGGCTCCACGCCGCCGCGAGCCAGGCCTCGTCGAGCCGGTGGTGGGCGGCCCGGTCGATGCCGCTGGGGGCGGTGAGCGAGATGGGTCGATCGGCGGTGTGGTCGGTCCAGGTGGTCACGGGTACTTCCAACTCCCCCGGTGGAACGGATTGTTTCGGCGGGCGGTGCGGCGGGACGTACGGCGGGAGGCGACCGCGTCCGGTGTTCGGCGGTGCGGGACAGCCCTTCCAGTCTGCCCCGCGCTCCGTGCCGGTCCGGACGCTCGGGATGATCAGGGTGCGTGCCGCCAGTGCTCAGCGAGGTCCCCCCACAGGTACGCGGTGGTCTCGACGCCCTTGAGGAGCAGGTCGAGCTCGACCTTCTCGTTCGGCGCGTGCCAGCCGTCGGAGGGGACGGAGATACCGAGGAAGAGCACGGGGGCGCCGAGCACTTCCTGGAGGTCAGCGGCCGGCCCGGAGCCGCCCTCGCGGGTGAAGCGGACGGGCTTGTCGAAGGCGCGGCCCATGGCGCGGACGACGGACTGCAGGGCCGGGTGGTCCAGCGGGGTCAGACACGGGCGGGTGGCCGCGCCGAACGTGATCTCGCAGCGGATCCCGGCGGGCACCTGCTCGGCCACCCACGCGCGGACGGCCTTCTCGATGTGATCCGGGTCCTGTCCGGCGACGAGGCGGAAGGACAGCTTCACCATCGCGGAGGACGGGATGATCGTCTTGCTGCCGGGGCCCTGGTAGCCGCCGCCGATGCCGTTGACCTCGGCGGTGGGGCGGGCCCAGACGCGCTCCAGGGTGGTGTGGCCGGCCTCGCCGTGGGTGGCGTACGACTTGGCCGTGCGCAGCCATTGCCGCTCGTCGAAGGGCAGCTCGGCGAAGAGTTCGCGCTCGCGGTCGGTCAGTTCGACGATGCCGTCGTAGAAGCCGGGGACGGCCACGCGTGCGTGCTCGTCGTGCAGGGCGGCGACAAGGCGGGCGACGGCGGTCGCCGGGTTGGGCACGGCGCCGCCGAAGGAACCGGAGTGGATGTCCTGGTCGGGGCCGTGGAGCCGGATCTCGCACTCGGCGAGGCCGCGCATGCCGGTGCAGACGGTGGGGGTGTCCTCGGCCCACATGCCGGTGTCGGAGACGATCACGGCGTCGGCGGCGAGCCGCTGCGCGCGGTCCTCGACGAGGGCACGGAAGTGCGGCGAGCCGGACTCCTCCTCGCCCTCGATCAGCAGCTTGAGGTGCACGGCGGGCGTGCTGCGGCCGGTCGCGGCGAGGTGGGCGCGGACGCCGAGTGTGTGGAAGAACACCTGGCCCTTGTCGTCGGCCGCCCCTCGCGCGTAGAGCCGGTTCTCGCGGACGACGGGTTCGAAGGGCTCGCTGTCCCAGCCGTCCTCCAGGACGGCGGGCTGCACGTCGTGGTGGCCGTAGACGAGGACCGTCGGTGCCCCGGGGACGTCGGAGGGCCACTCCGCGAAGACGGCGGGGGCGCCGGGCGTCTCCCAGACCTCGGTGGTCGGGAAGCCGGTCTCCTGGAGTCTGGCGGCGAGCCAGTCGGCGCTGCGGCGTACGTCGGGCGCGTGGTCGGGCTGGGCCGACACGGAGGGGATGCGCAGCCACTCGGCGAGGTCGTCGAGGAAGGCGGTGCGGTGCTGCTCGATGTACGTACGGACGGCGCTGACGGCACTGTCAACGGGGTGGCTCATGGTCACGAGCCTATCGGCCCGCACCGACATCCTCGGTGGGCGGTTCCTCACAGTTCGCTTGCGCGGAAGGGGCGGAAGGGACGGAAGGGTCCTCCAGCAGCAGCCGCTCCAGCGCACTGCGGTCCGCGAGGCCGTCCGGCCGGTCGATCTCACCGCTGCGGACGTACAGGAACGCGGCCGTGACCGACTCCAGGGGCACCCCCTGCTGCTCGGCCCAGGCGAGCCGGTACAGGGCGAGCTGAAGCGGGTCGGCGGTGCGGTCGCGGTTGGTCTTCCAGTCGACGATCTCGTACGTCGCCGTCTCGCCGTCGCCCTCTTTGTAGACCGCGTCGATACGGCCCCGCACCACGCGACCGGCGATGGCCAGCTGGAAGGGGGCCTCCACGCGATAGGGCGTGCGATGGGCGTACTCGGTGCGCTCGAAGGCGTCCTTGAGAGCTTCCAGGTCGCGTTCGTCGGCGATCTCGGCCTCGCCGCCGGGCAGTTCCTCCGGTTCCAGCATGGGCAGCGTCAGCGCCTCGAAGCGAGCCTCCACCCATGCGTGGAACCGGGTGCCTCGGCGTGCGGCGGGTTGCGGGGGGCGCGGCATGGGGCGCGCGAGTTCCTGCGCGAACCCGTCCGGGTCGGCGGCCAGACGCAGCAGCTGGGACGCGGTGAGCGACGCGGGCAGGGGTACGTCGGTGACGGCCTCCCGCGCGCGCAGGAGCTCGCCGGTGAGGGCGTCGAGGTCGCGGTCCCAGGAGGCGAGGGTGCGGGCCTCCTCCGGGGTGAGGCGGGGGCGGGCGGGCTCGGTGTCCGGGTCGGGTTCCGCCGGGTGGGCACGCGCGTGCGTGGTCGCGTCCGTGTCCGGTGCCGTCGCCTGGTGCGGGACGGTCGGGCGGTCCGTCGTCCAGGTGTCCCAGTCGGCGGAGTCGTCGAGGTCGCCGGAGTCGTCGGGGAAGGCCTCGTCCTCGTAAGGAGGCTCGTGGTAGGGAGGCTCGTCGTCCTCCGGTGGCGGCCAGTCCGGGTCGCTGTACGTCTCCGGGTCGTGCTCGGCGGCGGGGTGGCCGTCCGCGTGGGTGGCGAGGCGCTCCAGGTGGGTCAGGACCGTCTCGGCGGCGGTGCGGCGGCGGGTCAGGGCGGTGTCGTCGAGGGGCAGGGGCCAGACCTGGTCGACGGTGGCCGCGTGCAGGGCCGGGTTCTCCTCGTCCTCGGCGGGCTCGTCCGCCCACGCCTCGATCTCGCCGTGGCCGGCCTCGCAGTGCTCGTACAGGGCCTGGAGGAAGTCGGACGGGCCGCGGGGCTTCTTCTGGGCGGGCCCCCACCAGTGGCCGGAGCCGAGGAGGAGGGAGCGGGGGCGGGTGAAGGTGACGTAGCCGAGGCGGAGTTCCTCGGTGTGCTGGTGCTCCTTCATGGCCTCCTGGAAGGCCTTGAGGCCGCGGGAGTCCCACGCCTCCACGTCGGGCAGGGTGGCGGCGTCGCCGCGCAGGTCGTGCGGCAGCACCTTGCCCTGGGCGGTCCACTTCTCGCGGCCCTGGGTGCTGGGGAAGGTGCCGGTGACCAGGCCGGGGACGGCGACGACGTCCCACTCCAGGCCCTTGGACTTGTGCGCGGTGAGCACCTTGACCGTGTTCTCGCCGCCGGGCAGGGCGTTGTCGAGGCCCTTCTCGTACTGGGCGGCGGTGCGCAGGAAGCCGAGGAAGGCCAGCAGGGTCGCCTCGCCGTCTCCCGCGGCGAACGAGGCAGCGATGTCCAGGAAGTTGGACAGGGTCTCGCGGCGGCGGGCGGCCAGGGCGTGCGGGGACGCCGACAGCTCGACCTCCAGGCCGGTGACGGCGAGGACGCGGTGCAGGACGTCCATGAGCGGGTCGGCCAGGGAGCGGCGCAGGTCGCGCAGCTCGGTGGCCAGCCGCGCGAACCGCACGCGCGCGTCCGGTGAGAAGGGCAGCCCGTCGTCGTCCCCTCCTCCGTCGAACGGTGTCTCCAGGAAGGTGTCCAGGGCGTCCGCGAGCGATATCACCTCGGACGGGTCGACCCCCTCGACGGCCTCGGCGAGCCGACGGTCCGGGTCGTCGTCGCCGTCCACACGCGCGTGGGACACGAGTCGCCGGGCACGGCGCCCCAGGAGGGCGAGGTCGCGCGGGCCGATGCGCCAGCGGGGGCCGGTCAGCAGCCGGACCAGGGAGGCATTGGCTCCGGGGTCCTGGAGGACCTCGCAGACGGCGACCAGGTCGGCCACTTCGGGCAGGTGCAGCAGGCCGGAGAGTCCGACCACCTCGACCGGGATGTCCCGGGCGACCAACGCGCCCTGGATCTCGGCGAAGTCGGTCGCCGTGCGGCACAGGACGGCGATCTCGCCGGGCGCCTTGCCGGTGTTCACCAGATGCGCGATCGAGCCGGCGATCCAGTCGATCTCCTCGGCGTGGGTGCGCAGCAGGGCGCAGCGCACCATGCCGTCGCGTTCGGCGCCGGGGGCCGGGCGGAGGGCCTCCACGCCCGCGTGCATGGCGCGCAGGGGTTCGGCGAGGCCGTTGGCGAGGTCGAGGAGGCGGCCGCCGCTTCGGCGGTTCTCGCTGAGCGACTGACGGGTGGCCAGCCGGCCGTCGGCGTGGGCGAAGTGCTCGGGGAAGTCGTCGAGGTTGGCGACGGAGGCGCCGCGCCAGCCGTAGATCGCCTGGCAGGGGTCGCCGACCGCGGTCACCGGGTGGCCGGTGCCGGCGCCGAAGAGGCCTGCCAGGAGGACGCGCTGGGCGACGGACGTGTCCTGGTACTCGTCGAGCAGCACCACGCGGAACTCGTCGCGCAGGATGCGCCCCACGTCGGCGATCTGGGCGAGTTCGGCGGACAGGGCGATCTGGTCGCCGAAGTCGAGGAGATCGCGCTCGCGCTTGGCGGCGCGATAGCGGACGACCAGGTCGGCGAGCTCGCGGCGGGCGGCGGCCGCTTTGGGGACTTGCCTCAGAGCGTCATTGCTGAGCTTGGCGCCCTCCAGGGAGAGCAGCAGCTCGGCGTCGTACGCGCGCAGCGCCTCCGGTCGTACGAGGTGTTCGGCGAGCTCGGCGTCGAGGGTGAGAAGGTCGCCGACCAGGTCCGGGAAGGAGCGGGTCAGCGCCGGGTAGGGGCCCGGGGCTTCGCGCAGCACGCGCGCGGCGAGCTGGTAGCGGGTGGCGTCGGCGAGCAGCCTGGAGGTCGGTTCGAGCCCGATGCGCAGACCGTGGTCGGTCAGCAGGCGGCCCGCGAAGGCGTGATACGTCGAGATCACGGGCTCGCCGGGCGGGTTGTCCGGGTCGATGACGTCGGGGTCGGTGACGCCCGCCTTGATGAGCGCCTTGCGGACGCGCTCGGCGAGCTCGCCGGCGGCCTTGTTGGTGAAGGTGAGGCCGAGGACCTGCTCGGGGGCGACCTGGCCGGTGCCGACCAGCCAGACCACGCGGGCGGCCATCACCGTCGTCTTGCCCGACCCGGCACCGGCCACGATCACCTGCGGTGCGGGCGGCGCGATGATGCAGGCCGTCTGCTCCGGGGTGAACGGGATACCGAGGAGCTCCTTGAGCTGATCGGGATCGGTGATGCGGGCGGCCATGTCGGAGAGGCTAGCGGCGCCCACTGACAGTCGAGGACGAATCGCCCTCCAGGCCCTGTCCGGGTCAGAAGAAGCGCAGGTCAGCACGGGTGGTGCAACCGATCACACCAGTGCGGTCACTCGACCACGTGCCGCCCCTCGGGCCGCGCGCTGCACGAGGCCCGGAACGCGCAGTGCGTGCAGTGCTGCCCGGCGCTCGGCGTGAACCGCTCGTCGAGGACCTTGCCGGCGGCCGTGGCGAGCAGATCGCCGACCCACTCCCCTTCGAGCGGCTCCTGTGCCTGCACCTTGGGCAGCGTCTCGCCGCCGTCGCGCTTGGCGGCGCCCTGACGCAGCTGGACGAGTTCCGCACCGCCAGGCTCCGGACGTACCCCGTCGAAGGCCTCGTCGACGGCACCCTCCCGGACGGCCAGCTGGTAGACGGCGAGCTGCGGGTGGTGCTCCACCTCCGCCTTGCTCACCGCCTGCTTGCCGGTCTTGAAGTCGACGACGTAGGCGCGGCCCTCGCCGTCCGCCTCGACGCGGTCCATCTGGCCCCGGATGCGCACCTCGTAGTCGCCGGCTCCGAGGGTGACGTCGAAGTCGTGCTCGCTGGCGACCGGTGTGCGTCCGGTGCGGTCCATGACGTGCCACTGAAGGAAGCGTTCGAGCGCCACGCGCGCGTTCTCCTTCTCCTGCGCCGACTTCCAGGGCGCGTCGAAGGCGAGCGCGTTCCACACCGAGTCGAGGCGTTCCATGAGGACGGCGAGATCGGCCGGGGTGTGCCCGGAGGCGACCTCGTCGGCGAGGACGTGCACGACGTTGCCGAAGCCCTGGGCGACCGTGGCGGGCGCGTCGGCCTTCACCTCGCGGCCCAGGAACCACTGGAGGGCACAGGTGTTGGCGAGCTGGTCGAGGGCGCTGCCGGAGAGCACGACGGGCTGGTCTCGGTCGCGCAGCGGCACCTTGGACTCGGTCGGCTCGAACATGCCCCACCAGCGGTAGGGGTGGGCGGACGGGACGAGCGGTCGGCCGTCCTCGTCTGCGAGTGCGGCGAGCCGGGCCAGCCGGCGGGCGGCGGCCTCCCTGAGGGTGTCCGAGACACGTGGGTCGACGGTGGTGGCACGGAGTTCGGCGACGAGCGCGGCGACGGACAGAGGGCGGCGCGGGCGGCCGGTGACGTCCTTGGGCTCGACGCCGAGTTCGGTGAGGAAACGGGAGGGCTGGTCGCCGTCGTCCGCGGGCGCCTTGACCGCCGTGACGACCAGGCGTTCACGCGCGCGTGTGGCGGCGACGTAGAACAGACGGCGCTCCTCGGCGAGCAGGGCTCCCGGGGTGAGCGGTTCGGCGAGTCCGTCGCGGCCGATCCGGTCGGCCTCCAGGAGGGAGCCGCGGCGGCGCAGGTCGGGCCACAGGCCTTCCTGGACGCCCGCGACGACGACCAGGCGCCACTCCAGGCCCTTGGAGCGGTGCGCGGTCATCAGGCGGACGGCGTCGGGTCGGACGGCACGCCGTGTGAGGGTGTCGGCGGCGATGTCCTCGGCGTCGATCTCCTCCAGGAAGTTGAGGGCGCCCCGGCCGCCGGTGCGCTCCTCCGCGCGCGTGGCGGTCGCGAACAGCGCGCACACGGCGTCCAGGTCGCGGTCGGCGTTGCGTCCGGCCGCGCCGCCGCGCCGGGCGGCGCGCTCCAGGCGCGTGGGCCACGGTGTGCCCTCCCACAGGTCCCAGAGCGCCTCCTCGGCGCTGCCGCCGCCCGCGAGACGCTCACGGGCCTTGCGCAGCAGTGCTCCCAGCCGCTGGGCGCCGCGCGCGTACGCGGGGTCGTGCACGGCCAGCCGCTCCGGCTCGGCGAGCGCCCGCGCGAGCAGCTCGTCGGAGGGCGGCGGCAGCGGGTTGCCGGCGGCCCGCTCCTCGTCGCGCAGGGCCCGTCCGAGGCGGCGCAGGTCGGCGGCGTCCATGCCGGCTAGGGGGGAGGCGAGGAGCGTGAGGGCGGTCTCGGTGTCGAGCCAGCAAGGGGGCGGCTCTTCACCGGGTGCCTCCCCAGCGGGCGCATCCTCAACGGATGCCTGCTCAGCGGACGCCTCCCCAGCGGGAGCAGCCTCCTCGGTGGGTGCTTCCCCAGCGGCGGCCTCCCCCACAGGAACCCCGTCCGGACGCCCCGAGGCCTCCGCCGTCGCCACGGCCCGCAACGCGGTCAGCAGTGGCGCCACCGCCGGTTCGTGCCGCAGCGGCAGATCGTCGCCGTCGATGTCGAGGGGCACCCCCGCCGACGTCAGGGCGCGTCGGACCGTAGGGATGGTGCGTGACCCCGCGCGCACCAGCACGGCCATCTCGCCCCACGGGACGCCGTCCTCCAGATGCGCCCGGCGCAGGATGTCGGCGATGTTGTCCAGTTCCGTGCCGGGTGTCGGGTAGGTGAAGACCTCGACGCGACCGCCCTCCCGGACCGGGGCGAGCTCGCGGTGGGCGCGTACCTTCTCCGCCGGGAGCCGGGTCAGCGGCATCCGCTGGGTCAGCAGCCGGGTCGCGCCCAGCAGGGCTTCGCCGGAGCGGCGGGAGGTGCGCAGGACCTCGACGGGTGCCGGACGGCCGTCCACGCGCGCGAAGGCGTGCGGGAAGTCCAGGATGCCGTTCACGTCGGCACCCCGGAACGCGTAGATCGACTGGTCGGGGTCACCGAAGGCGACGAGGGTGCGGCCACCGCCGGCGAGGGCGTGCAGCAGCCGTACCTGTGCCGGATCGGTGTCCTGGTACTCGTCCACGAACACGGCGTCGTACTGCGCGGCGAGCCGCCCGGCGACCTCGGGGCGGTGGGCGAGGAGCACCGCGCGGTGGACCAGTTCCGCGTAGTCGAGGACACCTTGCAGGTCGAGGACGTCGAGGTACTCGGCGAGGAAGGCGGCCGCGGCCCGCCAGTCGGGGCGGCCGATGCGGCGGGCGAAGGCGTCCAGGGCGCCCGGGCCCAGGCCCAGTTCGCGGCTGCGGGCGAGCACCGCGCGGACCTCGTCGGCGAAACCGCGGGTGGTCAGGCAGGCCCGCAGCTCGTCCGGCCAGCGCACATGCGCGAGGCCGAGGCGCTCCAGGTCGGGCTGGCCGGCGAGCAGGCCGCGTACGGCGACGTCCTGCTCGGGGCCGGACAGCAGCCGAAGCGGCTCCACGAACAGGTCGCTGTCCTGGTGGGCGCGGACCAGGGCGTAGCAGAACGAGTGGAAGGTGGTGGCCCGGGGCGCGCGGGCGGCCCCTGTGCGCAGGGCCATGCGGTCGCGCAGTTCGACGGCCGCCTTGCGGCTGAACGTCAGCACCAGCACGCGCGCGGGGTCACCGCCCCGGGCGATCCTGGCCGCCACGGACTCCACGAGCGTGGTGGTCTTGCCGGTGCCCGGACCTGCGAGGACGAGCAGCGGACCGGCCCTGTGCTCAACCACGGAGCGCTGTGCGGCGTCCAACCGAGGGGGATCCACGCGGGTCGGCGGGGTACGCACCAGTCGGTAAGCGCCACGGCTCCCCTGCCGCACCTGGGGGTGCGGCAGGCGCCTGGTGAAGGAAGAGGAGCTCACGTGGTTCGCCGGTCCTGGTGGGTGTGCTGTTCGGGCGTCCGCCGTGCGTGCAGGGCGGTGATCGCGGGATGAGGGGGACGCGTGCAGCCGACGCTACGCCGACGGAGAGATCGGAAGCAGGTCTTCCGCTTCTTCCCGTACGACCCACACGGCGCTCGCGACACCTGCGTCCCTCGCCCCACGAACGTACGGCATGCCACGGACGTGCCCGCTTTCGTCCGTTTCCCCCGTACGGATCACAGGCTCCCCCCGGACCCGTCCGATGGCGGAAGCTGTCAGGTGTGACCCTCCGCGCGTTCACCGCCGTCCCACCGCGCCCGCTTCATGTCGAGGCGCGGCAGGTGGCCCTCGGCGGCCCTGCTCGCCGTCTTCAGCGGCGTGCCCTCGGCGCGGTAGTGGTCGAGCGCCCGCAGCTCGTGGCCCGGGAGCAGGACACCGTCCGAGCGGACGACCCGCCACCACGGGACGGCTCCCCCGTAGAGGGCCATCACCCGGCCGACCTGGCGCGGGCCCCCTTCCTCCAGCCACTCGGCCACGTCGCCGTACGTCATGACGCGCCCGGGCGGGATGAGTTCCGCCACTTCCAGGACGCGCTCGGCGTACTCCGGCAGGGCGTCGCGCGGAAGACTCTCGTCACTCATCCGCCCCATCCTGCCCCACCCCACCGACAATGTGACGCGCTGACCACCGTGCGTATCCCTCGCCCCGGGGCGGCGCTTCGGGCAGACTGTGCGCCCCCGCGTTTGCACCCTGATGCCCCCGTGTGTCGGTGGGGCATGCCACCATCGTGCGGGCGGTGACCGGTGATACGAGATCAAGAAGAGACGATGAAGCAACAGGGCGTGCACCCGGAGGGCGCGGAGAGCACCTCTGACGCTTCGTCGCGCCCGGACACCAGTGAGGAAGAGACGGCGGCCGAGTTCGAGGACGAGACGCACAGCGACGAGGTCGAGGGCGACGAACCCCTCCTCCCCGCGCGCGTGCACCGTCCGTCGGACCTCATGCGGCTCCTCGTCGGTGTGCTGGCGGTGGTGATCCTGCTGGCCATCGCCGCGTTCGCGCACGGCACCACCTCGGGTCTCGAACAGGACATCAACAAGGGCACCGGACAGGCGCCCGACCTGCTCATCAAGATCGCCGGCCTGGCCTCCAGCATCGCGATCCTGCTGGTGCCGGTCGCCTTCGCGATCGAGCGGCTGATCAAGCGCGACGGGCTGCGCATCGCGGACGGCGTGCTCGCGGCGGTCCTCGCGCACGGAGTGACCCTCGCCACCGACCTGTGGGTCGCCAAGGCCGCCCCCGACTCGATCCAGGAGGCGCTCACCCAGCCCTCCCCCGGTGACATCCAAGCCCTCACCGACCCGGTGCACGGCTATCTCGCGCCGGTCATCGCGTACATGACGGCGGTCGGCATGTCGCGCCGGCCGCGCTGGCGCGCGGTGCTGTGGATCGTGCTGATGCTCGACGCCTTCTCGATGCTCGTCACGGGCTACACCACACCGTTCTCGATCATCCTGACCGTGCTGATCGGCTGGACCGTGGCCTACGGCACGCTGTACGCGGTCGGCTCGCCCAACGTCCAGCCCACCGGGCGGACGCTGATGGCGGGCCTTCGGCACGTCGGCTTCCACCCGGTGAGCGCGGCCCGCGAGGAGGTCGCGGAGACGCCGGAGACCGGCGACCGCGGCCGGCGCTACTTCGTCACGCTGGAGGACGGTCCGCCGCTGGATGTGACGGTGGTCGACCGGGAGCAGCAGGCACAGGGCTTCTTCTACCGCGCGTGGCGCAATCTGACCCTGCGCGGCTTCGCCACCCGCAGCAGCCTCCCCTCGCTGCGCCAGGCCCTGGAGCAGGAGGCCCTGCTCGCCTACGCGGCCATCGCCGCGGGTGCCAACGCCCCCAAGCTCATCGCCACCTCCGAACTCGGCCCCGACGCCGTGATGCTCGTCTACGAGCACACCGGCGGCCGCACCCTCGACTCACTCGCCGACGAGGACATCACCGACGACCTGCTGCGGGACACCTGGCACCAGGTGCGGGCCCTTCAGTCCCGGCGCATCGCCCACCGGCGCCTCGTCGGCGACGCGATTCTGGTGGATCGTTCCGGCACGGTGATCCTCACCGATCTGCGCGTCGGTGAGATCGCGGCCGGTGACCTGCTGCTGCGCATGGACATCTCCCAGCTGCTGGTGACGCTCGGCCTGCGGGTGGGCGCCGAGCGCGCGGTGGCCGCGGCGGTGAGCGTGCTCGGCCCCGACACCGTGGCCGACTGTCTGCCCATGCTCCAGCCCATCGCCCTCAGCCGCTCCACGCGCGCGACGCTGCGCACCCTGGCCAGGGAACGCGCCCAGCGAGAGCGCGACGCGATCCTGGAGGCGTCCCGGCAGGCCAAGCAGGCCCGGCTCGAGGAAGCGCACGACGACGCCGTACCCGTACTCGAGAAGCCCGACAAGAAGGCCGTACGCGCGGAGGCGCGGGCCGAGAAGCGGGCCATCGACGAGGCGCTGGACGAGGCCCGCGAGGAGGACCTGCTCACCCAGATCCGTCACGCGGTGCTGCTCATCAGGCCGCAGGCGCCGGTCGAGCCGGCCCGTCTGGAGCGGGTGCGGCCGCGCACCCTGATCAGCGTCATCGCCGGTGCCATCGGCGCGTACTTCCTGCTGACGCAGCTCACCCACATCGAGTTCGGCCCGCTCATCCAGAACGCCGAGTGGGGCTGGGTCGCCGCCGCCGTGCTGTTCTCGGCGGCGAGCTACTTCGCGGCGGCGATGTCGCTGCTGGGATTCGTGCCCGAGCGGGTGCCGTTCATGAGGACCGTGGGAGCGCAGGTCGCCGGGTCGTTCGTGAAGATCGTCGCGCCGGCCGCGGTGGGCGGTGTCGCCCTCAACACGCGCTTCCTGCAACGCCAGGGGGTGCGGCCCGGGCTCGCGGTGGCCAGTGTGGGCGCCTCGCAGCTGTTCGGGCTCGGCTGCCACATCCTGATGCTGCTGTCCTTCGGCTATCTGACCGGCACCGAGAAGACACCGTCGCTGTCGCCGTCCCGGACGGTCATCGCGGGCCTGCTGACGGTGGCGGTCCTCGTGCTCGTCGTCACCTCCGTGCCGTTCCTGCGGAAGTTCGTCGTCACGCGCGTGCGGTCGCTCTTCGCGGGCGTCATCCCCCGCATGCTCGACGTGCTCCAGCGGCCCCAGAAGCTCCTCACCGGCATCGGCGGCATGCTCCTGCTGACCGCCTGCTTCGTGATGTGCCTGGACGCCTCGATCCGCGCCTTCGGCACCGAGGGCTCCTCGATCAGCCTCGCCAGCGTCGCCGTCGTCTTCCTCGCCGGCAACGCGCTCGGTTCGGCGGCCCCGACACCCGGCGGTGTGGGCGCGGTGGAGGCGACCCTGACGGTCGGTCTCATCGCCGTGGGCCTGCCCAGCGAGGTCGCGGCACCCGCCGTGCTGCTGTACCGGTTGCTGACCCTGTGGCTGCCGGTGCTGCCGGGCTGGCTGGCCTTCAACCACCTGTCCCGCAAGGGCGCGCTGTAGGCACGGACCTACGTCGTACGCGTGCCTCGTACGACCGTCACGCGCGCGTACCTCGTACGGCCCGTGCCCCGAGCGGCCCGGGAGGCCCGACCGCAGGATGGGGTCATGCCGAACCCTCCCCGCCCGCGCGTCGCTGCCCTGGCCGTCTCCGCCGTCCTGCTGTCCACCCTCCTGGCGGGCTGCGGCGACGACTCCGAGGACCAGGACGTCACGGCTCAGAAGCTGAGCTGGAAGGACTGCCCGGCACCGAACGCGGCGGAGGGCGGCGGTGACGCCCCGTCACCTCTGCCGAACGGCGACAAGTGGCAGTGCGCCACCCTGAAGGTGCCCCTCGACTGGGCCGAGCCCAAGGGCGACAAGATCGGGCTCGCGCTGATCCGGGCGAAGGCCAGCGGCGACGAGAGCAAGCGGATCGGCTCCCTGATCTTCAACTTCGGCGGCCCCGGCGGCTCGGGCGTCACCACGCTGCCCGCCTTCGGCGAGGACTACGCGAAACTGCGCACCCGCTACGACCTGGTGAGCTTCGACCCGCGCGGGGTGGGCCGCAGCGCCCCCGTGGAGTGCCTCAACGACCTTCAGCTCGACGCGTACTTCCAGCTGGACGCGACCCCCGACGACGCGGCCGAGCGCACCAAGCTCCTGGACGACACCAAGGAGTTCAACGCGGCCTGCGAGGACAACTCCGAGAAGGTGCTCCCCCATGTGCGCACCACCGACGCGGCCCGCGACATGGACCTCATGCGCCAGATCCTCGGCGACGAACAACTGCACTACTTCGGAATCTCGTACGGCACCGAACTCGGCGGCGTCTACGCCCACCTGTTCCCCAAGAAGGTGGGCCGCGCCGTCTTCGACGCGGTCGTCGACCCGACCGAGGACTCGGAGCAGGGCTCTCTCGGGCAGGCCAAGGGCTTCCAGCTCGCACTCGACAACTTCGCCGAGAACTGTGTGTCGCAGACCGAGGACTGCCCGATCGGCGACAGCGCCCAGGACGTCAAAGCCCGTATCGCCAAGCTGCTGAAGGACCTCGACAGCACGCCGATCCCCGGACTCGGGCTGCGCAGGCTCACCCAGACCGCGGCGACCAGCGGAATCGCCCAGTCGCTGTACTCGCAGGACTTCTGGGAGTACCTCACCGAGGGCCTGGAGCAGGCGTACGCCGGGGACGGCCGGGTGCTGATGCTGCTGGCCGACTCCATGAACGGGCGCAACCAGGACGGCGAGTACAGCAATCTGAGCGCGGCCAACATCGCCATCAACTGCGCCGACGACAAGCCCCGTTACACCGAGGACTACGTGGAGCGGAAGCTGCCCGAGTTCCGGTCCGCCTCGCCGATCTTCGGTGACTACCTGGCGTGGGGCATGGTCAGCTGCACCGACTGGGCGGTGCCGGGCGCCGCCGAGCACCCCGACGTGAGTGCGGTGGGCTCGGCGCCGATCCTCGTCATCGGCAACACCGGCGATCCGGCCACCCCGTACGAGGGCGCGCGGAAGATGGTGGAAGCGCTGGGCGAGGACGTGGGCGTGGAGCTGACGTACAAGGGGCAGGGGCACGGCGCGTACGACAGCAAGAACACGTGTGTGCAGAGCGCGGTGAACGGCTACCTGCTGGACGGGAAGGTGCCGACGGCGGGGACGATCTGCTCCTGACCCGAGGATTCCGGAAAATCAGCAGGTCAGAGCGTTATCCACAGGCATGCGCAGCCGTGATGCGGGCCGCCTACCATGGCATGACCGCCATCCGCGGCACGGTGCGGACGGCCTGCAAGGGGGGACTGCGATGACGCGTTTCGTACGGTGGACGGCTCTGGCCGCCGCCGCGGCACTGCTGGTGGGGGGCTGTAGCGGCGGCTCGTCCGACGACGGCAAGGGCGGCGAGGGGACGAACACGGCCACTCCGTCGTCGGGTGCCTCCGACACCGAGGCGGCGGTCGCGCCGCCGTCCTCGCTGACCTCCCAGAAGCTCGACTGGAAGGGCTGCGAGGGCACGGCGGACTCCCCCGCGCCGAGCAGCGAATGGCAGTGCGCGACGCTCAAGGTGCCGCTGGACTGGGCGAAGCCGGAGGGGAAGACGATCGGTCTGGCGCTGATCCGCGCCAAGTCCCGCGGTGACAAGAGCGAGCGCATCGGCTCGCTGCTGTTCAACTTCGGCGGCCCGGGCGGCTCGGGCGTGTCCATGATGCCGCTGTACGGCGCGACGGTCTCCACCCTCCGCGAGCGGTACGACCTGGTGAGCTGGGACCCGCGCGGGGTGGCCGCCAGCGAGGGCGTCCGCTGTCGCAGCGACAAGGAGATCCAGTCCGCCGAGAGCGTGGACGCCACGCCGGACACCGCGGCCGAGGAAGCGGCGTACTTCAAGGACGCCGCCACCTTCGGCAAGGGCTGCGAGAAGTCCGCCGGGGCACTGCTCGCGCATGTCTCGACCACCGACACCGCCCGCGACATGGACCTCATGCGCCAGGTGCTGGGCGACACGAAGATGCACTACTTCGGCATCTCCTACGGCACCGAACTCGGCGGCGTCTACGCCCATCTGTTCCCGAAGAACGTGGGCCGGCTGATCCTCGACGCGGTCGTCGACCCGAGCGCCGACACGGTGGGCCACGCGGAGAACCAGACCCGCGGCTTCCAGCGGGCGCTCGACGACTACCTGAAGTCGACCGGCCAGGACCCCGAGCAGGGCACGCGGAAGATCGCCGACCTGCTCAAGGAGCTCGACGCGAACCCGCTGCCGACCGGCTCCGACCGGAAGCTCACCCAGACGCTCGCCGTCACCGGCATCGTCCTCCCCCTGTACAGCAAGGCCAGCTGGCCCACCCTGACCAGTGCGCTGGAGGCCGCGGAGCAGGGCGACGGCTCGGAACTGCTGACCCTCGCCGACGGCTACAACGAGCGGGACACCGCGGGGCACTACGGCACGACGACCCACTCGCAGCGGGTCATATCGTGCCTGGACGACAAGCAGCGGCCGACCGCCGCGGAGACGAAGAAGCTGCTGCCGACGTTCGAGAAGCTCTCGCCCGTCTTCGGCGCCTTCCTGGGCTGGGACACGGCCGGCTGGTGCCACGACTGGCCGGTGACCGGACAGTGGGACACCCCGGAGGTCAGCGCTCCCGGTGCTCCGCCGGTCCTCGTGGTCGGCAACACCGGCGACCCGGCGACGCCCTACGAGGGCGCCCGCAAGATGGCGGACGAGCTGGGCAAGGACGTCGGTGTGGTGCTCACCTGGAAGGGCGAGGGGCACGGGGCGTACGGCAGCGGGAGCGACTGCGTCGACTCCGCGGTGAACGCGTATCTGCTCAAGGGCACGGTGCCGAAGGACGGCAAGGTCTGCTCATGACGACGGCGGGGGTTGCCCGCACTCGTGGTGCGTGCAACCCCCGCCGATCGCAGCAGGTCCGGTCAGTACACCGGCTTGTCGGGCTCGATCTGGTTGACCCAGCCGATCACGCCGCCGCCGACGTGCACGGCGTCCGCGAAGCCCGCGGACTTCAGCACGGCGAGGACTTCCGCACTGCGGACACCCGTCTTGCAGTGCAGGACGATCTTCTTGTCCTGCGGCAGGCTCTCCAGGGCGGTGCCCATGAGGAACTCGTTCTTCGGGATCAGCTTGGCGCCCGGGATGGAGACGATCTCGTACTCGTTGATCTCGCGGACGTCGATGATCTCGATGTTCTCGCCGTCGTCGATCCACTCCTTGAGCTGCTTGGGAGTGATCGTCGAACCGGCGGCCGCCTCCTGGGCCTCCTCGGACACGACGCCGCAGAAGGCCTCGTAGTCGATGAGCTCGGTGACGGTCGGGTTCTCGCCGCAGACCGCGCAGTTGGGGTCCTTGCGGACCTTGACCTGGCGGTACTGCATCTCCAGGGCGTCGTAGATCATCAGGCGGCCGACGAGCGGCTCGCCGATGCCCGCGAGGAGCTTGATGGCCTCGTTGACCTGGATGGAGCCGATGGACGCGCACAGCACGCCCAGGACGCCGCCCTCGGCGCAGGAGGGCACCATGCCCGGCGGCGGGGGCTCCGGGTAGAGGCAGCGGTAGCACGGGCCGTGCTCGGCCCAGAAGACCGAGGCCTGGCCGTCGAAGCGGTAGATCGAGCCCCACACGTACGGCTTGTTCAGCAGCACGGCCGCGTCGTTGACGAGGTAGCGGGTCGCGAAGTTGTCGGTGCCGTCGACGATCAGGTCGTACTGGCTGAAGATCTCCTTCACGTTCTCGGCCTCGAGCCGCTCTTCGTGGAGGATCACGTTCACGTACGGGTTGATGCCGAGGACGGAGTCGCGCGCGGACTCGGCCTTGGAGCGGCCGATGTCGGCCTGGCTGTGGATGATCTGGCGCTGCAGGTTCGACTCGTCGACCTCGTCGAACTCCACGATGCCGAGCGTGCCCACGCCCGCCGCGGCCAGGTACATCAGCGCCGGCGAGCCCAGGCCGCCGGCGCCCACACACAGCACCTTGGCGTTCTTCAGCCGCTTCTGCCCGTCCATCCCGACGTCGGGGATGATCAGGTGGCGGGAGTACCTGCGGACCTCGTCTACGGTGAGCTCGGAAGCGGGCTCGACCAGGGGTGGCAGCGACACGGGGACTCCGTTGGTCGGTCAATCACTACAGTTGTTCTCCCCGTAACACTGCCATGGCCTTCTTCATTCCGAGACACCTGTTCCGATCCGCGAGACGATTTCGTCCCAGTAGCCGGGCATGGTCTCCCAGGGATCGATGCGGCCGCCCCGGTCCGTGCGGTCCGTGAAGTAGATGGTGGAGGCGCCCTGCCAGCGGGCTATCCGCAGCGCCTCGTCGAGATGGCCGCCCGGCACCCCGTGGACGAGGTGGCAGAAGCGCTCGGGCGGATGGTCGGCGGTCCACTCCGCCACCTGCGACCAGCGGTAGTCGCTCCACGGGCCGGAGAAGGTGACCAACTGGTCGGCGCTCTCCGCGTAGCCGGGGTGCGGATGGGTGCCGTGGCCCAGGACGACATGGGCGTCGTCGCGGATCACGCGGAGCGTGGCGACCGTGCGGCGGATCTCCGGGAGCGCCGCACGTTCGGTCGGGCAGCGGTCGAGGAGGAAGCCGTCGGCCTTGTACCAGTCGATGTAGCGGTGCGCGTCGGAGATCATCTCGCCGAAGCCGCGCGCTCCGTACGTCGTGTCGATGTGGCCGAGGACCCGGACGCCCGCGTTGCGCAGGCGGCCGGCCGCCTCCAGGCAGTGCGGGTCGGGGCGGCTGCCGGGACCGTCGGCGACGTTGAGGACGACCCAGTGGACGGGGGTGCCGGGGCGGGTGAGTTCGGCCCATTCGGCGGGGGCGACCAGGGGGTGGGCGAAGCCGGGGACACCGACGCCGGTATGGAGTTCGGTGCCGGACGCGGTCTTCTTCGTGCTGGTCAGATGCGGCATGCCGCCTCCATCCAGATGTCGGCGAGGGACTCTTCGAGGTTGATCCGGGGGCGCCAGCCGAGCCGGTCGCGTGCGGTGCGCACATCGGCCTGCTGCCAGCTGCCGCAGCCGTCCGGGTACGGGTACGCGGCCGGAGCGGCATGGTCTGGTTCGGAGCGGGGGTGGCCGATGGATGCCCTCAGCGGGCCGGGAGGTCCGTCGAGTTCGTGGAGCGCGCCCCCGTATCCGGCCACGCGGGCCAGGACGGCGGCGGCGTCCCGGAGGCGGACGGCACGGCCGGAGCCGATGTTGATGACCCCCTGCGCGGCGGAGAGGCTGGCGGCGTGGACGGCTCGGGCGACGTCGCGGACATCGATGAAGTCGCGCTGGGCGCCGAGGCCGCCGAGCTTGAGTTCGCCGTCACCGGACTGCATGGCGCGGCGCATGGCCTCGGCGAGGCGGCCGAGCGGGGAGCCGGCGGGGGTGCCGGGACCGGCCGGTGAGAAGACGCGCAGGACGACCGCGTCCAGGCCGGATCCCAGGACCAGTTCGGTGGCGGCGAGTTTGCTGACGCCGTACGGGCCGCCGGGGCGGGGGACGGCGTCCTCGGCGGTGGAGGAGCCGGGCTGGCTCGGGCCGTACTCGGCACCGCAGCCGATCTGGACCAGCCGTGCCCCGCAGCCGCTGCGGCGCAGGGCCTCGCAGACGGTGGCCACGGCGACGGTGTTGTGGCGGGCGAGGTCACGGGCGCCGCCGCGGGTGGCGCCCGCGCAGTTGATGACCACGCCGGGGTGGACCGCGTCGAGGAAGCGGGTGAGTGCTCCGGGGCTGCCGGACGCGAGGTCGAAGCGGACGTCGGCGTCGTCGCCGCGGCCGAGGGCGGTGAGCTGGACGGCCGGGTCGGCGAGCAGGCGGTCGGCGACGAAGCGGCCGAGGTAGCCGTTGGCTCCGATCAGCAGGACCCTCATCGTGCGGCTCCCGTCGCCGGGTCTTCGGGTCGGGAGGTGTTCATGTGGTGCTCTCCTGTCAGAACGGTGTGCCGCCGATGGTGGGGCGAGATGCCCGCGGCGGCCTGGTGGTGTGGGTGGGGGCGCGCGGGGCGCCGCCGTACTGCTTCGTCGTGCGATGTCGGGTCCACGCCCCGTCGCCTCACCACTGCTGGTCCGTGGGGGCGTGGGCCGAGGCCCTTGTGAGCCTGCGGGTCGCGTGCAGCAGGAGGGTGAGCGCTCCGGCCGCGCAGGCGAGCGTCGGGACGCCGCCCGGGCCCCAGGCCTCGGTGAGGGTCTCGATCGGGGTGCCCAGGAAGTCGCAGCCCGGGAGGCGGGCGGTGAAGACCGAGGCGATGGCCGTGAGCTCCGCCATGACCGTGACGGTCAGGACGAGTGCGGGGGCGTGGGTGAAGCCGTGGGTGGTGAGGAGACGGGACAGGAAGAAGAGGGCGCCCAGGGTGAGGGTCTGGGCGGGGCGGGCGGGTTCGTCCAGGGCTGCCGAGGTCGGGATCAGCAGGGCCGTCAGGGCGCACAGGTACAGGGCGAACACGCCGAACAGCAGCGGCAGTACGGAGGCGGTGAAGTCCTCCAGGCCCCGGCTGAGCGTGAGTCTGCGGCGGGCTCGGGTCGTGAAGAGGTGGGCGGTCCAGGCCGCGGGGGCGCAGGACAGGGTGAGGGCCAGGACGGGGGCGGCCGTCAGGGGCCAGGGGCCGTCGGGGGTGCCGGTGGGGAGGGCGTCGGGGCCACCGCCGACGGCTGCCTGGAGCAGGCCGTCGCCGAGGAGGGCGTAGGCGATCAGCCAGCAGGTCAGGGTGAGGATGCGGGGTGGTGAGTGGTGGGTGGCGCTCAGGGGGCCGCGGGTCAGTGCGGCGCGCAGCGACAGAGCCACGGCGACCGTGCCCACGACCGCCGCGACCAGGCGGGGCTGACCGTCGGTGAGTCGGAGGCCGGCCACGGTCGCGGCGCACAGGGCGCCCGGTAAGAGGGTGAGCAGGATCCAGTCGGCGCTTGCTCGGGGCGCGTCGGTGGGCGTGGCGGGTGCGGGGGTTTCGCCGTCTCTCGACACGCGCGCGTACATCTCCTCCGCGAGGGAGAAGACGTCCCGGTGGCGGAAGCGGGTCGCGGTGCGGTCGGTGACGCCGTGCGCCTCCAGGCCCGCCGCGATCTCCAGGGGGTCCACGGCCCGTTCGCACAGCTCGCGGTGGCGGTGGATCAGGGCCTTCACGGGGTCCGCGGCGGCGCGGCGGGGGGCTGGGGGCTGTCTGCGGGCCGGGGTCGCCTCGGGGGCGCGGGAGGTCTTGCGGCCCTCGTCTCCGGTGGCTGTGACGGTTTCGGCGCCGTCGGCCTCGACGCCCGCGCCCTCAGCACCGTCACCCTCAGCGCCGTCGGCCTCGGCACCCGCCCCCTCAGCACCGTCGCCCTCAACGCCCTCGCCCTCTGCGCCCTGTGCGCCGCCGCCGTCCCCCGCCAGCCACTCCTCCGACCGCGCGTCCCACGGGCCGGGGCTGGCCGGGGTGCCGGGGCGGTCCAGTTCGCCGAGGTCGCTCATCGCGCTCCCTCCGTGGCGGGCAGCGGGCTGTTGGCACGTACCGGAGGACCTGCCGCCCAGCCGGGGCCGCCACGGGCCACGACCCGTGCCCCGGAGTCCGTCCAGCGGCCGGGCATATGGGCCTCGGCGGGGACGGCGAACGGGAGCGGCTCTCCTGTGGTGCCGTCGAGGACGACCCGGCGGACCGGGTGCCGCGAGACGATCTCCAGGTAAATGCCGTGAAATGCCGTGATGTTCTGGTCGACGGTGAACAGTTCGAGCGCACGCGCGCGTGCGGCGGCGCCCAGGCGCTCACGGCGCTCGGGGTCGCGCAACAGGGTCACGCACGCCTCGGCGAGCGCCCGCGGATTGCGCGGGGGCACGACGAGTCCGGTGCCGCCGATGACCTCCACCACCGCGCCCACGTCCGTGGACACGGTCGCGCGGCCGCAGAACATGGCCTCCACCAGGCTGATCGGGAAGCCTTCGACCACGCTGGACAGGACGGTCACGGCGCCCGACGCGTACGCGTCGGCGAGGGCCGGGACGTCCGGGCCGCCGATCTCCCCGAAGGAGACCGGGTTGTCGCCGACGGCGTGCAGTCCGTCCGCCTCGTCCGGGAAGAGCTGCGCGGCCAGCGCCTTGCAGTGGCCGAGGTAGGCCGTGCCCTCGGGTCCGGCGGGCACGCCGATGATCCGCAGCCGGGTCTTCGGCTCCTCCTTGCGGATCTCCGCGAAGGCGTGCAGGAGGGAGATGAGGTCCTTGGTCGGTTCGATACGACCGACCCAGATCAGGGTGTCGGGGTCCGCGCCCTCCGGGGACTCGCCGACCTCCGCGAAGCGGGCGGCGTCCATGCCCGGATAGACCGTGCGGATCTTGTCCCGGTCGGCACCGCAGCGCTCCTGCCAGCGGCGGGCGTGCGTGTTGCCGGGGGTGACGAGCGCGGCGCGGCCGTAGATCTCGGCGGCGAGCCGGCCGTGGAAGGCGGCGAGCAGCGACCGCACCGACGGCGAGGCCTCCGTGGCGGACAGGTAGTGCGTCCGCAGCCGCACCCCGTACTCGGTCACCAGCAGGGGCACGTCGGAGAAGTGGCGGGCGAGCAGTCCGGGCAGCGCGGCCGGACCGCCGGAGGCGGCGTGGCACAGGTCGACCGAGCCGAGCCCGTCGTCCTCGTACCAGTCGAGGGACAGGGGGCGCAGCGCACGCTCCAGGTGGGCGGCCACGGCGAGCAGATCGGGTACCCGCGCCTCGCGGGCCGGGCGGCCGGCGCCCGGCGCACGACAGGCGCGTTCGAGGGCGCGTACGGCGGCCTCGGAGCGGAGCGCGCCCACCAGCCCGCCCTCGTCGCGGGCCAGTTCGGCGAGACCGTACAGGGCGTTGCCGAAACGGTCCGCCTCAAGGGCCGACGGCTCCTCGGAGGGCCCCGCGCAGAGCACGGCCGCCAACTCGCCGTAGCACTCGGCGAACCGTCGGCGCGCGCGGCGCCCGTACCCGACGCCGTCGTCCTCGGCCGTCCACAGGGGCGCCGTACGCACCCGGCTGACCTGCGGAGGAAGCGGGACCCAGCCCTCGTCCTCCTGCTGCTCGCTGCGGCTGAGCGCGTAGATGTCGAACTCGTGCTGCCCGAGCCCGCGCACGAGCCGGTCGCACCAGAGCCTGGCGTCACCGCTCACATACGGATAGCCACCCTCCGTAAGCAGTCCGATGCGCACGAGCGCACCCCCGATCTCCCGTATGGGGAGCCGCCGTTGGTCCGACGGCTCGCAGCGGGACGAACGTATGCGGACATGACGGTGGCGCGACGGACGGTTGTCCATCGCGCCACCAAAAGGGGTGAACGGTCGTAACTTTCCCGTGCGGGCCGCGTTCGATCGCGCTAAGAGATCAAGCAGTTACGTTACGTCAGGCCGCGGCCAGCTCCCTGCGTGCCGCTCTGCGCCTCGCGGCCACTTCGGGATCGAGCGCCGGTACGGCGGCCAGGAGCTGCCTGGTGTACGGGTCCTGGGGGTTGTCGTACACCTCGTCAGCGGGCCCCGACTCGACGATCCGGCCGCGGCGCATGACCGCGACCCGGTCGCTGACCTGCCGTACCACGGCGAGGTCGTGGGCGACGAAGACGAGCGCGAGTCCGAGTTCGCGCTGCAACTCGCCGAGCAGGGCGACCACCTGGGCCTGGGTCGTCACGTCGAGCGCGGAGACCGGCTCGTCGCACACGATGACGCGCGGGTCGGCCGCGAGCGCCCGCGCGATTCCCACGCGCTGGCGCTGTCCGCCGCTGAACTCGTGCGGATAGCGGTCGTAGTGCGCCCCTTGGAGCCCCACGCGCTCCAGCAGCTCCGTCACGCGCCCCCTGATGCGGGTCTCGTCCTTCTCGCCACGCGCGCGTAGCGGGTCGGCGATCGACTCGCCCACACTGCGCCGGGGGTTGAGGGAGGAGACCGGGTCCTGGAAGACCATCTGGACGTCGGGGCGCACCCCGCCGCCCGGCCTGATCTCCCCCGCGGTCGGCTCCAGCAGCCCGACCAGCATGCGCCCGAGCGTCGTCTTGCCGCTGCCGCTCTCCCCGACGATGCCGAGGGTCTCCCCGCGGCGGATCGTCAGCGACACGTCGTCCACGGCGGCGAACGCCCGCTTGCCGCGGCCGAACTCGCGCCGGAGACCGCGCGCTTCGAGGACGACGTCCGCGGCCTCGGCAACGGTCCGAGCCGACGGCTCCGGATCCGAGGGCGCGTCCGAGGCCGACGTCGAACGCGCACCCGAGGCCGGCGCCGAAGACGCGTCCGGCGATTCCACCGGCGCGCCCGATGCGGCACCGGCCGCCCCGGCCGCCCCAGCGACCGCGCCCGCCGTCACCCGCCGCGCGTCCACCCGGGGCACCGCCCCCAGCAGCTCCCGCGTATACGTCTCGGAAGGAGCCGTCAGCACGTCCCCGACCGCCCCGTGCTCGACCACGCGCCCGTGCCGCATCACCAGCACCTCGTCGACGCTCTCCGCCGCCACGCCCACGTCGTGCGTGACGAGGAGCAGCCCCATGCCGGTCTCCTCGCGCAGCGTGTGCAGCAGGTCGAGGATCTGGGCCTGGACGGTGACGTCGAGGGCGGTGGTCGGCTCGTCGGCGATCAGGAGGTCCGGTTCGCAGGCCAGCGCCATGGCGATGAGCGCGCGCTGGCGCATGCCGCCGCTGAACTCGTGCGGGCGGGACCGGGATCGCCTCACCGCGTCCGGAATCCCCACCCGCTCCAGCACCTCGACGCCACGCGCGCGTGCCGCTCGTCGCGACACACGCGCGTGCACGCGGTACACCTCGGCGATCTGGTCGCCGATCGCGTAGTACGGGTCGAGGGACGACAGCGGGTCCTGGAAGACCATCGCGGCCTTCCCGCCCCGCAGCCTCCGCAGCTCCTCGTCCGACGCCGCCGGTACGTCGACGCCCGCGACCTCGATCGCACCGCCGACCTTCGCGCCCGTGCCGCGATGCAGCCCCAGCAGGGCGGAGGCGACCGTGGACTTGCCGGAGCCGGACTCACCGACCAGGGCGAGGGCGGCGCCCTGCTCCAGCCGGAAGGAGAGTCCGTCGACGGCCCGCAGCTCGCCGAACTCGACCGTCAGGTCGGTCACTTCCACCAGACTCATGCGAGCACCACCCGTCGGTCGGCCACCGCGTACAGCACGTCCGCGACGGCGTTGGCGACGACCACGAAGAAACCGATGACCAGGACCATGCCGACCACGACCGGCAGGTCGATCACATTGACGGCATGGACGAGCTCCTGACCGATGCCCGGCAGGCCGAAGAGCGTCTCGGTGAGGACGGCTCCGCCCACCGCGCCGCCGAAGTTGTTGGCGTTCAGCGCGATGACCGGCGCGAGCGCCCCGCGCAACGCGTGCCGCCCGATGATCGACCGCTCCCCCACGCCGTACGCGCGGAAGGTGCGGATGTGGTCCTCGGCGAGCGTCTCCAGCATCGACGCGCGCGTGAGGCGCGCGAACGCGGCCGCCTCGATGAGTGCCAGCGAGAGCCAGGGCAGCAGCAGGTTCCACGCCCACTGCTCGGGGTCGTCGGTGAAGTTCACGTACTGCGGGAACGGCAGCAGTTGCAGCTGCCCGCAGACGACGATCATCAGGACCAGGCCGATGACGAAGACCGGCGTGGCCACGCCCGCGAGCGTGATGCCGGTCAGCACCCGCTCGGTGAGCCGGCCGCGCCGCCACGCGGACAGGATGCCCGTGCCGACACCCAGGATCAGCCACAGCACCATCGCGCCGAACACCAGCGACAGGCTGACCGGCAGCTTGGTCAGGATCAGCTGGGTGACCTGCTGGTCGCTCTGGTACGACAGCCCCAGGCAGGGCGCCGAGCAGTGCTCCACGGCGGTGCCGGTCGAGTAGTCCTGGCCGGCGACGAGTCCTTGCAGGAAGTGCCAGTACTGCGTGTACAGCGGGTCGTTGAGGTGCAGTTGGTCGGCGACCTGCTGCACCTGGGCGGGCGAGCAGCGCGGGCCGCAGGTGATCTGGGCGACGTTGCCGGGGGTGACGTAGAAGACGACGTAGACGATCACCGAGATGGCGAACAGGGTGACCAGGGCGCCGAGGAGGCGCCGCAGCACGAAGCCGGTGAAGCCGCTCATGCCTTGGCCTCCCTCTTGCGGCCCGTGCCGACGCGCAGACGGGATGCCGCGCGCGGGTCGAGCGCCGTGCGGACGCCGTCGCCGAGGACGGTGAGGGCCAGCACCGTCACGAAGAGCGCGCCGGCGGGCAGCAGCAGGTACTGCGGGGCCGCCTGGTACCAGACGTCGGCGGCGGTCAGCATCTGTCCCCAGGAGGGCGTCGGGGGCTTCACGCCGACGCCCAGGAAGGACAGCGCGGCCTCGACGGTGATGTTGATCGGGACGAGGAGCGCGGCGTAGGTGATGACCGGCGCGGCGAGTCCGGGCAGCAGCTCCCGGCGGGCGATCCGCCAGGTGTTCCAGCCGCTGAGCCGGGCCGCGGAGACGTAGTCGAGTTCCTTGAGGGTGAGCGTCTGCGCGCGCGTGATCTTCGCGATGGTGCCCCAGGCGACGAAGCCGATCACCAGGGCGACCAGGACGGGTCGCGGGAAGTCCGACGGCACGATCGCGAGCAGGGCCAACGCCATGATCATGAGGGGCAGGGAGACGATGATGTCGGTGAGCCGGCTCAACAGTTGATCAACCCATGGACTGCCGAGTGCGGCTGTCACGCCCACCACGACGCCGATCAACACCTGTACGACGGTGGCGGCCAGCGCGACGCCCAAGGACACCCGGGCCCCGTACACGAGCCGCGCGAACATGTCGCGCCCCGTCTGCGGTTCGACGCCGAGCCAGTGGTCGCCGCTGACGCCCCCGAAGGAGCCGATGGGCACGCCGCCGCGCGCGGAGTCCACCAGGGCCGGGTGGTAGGAGGTCGGGTCCTGGCCCTCGATGGCGACCAGCAGCGGTGCCGCGAGCGCGACCAGGACGAGCAGCGCGACGACGACCGCCGCGCCGAGGGCGGCGCGCTGCGTCCGCAGCCGCCGCCAGAACTGACGGGCCCCCGAAGCCCCCGAGGCGACGGACGCCTCGGGGGCCTGGGTGGCGACAAGTGCCTCGCTCACGGCGCTACTTGACCGCGACCTGCGAGATGTCCAGCACACCGGTCCAGTCGCTGATCACGACGTTCCTGATGTCCTTGCCCACCAGACGCTTGTAGACCGGGTGGAACAGCGGCACGGTCAGTGCCTGCTCACCGATCTTCTTGTCCAGTGCACCCCACCGCTTGGCGGCAGCGTCAAGATCGGTCAACTTGTTGATCGCGTCAATCTCAGCATTGACCGACTTGTCATTGAGCAGGCCCGTGTTGAAGTTCGCACCGTCCTTCACGATCTGTCGACCATCGAAGATCGGCGCGAGGAAGGGACCGCCGGACGGCCAGTCCGCACCCCAGTGGGCGAGGAAGAAGCCGGGCTCCGTCTTCACGTTGTGGATCTTGTCGGAGTAGTCGTTGTCCTCCAGACCCTGGAGCTTGACCGTGATACCGGCCTTCTTGAGCGCGTCCTGGATCGCGGTCGCGATCTCCGGGCTGGTCTCGAAGTCCTTGGCGTTGGAGTGGGTCAGCGTGATGGTGAGCCCGTTCGCGTAACCGGCCTCCTTCAGCAGCTCCTTGGCCTTCGCCGCGTTGCCGGAGTCACCCGCCGGGAACAGGTCGTAGGGCTCGTAGCCGAAGGACTTCTGGTTCGGCAGGAAGGTGGTCGCGGCCTCGGCCAGCGAGGATCCACCGGCCGCATTGACCACCGACGAGCGATCAATGGCGTACGAGATCGCCTGCCGCACCTTGACGTTGTTGAACGGCTTGACCGTCGGGTTGAACGCTATGTAGTTCGTGTAGCCGAAGTGCCCGGTGCCGACGCGCGCGGCCAGCTCCTTGTCGCCCGTCACCTTGGCGAGCTCGGCCGGTCCGAGGTTGGTGTCCGTGGTGACCGCGGTCGAGTCCGCCCCCTGAGACGCGGACAGCCGCTGGTTGATCACGGAGGAGTCGAGCCCGGACCGTACGTCGACCTTGTCCGGGTAGGCCTTGCGCTCGGCGTCCGTCGCGGCGGACCAGTGCGTGTTGCGCTCCAGGACGAGGTGCTCACCGTCGTTCTCGTTCTTGACGACCTTGTACGGGCCGGACGAGATCGGGTGCTCCTCGTACTTCGTCCCAGTGTCCTTGGCCTTCGGCACCGGCGTGAACTGCGTCTGCGTGGCCAGGTACGGGAACTCGCCCTCGGGCTTGTTCAGATGGAAGACGATGGTCCGGTCGTCCGGCGTCTCGATCGCGTCGAGGCCGCCCTTGTCCTTGTACGGGCCCTGGTAGTCGGCGGCACCGACCAGCCAGTCCCGCAGATAGGGGGCGCCACCGGAGAGTTCGGGGGCGAAGGACCGCTCGATGCCGTACTTGATGTCGGCGGACGTGATCGCGGTGCCGTCCTCGTACTTCAGGCCCTTCTTCAGGGTGTACGTCCACACGGTCGCGTCCTTGTTGGGGCGCCCCGTGTCGGTCGCGAGGTCCGGGACGACCTCGGCACCGGCCTCACCGTTCTCGCGGTTGCGGGTGGTGAGCGTACGGAAGACCAGGGACGGAACGTTTCCGCCGCCGGAGGTGTAGAGACGGGCCGGGTCGAAGTCCTGCTGCGGGTTGGAGTTCAGGACCGTCAGGGTGCCGCCCTTGTGGGGCGTGGAGTCACCGGCGGAGCCCTTGGCATCGTTGTCTTCCGGCCCGCAGGCGACAGCGCCCACTGCCAGAACCAGGCCTACGGACACCGCCCGCCACGCGGCGGCGCTGTTTACGGACGGTTGACGCATCGGAGACGACCTCTCGAATGGTGAGACAGACAGACAAGGGGTGAGACGAAAGTGAACAGAAGTCTGCCCGGGCGTCAGGTCGTCGAAAAACCGTGACCAGGTCACGGGAAAGGAAAAAGATCGCGACGCGAACGCCTCAGGGCGGACGTCAGCGACAGTGAATGTCGGCCACGCACAGAGCGGTCACGCCGATGAGCGCCAGCTCTATGGCGGCGCGAACGGAGGCGTGACGGGGCGACATGCGCAGCAATATGTACGACTTTTCTGCGCATGTCAACGCGACACCTGGGGCGATGCGAGAGGCGCCCGTCAACTCCCGGGGTATGCCCAGGGGTTGGCCTTGCACGTGATCCCGTCATGGTTCAGGAACTTGGTCTGCTGCTGCATGACCGGGGCGAGTTCGCCGTCCTTGTCGCAGGTCACGTGATGGTTGCCGAGGCGATGACCGACCTCGTGATTGATCAGCATCTGCCGGTAGGCGTGAATTTGATCACCGTAGGTCTTGGACCCCTGCGCCCACCGATAGGCGTTGATCATCACGCGCTCGGTGGAGGCGGAATCGCAGGACACGTTGTCCACGGTGGTGTCCAGACCGGACTTCGCACACCACTCCGCGGTCGTCCCCGGACTGGCGAGCGTGATCACGAAGTCGGGCTTCCCGGAGTAGACGCGCTCGAAGGTACGGGCCCCGTTGTGGGCCCAGCTCCGGTCGTCGTTGAGCGTCTTCTGCACGGCTTCGGCGAACAGTTCGCCGTCCAGCCCGAGCCCTTGCTCGACATCCACCCGGTAGGTGAACTTCTGCCCCGTGCCGGGCGCCTTGTCGATGCCCTTGATCGCGTCGAACTTCCCCGACCCGTCGAGCGTCGCGCTGAGGGGGTACGTCTGGTCCATCTTCTGCTCGTACGTCAGCGTCGCCACGTTCGGCGACGAGGACGGCGTCGGCCGCCCGTCCGAGCGCGAGGCCGAATCCCGGGCGTCCCGCGCCTGGTCGGTGGCCGATTGCGACTGTACGGCGTCGTCGTCCCGCCCGTCGGTCACCTGTCCCGCGACGACGATGGCGAGCACGGTGGTGACGGCGGCCGCCGCGATGCCCGTGAAGGCCCGCCCCTTGCCGCCCTTCTGCTGCGTGGGCTCACCGGTGGGCGGCTCGTCGTCGTCACCGTCCGGAGCGGGCTGCCAGTCGGTGACGGAGGCGTACGGGTCGGCCGGTCCTTGCGGGGAACGGGGCGCGAAGACGTCCGCGTCCCCGAAGGCGTCGAGATAGTCCTGCCGAGGGCTCGCGGCCCCCGCCCGCCGGGGTCCTCCAGGAGGCGCCTGCCGCTGCCGCGGTATCGCGACACCGGGCGCGGCAGCCATGCCGTGCGCCCCCAACTCACCCCATGCACCGCCCGCTTCACGCTGCTCGGGGTGACCGCCACGGACCCGGGGGGTGCCGTCGGCGAACCGGGGTGTGCCGTGCGCGGGAGTGCCGTCGGGAAGGCGCGGCACACCATGGGCGGGGGTGCCGTCCGCGAACCTCGGCACACCTTGCGCAGGCGTCCCGTCGGCCAACCTCGGCACACCACGAGCCGGCGTCCCGTCAGCCAAGCGCGGAACCCCCCGGGCGGGCGTCCCGTCCCCGAACCGCGGTACCCCCTGCGCCGGCGTCCCGTCGGCGAACCTGGGTACCCCCTGCGCGGGCGTCCCGTACCCGAACCGCCGAGCTCCCTGTGGAACCGCCCGGTAGACCGGATCCCCGTACACCGAGGGCCCGCTCGGCGCCGGCGGCCCCTGCCGCGGCGGAGCGCCCTGCGGCGGCCGTACGGCTCCTTGCCGGGGCGAAGCACCCTGGGGCCCCGGAGCGCCCCCGGCGTCCCGCCCACCTCGTCCTGCAGTTATGTCCGCGGGGTCACTCTTGGAAGCAGACCCGCGGCGGCGACTGTGTCGTCCCACCCCGCCCCTCAGCTCCCCGCGCTCGCGGCCTCGGGCGCACCGGCACCCGCGGACCCGGCCGCATCACCGGACGCCCCCACGGACGCGCCCCCACCGTCCGGGCCCTCCGTGTCCGCCAAGAACTCCCGGAACGCCCGGGCCACCGTGTCCGGATACTCCATCATCGCCACATGCCCCGCCTCCGGCAGGCTCAGCAGCCGGGAGTCACGGAAGGACCGGACCGCCTTCCGGGCCATGCGATAGCCGACGAGCTGGTCGCGTCCGCCATAGACGAGCAGGGTCGGCGCGAGGACCCGCTCCGCCTGGCGCCACAGCGCGTGCTGCCCGCCGAGCGTGTAAGCGTTGACCAGACCGCGCGCGGAACGGGTCATCGCGTCCCAGAAGTACGGCAGTTGCTGCCGGCGCTCCATCTCCTCGACGGCGTGCCGGAACCCCTCCGGTGAGACCCGCGCGGGATCGCCGTAGCAGAGCGCCGTGACGCCGCGGACGCGCTGCTCGGCCGTCCAGTCACGGCTGAGCCGAGTGAAGAGCGCCGCCATGCCGGGCACCGCGAGGAGCGCGGTGGGCACCGCGCTGCGCTGCACGCGGATCTCGGGGAGCGCCGGCGACACGAGTGTCAGCGTCCGCACGAGGTCGGGGCGTACCGCGGCCACGCGCGTGGAGACCGCGCCGCCGAGGGAGTTGCCGAAGAGGTGCACGGGCCCGCGGCCGGAAGCGTCCAGAAAACGAATCACCGCACGCGCGTGTGCGGTGATCGAGTAGTCGCCGTCGTCCGGCGGCGGCGAGTCCCCGAACCCGGGCAGGTCGACGGCCTCACCGTCGAGAACGTCCTCGAGCTCCAGCATCAGCGCGGACCAGTTCTGCGAGGAACCGCCGAGGCCATGGACGTAGAGCGCGGGTGGCAGCCCCTCGCGCGCGGGCGGTCTCGAACGCACCGAGAGCGTGATCCCCGGCAACCCCACCGACCTGAGCCGCTCGCCCTCCGCCACCCTGACGGGTGTCACCTTCGGGAGCACGTTCGCGGCCGGTACGGACGGCAACTCGGTCGAAGACATGCGGCAATGTTACGAGACGATCACGCACTGGTTCATGTGTTCGCCGTCACAAAGACCACGCACATCGCATAGCGTCCGGATCGTGTGTCTCCTAGGCTCGTACGCAGGGCACCCGCATGTGGCCCCCTGCATCAGTCAGGGACGTTCTAGGAAGGGAGCCCGCAATGGCCTACGACCCCAGCGACCCCGAGACCTTCGAGGACAGCGGCGGTGACGTCGAGCTCGACGTGGAGGCACCCGAGGGCGACGCCGCCGAGCAGCAGACGGAGGTCTCCCAGGAGCGCGACGACCCGCTGACCGGCGTCGACACGGGTCAGGCCGACGAGGCCGACCTCATCGAACAGGCCCGTGTCGTCCAGATCGACGAGGACGACTATCGGTGACGCCCCGGGAGGTGGCACTGAGCCGGAGCGCGACAGGCGTTGCCCGGTAAGTACCCCTTTGAAACCTTCGCAGGGCTTTCGTCACCGTCCGGTACGTGAAATTCTGCGCTCGCACCGCGCACACCACGGTTACCGAAAAGTACGATGGCGGCGCGGCGCACACCGCAAGTGGACGACTTATGGGAGGCGGCGTGACAGCCATCGAGCAGACAGAGGCGGCACGCCCTCGAGGTACGCGCCTGCCGCGCCGTGCCCGACGGAATCAGCTGCTGGGCGCCGCACAGGAAGTCTTCGTGGCGCAGGGCTACCACTCGGCCGCGATGGACGACATCGCTGAGCGGGCCGGAGTCAGCAAGCCGGTGCTCTACCAGCACTTCCCGGGCAAGCTCGACCTCTATCTCGCACTGCTGGACCAGCACTGCGAGTCCCTGATCCAGTCCGTACGGCACGCGCTCGCCTCGACGAGCGACAACAAGCAGCGCGTACGGGCGACCATGGACGCCTACTTCGCGTACGTCGAGGACGACGGCGGCGCCTTCCGCCTGGTCTTCGAATCGGACCTGACGAACGAGCCCGCCGTGCGCGAGCGCGTCGACAAGGTCACGACCGAGTGCGCCGAGGCGATCTGCGAGGTCATCGCCGAGGACACCGGCCTCTCGCGCGCGGAGTCGATGCTGCTGGCCTCGGGCCTGGGCGGCCTCGCGCAGGTCGTGGCCCGCTCCTGGCTGCACAGCGACCGCAGCGTGCCGCGCGATCAGGCGGTCCAGCTGCTGACGTCCCTGGCATGGCGGGGCATCGCCGGTTTCCCGCTGCACGGCATCGATCACCACTGACCCGACACTTTGTTCCCGCCCGCTGTTCGCTCCTGGCGTTCTTGCGCGGAGCGTGAACGTCCCCTCACCGGGCTAATGTGTGCTGGGTACGGCGCGGATGGACGCGCACTTCACTGACCGTCGGAGGGACATAGCCGTGGAGGTCAAGATCGGCGTGCAGCACGCGCCCCGCGAGATCGTTCTGGAGAGCGGTCAGAGTGCCGAGGAGGTCGAGCGTGTGGTGGCCGAGGCACTGGCCGGAAAGTCGCAGCTGCTGAGCCTCACGGACGAGCACGGCCGCAAGGTCCTGGTCCCGGCGGAGCGCCTGGCCTACGTGGAGCTCGGCGAGCCGGCTCCGCGCAAGGTGGGCTTCGGCGCGCTGTAGACGACGCCTACGAGAAGGGCCCGGCGACTTGGAGTCGCCGGGCCCTTCTCGTCGTACGAGCAAAGCCCCGCAAGATTTTTTTCTCCACATATGGAGCACAAGGCACCCACAGAGGAGGATTGCATTCCGCAGGTCACGGGTAAGACGGGCTACGACCGCAATGCGCAGCGTGACCGTGTGGGAGGGACCCCAAATAATGTTGCTGGAAGCGCTCGGCTCCGCACTGCTCGGTCTCGTCCTGGCCGCGGTGGCAGCCCACCGGCTGGCCCACCGCCTACCCGCCCGCTCCCTGGTCCTGGCGACCGGCGTCGCCGGCGCCCTGTTCGGCGCCTTCGTGACGCACAGCGCGCTGGGTTCGAGCGGCATCCTGGTCAACCTGATCGGCGCGGTGGTCGTCTCGGCCGCGTCCCTCTCGCTCCTGCTCCGCCCCGCGGGAAGATTCCGCCGTAGGTCGGCACCGGCGTAGGGCCCGAAGTCCCCAACGCCCTTCAGGGCAACGCCGGTAGGGGCGCCGGGAACGGCGCGACAAGCCCCCACCGGCCCGCGGCCGCGAAGCAGCCGAAACCGCCCCTCACAGAGCGCTAGGCCGCCAACCCCAGCGCAGCCATCCGCTTCGTGTGCGCCTCCGTGATCCGCGAGAACATCCGCCCGACCTCGGCCAGATCGAACCCGTCGGCCACCCCGCCCACGAGCATCGTCGACAACGCGTCCCGGTCCGCGACCACCCGCTGCGACTGCGACAGGGCCTCACCCATGAGACGCCGGGCCCACAGCGCGAGACGCCCACCCACACGCGGATCGGCATCGATCGCCGCCCGTACCTTCTCCACGGCGAACCCGGCATGCCCGGTGTCGTCCAGCACCGCCAGGACCAGCTCACGCGTGTCCGAGTCCAGCCGCGCCGCGACCTCACGGTAGAAGTCACTGGCGATCGAGTCGCCGACATACGCCTTGACGAGCCCCTCCAGCCAGTCCGAGGGCGCCGTCTGCCGGTGGAAGCCGTCGAGCGCGGCGACGAACGGCTCCATGGCCTCCGTCGGCTCCGCGCCGATCTCGGTCAGCCGGTCGCGCAGCTTCTCGTAGTGGTGGAACTCCGCCGACGCCATCTTGGCCAGCTCCGCCTTGTCCGCCAGCGTCGGCGCCAGCTTGGCGTCCTCCGCGAGCCGCTCGAACGCCGCCAGCTCCCCGTACGCGAGCGCGCCGAGCAGGTCCACGACAGCGGCCCGGTACTGCGGATCGGCGGAGGCCTTCGCCCAGTCCTGGGCGGCGACTCCGGTGGGTTCGGCAGAAGCGTCGGAGGTGTTGTCAGGCGTCGTCATGAAGCGCACAATAGCCCGCTCCCCGCGCGGCGGAAGTCCCTGGTGAAGCAGTGTGACGACGACTACGTGACCAAATCGGCCATCGCATGTGCGCGTTTCCGGGGTATGGTGGTAATGCGCCTGCTGAGTACGCACGTCCATGAGGACTGCGTATCTCCACAGGCCGCACGTATGAGGATGCCCGGTCGGTGGCCCGATCGGCTCCGACCTGACAGCTCTCCTTGGCCGTACGGCACTGTGCGTACGGCATCCGGAGGGACCCTCAGCGGTTCGAGCGCTTGAGCGTCGGCAGAGGTCCCGTGCCGTTACGGCTAGCCCGTAAGGCAGTCGACGTCCCCAGCACGGTCCTAGACGACCCCCGAGCTCGCCTCGCACCGCGCACACAGAAGAGGCAAAACCCTGACTACGACGTTCAGAGATCTCGGAATCCTTCCCGAGACCGCCGAGGCCCTTGAGGCCGTCGGCATCATCAACCCCTTCCCCATCCAGGAGATGACGCTCCCCGTCGCCCTTTCCGGCACGGACGTCATCGGCCAGGCCAAGACCGGCACCGGCAAGACGCTGGGCTTCGGCCTCCCGCTCCTCGAGCGCGTCACCGTCCCCGCCGATGTCGAGGCCGGCCGCGCGAAGCCCGAGGACCTCACCGACGCCCCGCAGGCCCTCGTCGTCGTCCCCACGCGCGAGCTGTGCCAGCAGGTCACCAACGACCTCCTGACCGCGGGCAAGGTCCGCAACGTACGCGTTCTCGCCATCTACGGCGGCCGGGCGTACGAGCCGCAGGTCGAGGCCCTCAAGAAGGGCGTCGACGTGATCGTCGGCACCCCGGGCCGGCTGCTGGACCTCGCGGGCCAGAAGAAGCTCAGCCTCAAGCACATCAAGGCACTCGTCCTGGACGAGGCCGACGAGATGCTCGACCTGGGCTTCCTGCCCGACGTCGAGAAGATCATCAACCTGCTGCCGGCCCGACGTCAGACCATGCTGTTCTCGGCGACCATGCCGGGCGCGGTCATCGGTCTCGCGCGCCGCTACATGTCGCAGCCCACGCACATCCGCGCCACCGCGCCGGACGACGAGGGCCAGACGGTGCGCAACACCGCGCAGTTCGTCTACCGCGCGCACAACATGGACAAGCCCGAGATGGTCGCGCGCATACTGCAGTCCGACGGCCGGGGACTGGCCATGGTCTTCTGCCGCACCAAGCGCACCGCCGCCGACCTCGCCGACCAGCTCAAGCAGCGCGGCTTCGCCGCCGGCGCGGTCCACGGCGACCTCGGCCAGGGCGCGCGCGAGCAGGCGCTGCGGGCCTTCCGCAACGGCAAGGTGGACGTCCTCGTCTGCACCGACGTCGCCGCCCGCGGTATCGACGTCGAGGGCGTCACGCACGTCATCAACTACCAGTCCCCCGAGGACGAGAAGACGTACCTGCACCGCATCGGCCGTACCGGCCGCGCGGGTGCGAAGGGCATCGCGATCACCCTCGTCGACTGGGACGACATCCCGCGCTGGCAGCTGATCAACAAGGCGCTGGAGCTCAACTTCAACGACCCGCCGGAGACATACTCCACCTCCCCGCACTTCTACGAGGAGATGAACATCCCCGCGGGCACCAAGGGTGTCCTGCCGCGAGCCGAGCGCACCCGCGCGGGGCTTGAGGCGGAGGAGCTCGAGGACCTGGGCGAGACCGGTGGCCGTGGTGGCCGCGGTCGCGGTGACCGCAACGACCGGGGTGGCCGTGGTGGCCGGGACGAGTCCCGTTCCGCCGACAGCGAGCGCCCGGCCCGTACGCCGCGCCGTCGCCGTCGTACGCGCAATGGCACCCCGCTGGACGGGACCGCCGCACCGGTGGAGACGACCGCGCCGGAGGAGACCGCGGTGTCCGAGGACGCGTCCTCGCCCCGCACCCCGCGCCGTCGTCGCCGCACCCGTAACGGAGCGGCCTCTCTGGAGTCGGTGCCGACCACGGCCACGACGTCCGAGGCCGCGGAGGTCGCGGTCGACACGGCCGAGGCCGCGGAGACCAAGCCGCGCCGCCGCCGGACCCGTAGGTCCACGGAGACCGCCGCCGTCGAGACGCCGGTCACCGTCGAGGCGACCGAGGTCGTCGCGGAGGTCAAGGAGCCCGAGGCGCCCGTCGCCGAGGTCACCGAGACGAAGCCCCGCCGCCGGACCCGCAAGGCGGCCGCCGAGACGGTCGCCGTCGAGGTCGTCGACGCCGAGGCCCCCGTCGCCGCGCCGCGTCGCCGTACCCGCAAGACGGCTGCCGCCGCCGAGGCCGCGGTGGACACGGCGGAAGGCACGGAGGCCAAGCCGCGCCGCACCCGCAAGGCCGCCGCCGCTCCCGAAGCCGCCGTCGACACCGCCGAGGCCGTGGAGACCAAGCCGCGACGTACGCGCAAGACGGCCGCCACCGCCGTGACCGTGGTCGACACGGCCGAGGCCGCCGAGGCCAAGCCCCGGACCCGCCGTACCCGCAAGGTCGCCGAGCCCGCCGCGACTGTCGCCGAGATCCCGGCACAGACCACGGAGGAGCCGGAGGCCAAGCCGCGCCGTACGCGCAGGACGGCCGCCGCCGCGGAGACCGCGGTGGACACGGCCGAGGGCACGGAGACCAAGCCGCGCCGCACCCGCAAGACGGCGGCTGCCGCCGAGACCGCGGTCGACACGGCCGAGGCCCCCGCCGCCGCGCCGCGCCGCCGTACGCGCAAGGTCGCCGAGGCAGCCGAGGCAGTGGTCGACACCGCCGAGGCCGCGGAGGCCAAGCCCCGGACCCGGCGCACCCGCAAGGTCGCCGAGACCGTCGAAGCCGCTGCGGCTCCGGAGGTCACCGAGGCCAAGCCGCGCCGTACGCGCAAGACGGCCGCGGCCGCCGAGACCTCGGTCGACACGGCCGAGGGCACGGAGACCAAGCCGCGCCGCACCCGCAAGACGGCCGCAGCCACCGAGGCCAAGCCGGCTCGCGCGCGGAAGACGGCCGCAGCCGCCGACATCCCGGCCCAGGCCGCCGAGGAGCCGGAGGCCAAGCCGCGCCGCCGCACCCGCAAGGTCACGGCCGCCGCGGAGTCCACGGAGAGCTGACCGCTCACCCGATGGCCCGGCCCACATCACGTGGGCCGGGCCATCGGCGTTCCGGCGCCCACCTGAAGCACGAGCCCAGCTCACCCACCCACGTGGCCCAGCCGCGAGACCGCCGCCTCACCAACCCGCCCCGCAGCTCACCCACCCGCATGGCGGAGCAGCAAGACAGCCGCCTCCCTCGCCCACCCACTTCACACGAACCACGCCGCACCGGCCCGCTTCACACGAACCGCGCCGCACCCGCCCCTCCACCCCGGCCCACTCGCGTCACCGGCACCGCGCTTCGCTGGCACCGCGCTGCACCGCCCCCTCCACCCCAGCCCCCCACGCTGCCCGCCCCGCCCCGTCACACCCCGCAGTGCACCCGCATGGCCCACCTCACACCACCACCCCCGCCCTCCGCCCGCCCCTCCGGATAGCCTCATGGCATGAGCAGGCCCCCCACCTTCGCGCCACCCCCCGGCGCCCGCGCCCACTCCCTGCGTACCGCTCGCGGTGAGTTCGCCGTCGTCGACGCGCCCGCGGCGGACGGCGTCGCGCCCAGGGGGACCGCGCTGCTGCTGCCCGGGTTCACCGGCAGCAAGGAGGACTTCAACCCGCTGCATGTGCCGCTCGCGGCGCGCGGGTACCGGACGGTCGCGGTGGACGGACGGGGGCAGTTCGAGTCCGACGGCCCGGCGGACGATGAATCGGCGTACGCGCAGGACGAGTTGGCGAAGGACGTGCTGGCACAGGCCGCGGCCCTCGACGGACCCGTGCATCTCCTCGGGCACTCCCTCGGCGGGCAGATCGCGCGGGCCGCCGTCCTCCTGGACCCCGCCCCCTTCCGCTCCCTCACCCTCATGTCCTCGGGCCCCGCCCAGATCTCCGGCTCCCAGCAGCAGCGCGTGAAGCTGCTCCGGGACGCGCTGACCGTGATGAGCATGGCGGAGGTGTGGGACGCGATCCAGGCCATGGAACCGCCCGAGGAGACCGACACCGGAGGTGAGTTGGACTCCGGGCTCGACGACCGGGAGGACCTGCGCCGGCGCTGGATGGGCAACAAGCCCGCCCAACTCATCGCCACCGGCCGCCAGTTGTGCGCCGAGCCGGACCGGGTGGCCGAACTGGCCGCCGCACCGCTGCCGTTCCACGTGCTGTCCGGCTCGCACGACGACACCTGGCCGGTACCGCTGCTCGACCACATGGCCGTCCGTCTGCGGGCCCGCAGGACCGTGATCCCCGGCGCCGAGCACTCCCCCAACACGGACCGCCCCCTGGAGACGGCCCGCGCGATAGCCGACTTCTGGGACGGCACCCGGTCGCCCCGTTAGGGCCGGGCGGCGAAGAACCGCTAGTACTGCCCCTGCAAGTGCTCCCAGAACCCGTCCCGCAGCGCCCGCCGCAGATCCGCCTGCCCCCGCAGCGAGTACTGCAACAGCCCCTCCGCCTCCACCAGCAGATCCTGGTCCACCGACCCCGGCAGATACGGATGCCCGGGCAGCAGCTCCCCCACCGTCTCCCGCCCCCGCGCCGCCAGCCACTTCGCCGCGATCTGGGCGCCCACGAAGCGGACGTCCTCGCGACTGGGCCGGTTCGCCGAGGCCTCGTAGGCGGCGGACGTACGCCGTGACACGTACGGCTTGAAGAAGTCGAGGTCGAGGACGCGCTGGCTGTCGACCTCCCAGAGCAGCGGCTCGGCCTGGTTGCGTCCCTCGGGCGCCTCGATGCCCCACAGGTGGACGCGGGCTCCGTACCCCTGGGCCGCCTCGACCGCCGAGACCAGGTCCTCGTCGCCGCCGAGCAGGGCCGCGTCGCTGATCGCCCGGTGCCGGGCGAGGGACTCCAGATCGGTCCTGATCAGTGAGTCGACGCCCTTCTGCTGGTTGTTGGCGTTGAGATTGCCCAGCCGCACCTTGACGTCCGGAAGCTCGGCGATCGTCTGCTGCTCGGCGGTGTGGATACGCCGCCGGGCGCCGTCGTACCAGTAGACCCGCAGCAGCCTGCTGTCGGCGAAGATCGTGCGGGCCTTGTCGATGAGCGCCTCGATCAGCCCCTCGGCGTCCAGGTCGAAGGCCCGGCGGTCCTCGGTCCCGGCGACCAGGCGGCCCGCGGCCGCGTACAGATACCCCGCGTCGACGAAGATCGCATGGGTCGAGGGCGTCTTCGCCACCTCGGCGAGCATGCGCGTCAGCAGCTCGTTGGTGTGGTCGATGCGGGCGGTGAGGGCCGCGAGGTCGTCGTTCATCGCCTCCATTGTCCCGGCGGTCACGCTGCGAACACAACCGGTCCCGGTCGGTCTCCGAAGAGGCGGCGGAGAGTCGCTTACCGGTCAGTAGTTAGCTGTTCGAAAAATTTCTTTAGCGTAGGGAATGTTTGTAACGCGCACCCCGTTGACTACCTACGTACGCAGTAATTCTCCGCAGGAGGATGACCAGACGAAGGGAGAAGCCCATGCGCTTCGAAATCATGCGACTCGACGACGTCGACGGCACGCCCGTGGACAGCACCGTTGTGGACGCCGCCTCCGTCAATCGGATCGTTCAGCAGGCCGCCTCGATAGGCCAGCGACTCTGGATCCGCCCGACCGAGGCCGCGGCCTCGTAACACATACGAAGCATCACCCAGGCTTCAGAGCCCCCGTACGGCAACGATGTCGTACGGGGGCTCTGCGCTGTCCGGCCACGGGGATCAGCTCCCCTGGATCACCTGGGTGATGCCGTTGATGATCTGCTGTACGGCGATCGCGGAGAGCATCATGCCCGCGAGCCGGGTCACCAGGACCACACCGCCGTCCTTGATGACCCGGATGATCAGCAGCGAGTAGCGCATCACCAGCCACAGCACGACATGGATGGCGAGGATCGCCGCCCACACCGACACCTGAGTGGCGACGCTGTCGGCCTTCTGCACGGCGAGGATGACCGACACGATCGCACCCGGCCCGGCCAGCAGCGGCATGCCCAGCGGTACCAGCGCCACATTGACGTCCTTGGTCTGCTTGGGCTCGTCGGTCTTGCCGGTCAGCAGGTCCAGGGCGATCAGCAGGAGCAGCAGTCCGCCCGCGATCATCAGCGCGGGGACGGAGACATGCAGATAGTCGAGGATCTGGTGCCCGAGGAGCCCGAAGACGGTGATGACACCGCCGGCGACACAGACGGCCTGGAAGGCCATCCGCTTCTGCACCTTGGCGGGCCGGCCGGAGGTCAGCGCCAGGAAGATCGGGGTGATCCCGGGGGGATCCATGATGACGAACAGGGTCAGGAACAGGGAGCCGAAAACGGCAGCGTCGAACACAGGGAAGCCTTGCGAGGAGAAAAGAAAAAGAGATCAGGTGGACGCGAGAGCGAGTCTCACGCTCCGCCGGTCCCGGGCACCGGGAACGCGCCGGTGGCACGCCGGGTGATCTCGCCGTACACCTCGGGGTCGGTCCGGTACTCGCCGAGCGTGACGGTCTTGCGGCTGCCGTGGTAGTCGGAGGAGCCCGTGACCAGCAGCCCCAGCTCGGCGGCGAGCCCGCGCAGCCCGGCCCGTGTCTCGTCGTCGTGGTCCATGTGGTCGACCTCGATACCGTCGAGCCCGGCCGCGGCCATCTCGACGATCGCGGACTCCGGCACCGTACGCCCGCGCTTGCTGGCGCCCGGGTGCGCGAAGACGGTGACCCCGCCCGCGGCCTTGACCAGCCGGATCGCCTCGAAGGGGTCGGTCTCGTGCTTCTCCACGAAGGCCCGCCCGCCGTCGGCGAGCCACTCCTCGGTGAAGGCGTCGCTCACGGTCGATACGACCCCGAGCTCGACGAGCGCGGTGGCGACATGCGGCCGCCCCACGGACCCGTCCCCGGCGATCCGCATCACCTGGTCCCAAGTGATGGGCACACCCAGCTCGTTGAGCTTGGCGACCATGCCCCGCGCCCGCGGCACCCGGTCGTCCCGCACCAGCTCCCGCTCGGCGAGCAGCTCCGCCTCCTCGGGGTCGAAGAGGTAGGCCAGCATGTGCATGGACACACCGTCGATACGACAGGACAACTCGGCCCCGGTGACAAGCGTGAGCCCCTCCGGCAGCGCGGCGATCGCCTCGGCATACCCACGCGTGGTGTCGTGATCGGTCAGCGCGACAACGTCCAGCCCAGCGGCGGCGGCATTGCGCACCAGCTCAGCGGGCGTGTCCGTGCCATCGGAAGCCGTGGAGTGGGTGTGCAGATCAACACGCACGACACGAACTCCAGACACTGACGGGACACAAGGGACGGCTCAAGGATAACCGGATTTTCAAGAACCCCTGTCACACCCGAAACCTGCGAGAGACCTTTACACAGACCCACCCAGGGGCGCGGGGAACTGCGCGACAAGCCACAGACAAGCCACAGACAACCCGCAGCCGCCAACGCACCCGTAGCCCCCACCCCGTAGGCGCTACGGCTCAAGCAAGCGCGGCGACAACGCCCCGCAGGGCACCAACTCCACCTCCGCCCCCGCATCCCGCAGATCCGTCAGCACCAGCTCGTCGTACATCAACAACCCCGACTGCTCGGGCCAGACAACCGCCCACAGCCACAACCCACGAGCCTCACCCGCGAAGACCGCCCGATCGTCCGGCGTCCCGGAGACATGCCACAGCGGCGTGGGCCGCCCGGCGGCAAGCACCTTCGCCTGCGGCGGTTTCTCGACGCTCATGTACGGTCCCGGATCCGGCCCGTCGATCCCCGCGTACCGCGCCCCGAGCCCCACACCGAGTTCCTCGGCGACCAGGATCAGCTCCCCGATACCGCCGAGCGGCCCCGGACCCGTGCATGCCACGGCCGTCGCCCGGCCCCCGCTGCGATCGTCGCCCGCGCAGCCCACACCCGTGAAAAGCCAGCCGACCGGCAGTGGCCACGGCATCCACACCGGTACCTGCGTGCGGTGCACCACGACGCCGAGAGCCTCGACGCTGGGCGGGATCACCGGCTGGAGCGGATGCACCGTCCCGTGCACATCGCACTGCCAGGTGTCGGCGAAGAGTCCGGGAGCCCTGACCCGGCCACCACACTTCGGGCAACTGGGTTCGCCCCTCATAGGGCCCCACGGTCCTACCCCTTCTCCGCCACGTCAAGGACGATCACCCGTCCGGGCGGAACCGGCTCGCCGCGGCCTCACCAGGGGAAAGTAGATGTAGCTTGCATTAATTAGCAGCCCTAACTTACTATGTGCATATACCAACCATCTCCTCGCCGGAATTGGAGAAACCATGGACGCCTTCGACGCGGGAGCGGGCAGCCTCCTGCGACAGCCCAAGGCGGTCTGGGCCACGGCCGGTGCCTCCGTCGTCGCCTTCATGGGCATCGGACTGGTGGACCCGATCCTCCCGTCCATCGCCCAGGGGCTCGACGCCACCGCCAGCCAGGTCTCCCTGCTCTTCACCTCGTACTTCCTCATCACCGCCGTCGCGATGCTGGTCACCGGCTTCGTCTCCAGCCGCATCGGCGGCCGCAAGACCCTGCTGCTCGGCCTCGCGTTCGTCGTCGTCTTCGCCGGCCTCGCGGGCACCTCGGACTCGGTCGCCGAACTCGTCGGCTTCCGTGCGGGCTGGGGCCTCGGCAACGCCCTCTTCGTCTCGACGGCCCTCGCCGTCATCGTCGGCGCGGCGGCGGGCGGGAGCGCCGCGGCGATCCTGCTGTACGAGTCGGCGCTCGGCCTCGGCATGGCGTGCGGCCCGCTGCTGGGCGCGCTGCTCGGTGACGCCAGCTGGCGCTACCCGTTCTTCGGCACGGCCTTCCTGATGGCCATCGGCTTCCTGTGCATCACGGTGTTCCTGAAGGAACAGCCCAGGCCGGCCCGCAAGACCTCACTGCTCGACCCCATCAAGGCCCTCGGCCACGGCGGCCTCGCCTCCGCCGCCGCCTCGGCGTTCTTCTACAACTACACGTTCTTCACCGTGCTGGCCTTCACGCCGTTCGTGCTGGACATGACCCCGTACAAGTCGGGTGCCGTGTTCTTCGCCTGGGGCGTGCTGCTCGCCGTGTTCTCGGTGCTCGTGGCACCACGTCTGCAACGGCGCTTCGGCTCGCTGAAGGTGCTCGGCGGCTCGCTCGTCCTGCTCGCCGTCGACGTACTCGCCCTCGGCTACGGCAGCCACACCACCGCGATCGTCTGCACGATCCTCTCCGGCGCGTTCATCGGGGTGAACAACACCGTCTACACGGAGTTGGCGCTCGGCGTGTCGGACGCGCCGCGCCCGGTGGCGAGCGCCGGTTACAACTTCGTGCGCTGGTTCGCGGCCGCCGCGGCGCCCTACTTCGCGCCGAAGATCGAGGAGTGGAGCGACATCCACATCCCGTTCGTGGTGGCGGCGGTGACCGCCGTCCTCGGCGCGCTCGTGGTGCTCGTACGACGGAACGCGCTCACTCACGAGGCGGAAGAGCTGGAGTCGAAGCACGCTACGGAGGACAGCGTGGCCGTCTTCGCCAACTGACGCTTTTCAGCCACCGGTTGGTGAGATCAGTCACTCCAGCGGGACGGACTTCCGGGACGGATCCCGGAGGTCCGTCCCGTTCGTCAGCCAGCGCTCCTGGAGGGCCTGAGCACCGTGGACGCGCTTCCAGGCGGCCTCGTTCGGGGTCATGGGCAGCAGCGGCAGGAACTGGACCGGGTCCATGGGCTCGTCGAGCTCCAGATCCTCGACCAGGCCGCCCGGTTCGGCCACCAGGACCGAGGTGAACGGGGCGCCGGGCCACAGGGGTTCGCCTACGTCGAGGGAGGCGCCGGGGGCCACGATCACGCCCTCGACCTGCGGGGACGCGGCGAGTACGGCGAGCGGGCGGAGCACCTTGTCGGTGTCGGCGAGGCCGGTCCGTACAGAGAGGACCAGCTCGGCGCGCGGTCCCTTGACCGGGTCGGCGAGCATCGCGGTAGGGTCACCCATCGGTTGCGCGGACATGCCGAGCGTGGCGTAGCGGACGATGTCGCCCTCCTGGAAACGCAGCACCTCGACGCGGTCCGTGCCGAGGAAGGTGACCGCGGCGCGCGCGTCCGGTTCGCCCAGCGCCGTACGCAACCGGGCCTCGACCAGAGGAAGAACATCAGCCATGCCGCGAGCATAGAACTCGTCAGTACCGGGCAAAGCAGCGCCTTGACTATTCAGTCGGCTGATACTCTTTGCCGGTGGTTCGGGGCAGCACGCAGAAGCGTCGCTATCGAGTCCCGACGCCGTGAGACTCCCCCTACGGGGAATGGATCGTCCCTTACGAGGGACCGGCCGGAGGAGGTGGGGCTGTCATGGATCGAAGTCGACCTGGTAGTACCACTCGCTCTTCCGGCCACTGATGTAGCTGATCCGCCTTCGGCCGATCGCCGCCTCTCACGCTCGCGTCTTCACCATCGGAAGAGCACTTCGTCTCGTTTTGTCTGATCTGTTTGATCTGTATCAGCAGCGAAACCCGCTACCGCAATGGTGCGGTGCTCCCCGCTTTGTGGACGTGCCAAACATCCGCAGTCAGGACGTCCTCATTCCGGGCAGTTCCAGCCCTTGAAGCGGCTTTTCGTTGCCTGTAGCGAAGGAGCCCGCCATGTCGATGATCCGCGACCTGCGTGCCGTGGTCCGCCCCTCCCGTGTCTCGCTGCGCAAGAGCAGCGGCACCGATTACGACACCACCCGTGACCCCGGTACGCCCTCGGCCGTCGTCGACTGCGCCGTCTACCGCGACGGTGCCCGCGTCGAGACGCCGACGGCGCTGACGCCGCACGAGGCGATGCGTCAGGTGCGCCGCGACGGGGGCTTCGTGTGGATCGGGCTGCACGAGCCGACCGAGGCCGAATTCTCCGGTATCGCAAGCGAGTTCGGGCTGCACCCGCTGGCCGTGGAGGACGCTGTGCAGGCCCATCAGCGGCCCAAGCTGGAGCGCTACGACGACTCCCTCTTCACCGTCTTCAAGACCATCCACTACGTCGAGCACGAGCAGTTCGACGCCAACAGCGAGATCGTCGAGACCGGCGAGGTCATGTGCTTCACCGGACGGGACTTCTTCATCACCGTCCGGCACGGCGGCCAGGGTTCCCTGCGGGCTCTGCGCCACCGCCTCCAGGACGACCCCGAGCTGCTCTCCAAGGGCCCCTCCGCCGTCCTGCACGCGATCGCCGACCATGTCGTGGACGGGTACATCGCGGTAGCCGACGCGGTGCAGGACGACATCGACGAGGTGGAGACGGAGGTCTTCTCGCCGGGGCGCAAGGGCTCGCCGCGCGGCACGGACGCCGGCCGGATCTACCAACTCAAGCGTGAGGTCCTGGAGTTCAAGCGGGCCGTCTCGCCGCTCCTGCGTCCCATGCAGCTGCTGAGCGAGCGGCCGATGCGGCTCATCGACCCCGACATCCAGAAGTACTTCCGGGACGTCGCCGACCACCTCGCCCGCGTCCAGGAGCAGGTCATCGGCTTCGACGAACTCCTCAACTCGATCCTCCAGGCCAACCTCGCACAGGCGTCCGTCGCCCAGAACGAGGACATGCGGAAGATCACCTCGTGGGCGGCCATCATCGCCGTACCGACGATGGTGTGCGGTGTGTACGGCATGAACTTCGAGCACATGCCCGAGCTGCACTGGCGGTACGGCTACCCCGTGATCATGATGATCACCGGCGTCATCTGCCTCGGTATCCACCGGACGCTGAAGCGCAACGGCTGGCTGTGACCACGGCTCGCTAGGCTGGGCGCATGACAAGCGAGCTGCTCGACCAGGCCCTCGTCGAGGAGGCCACGAAGAAGTCCGGCCTCGTCTGGGTCAGGGGTCCCGAGGGTCCGGCCCGCGCGCTCTGGCACGTGTGGCACGAGGGTGCCCTGTGTCTGGTCGGCGACGGGCCGGGCGAGCAGCCGCTGCCGGGGCTCACCGACGGGAGCGAGGCCGAGGTGACCGTCCGCAGCAAGGACAAGGGCGGGCGTCTGGTGGCCTGGACGGCGAAGGTGGTCGAGCTGTCCGCCGGGTCCGAGACCTGGGACGCGGCGGTCGCCGAGCTCAAGGGCAAGCGGCTCAACGCGCCCGACGGCGAGGCGATGACGGGGCGCTGGGCGCGCGAGTGCCGGGTGCTGCGCCTTGAGCCGACGGGGTCGACGCTGCCGCTGCCCGACGGGGATCTGGCCGAGGCGCCGGTCCCCACGACGGCCACGACCCGCCGACCGATCCCCGCGGGACTTCCGAAGCTGCTGCTGAAGCGGCGCAAGCGGAAGTAGTCAGGACGTCGGCAGCTGCTTGCCGTAATCCACCGTCTCGTCCTTGTCCGGCTTCTCCAGCGTGAAGGACGTGCCCCAGCCCGAGAAGGTCAGCGTGCCCGCGCCGCCCGCGCGCTCCAGGCGCAGCGGATACGGCTGCCCCTCCAGGGAGACGTCCAGCTTGCCGCCGGAGCCGTCGTCGCCGGTGATACGGATCGTGCGGACGCCGGACTGCTCGTGGTGGCCGTCGGTGGACAGCTCGCCGTGGAGGGTCAGCAGGCCCGCCAGGAGGACGTCCTTGTCGGTGAAGCCGCTGAACTTCTTGTACGAGGGGTCGCCCTGCGGCACCTTCACGAACTTGTCGTCGAGCTTGTCGGCGGCGGCCGTGTCCGCGCCGGAGTCGCCCTTGCCGTCCTGCTGTCCCCAGAACTCGGCGTCGGCCTTGAGATAGAGCTGCTCACCGATCCGCAGCAGCCGGAAGGTGGCCCCCTCGGAGGTGACCGAACCCGAGCCGCCGTCGGACTTGAGACGCATGTCGAGTTTGTAAGTGCGCCCGCTGGTGACCACGTTTCCTGAGAGACGTACCGTGTCAGCGGACTGGGCAGCCGCTTTGGTCTTCGTCTGGATCTGCTCCGCTGACAGCTTGCCGACGCCGTTGGTGCCGGCGTCGGGGTCCTCACTGCACCCTGTCAGGCCCGTTCCCGTCACGACCAGGGCGCACATCGCGCCCAGCAGTCCGGTCCGGCGGGTGCGGCCCTGGGGAATCGCAGTCACAGGTGGGGCTGCCTTTCTGACGAGGGTCCATCGGAGGCGTACCGCAGAGTACCGGGGCGCCGCGGGCCCGGCGGAGCCAGTCCGTCCGGACCGCCCACCAGGGCGTACCGCATCGGGACGGGCTAGCCTGAAGCCCACCCGAGCGGGCAATTGGCGTAAAACAAGGAGGCGCAGGCATGGCAGGGGGTGTCCCCAGGATCTTCGTCTCGCACCTCGCCGGTGTCGCCGTCTTCGATCCGAACGGCGACCAGGTGGGCCGGGTGCGCGACCTGGTCGTCATGCTGCGCGTCGGACGGCGGCCGCCGAGGGTGCTCGGCCTCGTCGTCGAACTGTCCACCCGGCGCCGCATCTTCCTGCCCATGACCCGTGTGACCAGCATCGAGTCCGGCCAGGTCATCACCACCGGGGTGCTCAACGTCCGGCGCTTCGAGCAGCGGCCCACCGAGCGCCTGGTCTTCGGCGAGCTCCTCGACCGGCGCGTCACGCTCGTCGAGGCCGAGGAGGAGGTCACCGTCCTGGATGTGTCCGTGCAGCAGCTGCCGGCCCGCCGGGACTGGGAGATCGACCGGGTGTTCGTACGGAAGGGGAGGAGCGGCACCTTCCGGCGGGCCAAGGGCGAGACGCTGACCGTCGAGTGGTCCGCCGTCACCGGTTTCTCCCTGGAGGAGCACGGACAGGGCGCCGAGAGCCTCCTCGCCACCTTCGAGCAACTGCGCCCCGCCGACCTGGCGAACGTCCTGCACCATCTGTCTCCGAAGAGGCGCGCGGAGGTGGCCGCGGCCCTCGACGACGACCGCCTGGCCGACGTGCTGGAAGAGCTCCCGGAGGACGACCAGATCGAGATCCTCGGCAAGCTCAAGGAGGAGCGGGCCGCGGACGTCCTGGAGGCCATGGACCCCGACGACGCGGCCGACCTGCTCTCCGAGCTCCCCGAGGAGGACCAGGAGCGGCTGCTGAGCCTGATGGAGCCCGCCGACGCGGCCGACATGCGGCGCCTGATGTCGTACGAGGAGCACACGGCCGGCGGTCTGATGACGACCGAGCCGATCGTCCTACGGCCGGACGCCACCGTCGCCGACGCCCTCGCCCGGGTCCGCAACGCCGACCTCTCCCCCGCGCTCGCCGCCCAGGTCTACGTCTGCCGCCCGCCCGACGAGACACCGACCGGCAAGTACCTCGGCACGGTCCACTTCCAGCGCCTGCTGCGGGACCCGCCGTACACCCTGGTCAGCGCGATCATCGACGACGACCTCCAGCCGCTGGACCCGGACGCCGCGCTGCCGGTCGTCGCCGGGTTCTTCGCGACGTACGACATGGTGGCGGCGCCCGTCGTGGACGACTCCGGGTCGCTGCTGGGCGCGGTGACCGTGGACGACGTACTGGACCACATGCTGCCCGAGGACTGGCGGGAGACCGAGTTCCACCTCGACGAGGACGAGGTGACTCCGCATGGCTCCTGAGCGCGAGACGGGCCGTGAGCGCACCCCCGCGGGCGCCACCGCCACCACACGCCCGCGTGCCCGTCTGGACCAGCCCCGGCCGCCCCGGCGACGCCTGCTGCCCGAGTGGGACCCGGAGGCCTTCGGACGGCTCTCCGAGCGCATCGCGCGGTTCCTCGGCACCGGGCGGTTCATCGTCTGGATGACGATCGTCATCATCGTGTGGGTGCTGTGGAACATCTTCGCGCCGGACGACCTGAAGTTCGACAACTACCCCTTCATCTTCCTGACCCTGATGCTGTCCCTCCAGGCCTCCTACGCGGCCCCGCTGATCCTGCTCGCGCAGAACCGGCAGGACGACCGCGACCGGGTCAATCTGGAGCAGGACCGCAAGCAGAACGAGCGCTCGATCGCCGACACCGAGTATCTGACCCGCGAGATCGCCGCCCTGCGGATCGGTCTCGGCGAGGTCGCGACCCGGGACTGGATCCGCTCCGAGCTGCAGGACCTGATGAAGGAACTGGAGGAGCGTGGGGACGGGCACGGCGTATTCCCGGCAGAACGGTCGCCCGGACGTGACGTAGAAGACCGCTGACGGGCATCACGGGGGCAGGCTACCGAGCCGTACCATCGTCCTATGGCTAGCGAAGACGCGGTGCGCGAGGCACTGGCGACGGTGAACGACCCCGAGATCAACCGACCCATCACCGAGCTGGGGATGGTCAAGTCGGTGGACATCGGCGCGGACGGAGCGGTCGCGGTCACCGTCTACCTGACCGTTTCCGGCTGCCCGATGCGCGAGACGATCACCCAGCGCGTGACGGACGCGGTCGCGGCGGTCGAGGGCGTCACCCGCGTCGACGTCACGCTCGACGTCATGAGCGACGAGCAGCGCAAGGAGCTGGCGACCGCCCTGCGCGGCGGCCAGACCGAGCGCGAGGTCCCCTTCGCCAAGCCGGGCTCGCTCACGCGCGTGTACGCGGTCGCCTCCGGCAAGGGCGGCGTCGGCAAGTCCTCGGTGACGGTGAACCTGGCGGCGGCGCTGGCCGCGGACGGGCTGAAGGTGGGCGTCGTGGACGCCGACATCTACGGCCACTCCGTGCCGCGCATGCTGGGCGCCGACGGGCGGCCCACCCAGGTCGAGAACATGATCATGCCGCCGTCGGCGCACGGTGTGAAGGTCATCTCCATCGGCATGTTCACCCCGGGCAACGCCCCGGTGGTGTGGCGCGGTCCGATGCTGCACCGGGCGCTCCAGCAGTTCCTCGCGGACGTGTACTGGGGCGACCTCGACGTCCTCCTCCTCGACCTTCCGCCGGGCACGGGCGACATCGCGATCTCCGTGGCCCAGCTGGTCCCGAACGCCGAGATCCTGGTCGTCACGACCCCGCAGCAGGCGGCCGCCGAGGTGGCCGAGCGGGCGGGCGCCATCGCCGTCCAGACCCACCAGAAGATCGTCGGCGTGGTCGAGAACATGTCCGGCATGCCCTGCCCGCACTGCGACGAGATGGTCGACATCTTCGGCACGGGCGGCGGCCAGCTGGTCGCCGACGGTCTCACGAAGACGACCGGTGCCACGGTCCCGGTCCTCGGCTCCATCCCGATCGACGTCCGCCTGCGCGAGGGCGGCGACGACGGCAAGCCGGTCGTCCTGAGCGACCCGGACTCCCCGGCGGGCGCGGCCCTGCGGGCGATCGCGGGCAAGCTGGGCGGACGCCAGCGCGGCCTCGCGGGGCTGTCCCTGGGGATCACCCCGAGGAACAAGTTCTGAGTTCTTCCGCTACGACGACGGGGGCGCCGACTTGATGAGTCGGCGCCCCCGTCGTCGTAGCACCGGCTATGCGTAAGCCGAGATGTCCTTGATCATGGCGAAGCCGAGCCCGTACGCGCTCATGCCCCTTCCGTACGCCCCCACGTGCACGCCCTCCGGCGTGGACCCGGCGAGGACCCAGCCGAACTCGGACTCGCGGTAGTGGAAGGGCGTCGGCACCCCGTCCACGGGGAGCGACAGGGTCGACCAGTCCGAGCCGTCGAGGTCGTCGGCCAGGGCCCACGCCGTCTCCGTCTGCTGGTCCAGCCAGTCGTCGCGCAGCGAGTGGTCCATCGAGCCGGGCCAGGTGAAGGACAGCAGTCCCACCCCCGCGAGCCACGCCGCCGAGGAGACGGACGTGGCCTCCAGCAGGCCCGTGCCGTCGGCGCTCCGCCGGGACGGGTTCGCCGCGACGGTCACCACCACCGCGAACTTCTCCTTGTCCTCCGACGCCTCGTTCCGCACGGAGGGCTCGTCACCGTGCCCGATCGAACCGTGCTCGACGGCACCGTCGGCCGCCGTCCCGACCTGCATCAGCCAGCGCGGACCCGTGAAGGCCTCGTCGAGGCCGTACCACGGGAAGGGCGCCAGCAGGTAGCCGTCGACCGTGCGCCGGGCGGAGGGGACCTGCTGTCCGCCCTCCGTGGCCGGGGCCTGCGCGACCGCCTGACTCGTCGTCTCCATGTGCCCGGACGCCTCCTCGTTCCTCGTCGGTCCGGAACGGCCCGCCCCCCTTCGGGCGACTCGTCCGGTCCGCACAACAACTCGGCAGCATAGCCACCCCACTGGGACCAGCAGGGAAAGCGCCCGGCGCGTGGGGCGTCCGGGCGTCGGGTTCAGGCCGTGCGGAGGCGTGGCGGGGTATGAAACGCGTCACGTACGACTGAGCCGCACGTCACTGACGTGCGGCTCTTGAGCAGGTGTACGACTGCGGTGCTACGGCGTTCAGGTGGCGTCCGCGTCGAAGACCGGGCGGTCGTCCTTGCCGTCGTCGGGCTTCTTGGTCATGTCGATCCGGCCACCGGAGGAACCGGAGGACGAGGACGACGAGGAGGAGTCCGAGTCGCGGCCGTGGACCGCGTCCGTGACCTCGGCCATCTCCTTCTTGATGTCGAAGCCGTTGCGGATCTCCTTGAGCCCCAGCTCGTCATTGTCCAGCTGCTTGCGGATGAACGTCTTGGGGTTCAGGTCCTCGAACTCGAAGTCCTTGAACTCGGGACCCAGTTCCGAGCGGATGTCCTGCTTGGCGCTCTCCGAGAACTCCCGGATCTTCCGGACGGTCCGCATGACGTCCTGGATGACCTTCGGGAGCTTGTCCGGACCGAAGACGAGCACGGCGAGGACAACGAGCGTCACCAGCTCGAGCGGTCCTATGTCATTGAACACCTGAAGCTCCTTGCGATGTCCGGGCCGGGTCCACGGTACCCGGCGATCCGGTACGACCGGTACTGTCCCGAGGCCTCCGAGTGCGCGCGCATGAGCGGTTTTGAGGGTTGTTTGCCTTGTGGGACCGGGTTTGCGGGCGTGCCTGTGAGGTTTCTGTCGATCGGTGCGCTCAATCGCCGTCCGAGGATCCGAGCACCAGGGAGATGGTCAGCTCCTCGCCGCCGCGTTCCACGGTGAGCTCCAGCCGGTCGCCCGGGCGGTGCGCGCGGGTCTTGACGATCAGTTCCTCGCCGGAGTGGATGCGCTGGCCGTCGACCTCGGTGATGACGTCGCCCGCCTTGATGCCGGCCTTGTCGCCGGGGCCGCCGGCGTTGACCGCGGCGCCGCCGTCATTGCCCTTCGTACCGACGCGGGCGCCGTCGCCCGAGTAGTCCATGTCGAGGGTGACGCCGATGACCGGGTGGGTCGCCTTGCCGGTGTTGATGAGCTCCTCGGCGACGCGCTTGCCCTGGTTGATGGGGATGGCGAAGCCGAGCCCGATGGAGCCGGACTGGGCGCCGCCGGATTCGGATCCGTCGTCGGCGGAGCGGATGGCGGAGTTGATGCCGATGACCCGGGCCCTGGAGTCGAGGAGGGGGCCGCCGGAGTTGCCGGGGTTGATGGGCGCGTCGGTCTGGAGGGCGTCGACGTACGACACGTCGCTGCCGTCGCCGCTCTCGCCGCCGGCCGTGATGGGCCGCTCCTTGGCGCTGATGATCCCGGAGGTGACGGTGCCCTCCAGGTCGTAGGGGGCGCCGATGGCGACGACCGGGTCGCCGACCTGGACGCTGTCGGAGTTGCCGAGGGTCATGGGCTGGAGCCCGCTGACTCCGGTGACCTTCACGACGGCGAGGTCGTAGCCGCTGTCCCGCCCGACGACGGTGGCCTCGGCGGTGTCTCCGCTGTGGAAGGTGACGGATATGTCCCCGTCGGCCCCGGCGGGCTCGACGACGTGGTTGTTGGTGAGGATGTGGCCCCGGTCGTCCAGCACGAACCCGGTGCCGGTGCCCTGCTCCTCGGCGCCGCTCACATGGAGGGTCACCACACTGGGCAGCGCCCGTGCGGCGATCCCCGCCACACTGTCCGGCGCCCGCCCTGCGGGCTCGGCATCGGCCTGCGGCAGCTCTACGTCCCCCACACCGCCGTTGCGCTCCAGATAGGCGCCTACGGCCCCGCCGACGCCTCCGGAGACGAGCGCGAGCAGCACGGCACCGATGACGAGGGCCTTCTTGGTCCGCTTGCGGCGCCCGTCGACGGCGGCGCCGTTCTGCTGGAGGGGGGTGGGGACGGGGGCCCAGGGGTCGTAGTTCTGCCAGGGGTTGGCGGGGGTTGGTGGGGCGGCGGCGGTTTCGGCGTAGGGGGCTGGAGGGGGCGCGTCCGTGTAGGAGGGGGCGCTGGGGGCCGGCGACGGCGCGGGGGCGCTGTGCGCGGGTGTGCCGTGAGTCCGCGGGGGCGCCGGTATCGCCGTGCCGTGGGACGGGGTGGTCGCCGGGTGCTGGACCGGCGGGGCCGGGGCCCAGGGGCCGGGCTCGCCGTACGGCGGGGTGCTGTACGGGTCGGGGTCGTGCAGGGGCTTGGGAGAAGGAGCCGCTGTGTCCTCCTCCGCCGCGGCGGACCGCGTGAGGGGCAGGCTCAGCTCGAAGTCACCGTCACCGTGGCGCCCCGCGGGAACGGCCTCGGACGGACCGTCCTCGCGGGCGGCGTCCCGAGGTGACCTCAGCTCGAAGTCGCCCCCGGCGTCGGCCTGGTCGGCCACAGTCCGAGGCTGCCTCAACTCGTAGTCACCGTCGGCGGTGAGAGCCGGCACCGGAGGTGCCCCCTCGGTCCCCGCGCTGTACTCGCCCGGCGCGTCCGGAGCCCCCTCCGCCTGGTCCGCAGGGTCCTGCGGACGCGGCCGGCTCCACCACTTCGCCTTCGTGGGCTTCCCCTCGTTCATGCTCTCCCCACAGCCAGGGCCTGGCCGGCACGTCGGCCCCGCTCACCTGCGCCTGTCAGGCACGCTGCCGCCGTCACGGCCTGATCTGCCGGACAGGCACGGGCACGGCTCTCCCTGGATTCAACCAGGTTCGGGGGCCGGCGCGCAGAGGCCGGGTCAGCGGGTGGTGCCGGAGGGGGAGGAGGTCGCGTCGGGGACGGGTGCGGCGAGCAGGCCACGCGGGGTGAGGTCACGGGCCGTGGACCAGGAGGTCAGGGTGAGCGGCGGGGTCGCGCTGAGCGGACGTATCAACGGGGACATGGCGGCCGCGCCGGCCACCACGGGTGCGGTCAGCGTGGCTTCGTGCGCCTGGGTGCCGGGGACCAGCGGGGCGGACACCTCGGCCGGGGCGACCGGGGCGTCCATCCGGGACTGGTCCTGGGCGAACAGCGGACCCACCGCACGGCGACGCTGGCTGTCGGGCGTCGCGGCGCCCGTGCCGCCCTGGGTACGGGCCGGGGTGACATTGCTGCCGCCCGAGCCGCCCCGGGCGTCCGTGTCGGCCGGCGCGACGGTGGTGACGCCGCCCAGCGCGATCGCAGCCAGCGACACCGCCCCGCCCACGACGAAGGCGAACCGCATACCGCGCGACGCCGATCGCTCGGCCTCGTGCCGGCTGACGTCATGGATGCGGAAGCCGCCGACGGCAGGGGTGAGCGCGGAGCCGTGCGTCGTCGCGGGGACGTAGTCGAAGTCGAACCTCTCGCCGCGCTTCACGCCGAAGACCCCGGCGGTGCCGGGTCTCCCGGAGAAGCCGTCGGGAATTCCTCCCCCGAACGGCGAGCCGCCGTCCGAGTCACCTCCCGCGGGCAGCCCCTGGAGGCGGGCGAGGAAGCTCTCGGAGGGAGGCGGGGGCGCCGCCTCCGCGAAGACGTTCTTCAAACGACGCTGGGCGTCGGCCTCGGCTCTGCACCTGGTGCAGGTGGCAAGGTGCGCGAGGACGCGCTCGCGCGTCTCATGACCGAGCTCGCCGTCGACCAGCGCGGCAAGTCGGTCTCCCAGATGATGCTCGGTGAACCGCCCCTCGGCGGGATTGGGCCGTGATCCACTCACGCGGTCGCGCCCCCTCCCCCCAGAGCGGGGACGCGGGGCACGAAGGAGCGACGCTCGGCCCGGGCCTCCGGCGAACGGTGCGCGAGGGCCTTGCGCAGCTGGGAACGGCCGCGATGGATACGCGAGCGGACCGTGCCGAGCTTGACGCCCAGGGTCGCGGCGATCTCCTCGTACGACAGTCCTTCGATGTCGCACAGGACGACCGCGGCGCGGAACTCGGGCGCGAGGGTGTCGAGAGCCTGCTGGACGTCCGCGTCGAAGTGCGCGTCGTTGAAGACCTGCTGCGGCGACGGCTCGCGGCTGGGCAGGCGCTCCGCCGCGTCCTCGCCGAGGGCGTCGAAGCGGATGCGCTGCTTGCGCCGGACCATGTCCAGGAACAGGTTGGTGGTGATGCGGTGGAGCCAGCCCTCGAAGGTGCCGGGCGTGTAGGTCGACAGCGAGCGGAAGACGCGGACGAAGACCTCCTGAGTGAGGTCCTCGGCGTCGTGCTGGTTGCCCGTCAGGCGGTAGGCGAGCCGGTAGACCCGGCCGCTGTGCGTGCTGACGATCTCCTCCCACGTCGGAGGAGTCCAAGCCTGCGCGTCCGCGTCGGTGGAGAAGGTCGCGGTGGCGTATTCGCCGTGGCTGTGGTCAGCAGCGGTGTCGTTCACGGATTTCGGCCTACCCGCCGATCCGAGGAAGCGCCGCAGCACTCCTCCCCGATCCTCAGGCGCAGCCGCACCTCCCCTATCGGCTCTGGTGGTGTCCAGTGGAGCCCCTACCATAGCCACCTCGCCCGTTAGCTCCGGATAAGCGGTTTTACGAGAATTTGATCTGGGCTGATACCGCTCGTGCGGCTGCGTCACCGCCCGCTCGGGCCCCTGCTCCGCATCGTGATCCAACTGTGTCCCCCCGGGTGCGTCTCCACCCCTCTAAACGCCCGGTCCCATCTGCGGGTTCCCGGCCCCAACGGATACAGTCACGCCCAGGCAACCACGGGGACAGGAGAGGGTCATTACCGCCAACCGGCAGACGAGCTGGGCGTTCGCCGACGCCTACGTCGCCGAGGACGAAGTGCTGCGCTGGGCCCGTGACCGGGCCCGTGAAGCGGGCCTGCGCTCGGTGTCGCCCGGCGCGGGCGCAGCGCTGCGGTTGCTGGCGGCCTCCGTCGACGCGAAGGCGGTCGCCGAGATCGGCACCGGCACCGGTGTCTCCGGTATCCATCTGCTGCACGGCATGCGGCCGGACGGGGTGCTCACCACGGTCGACCCCGAGCCCGAGCACCAGCAGTTCGCCCGCCAGGCCTTCCGCGCCTCCGGGTTCGCCAGCAACCGGGCCCGCTTCATCCCGGGCCGCGCCCTGGACGTCCTGCCCCGCCTCGCCGACGCCGGCTACGACCTCGTCTTCTGCGACGGCGACCGGCAGGAGGTCATGGACTACCTCGCTGAATCGTTGCGCCTGCTGCGGCCGGGGGGCCTGGTGGTCTTCGAGGGTGTCTTCGCGCACGGCCGGACGGTGGACTCGGGTCCGCAGCCCACCGAGGTGCTGCGGCTGCGCGAGCTGCTGCGCACGGTACGGGAGAGCCCGGAGCTGGTGCCCTCGCTGCTGCCGGTGGGCGACGGGCTGCTGTGCGCGGTCAAGCGCTGACCCTCGCACCGCGCTGACCTGGGTAAACAGCTGCCCCGGCACCGATATCGATGCCGGGGCAGCTGAAAGGGTATGGTCGCTTCCGCGTCAGCCGACGACCTTCTTGAGGGCGTCACCGAGCGCGTCGGCCTCGTCAGGGGTCAGCTCGACGACGAGCCGACCGCCGCCTTCGAGCGGAACGCGCATGACAATGCCCCGCCCCTCCTTGGTCACCTCGAGCGGGCCATCGCCCGTCCGCGGCTTCATGGCCGCCATGCTCGTTCCCCTTCCTGAAACCAGCTCATCGTCAAAGCCGACGGCCCTGGGAGGGCACGCGTGTCGTGCGTGGGCACGCGACACCGGCATCGAACACATTGCTTCCAGGCCATTATCCCGCATCTCAGGACCCGATGACCAACATCAGTCGGCATCGCTTGGGCAACGCGCGCGAGCAAAACCACTCAATTCGGCGATGTGACTGCGATACTGCGCGGCCGCACACGTATCCGGCGAGCGATTTCGGCCGCAGATTCTTTGACGCAGGTCACACGTCCGTTCCGGTCGTTCGGCGGTGATCTCCGCCATGCTGTCCTTCGGATACGAAAATGTACTGGCGAGTAGGTCCGGTACTTCAGACCGCGACACCGGAAAACACCGGAGGGGACACACCATGGCCGACACCGTGCTCTACGAGGTGAGCGACGGACTCGCGACGATCACGATCAACCGGCCCGAGGCGATGAACGCGCTCAACATCGCGACGAAGGTCGCGCTGCGGGAGGCGGTGCAGGCGGCGGCGACGGACGAGGCCGTACGGGCCGTGCTGCTGACCTCCGCCGGGGAACGGGCGTTCTGCGTGGGGCAGGACCTCAAGGAGCACATCGGGCTGCTGGTGTCCGACCGGGAGACCGGGTCCCGGCACACGATGAGCACGGTGAAGGAGCACTACAACCCGATCGTGCGGGCGCTCACCGAGATGCCGAAGCCGGTGGTGGCGGGCGTCAACGGCGTCGCGGCGGGAGCGGGCTTCGGGTTCGCGCTGGCGGCGGACTACCGGGTGGTGGCGGACACGGCGGCGTTCAACACGTCGTTCGCGGGTGTCGCCCTGACCGCGGACTCGGGCATCTCCTGGACGCTGCCGCGGGTGGTCGGTCCTGGCCGTGCGGCCGACCTGCTCCTCTTCCCGCGGAGCATCACCGCGCAGGACGCCTATGAGCTGGGGATCGCGAATCGGCTGGTCCCGGCCGGGGAGCTGCGCGCGGAGGCCGAGAAGGTGGCTCGGGCGCTGGCCTCGGGGCCGACGGTGGCGTACGCGGCGCTGAAGGAGGCCGTGGCGTACGGGCTCACGCACACACTGGCGGAGACGCTGGACAAGGAGGACGAGCTGCAGACCCGGGCGGGGTCCTCGGAGGACCATGCGATCGCTGTGCAGGCCTTCGTCAACAAGGAGAAGCCGAAGTACCTGGGTCGATAGGTCCGTGCGGGGCCGCGGGTCCGTTGTGGCTGGTCGCGCCCACGCGGCGGAGCCGCACAATCGATGCAGCCCCGCGCCCCTAACGCCCTCCCCTGGCCACGCAGGTCTGCAAGTGGTCGTCGACCAGGCCGCACGCCTGCATCAGCGCGTACGCCGTCGTCGGGCCCACGAAACGCAGGCCCCGCTTCTTCAGGGCCTTCGACAGGGCCGTCGACTCCGAAGTGATCGCCGGGACGTCGCCCAGCGTCCGCGGGGCCGGGCCCGGCTTCTTCGGGGCGTGGGACCAGATGAACTCGTCGAGCTCACCCGGCGCCCAGTCGGCCAGCACGCGTGCGTTGGCGAGCGTGGCCTCGATCTTGGCGCGGTTGCGGATGATGCCCTCGTCGACCAGGAGGCGGTTCCGGTCGGCGTCGGTGAACATGGCGACCTTGGCGATCTCGAAGCCGGCGAACGCGGTGCGGAAGCCCTCGCGGCGGCGCAGGATCGTGATCCAGGAGAGGCCGGACTGGAAGGCCTCCAGGCACAGGCGTTCGTACAGGGCGTCGTCGCCGTGGACCGGGCGGCCCCACTCCTCGTCGTGGTACGCGACGTAGTCCTCGGTGGACAGCGCCCACGGGCAGCGCAGGGCGCCGTCCGGGCCGGCGAGGGCGGCGCCGTCGGTCACCGCTGCTCCCCCGGGCCCTCGGCGGGCTTCTCCATGGACACATGCGGGCCGGGCGCGCCGTGCGTGACGGCCTGGGCGCCGGCCAGGGCGGACTCCAGGTCGGCGATACGGGCGTCGCGTTCGGCGAGTTCGGCGCCGAGGCGGCTGAGGGCGTCGTCCACGTCGCCCATGCGGTAGCCGCGGGCGGCGAGCGGGAAGCGGAGGGCCTCGACATCGGCGCGGTTGACCGGGCGCTCCAGCGGGAGGGGGTCCTGGAGCCGCTCCGGAGCGGCCTCGGGCAGCGGGCCTGTCTCGCCGCCGCCCACCACGGCGAGCGTCACCGCGGCGACCACGACGGCGAGCGCGACGACGAGGAACAAGAACATAACCATCGCTGAGGGTCCCCACGCTCGGTGAATGTGTTCGGAGTCGAATGTGCCAGAGTCCGATCGTGCCATGCGAGTCTGACAGTTAGGGTCGCAGGCGGCCGAGGAAGCGGCCGTACCCAGGTCGTACTACGAGAGGTCACAGCGGATGCTCAGGCTGGGCAGGCGGGAATTCGGGCCGCACGAGCCGGTGATCATGGCGATCGTGAACCGGACCCCGGACTCCTTCTACGACCAGGGCGCGACCTTCCGCGACGAACCGGCCCTCGCGCGCGTGGAGCAGGCGGTGGCCGAGGGTGCCGCGATCATCGACATCGGCGGGGTCAAGGCCGGGCCGGGTGAGGACGTCTCCGCCGAGGAGGAGGCGCGGCGGACGGTCGGGTTCGTGGCGGAGGTGCGGCGGCGGTTCCCGGATGTCGTGATCAGCGTGGACACCTGGCGGGCGTCGGTGGGTGCGGCCGTGTGCGAGGCGGGGGCGGATCTGCTGAACGACGCGTGGGGCGGGGTCGATCCGGGGCTCGCGGAGGTCGCCGCGCGGTACGGGGTGGGGCTGGTGTGTACGCACGCGGGGGAATCGGAGCCCCGTACGCGGCCGCATCGGGTCTCCTACGACGACGTCATGGCCGACATCCTGCGGGTGACGCTGGGGCTGGCGGAGCGGGCGGTTTCGCTGGGGGTGCCTCGGGAGTCGGTACTGATCGATCCGGGGCACGACTTCGGGAAGAACACGCGGCACAGTCTTGAGGCGACGCGGCGGTTGGGCGAGATGGTGGCCACCGGGTGGCCTGTGCTGGTGTCGCTGTCGAACAAGGACTTCGTCGGGGAGACCTTGGACAAGCCGGTGAAGGAGCGGGTGGTCGGGACGTTGGCGACCACCGCGGTGTCGGCGTGGCTGGGGGCGCAGGTGTACCGCGTGCACGAGGTCGCGGAGACCCGCCAGGTGCTGGACATGGTCGCGTCCATCGCCGGCCACCGGCCCCCTGCGGTCGCCCGGCGGGGGCTGGCGTAGAGCCTTCTTCGACCCCGTTCCCAGGGGGCTCCGCTCCTCGAACGCCGGAGGGGCTGAATTTCGTGAACGTCGGACGTTCGAGAAACCCAGCCCGTCCGGTGGGTTCCTACCGGCCCGCCTCCTTCGAGACCAGGGCCACCGCCTCGTCCACGTCGTCCGTCAGGTGGAACAGGTGCAGGTCCTTCTCCGCCGCCTTGCCCTGGGCGATGAGGGTGTTGGTGATCCAGTCCACCAGGCCGCCCCAGTACTCCGTACCGAAGAGGACGATCGGGAAGCGGGTGACCTTCTGGGTCTGGACGAGGGTCAGGGCCTCGAAGAGTTCGTCCAGCGTGCCGAGGCCGCCGGGGAGGACCACGAAGCCCTGCGCGTACTTCACGAACATCATCTTGCGGACGAAGAAGTACCGGAAGTTGAGGCCGATGTCGACGTAGGGGTTGAGCCCCTGCTCGAAGGGGAGCTCGATGCCGAGGCCGACGGAGATGCCCTTCGCCTCGCAGGCACCCTTGTTGGCCGCCTCCATGGCCCCGGGACCGCCACCGGTGATGACGGCGAAGCCCGCCTCCACCAGGCCCCGGCCGAGCTGCACGCCGGCCTCGTACTCGGGTGAGTCCACCGGCGTCCGCGCCGAGCCGAACACACTGATCGCGGGCGGGAGTTCGGCGAGCGTGCCGAAGCCCTCGATGAACTCCGACTGGATGCGCAGGACCCGCCAGGGATCGGTGTGGACCCAGTCGGACGGACCGCCCGCGTCCAGGAGGCGCTGGTCGGTCGTGCTCGCCGTCACCTGACCCCGCCTTCGGAGGACCGGTCCCAGGCGCTGCTCCGACGGTGGCTGCTTCTTCCCCTCGGGGTTGCCGGTAGCCATGTGCGCTCCCTCCGCTTGCGGGTGTTTCCACCTCAGCGTAGATCTACGCGGGTTACGGAGGGGGGACATGCGTATGTCCGACCGGCACAAGCCTCACTTCACGCCGTCAGCCAGGACTTCAGCCGCTCCTCCGCCTCGGGGATCAGCGACACCTTCACCCGCTCGTCGACCTTGTGGGCCAGCAGCGGGTTCCCCGGGCTGTAGTTGACCGCGGGGACGCCCAGCGCGCTGAAGCGGGCCACGTCCGTCCAGCCGAACTTGGGGTGCACCTCGGCGCCGACGGCCTCCACGAAGGCGGCCGCGGCGGGGTGGTTGAGGCCGGGACGCGCGCCGCCCGTGTGGTCGTCCACCACGAACTCGTCCACCCCGCAGTCGGCGAAGTACTCACGGACGAACGCCTCCGCCTCCTCCTCGCTGCGGTCGGGCGCGTAGCGGAAGTTGACGGTGACCGTGCAGGCGTCGGGGATGACGTTGGTGGCCACCCCGCCCTCGATACGGACGGCGTTGAGGCCCTCGTGGTACTCCAGACCGTCCACCACCGGCCTGCGCGGCTCGTACGCCGCCAGCTTGGCCAGCACCGGCGCCGCGGCGTGGATCGCGTTGGAGCCCATCCACGCGCGCGCGGAGTGCGCCCGCTCCCCCTTGAACTTCAGCAGCACCCGGAGCGTGCCCTGGCAGCCGCCCTCGACCTGGCCGTTCGTCGGCTCAAGGAGCACGGCGAAGTCGCCGGCCAGCCACTCCGGGTGGGCCTCGGAGACATGCTTGAGGCCGTTGAACTCGGCGGCGATCTCCTCGTTGTCGTAGAAGACGAAGGTGAGGTCGCGGTTGGGGGCCGGGACCGTCGCGGCGATACGCAGCTGGACCGCCACCCCGGACTTCATGTCGCAGGTGCCGCAGCCCCAGAGGTAGCCGTCCTCGTCGAGGCGCGAGGGGACGTTGTCCGCGATCGGGACCGTGTCGATGTGGCCGGCGAGGATGACCCGCTCCGCGCGGCCCAGGTTCGTACGGGCCACGACGTTGTTGCCGTACCGGTCGACCGTCAGGTGCGGCAGCGCGCGCAGCGCGGTCTCGATCGCGTCCGCGAGCGGCTTCTCGGTGCCGCTGACGGAGGGGAAGTCGACGAGCCGCGCGGTGAGTGTGGCGGCGTCCAGCGTGAGGTCAAGCGGGGTATCGGCCATGGCGTCGACCCTAACGCGCCGGGCCCCGGCCCCTCTTTCCACACCCGGCTCGGACACCACAGTGGCCTCCGCTACCTTGTACGGATGCCAGCGCAGTCCCGCCCTCAACAGCGTCGTCGTGGCCGCCTCTTCCGTGGCCTGGCGGCCTTCGTGATTTTGTGTGCCGTCGCCGGATATCTGGTGGTTCAGTACATCACCGCGGGCACAGGCGCGCCGGGCTGCAAGGTCGTCTCGGGCAAGGACGACGGGGTGGCGTACGAGTTCACGCCGGAGCAGGCGGTGAACGCGGCGACGATCACGGCCGTCGGCACCGGGCGCGGGCTGCCCGAGCGGGCGGTGGCGATCGCGCTGGCGACCGCGCTCCAGGAGTCGGGCCTGCGCAACATCACCCATGGCGACCGGGACTCCCTCGGCCTCTTCCAGCAGCGGCCCTCGCAGGGCTGGGGCACGGAGAAGCAGATCATGGACCCGACGTACGCGGCCGGGGAGTTCTACGAGCATCTGGTCAAGGTCGACGGCTACACGAAGCTGCCGCTCACCGTGGCCGCGCAGCGCGTGCAGCGCAGCGGCTACCCGGAGGCGTACGCCAAGCACGAGCCGGACGCGACGGTGCTCGCCGCCGCCCTCACCGGCACCTCGGCGGCCACGCTGACCTGCGACGGCCGCTCGGAGGCGACCCTCGCCGCGGGTCCGGAGGGGGTGCGCGAGGCGCTCGTACGGGACTTCGGCGGGGACGCGCTGGACACCACCGCCAAGGAGGTGGGGGCCGCCGAGGCGACGCCCGCTCCGGAGGCCACGGTGTCCGGGCGGACCGTGACCGTGCCCGTGAGCGGCGGCGCCAAGGGCCGTAGCAGCCAGGAGCGCGGCTGGCAGCTCGCGCACTGGGCGGTGGCCAACGCCTCCGCGCTGCACATCCAGAGCGTCACGTACGCCGGGCGGGAGTGGACCGCCGGGAACAGCCAGAGCGAGTGGCGGGCGACGACGCCGGAGGCGACCGGCGGGGCGGAGAAGGGCGCGGGATCCGTACGGATCCTGACTGCGCAGTAGTACGGACGATCACCCGTAGGGGTTACGCGCGGCCGCTGTGGAGGGCGGTGTGCGCAGGTTTTCGCGCAGTCACCCTCGTATTCGCCGAAACCCTTGCGAACAAAGGGCTGCAAGGATTCGGCACACTTTCCGACCGGACACCTTTTGACCGTTTTTATCCGCAGCCGATAATGCGACGCATTGCCAACTCTTTACGTTGGGCCGCCGCAACCTTCGCGGGCTTCGAGCGGTAGTCACTGCGTCCGAGCCCGGTGATCAACTGCCGGACACGGTCGGACACTTCCTCGTTCTCTCCCGTCAAAGGAGCATCATGTCCCTCCCCCTGACCCGCAGGATCGCCCGTGCCGCGCTGCTCGTCGCTGCGGGAGCGGCAGCCGGGGTCGGTGCGGCCGGCTCTGCCAGTGCGGCCCCCGCCGAACTGCCCACCTCGAACCTGGGCGGCCTGACCGCTCTGGACGGGGCGAGCGTCGGCAACACCGTCGACGGCGCGGCGCAGAACGCCACCGGGCTCGCGGGCAACACCGGTGGCAACGCGGTCAAGAAGGCGGTTCCGACCGCGGGCAAGACCAGTGGCAAGGTCGCGAAGAAGGCGGCGCCCGCCGCGCAGCAGACGGCGGGCGACGCGGCGGGCTCCGCCGGGGACATCCTGGGTGACACGGCGTCCACCGCGACGAAGGGCGGTCTGCCGACGGACTCCCTGACCAAGGGCGGTCTGCCGACCGAGTCCCTTCCCGTGAAGAGCCTCCCGCTCGGCTGACGTCCGGCTGATACGGCGATGGGGCCCGGGGATGTCTCCCTGGGCCCCATCGCCGTATGCGCGACGCTTACGCGAGCCGCTCCACGGCGGCCCGCACCCGTTCGTCCGTCGCCGTGAAGGCCACGCGGACGAACTGCTCGCCCGCCTCGCCGTAGAAGTCGCCCGGGGCGACGAGGATGCCCAGGTCGGCCAGGTGGGCGACGGTGGTCCAGCAGGACTCGCCCTTGGTGGCCCAGAGGTAGAGGCTGGCCTCGCTGTGCTCGATGCGGAAGCCGTGGGCCTGAAGGGCCCCGCGGAGGGCCTCGCGGCGGGCCGCGTAGCGCTCGCGCTGGACGCGGACGTGCTCGTCGTCGCCGAGGGCCGCCACCACGGCCGCCTGGGTGGGCGCCGCCGTCATCATGCCGCCGTGCTTGCGGATCTCCAGAAGGGGACCGAGGACGGCCGGGTCGCCGGCCAGGAACGCGGCGCGGTAGCCCGCCAGGTTCGAGCGCTTGGACAGGGAATGGACCGCGACGATGCCGTCGTACGAGCCGCCGTTGACGTCCGGGTGCAGGACCGAGACCGGGTCGGCGTCCCAGCCGAGCTCCAGGTAGCACTCGTCGGAGAAGATCAGCACCCCGTTCTCGCGGGCCCAGGCCACGATCCGGGTGAGTTCTTCCTTGGACAGGACCTTGCCCGTGGGGTTCGACGGGGAGTTCAGCCAGAGGAGCTTCAGGCCCTCGGGGTCCAGCTCGGTCGGGTCGTCGTAGACCTCGTACTCCGCGCGGGCCAGCCGGGCGCCGACCTCGTAGGTCGGGTAGGCCAGGCGCGGGTAGGCGACACGGTCGCCGGGGCCGAGGCCCAGCTGGGTGGGGAGCCAGGCGACCAGTTCCTTGGAGCCGACGATCGGCAGGACGTGCTTGTGCGTCACCTCGCGGGCGCCCAGGCGGCGCTCCACCCAGCCCGTGATCGCGTCGCGCAGCGCCGGTGTGCCCCAGACCGTGGGATAGCCCGGTGAGTCCGCCGCGTCGACGAGCGCCTTCTGGATCAGGTCGGGAACCGGGTCGACCGGGGTGCCGACGGACAGGTCGACGATGCCGCCGGGGTGCGCGAGGGCCGTCTTCTTGTACGGCTCGAGCTTGTCCCAGGGGAAGGTGGGGAGACGGTCGGAGACTGCGGACACGGTGTCTGGCTCACTTTCTGGTACAGCACGCGTACGGCAAACGCCTCGGTCCCGTACGGCGATCAGGGGTGATCGAGCCGTACGGGACCGAGGCGGCGCGGAGTCCGGGCCGCTCTTACTGGTTCTGCGGCGGCAGCGCGGCGACGAAGGGGTGGTCGCGCTCGATCAGGCCCAGCTTGCTGGCGCCGCCGGGGGAGCCGAGCTCGTCGAAGAACTCGACGTTCGCCTTGTAGTAGTCCTTCCACTCCTCTGGAGTGTCGTCCTCGTAGAAGATCGCCTCGACCGGGCAGACCGGCTCACAGGCACCACAGTCGACGCATTCGTCCGGGTGGATGTACAAGGACCGGGAGCCCTCGTAGATGCAGTCGACCGGGCACTCTTCGATGCACGCCTTGTCCTTCACGTCGACACAAGGCTGCGCGATGACGTAGGTCACGCTGTCGTTCCTCCTCGATAGGGCGCTGGCGGGCCTCCTCAGGCCCTGCCGCCTGGCGCGCGGGAGCGCGGCGTCGTCGATGCCCGCCCCTAGTATCTCCGTTCTTGGGCATGATCCGAACAGGAGGGGTGAACTGACCTGTGGAAATCTCTGCGACGGGGCGCCTTGAGGTCCGTATCACCGCTGCTGACGTGGGTAAACGGGTCTCAGTACGCCGCATGAACGATCCTGCGGTTCCGGGTGAGAAGTTCACCGACACGGTGGGTGTTCTCGCATCATGGGACAACGGTGTGCTGCTGATCACACGGAAGAGTGGCGAGACCGTCCACATCGCGGAATCCTCGCTGGTCGCGGGCAAGGTCGTGCCGAACGCCCCGGCCCGCCGCCGGGGCCCCTCCGCCTCCTACGAGGAACTCGCGCATGTCACCACGCGCGCGTGGCGGCCGGTGGAGAGCGAGCGACTCGGCGAGTGGGAGCTGCGGGCCGCGTCGGGGTTCACCCGGCGGGCCAACTCGGTGCTCCCGATCGGCGACCCGGGGATGCCGCTGGACGAGGCCCTGGAGGCCGTACGACGCTGGTACGGCGAGCGCGGGCTGCCCGCGTACATCCAGACCGCGACCGGCGCCGAGGGCACGCAGGAGCTGCTGTGCGCGGAGCTGGAGCGGCGGGGGTGGGAGCGTGAGGTGACCGCCGAGCTGTGGATCGGCGCGCTGGCGCCGCTCGCCGACCGGGCCGGGGCGGACGAGGTGCTGCTGGCCCGCGACGCGGACGAGACATGGCTCGCCCGGTACCAGCGCAAGGGGGTGAGCGAGGTGGCCCTCAAGGTGCTGGGGAGCGGTCCCTCGGTGTGGTTCGCGACCGTGCCGGGTTCCTCCGAGGGAGCGGCTCCGGCCGCCATCGGACGGTGTGTCGTCGACGGGCGGTGGGCCTCCTTCTCCGCCGTCGAGGTGGATCCCGAGCAGCGGCGGCGCGGGCTGGCCACCACGGTGATGGCCGCGCTGGCCCGCCGGGCGCTCGACGAGGGCGCGTCCGCCGCGTGGCTCCAGGTCGAGACGGACAACGCGGGCGCGCGGGCGCTGTACGCCGGGATGGGCTTCGCCGCGCATCACGCGTACCACCACTACCGGGAACCGGCCGGTCCCGGCAGCGGCCGGTACGGATCATCGTGACCGGGCACGAGCCAGCTATGCGTCCCCTCCGCCCCCCGTCCCCGGAACGCTCCGCCGAACTGCGCCGGCGGTTCGCCGAAGAGGCGCGGTCCGAACGGCCCGATCTGTCGTCGCTGTGCCTGCTGGTGGGCGCGGAGGCGGACGGGACGCTGGACGAGGCGGGCCTGGACGCGGCGCAGATCGAACTGGACCGGCTGGCGGGGCGGCTGCCGTTCCGTCCCGGTGGACCGCGCTCCTGGGCGGTGTCCCTGCGGGAGCTGCTCGGGGAGCGGTGTGGTTTCCGTGGCACACCTGGCGACTATCAGCGGCTGGAGTCCTCGCTGCTGCACTCGGTGCTGCTGCGGCGGCGGGGGCTGCCCATCCTGCTGTCCGTGGTGTGGATGGAGGTCGCGCGGCGTGCGGGGGCTCATGTGTACGGGGTCGCGCTGCCGGGGCACTTCGTCGTCGGGTTCGGGGAGGCGGAGGAGCAGGTGCTCGCCGATCCGTTCGACGGGGGGCGGGTGCTGAGCGGGTCCGACGCGGAGTTGTTGGTGGCGGGGGCGACGGGGGCGCCGTTGCAGCCGTCCATGTTGGAGCCGGCGGATCCGTTGGATGTGGTGCTGCGGATTCTGAACAACGTGCGGGCGTGGGCGGCGGCTCGGCCGGAGCGGTCGGATGTGGCGTTATGGGCGGTGGAGTTGGGGCTGCTGCTGCCTTCGCATCCTGCTCGGTTGCGGTATGAGCGGGCGCAGTTGTTGGTGCAGCGCGGGGACTTCCTGGGCGGGGCACGGGAGTTGGATGCGTACGCGGATGTCGTGGAGGCCGTGGATGAGCCGGCTTCTGCTCGGGTTCGGCAGCAGGCTCATGCCGCGCGAGCGATGTTGAACTGATGGTTGTGGGGCGGCTGCGGCTTCGTCGTGGCTTGTCGCGCAGTTCCCCGCGCCCCTAGGTGGGCTACAGCCAGCCCTTCTCTCTTGCCAGGCGCGCTGCTTCCGCCCTGTTGCGTACCGCCAGTTTCTGGATCGCCGTCGAGAGGTAGTTGCGGACCGTCCCCTGCGACAAATGCAACGACTGCGCCAGCTCCGCGTTCGTCGAGCCGTCCTCCGCCGCCCGCAGGACCTCGCGCTCTCGGTCCGTCAGCGGATTCGCGCCGTCCGCCAGCGCCGCTGCCGCCAGCGTCGGGTCGATGACCCGCTCCCCCGCCAGCACCTTGCGTACCGCTGCCGCCAGTTGGGCCGCGGGGGCGTCCTTGACCAGGAAGGCGTCGGCGCCCGCCTCCATCGCGCTGCGGAGGTAGCCGGGGCGGCCGAAGGTGGTGAGGACGACCAGTTTGACCGCCGGGAGTTCCCGGTGGACCTGGGCGGCCGCCTCGATGCCCGTGGCGCCCGGCATCTCGATGTCCAGGAGAGCCACGTCGATGTCGTGGGCGCGGGCCGCGGCCAGCACCTCGTCGCCGCGGGCCACCTGGGCGACGACCTCGATGTCGTCCTCCAGTCCGAGGAGGGCGGCGAGGGCCTCGCGGACCATCGACTGGTCCTCGGCGAGGAGGACCTTGATCGTAGGGCTCATGCGCCGGATCCTACGGGCGCGGACGGGGTGGCGGGGACGCGGGCGACCAGGCGGAAGCCGTGCTTCGTACGGCCCGCCTCCAGGCCGCCGCCCGCCTTCTCCAGGCGTTCGGACAGGCCCGTCAGTCCGTTGCCGGGGTCCTTGCCGGAGCCTCCGGAGCCGTTGTCCTCGACGGAGAGTTCCAGTACCGGCCCGTCGAGGGTCTGGCGCCGCAGGAGCTCGATCGTGCAGCGGGTCGCGCCGCTGTGCCGTACGACGTTGGTGACCGCCTCGCGCAGCGCCCAGGCGAGGGCGGCCTCGCTCTCCTCGGGGACGCCGTCGAGGTCGGGTTCGGCGGGCACCTCCGCGGTGACGTCGGCCGCGGTCAAAGCGACCTGTGCGCCCGCGAGTTCGGCGGCCAGGCGGGCGCGCCGGTAGCCGGAGACGGCCGCGCGGACGTCGACCAGGGCCTGGCGGCTGACCTGTTCGATGTCGGCGACCTGCTGGGCCGCCTTGTCGGGGTGGGCGGGGAGCATCCGGCCCGCGAGCTCGCTCTTGAGGGTGATCAGCGAGAGCGAGTGGCCGAGCAGGTCGTGCAGGTCCCTGGCCAGGCGCAACCGCTCCTCGTTCGCGGCCAGTTGGGCTACCGTCGCACGGGCCTTGCGCAACTCCACGGTCGTCCGCACCAGTTGCTTCACGCCCATCATCGCGAAGCCCAGGAGCAGCACCACCAGGACCAGGCTCCAGTCCTCCGAGCCGACGTACAGGCCGACCAGCACCATCGCGAGGGTGTTCGCCCCGACCGCCCAGTACGCGATCCGCTGCGGCAAGGTCGCGCCGCACGTGACGGAGACGTACACGAACAGGCCGATCCAGGCGCTGCCGAGGCTGAGGCACAGGACGACGGCGAGGGCGCCGAGCAGGGCGACCAGGGCGCCCACCGTCGGGCCGGAGAACGGGCGGCCCATGTTCCGGAAGACCAGGGTCAGATAGACGCCGGTGAAGGCGACCAGGGCCACCCAGCCGGCTACGGTCGCGGCCGTCGAGTGGCCGCCGGAGTCCAGGTCCCGCACCGGGGAGCCGAGGAAGACCAGCCAGGGCAGGATCCAGACGAGCTTGCGCACCGCGTCCGCCCGGTTGCGGGGCGCCTGGCCCACCCGGATCGAGTTCTCCGCCCGGAGCTCCGCGGGAAGCCCGTCGTCGGTCATCGTCCTCACGCCTTCAGCGTGTCCTTCCGGTACAGCCAGGCCGCGCCGCCGGTGAACAGGGCGAAGTAGACGGCGAGGACGGCGATGTCCTTGGCATGCGGGGTCTGGCTCTGCTCGATCGCCTGCCCCAGGGCAGCGTACGCGTGGGTGGGCACCCACTTGGCGATGTCCTGGAGCCACGCCGGGAAGGTCGTCGTCGGCATCCACAGGCCGCCCAGGATGGACAGCCCGAAGTAGGTGATCATCGTGATCGGGCGGACCGCGTCGCCGTTGGCGAGGTAGCCGAGCGCGACGCCCAGGGCGGCGAAGACGAGGCTTCCGGCCCAGATCGCGCCGGTGAGGGCGAGCCACTGCCAGGCGTCCAGTCGTACGTCCTTCACGACCGCAGCGACGGCGAAGACGACGACGATGGAGGGCAGGCTGACGACGGCGGCACTCGCGGTCTTCGCGAGGACGTAACCGCGGCCCGGCAGTGTGGTCAGGCGCAGCTGGCGCACCCACCCGGCCGCCCGCTCCTTCGCGATGCGCTCGCTGTTGCCCATCAGGACGGCCGTGAGGGCCCCGAAGGAGGCCATCGAGACCATCATGTAGGTCGGCAGGGTCAGGCCCGTGCCGTCGACCTTCTCCGTCGTACTGGAGCTGCCCGCGATGAGCAGGAACAGGACCGCCGGGTAGATCACGGAGAAGAACAGGAACTTGCGGTTGCGCAGGGCGCGGGTGAGTTCCAGCTTGATCAGGCTGTTCATGAGGTACGAGCCTCCTCGGCGGCGGTGATGGCGACGAAGGCCTGCTCCAGGCCGAGTCCGGCGACTTCGAGGTTGCGGGGGTGGACGCCGAGGCCGTAGAGGGCGTGGACGGTGGCGTCGGCGTCCGTGGACTGGATGCGGACGGTGGGGCCCGAGACGGTGAGGGTGGTCAGGAAGGGGAGGCCGCGCAGGGCCGTCTCGTCGACCGGGGCCTCCAGGTCGAAGGAGATCCGCCGTACGCCCGCCTTCGCCTTGATCTCGGCCGCGGTGCCGTCCGCGAGGAGCCGGCCGCGGTGCAGGACGAGTACGCGGTCGGCGATCGCGTCGGCCTCTTCGAGGTAGTGGGTGGCGAACAGGACGGTCCGCCCCTGGTCGGCCTGCTCGCGCATGGTGGCCCAGAAGCCCTGACGGGTGGTGACGTCCATGCCGGTGGTGGGCTCGTCCAGGACGATCAGGTCGCTGTCGCCGGCGGTCGCGAGGGCGAAGCGGACGCGCTGGGCCTGGCCGCCGGAGAGCTTGTCGACCTTGCGGTCGGCGAGCTGGGAGATCCCGGCGCGGGCGAGCACGTCGTTCGGCCGGTAGGGCTTCGGATGCAGATCACAGGCGAGCCGCACCAGTTCCGCGACGGTGACCTCGTCCATCAGCCCACCGCTCTGCAGCATCGCCCCCACCCGCCCGGCGACGATCGCCTCACGCGGCTCGGTGCCGAAGAGCCGCACACTGCCGCTGTCGGGGTTCTTGAGACCCAGCAGCAGATCGAGCGTGGTCGACTTACCGGCGCCGTTGGGCCCCAGCAGCGCCACGGTCTCCCCCGGATACAGACTCAGCGTCAGCCCGTCCACGGCCCGGACCTCGCCGTACGCCTTGCTCACCTGGTCGAATGCGACCGCTGTCGTTGTCATGTGATCCAGGGTGGCGCTCGGGCCCCCTGGCCCGGCAGTGTCGGCGATCCTGACTGCCGGATGACAGATGTCATACGACGAAGGGGCACCCGGCGTCCGCCGAGTGCCCCCTGGTCGGTGCGCGGACCGCTAGCTGGGGTTGGTGTCGATCTCCCCGGTGCGCTCCGCGGTCGTCTTGCCGAGCAGCACCTTGCGCAGTACGGAGACGACGTCCTGCGGCAGGATGTCCCGCTCCCCGGTCGCCGTCTTGACCTTCACGCCGTCGAAGGTGGTGCCGTACGCCTCCTTCAGCGCCTCCAGGTCGTACGTGTCCACGAGCTTGCCGTCGACGGCCTTGACGCCGAGGATCTTCGGCAGGGACAGGGCACCGAACTCGATCTGCTGCCCGCCGCCCTTGATCAGGACGTTCTCGGACATCGCGGGCTCCGCGAACGCCTTCATCATCCGGTCGACCTCGGCGTTGGTGATCGCCGGCTGCTGGGTGGTCGTCGCGACCGTGACCGCGCCCGCCGTGCCCGTCTCCACCTGGGTCCGGTACGCCTCCTCGACCGCGCTGGTCGACTTGGCGACGTCGATGCCCTTGCCCGCCTTGCCGTAGACGGCGACGGCCTTGCCGGCCGAGGTGAACTTGATCGTGCCCTCGGTCACCGAGCCGGAGCTGCCGCCGGCGTCCTTGAGGGCGGCGGTCAGCTTCTCCTCGTCCACCGGCATGTTCGGCTCGACGACCCGGTGGTTGCCGAAGAGGGAGCCGATGACGGACATGGGGTTGTAGTCGCTCTGCGCGGCCACGGCGACCGTGGCCTGCTCGTCGAACTGGAGGCCCGCCTGGTCCGGCTTGAGCTCGACGGTCTTGCCGCCGACCGAGAGCTTCAGCGGCTTGTTCACCCGGTCGCCGAACGCGTCGTCGAGCTTCTTGACGGCGTCGTCACGGGTGCCGCCGCCGATGTCGACACCGAGCACCGTGGTGCCCTTGGGCACGTCGGAGTGGTTCATCAGCAGCCCGGCGCCGTAGGCACCGGCCGCGATGACGAACACACCGGTGCCGACCAGGACCAGCTTGTTGCGGCCCTTCTTCTTGGGCTTCTTGGACGAGGCCGGCACATTCTGCGCCACCGGCTCGGGGAGCTTCGGCGCGGTGTGCTGCATCGGTCCGTCGGAGGGGGCGCCCGGCCCGAACGGCGGGTTCTGGGCGCCGGGCGACACGACCGGGATACCGCTGGTGACGGTGTGCCCGGAGACGTTGTCCGGCGGGGTGCCGGGGGTGCCGTAGCCGGGGGTGCCCGGCTCGGGGGCCGGCTTCTGCGGGGTGAGGATCGCGGTGTCGTCGCTCATACCGCCGCCGGGGCCACGACCGGGGCCGCCGGGGCCGCCGTGGGGACCGACACCGGGGAGCGTGCCCGCGCCCGGCCCCGCGAGGCCGGTCATTCCGGCGGAGGCGCCGGGGGCACCGGGGCCGCCAGGAGCACCAGGGCCGCCGTAGCCGCCCGGGACACCGGGGCCGCCGGGACCGCCAGGGCCGCCGGGGGCACCGGGGATGCCGGAGCCACCAGGCCCACCAGGCCCACCAGGCCCACCAGGCCGACGGTGACCGCCCGGGCCACCCGGACCGCCGAGCCCACCAGGGCCGCCCGGCCCGCCGCTGACCGGCGGTACGACCGGACCGTCGCCGGTGACCGGGCCGCCCGTCGGGCCCGCGGGGCCCTGGGGGCCGCCACGGCCGTTCGGGCCGGCGAAGTCGTTCGGGCCGTTGAAGTCGTTGGAGGGGTCGAAGCGGTGCGAGCCGGTGGAGCTGTTGAAGTCGTTCAGGCCGTCCAGGCTGTGCGAGCCCGTCGAGCTGTTGAAGTCGTCGGAGGCGTCGTAGCCGTTCGCGCCACCCGCACCGCCCGGGCCGCCCTGGGAGCCGTAACCGCCCTGCCCGTTATGCCCGTTCTGTGCACCGCCGCCGTTCTCCGTGAAGTACGGCAGCTCGTCGCGCCGCGGCTCACCGCCCGGACGCGAACCGTTGCCCAGCGGCCCCGCCGCCAGCGCCTCGGTCACGTCGAAGGAGCCGGTGCCGCCGCCGTGCCCGGGCGCCACGGGGCCGCCGGTCGCACCGGGGAGCCCCGCACCGTTCGTACCGCCGCCGGGACGGGAGCCGCCCGGCACGCTCATGGCGCCGACCACACCACCGGGGCGTCCAGGAGCGGAGCCGGGACGCGCGCCGCCGGGAGCCGCGCCGGAACCGGCGGGAGCCGCACCCGAACCCCCGGGCGCACCCGCCCCGTTGGCCGCGCCGCCACCCTGACCGCCCTTGGGCGGACCGGACTTGCGCGGCGCGAACCAGTTGCTCGCCTTCTCCTCGGCGGGCGGCGCCGGCTCGGCCGCGGGCGCGGCGGTGCCCGTGGGGGCGCCCGGAGCCGGTGTCTCGGCCGCGGGCGCGGCGGGCTCGGCATCCGCGACCGGTGTGCGCACGACGACCGGCGGGATGGGCCGCGACCCGGGGATGTTGATCCGGATCCGGGTCGTCAGCGTGGTCTCGGTCTTGCGCTCGTCGGACTGCGTGCCCGAACGGCCCGCGTCCATACCGTCGTCGGAAGCCATGGGGGTCCCGTAAGGCGGCGTGCCCGAAGGGTAGGCGGCTCCGCCGCGCCCGTTGGGCCCGGAGGACGGACTGTCAGTTTCACGACTCAAGGCAGGTTCTCCCGGTTGGCTCCACCGGCCGTGTCGACCTCAACTGCGCGGGCGGCTCGGCGGCGCGCACCACCATACTGGCCACTTCTGGCGCGTATCCCACGACCGCTGGGGAAACCCACACCGGACTCGCACGTCCCAGTCGCGGCGAAGTGGTACGTCACTTGCCAAGTCGGACGCCATCGCCGCCCGGTTGCCGCCCCGACCCAAGCGTGGCGCAGATCACAGCTGTGGCCATGCCGCCGAGCAGGAAGAGATACGAGCCGGTTCCCGCGCCGAAGAGGAAGTCGCCTTCCGGTCGGCTCGCGGTGAGCAGGATGACGGCGAGCATCCAGCCGGCGGCCGGTGCGACGGCCCCGCCCCGGCTGCCGACGGCACGCGCGCCGCCCAGACAGAGGCCGGCCTCACCGGCGAGCGCGAGCAGCAGCCCGCCCGGGAACCAGCCGGCCTGCACCAGCGACCCGGCGGCGCCGACGACCGCGCCGAGCGCGAAGAGACCGATGTACACCAGCACCCGTCCGGCGGCCGGCGCCTTCAGGGGCTGGGCGAGGAGGGATCCGGGCTCGTTCATGAGGTCGCCTCCGTACCGGCGAAGAGATCGGTCTCGCGCGCTCCGAGTGCCCTTTCTCCGCGTACCAACTCGTAGTACTCGGTGGTGAAGACGGGCTGCGCGAGGTCGTTGGAGAGCACGAAGTACGGCTCGGCGACGGTGACCTGGGTGGCGTGGGCGGCCATCGCGGCGGCCTTGGCGGCGGCGTACGCGGTGCCGTCGATCTCGGTGGTGATCCGCTCGTCGGCCACGACGCCGGGGACGTCGTCGAGGACGCCCGGCTTGTCGAAGGGGAGCCCCGGCAGCACCTCGGCCAGCCGCTCGAAGGCCTGCTCGCCCACCGAGCGCGGGACGCGGTTCCAGTAGATCTTGGGGATCGTCCAGCCCGCTTCGGCGGCCAGGTCGGCGGCGCGCATGGCGACGCGGTGGGCCTGGATGTGGTCGGGGTGGCCGTAGCCGCCGTTCTCGTCGTAGGTGACGAGGACCTGGGGGCGTACCTCCAGGATCACCTCGACCAGCCGCGCGGCGGCCTCGTCGACGTCCGCCTGCCAGAAGCAGGCCGGGTCGTCGTTGTCGGCGAGGCCCATCATCCCGGAGTCCCGGTAGCGGCCGGGGCCGCCGAGCAGACGGAAGTCCTCAACGCCGAGTTCGCGCATCGCGGCGGTGAGCTCGCCCAGCCGGTACTCGCCGAGGGCGGTGCCGGTGAGGTGCTGGAGCTCGGCCGGGATGACCTCGCCGCGCTCACCGAGCGTGCAGGTGACCAGGGTCACGAGGGCACCCTCGGCCGCATAGCGAGCCATCGTCGCGCCGTTGTTGATCGACTCGTCGTCCGGGTGCGCGTGCACCAGCAGCAGACGCCGGGCGGGGGGTTCCGTCATGGACCCCACCCTAAAGGCGTCAGAACTTGATGCTGCCGATCATCCCCGCGATGTTGGTCGTCAGCTCACTGATCGTCGGCGCCACGGTCGAAGAGGCCAGGTAGAAGCCGAGCAACATGCAGACCACCGCATGTCCGGCCTTCAGCCCTGACTTCTTGACCAGCAGGAAGACGATGATCGCCAGCAGCACCACCGCCGAAATCGAAAGTGCCACGGCGGCTCACCTCCAAAGATCCCAAGAGCGCGGGGGTCGGACCAGGGGGCAGATAAATCCATACAGGCGCCAGCAGGTTCATACCCACTATGCGCTAGTGATCATAACTATCCGTGCGCGCGCATCCGTCGGCGCACTGCCGCACAAGGGGGCGCATGGCCAATATGGTCAGAGCATGACGACGACGTCCGACTCCTTCCCCCGCCGGCATGCCCGGACCCAGCGCTTCACGCTCGGCGCCCCACGCGCGTTCACGGTGGCTCCCGACGGTTCCCGTGTCGTGTTCCTGCGCTCGTCCTCCGGTACGGACCGGGCGAGTTCGCTGTGGGTGCTCGACCCCGCGGACGGCGGGGAGCGCGTGGCGGCCGACCCGCGCGCCCTGCTCGGCGGTGCCTCGGAGGACCTGTCGCCCGAGGAGCGGGCACGGCGCGAGCGGAGCCGTGAGGGCGGGGCCGGGATCGTCGGCTACGCCACCGACGCGGCGGTCGAGTTGGCCTCTTTCGCCTTGTCAGGACGGCTTTTCGCGGCGGAGCTACGGGCCGGCACGGCACGTGAACTCCCCGTCCCGGGACCGGTGATCGACCCGCGCCCCTCCCCCGACGGCCGGTTCGTCGCCTACGTCGCTCAGGGCGCCCTGCGCATCACGGGCGCCGAGGGCGAGGGGGACCGGGCGCTGGCCGAGCCGGAGTCGGAACAAGTCACCTACGGGCTCGCGGAGTTCATCGCGGCCGAGGAGATGGGGCGCTCGCGGGGCTTCTGGTGGTCGCCGGAGTCGGACCAGCTGCTGGTCGCACGCGCGGACGACACTCCCGTACGGCGCTGGTGGATCTCCGACCCGGCCCGTCCCGAACGTGATCCACAGCACGTCGCGTACCCGGCGGCGGGGACGGCGAACGCGGAGGTCCGGCTCTTCGTGATCGGCCTCGACGGGGCGCGCACGGAGGTGTCCTGGGATCGGAAGCGCTACCCGTATCTGGCGCATGTGCACTGGTCAGCGGCGGGTGCACCGCTGGTGCTGGTGCAGGCCCGGGACCAGCGCAGCCAGTTGTTCCTGGCCGTGGACACCGCGTCGGGGGCGACCCGGATGGTGCACGCCGACGAAGATCCAATTTGGCTTGATCTTTTCCCAGGGGTGCCCTGTTGGAGCCCTTCCGGGCGGCTCGTCCGGATCGCCGACGAGGGGGGTGCGCGGGTCCTGGCCGTCGGCGAACGCCCGCTGACAGGGCCGCAGCTGCACGTCCGCGCGGTGCTGGACGTCTCCGACGACGACGTGCTGGTCTCCGCGTCGGCCGGGGAGCGCGCGGCCGCGGCGGAGACCGGCGAGGTGCATGTGTACCGGGTGAACGAGCTCGGCATGGAGCGCGTCTCGCAGGAGCCGGGTGTGCACTCGGCGGTGCGCGCCGGGGGCGTGACCGTGCTGGTGTCGGCGACGCCGGGGCGGGCCGGGGCGCAGGCGCAGGTGCTGCGGGACGGCAAGCGGACGGCGACTGTCACGTCGTATGCCGAAGATCCCGGTATGTCACCGCGCATGATCCTCACCGAGGGGGGCGCACGGCGGATCCCGTGCGCCGTGCTGCTGCCTCAAGATCACGACGGTGCGACCCCGTTGCCGGTTTTGATGGATCCCTACGGTGGTCCGCACGGCCCGCGCGTCCTGGCCGCCCACAACGCGCACCTCACCTCGCAGTGGTTCGCCGACCAGGGTTTCGCGGTGGTCGTCGCGGACGGGCGCGGCACCCCCGGCCGCTCGCCGGCCTGGGAGAAGGCGATCCACCACGACCTCACGGTGTCCCTGGACGACCAGGTCGAGGCGCTTGAGGCACTGGCGAAGTCGTATCCGCTCGACCTCTCCCGGGTGGCGATCCGGGGCTGGTCGTACGGCGGTTGGCTGGCGGGGCTCGCGGTGCTGCGCCGGCCCGATGTCTTCCACGCCGGGATCGCGGGGGCGCCGGTGACGGACTGGCGGCTGTACGACACGCACTACACGGAGCGGTACCTGGGCGATCCGACGGCGTCTCCGGAGTCGTACGCCAGGAGTTCCCTGCTGACCGACGAGGGCCTCTCCTCCCCCGCCGAGCCGCACCGGCCGCTGATGATCGTCCACGGTCTGGCGGACGACAACGTCGTCGCGGCCCACACCCTGCGGCTGTCCTCGGCCCTGCTCTCGGCGGGCCGCCCGCACGAGGTGCTGCCCCTGTCGGGCGTGACCCACATGACCCCGCAGGAGCAGGTCGCGGAGAACCTGCTCCTGCTCCAGGTCGACTTCCTGAAGCGGTCGTTGGGGCTGTCGTAACGACACAAACACCCATGAATCGCGTTAACACGCAGGCAACTTGACCGACCCGGTCCCGATATACGGACGCGTCAGTCTAAAGAACGTACGGCCGTGCGGGTGCCGTAAACGGACCGGGGTGCGCCATGTCACCCCGGTCCGTTGCTGTCCGGCGCCTCCGGCGGCACCACCTGTTTCTCCTCCGCGAAATGGCAGGCCGAGTCATGGGCCGCCGGGCCCGGGAGGAGGCGGAACTCGCTGGGGACCGCCAGGGCCGGTACCTCCAGGGCGCAGCGTTCCTGGGCCTTCCAGCAGCGGGTGCGGAAGCGGCAGCCGGAGGGGATGTTGGTCGGGGAGGGGACGTCTCCGGAGAGGATGATGCGCTCCCGGTGTTCGCGGGCCTCGGGGTCGGGGACCGGGACCGCGGAGAGCAGGGCCTGGGTGTAGGGGTGCGTGGGGTGGTCGTAGATCTCCGCGTCCTTGCCGATCTCCACGATGCGACCGAGGTACATCACGCCCACGCGGTCCGAGATGTGACGGACGATCGACAGGTCGTGGGCGATGAAGACGTACGACAGGTCGAACTCGTTCTGGAGCCGGTCCATCAGGTTGATGACCTGGGCCTGGACGGAGACGTCGAGCGCCGAGACCGGTTCGTCCGCGACGATCACCTCCGGGCGGAGCGCCAACCCCCGTGCGATGCCGATGCGTTGGCGCTGGCCGCCGGAGAACTGGTGGGGGTAGCGGTTGATGTACTCCGGGTTCAGACCGACCACGTCCAGGAGGTCCTGGACCTTCTTGCGGCGGTCGCCCTTCGGCGCCACCTCCGGGTGGATCTCGTACGGCTCCCCGATGATGTCGCCCACCGTCATACGGGGGTTGAGGGAGGTGTACGGGTCCTGGAAGACCATCTGGATGTTGCGGCGGACCGACTTGAGGGCCTTGCCGGAGAGCTTGGCGAGGTCCTCGCCCTTGTACTTGATCGTGCCGGCGGTCGGACGTTCCAGGTTGACCAGCATCTTGGCGACCGTGGACTTGCCGCAGCCCGACTCGCCCACGATGCCGAGGGTTTCGCCGCGGCCGAGGGCGAAGTCGACGCCGTCGACCGCCTTCACGGCGCCGACCTGCTTCTTGAAGAGGATGCCCGTGGTGAGCGGGTAGTGCTTGACCAGCCCGCTGACTTCCAGAATCGGCTCCTGAGGCTCAGCCATTCAGACACTCCCTCCAGAAGTGGCAGGCGCTGGTGCGGTCTTCGGAGACGTCGTACAGCGGGGGTACGTCCGTCCGGCACACGTCCTGGGCCATGGGACAGCGGGGGTTGAAGGCGCAGCCCGGCGGGATGTTCATGAGGTTGGGAGGCAGGCCCTTGATGGCGTAGAGCTCCTGGCCCTTCTGGTCCAGGCGCGGGATGGAGTCCAGGAGGCCCTTGGTGTAGGGGTGGGCCGGTGCCTTGTAGATGTCGTGGACGGGGGCCGACTCGACGATCCGGCCCGCGTACATCACCGCGATCCGGTCGGCGACGTCGGCGACGACGCCGAGGTCGTGGGTGATGAGGATGAGGCCCATGTTGAGCTCGCGCTGCAACTCCGCGAGCAGGTCCATGACCTGGGCCTGGACGGTGACGTCCAGTGCGGTCGTCGGTTCGTCGGCGATGATCAGGGCGGGCTCCAGGGCCATGGCCATCGCGATCATGATGCGCTGGCGCATACCGCCGGAGAACTGGTGCGGGTACTGCTTGACCCGTTCCTTCGCGGCCGGGATGCGCACCCGGTCCATCAGCTCGATCGACTTGGCCCGCGCGTCCTTCTTCGACATCCCGCGGTGGACGACGAACATCTCGCCGAGCTGGTCGCCCACGGAGAGCACCGGGTTCAGCGAGGACAGCGCGTCCTGGAAGATCATCGCCATCTCGGCGCCACGGACCTTCCGCCGCTCCTCCTCCTTCAGCTTCAGCAGGTCCTTGCCCTGGAAGAGGATCTCGCCCCCGGTGATCCGCCCGGGCGGCATGTCGAGGATCCCCATCACCGCCTGCGCCGTCACCGACTTCCCGGACCCCGACTCACCGAGCACCGCGAGCGTCTCCCCCTCGTCCACCGCGTAGTCGACCCCGTTGACCGCCTTGGCGACCCCGTCCCGCGTCCGGAACTCCACATGCAGATCACGCACTTCGAGCAACATGACGCCGACTCACCTCAGCTTCGGGTCGAGGGCGTCGCGGACCGCGTCGCCGAGCATGATGAATGCGAGGACGGTGAGGGCGAGGGCGCCGGCCGGCCAGAGGAGCATGTGGGGGGCCTGGCGGATGTAGGCGGAGGCCGAGGAGATGTCGATACCCCAGCTGACGGTGGGGGGCTTCAGGCCTACGCCGAGGTAGGACAGGGTGGCCTCCAGCGCGATGTACGTGCCCAGGGCGATCGTCGCCACGACGATGACCGGGGCCACCGCGTTCGGGGCGATGTGGCGGAGCAACTGGCGGGAGTTGGACGCGCCCAGCGCCTTCGCCGCCTGCACGTAGTCGTTCTGTTTGGCCGTGATGACCGAGCCCCGGGCGATGCGCGAGATCTGGGGCCAGCCCAGCAGCACCATGAAGCCGATCACCGGCCAGACCGTGTTGCTGGTCACCACCGAGAGCAGCACCAGGCCGCCCAGCACCACCGGGATCGCGAAGAACACGTCCGTGATGCGGGACAGGATCGAGTCCCAGAACCCGCCGAAGAAGCCGGCCAGTCCCCCGAGGACCGAGCCGAGGATCGCGACCCCGAGCGTGGCGCAGACGCCGACCGTCACCGACGTACGGGCGCCGTACACCGTGCGTGTGTAGACGTCGCAGCCCTGACCGTCGAAGCCGAAGGGGTGGCCGGGCTGTGAGCCCTCCTGCGCCTTGGCCAGGTCGCACTTGAGGGGATTGCCGGAGGCGATGAGGGACGGCCAGAGCGAAATGACGACCAGGAAGAGGATGACCAGCCCGGAGATGATGAAGACCGGGTTGCGGCGGAGGTCTCGCCAGGCGTCCGACCAGAGACTGCGGGGCTTGTCCGCTGGGCCTGTCCCCTGGGGACCTCCTGGTGCCTTCTCCAGGGTCTCGCCCTCGCTCATCGCCAGATCCATCGCCCCGCCCATGCCGGTCGCGGCGATCGCTTGGTCGTCGTGAGGCTGCTCAGGCATAGCGGATCCTGGGGTCGAGGACGGCGTACAGGAGGTCGACGATCAGGTTGGCGACCAGGAACACCAGGACCAGGACCGTCACGAACCCGACGACGGTCTGGGTGTTCTGGCGAAGGATGCCCTGGTAGAGCTGGTAGCCGACGCCGTGGATGTTGAAGATGCGCTCGGTGACGATCGCCCCGCCCATCAGCGCGCCGATGTCGGTGCCGATGAAGGTGACCACCGGGATCAGCGAGTTCCGGAGCAGGTGGCGGGTGATGACCCGGCGGCGCGGCAGCCCCTTCGCCACCGCCGTACGGACGTAGTCGGAGCGTCTGTTCTCCGCGATGGAGGTACGGGTCAGCCGGGTCACGTACGCCAGGGAGACCGACGCCAGGACCAGGCCCGGCACGATCAGCTCGCCGAAGGTGGCGTCCGTGGACACCGACGGTTTGATCCAGCCCCACTCGACGCCGAGGAGGAGCTGGAGCACCAGACCGGTGACGAACGTCGGGACCGAGATCACCACGAGCGTGAACATCAGGACCGAGGTGTCGACGGGCCGGCCGCGGCGCAGGCCCGTGACGACACCCAGCGTGATGCCGATGACGATCTCGAAGAAGATCGCGACGATCGTCAGCCGGATCGTGACGGGGAACGCCGTGGCCATCAGCTCGGTGACCTCCTGCCCGTTGAACGCGGTGCCGAAGTCGCCGGTGAAGACGTTCCCCATGTAGGTCAGGTATTGCTGCCAGACCGGTTTGTCGAGGCCGAACTCCTTCTCCAGCTGGGCGGCCGTGGCGGGGTCGCACTGCCGGTCGCCGCACAGGCCCGCGATGGGGTCGCCCATCACGTTGACCATGAGGAAGATCAGGAGGGTGGCGCCGATGAACACCGGGATCATCTGGAGCAGACGCCGGACGACGTAGCGTCCCATGGCGGGTCAGCTGACCTTGATCTCGTTGTAGACGGGGACGCTGAACGGGTTGAGTTTCACGTTGGAGAGCCGCTCCGAGTAGCCGGCGCTGCCGTTCTGGTACCAGAGCGGGATGGCGGCCATGTTGTCCCGGACGACCTCCTCGGCCTTCTGGAACGTCTCGATCGCCTTGGCGGTGTCGGTCTCGGCGTTGGCCTCGTCGACGAGCTTGTCGAAGTCCTCGTTGGACCACTTGCCGTCGTTGGAGGAGGCGTTGGTGTAGTAGAGCGGCTGGAGGAAGTTCTGGATGAGCGGGTAGTCCATCTGCCAGCCGGCGCGGAAGGGGCCCGACATCTTCTGGTCGGTGATCTGGGTGCGGAAGTCGGCGAAGGTGCCGACCGGGTTGCCGACGCAGGCCTTGTCGTTGTCGAGCGCGTTGTTGATGGAGTTGCAGACCGCGTCGACCCACGTCTTGTGGGATCCGGTGTCCGCGTTGTACGTGATCTTGATCTGCCCGCCGGGCAGCCCGCCGCCCTCCTCGATGAGCTTCTTGGCCTCGTCGGGGTCGTAGTCGCAGGCGTCGCCGCACAGGCCGTCCTGGAAGCCGCCGGCCTCGCCGAGGACCGGGGAGGTCCAGTCGGTGGCGGGGGTGCGGGTCTTCTGGAAGATCGTCTCGGTGATCTGCTCGCGGTTGATCGCGCGGGACAGGCCGGTGCGGACCTTGTCCATCCCGCTCTTGTTCCAGGCGCTGTCGTAGAACGGGAACGCGAGGGTCTGGATGATGCCGGCCGGGGTGTTGATGTACCGGTCGCCGAGGTCGCTGGAGACGTTCTTGAGCTGGGCGGCCGGGACGTCGTCGACCAGGTCGAGGTTGCCGGCCATGAGGTCGGTGTAGGCGGTGTTGTTGTCGGTGTAGACCTTGAGGGTCACCCCGCCGTTCTGCGCCTTGTCCTCACCCGGGTAGCCGTCCCACTTCTTCAGGGCCATCTGCGAGCCCTTGGTGTACGAGTCGATCGTGTACGGGCCGTTGCCGATCGGCTTCTTCACCCAGGCCGCGTGGTCGGTGAAGAACGCCTGCGGGAGCGGGGCGTAGGCCGGGTAGCCGAGGGTGTCGGGGAAGGTCGAGAACTTCTGGCTGAGCTTGACGGTGAAGGTGTTGGTGCCGGTGACCTTCAGTCCGGAGAGCGTCTGGGCGCTCTGCTTGCTGCCGTCCTCCGGGTGCGCCTTGTCGTAGCCCTCGATGTAGCTGAAGAAGTACGCGTTCTTCTGGTTGTTCTTGAGGCTGGCCCCGTAGTTCCAGGCGTCCACGAACGACTTCGCCGTGACCTTCTCGCCGTTGCTGAAGGTCCAGCCGTCCTTGACGGTGATGGTGAAGTTCTGGGAGTCGCTCGTCTCGATCTTCTCGGCGAGCATGTCCTGGGCCTCGCCGGTCTCCGGGTCGTACTTCTTCAGGGACCGGAAGATCATGTCGAGGACCTTGCCGCCCTGCACCTCGTTGGTGTTGGCGGGCTCCAGCGGGTTCTGCGGGTCACCCCAGGACGAGCTCAGCACCGCGCCGCCGTCGCCACTGCCGCCGCCGCTGTCGCTGTCCCCGCCCCCGCAGGCCGTGGCGGCGAGGGCGACCGCCACCGCGCATGCGGCCCCTTTGGCGTGCGTGGCTCCGCGCATGGAGTTCCTCCTGTGTGACTGCACTGTTCCGTTACCGGCCAATATCGGCGCAAAACAGGCAAACCGCACACGTAGTCACCCTTTCGGGGAACGCCCCGGAAGGTCCGACCTCCGCCGCAATGGATCTCCCGCGGGGCGCGCAATGGATCTTCACGATCCGATGCCGAACCGTTGGATTGCGACCCTCCTATGTACGGATTTCGACACTCGACCGTCCGTATATCGAACTCATTGCCCGATTGGGGTAGTTGGTCCGATGTAAGACACGGGCCGATCACGGCACGCTACACGCGTAGCTAGCAGCAGGTCAAAGAAAGGCAAAGAAAGTAAAGAGAAACCCAAGTCGACCGAGAATTTATTGACCTTGAATGAATTGCGTTGAAAAAGTCCGGCGTAGCCCGTAGGGACCGCCCTGCGGAGTCCTTGATCCACAGGGCACGGAGCATCATGACCCCCCCAACCCCTTCCCCGGTCACCTCGCTCGAGGTGACCGACGAAGACAGCGCGGCGCCGGTGAAGTCCTCGGCTCTCAAGGGCAACGAGAGCCGCTCGCCGGGACGGCTCGCCTGGAGCCGTTTCAGACGGGACCGGGCAGGCGTCATATCCGGCTACGTGGTCCTCTTCTTCTTCGTGGTGTCGATCGGCGCTCCGCTGATCTCCAAGCTCTACGGCAAGGACCCGTACACGACGTACGGCATCAACACTCCGGGGCTGCTCAACGAGTTCGGCTTCCCGATCAAGGCCAACGGCGGCATCAGCGGTGACTTCTGGTTCGGCGTCGAGCCGCAGCTCGGCCGGGACGTCCTCACCTTCCTGCTCTACGGCATGCGCAACTCGCTGCTCATCGCCACCGCGGCCACGCTCCTGACGACCCTGCTCGGCGTCGTCATCGGCATCACCGCCGGTTACCTGGGCGGTCGCACGGACTACTTCGTCGGCCGGGTCATCGACATCCTGCTGGCCTTCCCTCAGACGCTGTTCTTCATCGCCTTCTGGCCGGTCGTGCTGGCGATCTTCGTGTCGCCCGAGGAGAACACCCCGATCTGGCTCACCGTCACCAGCCTCATCACCGTGATGACCGCCTTCGGCTGGGCCTCCATCGCCCGGCTGCTGCGCGGCGAGGTGCTCGCCCTGCGCGAGCGGGAGTTCGTGGAGGCCGCCAAGGTCACCGGTGCCTCGCCGGCCCGGATCATCTTCAAGGAACTGCTGCCCAACCTGTGGACGCCGATCCTGATCCAGTCGACCCTCCTGCTGCCCGCCTACGTGACGGCGGAGGCGGGTCTCGCCTTCCTCGGCGTGGGGCTCACCGACCCCACGCCCGACTGGGGCGTCATGCTCCAGTTCGGCGCCAAGTACTACCAGGACGACATCACCTTCATGCTCTTCCCTGGTCTCTCCATGGTGGTCTTCGTCGTCGCCTTCAACCTGCTCGGCGACTCGGTCCGCGACGCGCTGGACCCCAAGACGAAGCGCTGAGCCACCCCACTCCGCCGAGCGACGGGGCCCGGCCGGAGTACACCAAGCACCATCCCTATCCACAAGAAATCGGGTCAGCCATGTCTCTTTCCCGCAGAAACTTCGTCATAGCCACATCTGTCGCGGCCGCGGGCTCGACGCTGCTGTCCGCGTGCAGCAGCGGCGACGCGGGGGGCGGCGGCGGTAGCGCGACCGAGGGTGCCAAGACGTACTCCAAGGTCACGGTCGGCACCGCGGCGGACTCGACCGGCCCCGCGCCGGAGATCGCCGGGGCGAAGAAGGGCGGGACGATCTACGGTCTGGCCCCGGACGACTTCTCGCACCTGGACCCGGGTCGCATCTACTACGCGTACAACTCGACCGCCGCGCTGCTCCTGCACCGCTGCCTGACCGGCTACAAGGTCGCCGCGGACGGCTCGCAGAAGCTCGTCGGCGACCTGGCCACGGACACCGGCACGATGTCCGACGCGGGCAAGACCTGGACCTTCACGCTGAAGGAGGGTCTGAAGTGGGAGGACGGCAGCGAGCTGACCGTCGAGGACGTGCGCCACGGCATCGAGCGGCTGTGGGCCCCGTACATCATCGAGTCCGCCAGCTACGTCCAGATCGCGCTGACCGGCAAGGGCGGCAAGTGGCGTGACGCCTACGAGGGCCCCTACAAGGGCAAGCACCTCTCGCAGATCGTGACGGACAAGGCCAAGCGGACGATCACGTTCAACCTGGCCGAGGCCCGCCCCGACTTCAACTTCACGATGGCGATGCACTCGTACGCCGCGGTGTCCCCGAAGCTGGACACCAAGGAGAAGTACGACAAGAACCCGGCAGCCTGTGGTCCGTACAAGATCAAGAACCACACGACCGACAAGTCGATGACGCTGGTCCGCAACAAGCACTGGGACCCGGCGACCGACGCCATCCGCAACAACTACCCGGACGGCTTCGAGTTCACCTTCGGCATCGAGACCCTGGACTCCACGGACCGTCTCATCGCCTCCCAGGGCAACGACGCCTTCGCGGTCTCCATCTACAAGGGCGTGCCCGCCGAGCGCATCCAGAAGGTCCTCACCGACCCGGAACTGAAGAAGCGCACCTTCAACGGCCTGCTCACCGGCACGTACTACTACGCGATCAACACCAAGCGCGTCACCGACCTCAAGGTCCGCCAGGCCCTCAACATGGCCTGGCCGCTCCAGCAGATCCGGCAGATCTACGGCGGCCCGTCCTCCGGCGACTTCGCGACCACGATCCTCAGCCCCGACATCCTGGGCCGCGAGAAGTTCGACATCTACGGCAAGCTGAAGAAGCCGCAGGGCGACCCGGCCGCCGCGAAGAAGCTGCTGAAGGAGGCCGGCAAGGAGGGCATGAAGATCGTCTACGCCTTCCCGCAGGACCCGACCTACAACAAGACCAAGGTCGTCATCGAGAACGCGCTGAAGGAGGCCGGCTTCACCCCGGTCATCAAGCCGGTCGACTCCACGACGTACTACGACCAGATCGCGAAGGTCGACAACTCCTTCGACGTGATGTGGTACGGCTGGTCCCCGGACTGGCCGACCGCCTACACGATGATGCAGCCGCTGTTCGACAGCGCCAGCGTCGGCGACGGCCTCTACAACGTCTCGCAGACGAAGGTCCCCTGGATCGACGAGACCATCCAGAAGAACGTGGTCATCACCGACCAGAAGAAGGCCGGTGCCGCCTGGGCCGCGCTCGACAAGCGGATCATGGAAGAAGTCGCGCCGATCATCCCCGAGATGTACCAGCGCCGTTACTACGTCTACGGCAACAAGGTCGGCGGAGCGATGTTCGACCCGAACTTCTCCGCGACGCTGCTCTACAAGACGTTCGTGAAGGCCTGACGACCGGCCCTCGTGGCGGGGCGGCCCTCGGCCGCCCCGCCTCCTTCCCCCCTTCGGCATCCGTCAGGAAATCCCAACTGCCATGCTCCGCTTCCTTGTCCGACGAATTCTCGGCGCCGCGGTGATCCTGCTGATCATCAGCGCCATCGTGTTCGTCCTGTTCTACGCCGCCCCGCGCGACCCCGCCCGCATCGCCTGCGGCAAGGCCTGCACCCCCGAGACTCTGGAGCTGGTGCGGAAGAACCTGGGGATCGCCGATCCACTGCCTGTGCAGTACTGGGACTGGCTCAAGGGCATCTTCGTCGGCCGCGACTACACGTCGTTCGGCAACTGCAACGCGCCCTGCCTCGGCTACTCGTTCCAGAACCGCGAGCCGGTCCTCGGCACCATCATGGACCGCTTCCCGACCACCCTGTCGCTCTCGCTCGGCAGCTCGGTCATCTACCTGACCTTCGGCATCGGCGCGGGCATGCTGGCCGCCGTGAAGCAGGGCAAGGCCCTGGACAAGATCGCGAGCTCCGCCTCGCTGGTCGCCTCCTCGATGCAGATCTACGTCGTCGGCGTCCTCGCCACCTATCTGCTGGTCGACCAGTGGCAGGTGCTGGACCGGGCCAGCTACACCCCCTTCACGGACGACCCGGCGGCCTGGGCCAAGGGTCTGCTGGTGCCATGGATCGTGCTGTCCCTGATCTGGACGGCCAACTACACCCGTATGACGCGCTCCCAGATGGTGGAAGCGCTCAGCGAGGACTACGTCCGCACCGCCCGCGCCAAGGGCATGTCCCGCCGCACGGTCTTCTTCCGCTTCGCCTGGCGCGGCGCGATGGGACCCATCGTCACCATCTTCGGCCTCGACCTCGGTGTGCTGCTCGGTGGTGCGATCATCACCGAGTCGACGTTCAGCCTCCAGGGTCTCGGCATGCTCTCCGTCAAGGCGGTCAGCACCAACGACCTGCCGATGCTGCTCGGTGTCGTGCTCGTCGCGGCCGGCGCGATCGTCGTCTTCAACATCGTGGTCGACGCCCTGTACGCCCTCATCGACCCGCGCGTGCGCCTCGCTTAAGGAGAGACCATGAGCACCCCCTTCCTCTCCGTCCGCGACCTCAAAGTCCACTTCTCCACCGAGGACGGTGTCGTCAAGGCCGTCGACGGGCTCTCCTTCGACGTGGAGAAGGGCCAGACCCTCGGCATCGTCGGTGAGTCGGGCTCCGGCAAGTCCGTCACCAACATGGCGATCCTGGGCCTGCACGACCCGCGCAACACCATGCTCGACGGCGAGATCCTGCTCGACGGCAAGGAGCTGATCACCGCCTCCGAGCGCGAGCTGGAGAAGCTGCGCGGCAACAAGATGTCCATGATCTTCCAGGACGCGCTGGCCTCCCTGTCGCCGTACCACACCATCGGCGCGCAGATCGGCGAGACGTACCGCAAGCACACCGGCGCCTCCCGCAAGGAGGCCCGGGCGCGGTCCATCGAGATGCTGCGCCGGGTGGGCATCCCGCAGCCGGACATGCGGGTGGACGACTACCCGCACCAGTTCTCCGGCGGTATGCGCCAGCGCGCGATGATCGCGATGGCGCTGGTGTGCGACCCGGAGCTGCTGATCGCCGACGAGCCCACCACGGCGCTCGACGTGACGGTCCAGGCGCAGATCATGGACCTGCTCAAGGACCTCCAGCAGGAGTTCGGCACGGCGATCATCTTCATCACGCACGACCTCGGTGTCATCGCCGACATCGCGGACGACGTGCTGGTGATGTACGGCGGGCGCTGTGTGGAGCGGGGCACCAAGGAGGAGGTGCTGCGCACCCCCGACCACCCCTACACGCTGGGGCTGCTGGGGTCGATGCCGAGCCTGAACGGGCCGGTCGACGTGCCGCTCTCCCCGATCCCGGGCTCGCCCCCCTCGCTGCTCAACCCGCCGTCGGGCTGCCGCTTCCACCCCCGGTGCGCCTTCGCGGAGAAGGTCGCCGGCGGGCTGTGCTCCAGTGAGCGGCCGGAGCTGAAGGTCCTCGACGGGCGGGGCTCGGCGTGCCACCTGACGGCGGACCAGAAGCACGAGCTCTTCACCGAGCACGTCGCGGCCCGGACCCACTGACGTACAAGACGGGATTCACCACCATGAGCAACACCACCCCCCTCCTGGACGTCGCGGGCCTGACCAAGCACTTCCCGGTCAAGGGCGGCTTCCCGATCCGCCGCACGGTCGGCGCCGTGCAGGCCGTCGACGGCCTGGACTTCCAGGTGAACGAGGGCGAGGCCCTCGGCCTGGTCGGCGAGTCGGGCTGCGGCAAGTCGACCACGGGCCGGCTGATCACCCGGCTCATGGAGCCGACGGCCGGCACGATCTCGTATCGCGGCAAGGACATCACGCACGCGTCCCGCAGGGAACTGGCGCCGATCCGCTCCGAGATCCAGATGATCTTCCAGGACCCCTACGCGTCACTGAACCCGCGCCAGACGGTCGGCAAGATCATCTCGGGCCCGATGGAGATCAACGGCATCACCCCGGAGGGCGGCCGCGAGAAGCGGGTCCGCGAGCTCCTGGAGATCGTCGGTCTCAACCCCGAGCACTACAACCGCTTCCCGCACGAGTTCTCCGGCGGCCAGCGCCAGCGCATCGGGGTCGCCCGCGCCCTGGCCCTGGAGCCGAAGCTGATCGTGGCGGACGAGCCGGTCTCGGCGCTCGACGTGTCGATCCAGGCCCAGGTCGTCAACCTGCTCCAGAAGGTGCAGCAGGAACTGGGCATCGCGTTCGTCTTCATCGCCCACGACCTCGCCGTCGTACGGCACTTCTCGCAGCGTGTCGCGGTCATGTACCTCGGCAAGATCGTCGAGATCGCGGACCGCGACGACCTGTACGGCAACCCCCGCCACCCCTACACGCGGGCCCTGCTGTCGGCCGTGCCGGAAGCAACGGTGGACGATACACCGACCCGCGAGCGCATCCGCCTCACCGGCGATGTACCGTCTCCCCTGAACCCGCCCTCGGGCTGCCGCTTCCGGACCCGTTGCTGGAAGGCGACGGAGAAGTGCGCGACCGAGGCACCCCCGCTGGTCCAGGTCGAGGGCAACAAGCCCGGCCACCTGACCGCGTGCCACTACCCCGAGACGGAGGGAACCGTTCCCACCCCTCGTCTCTCCAAGGACCCCGAGGCAGCGGTCTGACAACACCCCTTTTCCGTCAGCCGCCGCCCTCTGTGGAACGGACTTTCTCGGCCCATTGACCCGAGCCCATGAACGTCCGCTCCAGGGGAACGAAGGCCCGTACCTCCCCAGGTACGGGCCTTCGTCATACCTGGATCCCGCCATACGGCCCAGGCACCTGTGACAGACTGCCGCGATGGTCGATCGCTCGTTCGCGGATCTCTCGCTCGCCGCGCTGTACGACTCCCTCAACCCCTGGGGTCCGGGTGATGACTTCTACATCGGTCTCGTGATGTCCGCACCCACCGTGCTGGACGTCGGCTGCGGCACCGGACGCCTGCTCGCCGCGGCCCGCCGGGCCGGACACCCCGGGCAGCTCACCGGACTCGACCCCGCCGCCGCGATGCTGGTCCAGGCACGGCGCCGGGAGCCCGGCGTGGAGTGGGTGCTCGGGGATCTGCGCTCACGGGCCTGGCGCGGCGAGTTCGACCTCGTCACGATGACCGGGCACGCCTTCCAGACCCTCCTCGGCGACGAGGAACTGCGCACCGCCCTGCGCGCGGTCCGCGCCGCCCTCGCAGACGGCGGCCGTTTCGTCTTCGAGACCCGGAACCCGGCCGCCCGCGCCTGGGAGTCCTGGACACCGGACCGGGTGTACGAGGCCGCCGACGAGAACGGCACGGTCGCGTGGATGTGGCACGAGGTCGTCCATCCGGTGATCGGCGACCGTGTGACCTTCACCTCGACCTTCGAGGGTGTCCGCTGGGACCACCCTCAGGTCACCACCAGCACACTGCGCTTCCTCGACCCGCCGACCCTGGAGAAGTTCCTGGCGGAGGCGGGCCTGGTGGTGGAGGAACAGTACGGCGACTGGGACCGGAGTCCGGTGACGCCGGGAAGCCCGGAATTGGTCACGGTGGCGCGAAGCGCCCCGTGACCAGGGGCGCGGGGCTGTATCAGTTTGCCGCTCCGCCGCGCGGGCGCGACCAGCCCCCACGCACCCGCAGCCGACACACAACAGCCCCCGGCAACCGATCAGTCGCCCAGGTCCTCCTCCAGCGCAGCCAACGCAGGGTCCAGCACGATGTCCTCGTCCCGCCCCTCGATCGTCGGATCCTCCGGAAAGTGGCAAGCCGTCAGATGCCCCTCCCGGTTCCCGGAGATCTGCACCAACGGCGGCTCCTCGGCCGCGCACTTGTCCTGCGCCTTCCAGCACCGCGTACGGAACCGGCACCCCGACGGCGGCGAGATCGGCGACGGCACATCGCCCGCCAGCCGGATCCGCTCACGGTCGGGCGCACTCTCGTCCGACAGGTTCACCTCGGGCACCGCGGACAGCAGGGCATGGGTGTAGGGGTGGCGAGGCCGGGTGTAGATGGACTCCCGGTCGCCGACCTCGATGATCTTGCCGAGGTACATGACCGCCACACGCTGCGAGAAGTGCCGTACGACGGCGAGGTCGTGGGCGATGAACAGGAACGCGATGCCCAGTTCCTGCCGCACCTGCTGCAGCAGGTTCACCACCTGCGCCTGGATGGAGACGTCGAGCGCCGACACCGGCTCGTCGGCGACGATCAGCTTCGGCTCCAGGGCCAACGCCCGGGCCACACCGATGCGTTGCCGCTGGCCGCCGGAGAACTCGTGCGGGAAGCGGTTGTAGTGCTCGGGGTTGAGACCGACGATCTCCAGGAGCTCGCGGACCCGCTTCTCACGGCCGCCCTCCGGTTCGATCCCGTTGATCTCCATGGGCCCCGAGATGATCTTGCCCACCGTCTGCCGCGGGTTCAGCGAGGAGTACGGGTCCTGGAAGATCATCTGGATCTCGGAGCGGATCGGCGCCAGTTCCCTGCGGGACGCGTGCGTGATGTCCTTGCCGCGGTACGAGATGCTGCCGGCCGTCGGCTCCATGAGCCGGGTGATCAGCCGGCCCGTGGTCGACTTGCCGCAGCCCGACTCGCCGACCAGGCCGAAGCTCTCGCCGACGTTCACGGTCAGGTCGATGCCGTCGACGGCCTGCACGGCGCCGACCGTGCGGCGGATCGGGAAGCCGCCCTTGACGGGGAAGTGCTTGGTGAGCCCCTCCACGACCAGCAAGGGGTCGCCGGCCGAGTCGGTGGTCGCCTCACGCGGGGCGGGAAGGACCAGGTCCTCTTTCATGACGTGTGTCCTCCTAGCCCAGGCTGGGCTTGATCTCCTCGATGAAAATGGTCCGCTTCTGCTCCGCCGTCAGATGACACGCCGAGGCGCGGTCCGGGGCCAGCAGAGGGCGTTCGTCGACGCAGCGGGTGCCGCCGACCCGGCCCTGGAAGGTGCAGCGCGGGTGGAAGCGGCAGCCGGACGGCGGGTTGAGCAGCGAGGGCGGGGCGCCCGGGATCGGCGCGAGCGGGGCGCCGAGGTCGGAGTCGATGCGCGGCATCGAGTTCAACAGGCCCCAGGTGTACGGGTGTTGCGGTGAGCGCAGCACCTCGTTCGTCGTACCGCGCTCGATGGCGCCGCCCGCGTACATCACCATGATGTCGTCGGCCATGTCGGCGATGACACCGAGGTCATGGGTGATGAAGATGATCGCCGAGCCGAACTCCTGCTGGAGGTCCTTCAGCAGGTCCAGGATCTGCGCCTGGACCGTCACGTCCAGCGCGGTGGTCGGCTCGTCCGCGATCAGCAGGTCCGGGTCGCACACCAGCGCCATCGCGATCATCGCGCGCTGGCGCATACCGCCGGAGAACTGGTGCGGGTAGTCCTTCGCCCGCTCCTTGGGGTTGGGGATGCCGACCTTGCCGAGCATCTCCACCGCACGCTCCCAGGCCACCTTCTTGGAGGCACCGGTGTGCTTCATGAAGGGCTCGGCGATCTGCCGGCCCACCGTGTAGTACGGCGAGAGCGCGGTCAGCGGGTCCTGGAAGATCATGGCGACCTTGTTGCCGCGCAGCTTCTCCAGCTCGGACTCGCGCGCGGTGGTCAACTCCCGCCCCTCCAGCAGGATCTCGCCCTCGACGGTGGTGAACTTCGGGTTGTGCAGCCCCAGGATGGTCAGGTTGGTCACGGACTTGCCGGAGCCCGACTCACCGACGATGCCCAGCGTCTTGCCGCGCTCCAGGTCGAAGGAGAGACCGTCGACGGCCCGGACGACGCCGTCCTCGGTTCGGAAGCTGACGTGCAGGTCCCGCACCGAGAGGAAGGCGCCCGCGTCGGACGGGACGGGTGCCCCGGCCTCCTTGGTCAGAGTGGTCACGACAGAGCTCCTAGGACAGCCGCACGCGCGGGTCGATGAGGGCGTAGCAGGCGTCTACGACGATGTTGCACAGCAGGATCACGGCGGCGGAGAACAGCATCACGCCCAGCAGCAGCGGCAGATCGCTGAACTGCACCGACTCCACCGCGAGCCGCCCGAGGCCGGGCAGGCCGAAGGTGTACTCGGTGATGATCGCGCCGCCGAGCAGCGAGCTGAGGTCGATGCCGATGATGGTGACGATGGGGATGAGGGAGCCGCGCCAGGCGTACCGGAAGAAGACATAGCGGCTGCTCATGCCCTTGGCGCGGGCGGTGCGGACGTGCTCCTCCTGGAGCTGTTCGATCATCGCGGAGCGTGCCATACGGGTGTACTGCGCGGCGAAGATCGTCGACAGGACGACCCAGGGGATCATCAACCCGGTGAACCAGGCGGCCGGATTGTCGGTCAGGGCGGTGTACTTGGGCTCGTCGAAGGCGTGTGTCTGGTACACGAGGATGGCGAGCGCCAGCGGGCCCAGGAAGTAGATCTGCATCGAACTGAGCACCATGGAGCCCGCGGTGAACGACTTGTCCACGAGTGTGCCGCGCTTCCAGGCGGCGAGCAGTCCGGTGCCGAGGCCGACGAACAGGAAGACGATCGTGGCGCCGAACGCCAGCGAGAGCGTGAGCGGCAGCCGGTCCAGCAGGGTCGACCAGACGGATTCGTTGGTGTGGTACGAGTACCCGAAGCACGGGGCGGGGCAAGGACCTTGGACGAAGTCGTCGCGGCCGGCCACGAGTCCCGACAGGAAGATCCAGAACTGCTCCGGGATCGACTTGTCGAGCCCGAGCGTCTGGTGGATGTTCGCCAGGGCATCGGGTGTGCACGTCTTGCCGCACATCAGCAGCGCCGGGTCACGGGGCATACCGAAGAAGAGCAGGAAGGCGACCACGGTCAGCAGGACCAGGATCACGAGTGAGCCGAGGATCCGGCGGAAGAGGAAGCGCAGCATCTCAGTGGCAGCTTTCGGGCTTCAGACCTGGGCGGCGCGGTGCGTCCCGGCACGGGACGGGACGCACCTGACGCCGCTTGGACGGGTTACTTCACGTACAGCCTGCGCGGGTCGACGCCGCCGATGACGTCGTCGTACACAATGCCGCCGATCTTGGACCCGGCGATCTGGGTCTGCTTGTAGTACGCCGTCGGGATGTTGGAGACGACGTCCTTCACGATGTACTCGTTGATCTTGTTCCAGGCCTCGGCCGCCTTGACCGGGTCGGTGAGGGCGGCGGCCGCGTCGATGTCGGCGTTCACCTTCGGGTCGTTGATGTGCGAGTAGTTGGACGCGCCGTCCTGGATCTGGCGGCCGTCGTACAGCGGCGGGATCACGGTGGACGCGCTCGGCCAGTCGGCACCCCACGCGGTGTGGTAGATGTCGTAGTTGTTCTTGACCTTGCTGACCTGGTCGTAGTACGTCTCGGCCGGGATCTCCTGGCGCTGGACGTCGAAGCCGGCCTTCTCCAGGCCCGCCGCCATGGCGGTGGAGTACTGCTGGCCCTCGGGGGTGTTGATGTAGCCGAAGGTCAGCTTCAGTCCGACCTTGTCGGCCTTCTCCAGGAGCTGCTTGGCCTTGGCCGGGTCACCCGCGGGCTTGGCCTTCTTGCCGAAGGGGTCGAACTTCGGGTCGTAGCCGGTCACGGTCGGGCTGATGAGACCGCCGGCGACCTCCATCGCGTCGGTGCCGCCGAAGGCACGCACGAACGGCGTGATGGGCAGCGCGTAGGCGATGGCCTCGCGGACCTCCTTCGACTGCATCTCCGGCTGGGACAGGTTGATGTTCATCTGGCCCACGTACGGCTGGTAGCCGGAGACCGTGCGGGACTTCAGCGCGGCGTCGTTGAGGACCTTGGTCAGGTTGCCCGCGTCGACCTGGTTGGTGAAGCTGACCGCGGTCGCGTTCGCGCCCGAGTCGTCGAGGATCGCCTTGGTGGAGTCCTCGAACTGCTTGTTGAACTCGAAGTTGAACTGGTCGACGTACTGGTGGCGGATCGCGTCGGTCTTCGGGTCCCAGTTGGTGTTCTTGACCAGCGTCATCGACTTGCCGGACTTGAACTCGGAGATCTTGTACGGGCCCGCGGTCATCGGGGCCTTGTCGTACTTCTCCTTGGTGTCCTTCTCCGCCGACACGATGGAGTAGCCCGCCATGGCGAGCGCGTACGGCAGGTCGGGCTTGGCCGTCTCGAACTTGAAGACGATCGTCTTGTCGTCGGGCGTCTCAAGGACGCTGTCCGGCAGGTGCTTGCCCTTGTACGGACCGTCCGGGAGCAGCTTGCGGTACTCCGCGCCCGGGGTGTTGGCCATCCACTGCTGGATGAACGTCGGGCCGTTGGAGACGAACGGGGCGAAGAGCCGCTCGAAGGTCTGGCGCACGTCCTTGGCGGTGATCGCGGAGCCGTCGGCCCACTTGATCCCGTCCTTGAGCGTGAACTTCCAGGTCTTGCCGCCGTCCGTGGTCGTACCGCTGTCGGTGGCCAGGTCGCCGACGACCTCGTGCTTCTGGCCGTCGTCGCTGGTCGCCTTGTAGCTGGTCAGACCGCGGTGTATCAGCTGCGAGAGGGCCATCTCGTCCGAGACGTAGATCTGTCCGGGGTCGAGGTGCGCGAAGCTGTCGCGCTGGAGCACCGTGATCGTGCCGCCCGCCTTGGCGCCGGGCACCTCGGCGGCCGGGCCGGTCGAGGCCTTCGCGTCGCCGAAGGTGATGCCGGACTGCTGCCGCTCGGCGTTCTCCTTGTCCTGCTTGTCGTTGTCGTTGCCTTTGCTGCCACCCTCGCTGCAGCCGGTGAGCACGAGAGCCCCCGCCGCGAGCAGTGAGAGCGCGGCGTACGCGCGGCGTCCACCCTTACCCATCACTCAGATTCCACCCATCTTGTGTCACCGGTGCCACTGTCACCAGGTGCGATTTGAAGTGCGGACCGGCGCCAGAGGTGCCATCCGGTCGGTGTCGGGCGAGGATTGCCCACAACTAGGCGGTCAGCGCGCCGTCTTGGGATCGAAGGCGTCCCTGACCGAGTCCCCGAGCAGGTTGAACGCCACGATGAAGATGATCATCGAGATGCCCGGGAAGAACATGTAGGTGATGTCGTTCTGCATCACGAGTTCGGTCGACGCCTTGGAGAACATCTGTCCCCAGTCCGGCGTCGGTTCGACGATTCCCACGCCGAGGAAGGACAGTCCGGCCTCGGCGGTCACGAAGTTGGGGAGCATGTACGTCGACTGCACCAGGATCGGTGTGACCACGTTGGGCAGGATCTCCCGGCGGATGATGCGTGCCGGAGACGCCCCGCTGACCTTGGCGGCTTCGATGAACTCCCGTTCTCGCAGGGCGAGTGTGGTGCCGCGCAGGATGCGCCCCAGACTCATCCAGCCCAGGAACCACTGCACCGTGATCAGGGCGACGACCCGGACGTACACCGGGGTCTCGTCGCGCGGGCTGACGAACAGCGAGACCACGACCGGCATGCTCGCGATGAAGAACAGCTGGGCCGGGAAGGCGAGGAGGAAGTCGATGACCCGGCTGATCCAGTAGTCCGTCCGGCCGCCGAGATAGCCGGCCGCGACCCCGAGGAGGATGCCGGTCAGCACCGTCGCGACGGTGACCGCGAGCGAGATCATCAGGGAGTTGCGGATGCCGTAGATCAGCTTGGTGAAGACGTCGTAGCCGTTGCCGGGCTCCAGTCCGAACCAGAACTCGCCGCTGATGCCGCCGTTGGGCTGGATCGGCACACCGGCGCTGTCGAACAGCTCGGGGCGCTCGTCCGCGAACACCGTGTACGGGTCCTTGCCGTACAGCTTGGAGATCAGCGGGGCCGCGAGGCCGACCACGAAGAAGAAGATCACGACGTACGCCGAGATCACTCCGGTGCGGTCGCGCTTGAAGCGGATCCACATCAACTGGCCCGGAGAGCGGCCTTCGAGCTGCTTGGCCTCCTCCGGTTTCGTCTTCGGCGCTTTCTCGCCGTCGACGACGACCGATGTACCGCCGCCCTCGATGTCGATAGGACTTGTCACAGTTCGCCCATTTCACAGGTGTGGGTGTGCCGAACCGGCGACCCGCGCGAGAAGTGCGCGATCGCGGTTCGGATCATGAAGAAGCGTCAGCGGCGACGCACGGCCCACGGGAGAACCCGCAGCCGGACGCGCGTAGTGGTAAGGGCGTGGCCCTTCAGAGCCGATCGCCGCGCGCCGGGGCGCAGTTGCCGACGACTGCTGACGCTGTGACCCACCAGGTGCTTGTGACACCGCGCATGGGACTCCTCCTCATGACTCCACGTGTTCACCAACAGGAGGGGGTTCACGTCTTTCCTCCGACACCCCTGACGGAGGGTCAGACACCCCCTGGTGCTCGAGAGTCGGCGCCGTCCCCACGGCGCGAGACCCATTGACCCGAGCGCTACGCGGCTAACTATCTGCCATGAGCCAACCGGCGACCACTGTCTTTAAATCTCGATTCAGTCACAGCTGGCGCGTACATCTTCCGAAATTTGGACAAACCGTCTGGCGGGATAAGGCCGCGAAACGGACGTGTTACATGGGTATCGGGCGTGGATCTCCGCATTACGGACATCGCCGCCGGGAAACCGACTGAAAATGAGTTGCAAAAAGCCCGGGCACCCCCAAGATGGGGGCACCCGGGCCTCAAGCGACCGATTGTCAGCCGTGCTTGGCGCGGCTCGCGGCGCGGGCGCGCTCACGGGCGTCCAGGTTCACCTTGCGGATGCGAACCGCCTCCGGGGTGACCTCCACGCACTCGTCGTCGCGGCAGAACTCCAGGGACTGCTCCAGGGAGAGCTTGCGCGGCGGCACGATCGCCTCGAACGAGTCGGCCGAGGACGACCGCATGTTCGTGAGCTTCTTCTCCTTGGTGATGTTCACGTCCATGTCGTCGGAGCGCGAGTTCTCGCCGACGATCATGCCCTCGTACACCTCGGTGCCGGGGTCGGTGAACAGCACACCGCGCTCCTGGAGGTTCGTCATCGCGAAGGCGGTGACGGCACCGGCGCGGTCGGCGACCAGCGAACCGTTGTTACGGGTCTGGAGGTTGCCGAACCAGGGCTCGAAGCCCTCGTGGATGGAGTGGCCGATACCCGTACCGCGGGTCTGGGTCAGGAACTCGGTCCGGAACCCGATGAGACCGCGCGACGGCACGACGAACTCCATGCGGACCCAGCCCGAGCCGTGGTTGGACATGTTGTCCATGCGGCCCTTGCGGACGCCCATGAGCTGCGTGACCGCGCCCATGTGCTCCTCGGGGACGTCGATCGTCATGCGCTCGACGGGCTCGTACGTCTTGCCGTCGACCTGCTTGGTGACGACCTGGGGCTTGCCGATGGTCAGCTCGAAGCCCTCGCGGCGCATCTGCTCGACCAGGATGGCGAGCGCCAGCTCACCACGGCCCTGGACCTCCCAGGCGTCGGGACGCTCGGTGTCGAGGACCCGCAGCGAGACGTTACCGATCAGCTCGCGGTCGAGGCGGTCCTTGACCTGGCGCGCGGTGACCTTGCGGTCCTTGACGGCCGCCTTCGCGTCGGCGCCCTTGCCGGTGCCGCCACGGCCGACCAGCGGTGAGGTGTTGGTGCCGATGGTCATGGAGATCGCGGGCTCGTCGACCGTGATCAGCGGGAGCGGGATCGGGTTCTCGGGGTCGGCGAGGGTCTCGCCGATCATGATGTCCGCGATACCGGCGACGGCACAGATGTCACCGGGCCCCGCCACCTCGGCGGGCTTGCGGGTGAGCGCCTCGGTCATCAGCAGCTCGGTGATGCGGACGTTGGACATGCTGCCGTCGCGCTTGATCCACGTGACGGTCTGGCCCTTGCGCAGCTCGCCCTGCTCGACGCGGAGCAGCGCGATACGGCCGAGGAAGTTGTCGGCGTCCAGGTTGGTGACGTGGGCCTGGAGCGGGGCGTCCTCGTCGTAGGTCGGGGCCGGGATGTGCTGGAGGATCGTGGAGAAGAACGGCTCCAGGCTGTTGGAGTCCGCGGGGACCGTGCCGTTCTCCGGCTTGGTCAGCGAGGCGATGCCGTCACGACCGCAGGCGTACACGATCGGGAACTCGATCTGCTCCTCGTCCGCGTCCAGGTCGAGGAAGAGGTCGTAGGTCTCGTTGACGACCTCGTCGATCCGGGAGTCCGGGCGGTCCGTCTTGTTGATGCACAGGATGACGGGCAGGCGCTGCTGGAGCGCCTTGCGCAGCACGAAGCGGGTCTGCGGCAGCGGGCCCTCGGAGGCGTCCACGAGCAGCACCACGCCGTCCACCATGGACAGACCGCGCTCGACCTCACCGCCGAAGTCGGCGTGGCCGGGGGTGTCGATGATGTTGATGGTGATGACGTCCCCCCCGTCCTTCGGGTGGTACTTCACCGCCGTGTTCTTGGCCAGGATCGTGATGCCCTTCTCACGCTCCAGGTCGTTCGAGTCCATCATGCGGTCGTCGACGCCTTCGAGCTGGTGAGCGGCGAAGGCGCCGGCCTGCTTCAGCATGCCGTCGACGATGGTGGTCTTGCCGTGGTCGACGTGGGCGACGATGGCGACATTGCGGATGTCGTGGCGCGTGGCCATATTGCGGCGTACTCCCGGAGTCTTAGGAAGGGGCGTCGCGTACGTCTGGTGTTACGCGGACCCTGCCGGGCTGTACATGCCACGGCCTCACCCCATGGTACGTGGCGTTGACGGTGACAGCCTCCGCAGGGGGTTCGGGCCCCTGCGGAGGCTGCCTCGAAGGCCCGGGATCCTCACTGGTCTCCGGTGGGGCTCGCCTTCGGTGCCGCGCCCTTCTTCAGGAAGCCCATGTCCTCGTAGATCGGCGTCTGGAAGCCGAAGGCGCCCGCGTTCACCACGTTCTTCCGCGCCGCCGTCAGCTGGGGTCGCTGGTACAGGGGGATGGAGCCCGCCGCCGCCCAGATGCGGGAGTCGGCCTTGCGGATCAGGCCCCGGCTCTTGCTCTCGTCCAGGGTGGCCACCGCCTGGTCGAAGAGCTGGTCCACCTGGTCGGTGCCGACCCGTGTGTAGTTCTGCTCGACGTTCAGGGAGCCGTCGGCCGCCGGTACCGGCTTGGCGTAGATCGGGCGGCCGTCGGTGGCGGGGAAGGCGGAGGCGGGCCAGGAGTACAGCGCGAGGTCGTACTGGCCCGACGCGATGTGGTCCTTGAAGTAGCTCTCGTCCTCGACCTGGGAGATCTCGGTGCGGATACCGACCTTCCCCAGCATCCCCGAGATCCGGTCGGCCACCGTCCGCAGGGTCTGCGAACCCGGGCCCGACGGCAGCACGAAGCGGAGCGTGAGCGGCTTGCCGTCCTTGGCCAGCACGCCCGCCGCGGTGCCCGCCGGCGCGGCGGTGCCCCGCGGGGCGTACGCGCCCGGCGCCCCGCCCTGCTGGAGCTTGTTCGTGTACTGCTTGCCGTCCTGCGCGAGGTGCTCGGACCCCTCGCCGCCCTTCTTCTCCCGGTCGGCCTCGCGGCGCGCCTTGTCGTCCTCGCCGACGATGTACGTGTCGTCGTCGCCGTCCTGCGGCTTCTCGCCGGCCTTCTCGCCCTCGGCCCCGGCCGCCTTCTCCCCCTTCTTCTTCTCCTCCTTGACCGGACCGCCCCGCACCCATCCGGCGTCCGCGAGGAGCGCCTGCGCCTCCGCGGTGTCCTGGCCGCCGAGCGCACCGCTGTTGTCGGCGTAGGCGGCCTGGCCGGAGAGCGCGAGGTGGCTGCCGACCGGTTCGGCGGGCAGGCCCAGCGGGGTGAGGACCGCCGAGGCGAGGGCCTCCCGGTCCAGGGCGCGGGCCACGGCACGGCGGACCCGCTCGTCGGCGAGGGGGCCGTCGGCGCCGTTGAGGGCGAGCTGGGTGTAGGCGGGCTCCAGGGAGCGGCGCACCTCGAAGCCGCGCAGCGCCTGCTGCTGACGGGCGTACTCCGTGACCGCCTGCCGCTGCTTCTCGCGGGCGCTGATCTCGTCGTCGGCGGCGTCCTCGTCGGAGCCGTTGGCGACGGCCCAGGAGCGCAGGGAGTCGGCGGCGCTGAGGTCGCTGCCGGGGCCCATGAGCGGGGTGCTGCCCGTGCCGCGCTTGGGACCTGCGGCGACGGTGATCCGCTTGACCGACTCGGGGTCGATCTCGGCCAGGTCGAGCTTGTCCTCGGCCAGCGCGGCGGCGCGTTCGTCGCGGGGCACGGCCCGCAGCACGATCTCGTCCAGCTTGGCGGGGTGGCCCCACCAGCGCGGGTTGCGGTCGAGGGTGACCTCCTCGCCCTTGCGGTCGACCTTCTTCAGCCGGTACGGGCCCGCGCTGACCTTGAGCTTCTTGCGCGCCCCGTCGTTGAAGGAGTCCGGGGTGCCCATGACGTCCTTCGGGTACAGCGGCGAGAACAGCGACTTCCAGTCGGCGTACGGCCGCTCGAAGGTGACCTTGACCTCCAGGTCGTTCTTCCCGCGCTCGATCCGCTCGATGCGGTCGTAGCCGGCGTTGCGGGCCGTCCAGTACGCGGTGTCCTTGCCGGACAGGGCACGCCACTGCGCGGCGAAGTCGGCGGCGCCGATCTCCCGGCCGTCGCTCCACACCGCCTGCTGGTTGAGCTTGTACAGCACGACCTGCTTGGGCTCGGTGTCGACGACCTCGGCCTTCTCCAGGTAGTCGGCGTTGACCTGCGGACGCCCGTTCACGTCGAGCCGGTACATCGAGGGCAGCACGGCCTGCGCGACCCGGGTGGTGGTGCCGTCGGCGTCCGCCTGGAACGTGTTCAGCGTCTCCGGCACCGAGTCCACGGCCCAGCGCAGGGTGCCGCCCTCGGCGACCAGCGCGCGGGCGGCGGGGGCCACGTCCTGCTCGGCGAGCGGCTTGCCGGCCGGGTCCTCGGAGCTACAGCCGGCGAGCGCGGGCACGACGAGCGCCCCCGCGGTGAGGAAGGCGACCGAGCGCATCACTGCACGCAGTCCGACGCCGTCGTGGGACATGCCGCGTACCTCCGGGGGTGTGCCGCCGGTTTGGATCACGTTTGGCGGTATATGGAGCTGATCAGATGTATGCGGCCACTGAAGAGGAAAGGGTTCGGCGCGGGGCGGCGACACGGCGAAGGCGGCGCCGAAGGCCACCCATGCGGCGCAATCCAGGGCGTACAGGGGGCGCGCACCGAGGCTCACGATCCGCCAATCCGTGCACGTCCCTTCACACCGGCCGGTGTGACGCGCAACACTCGCAGGCGCACATGAACGTTGCCGCCCCAAGTGAGGTCACGTCATGGCCCTGCACGACGAACTGGCATCGGCACAGCGCTGTCTCGACGAGCTGCTCCGGTATGTGAAACGCCTGGAACAGCAGTTGGGCAGCGGTGGTCTCGAGATGCGCCGCGTCCGAATGGACGCCGACCGGCTCCGCGAGAGCCTCGCACTGCTGAGGGACGCCGACCCGGCGCTCGCGAAAGCCAAGCGTCCCGACCTGGTCTCCATCCCCGACACCCCGTACGACAACACCCTGTGGACGGACTCGGACGACGAGGGACTCGGCGCCCGCGACCGCCACGCCCCCTGAACCCGACCGGAGTCCTGCGTTGGCCACTGGTACGGAACCCCATCCGAACAGCGGCGGTGTACGAACGGGTACACGCGCCGCGATCGACGCCCCGCATCTGCGGACCGACCGCTGGTGGCTGGCCCCCGCCGCCACCGCCGCCGGGCTGCTCGTCTTCGTCGTGTGGTCGACGTGGCGGGCCTTCGTCGACACGGACTACTACGCGGCGCCCTATGTCTCGCCGCTCTACTCACCCTGTCTGGCGGAACGCTGCGAGCCCATGCACGCCGGGCCCAACTGGGAGATCTTCGGCAGCTGGTGGGCCCTGTCGCCGGCGATCCTCATCCTGATCTTCCCGCTCGGCTTCCGTCTGACCTGCTACTACTACCGCAAGGCCTACTACCGGGGCTTCTGGGCGTCCCCACCGGCCTGCGCGGTGGCCGAGCCGCACAAGAAGTACACCGGCGAGACCCGCTTCCCGCTGATCCTCCAGAACGTCCACCGGTACTTCTTCTACGCCGCGGTCCTGGTCGCCGGCGTCCTGACCTACGACACCGTGCTCGCCTTCCGCGACGAGCACTACGAGTGGGGCCACATGGGTCTGGGCACCCTCGTGTTCCTGGTCAACATCGTGCTGATCTGGGCGTACACCATCTCCTGCCACTCCTGCCGGCACATCGTCGGCGGCCAGCTCAAGCACTTCTCCAAACACCCGGTGCGCTACCGGATGTGGCGGTGGGTGGGGAAGCTGAACGCCCATCACATGCTGCTGGCCTGGACGTCGTTGGCGAGCGTCACCCTCGCCGACGTCTACGTCTATCTCGTCGCGTCCGGTGTCTTCGACGATCCGAGGTTCTTTTAAATGGATGGGGCGTTCTGATGTCCGTGGTCGACCGCCAGGAGTGGGACGTCGTCGTGGTGGGCGCCGGGGGCGCGGGCCTCCGCGCCGCCATCGAGGCCCGCGAGCGCGGCGCCCGTACGGCCGTGATCTGCAAGTCGCTGTTCGGCAAGGCGCACACGGTGATGGCCGAGGGCGGCATCGCGGCGGCGATGGCCAACGCCAACGAGCACGACAGCTGGCAGGTCCACTTCCGCGACACCATGCGCGGCGGCAAGTTCCTCAACCAGTGGCGGATGGCCGAACTGCACGCGCAGGAGGCCCCGGACCGGGTGTGGGAGCTGGAGACCTGGGGTGCCCTGTTCGACCGCACCAAGGACGGCCGGATTTCCCAGCGCAACTTCGGCGGCCACGAGTACCCGCGCCTCGCCCATGTCGGCGACCGCACGGGCCTCGAACTCATCCGGACCCTCCAGCAGAAGATCGTCTCGCTCCAGCAGCAGGACAAGAAGGAGACCGGCGACTACGAGTCCCGGCTGAAGATCTTCCAGGAGTGCACGGTCACCCGCGTCCTCAAGGACGGAAGCCGGGTCTCCGGGGTCTTCGCCTACGAGCGTGAGTCCGGCCGCTTCTTCGTCCTGGAAGCCCCGTCCGTGGTCATCGCGACGGGCGGCATCGGCAAGTCCTTCAAGGTGACGTCGAACTCGTGGGAGTACACCGGCGACGGTCACGCACTGGCGCTGCTGGCGGGCGCGCCCCTGCTGAACATGGAGTTCGTGCAGTTCCACCCGACGGGCATGGTCTGGCCGCCGTCGGTGAAGGGCATCCTCGTCACGGAGTCCGTCCGCGGCGACGGCGGGGTGCTGCGCAACTCCGAGGGCAAGCGGTTCATGTTCGACTACGTCCCGGACGTCTTCAAGGAGAAGTACGCCGAGTCGGAGGCCGAGGGCGACCGCTGGTACGAGGACCCGGACAACAACCGCCGTCCCCCCGAGCTCCTGCCCCGCGACGAGGTGGCCCGCGCCATCAACTCCGAGGTGAAGGCGGGCCGCGGCTCCCCGCACGGCGGGGTCTTCCTCGACGTTTCGACGCGGATGCCCGCCGAGGTCATCAAGCGCCGACTGCCGTCCATGTACCACCAGTTCAAGGAGCTGGCGGACGTCGACATCACCGCGGAGGCGATGGAGGTCGGGCCCACCTGTCACTACGTGATGGGCGGCATCGCGGTCGAGTCCGACACGGCCGCCGCGCGCGGGGTGCCGGGGCTGTACGCGGCCGGCGAGGTCGCGGGCGGGATGCACGGCTCGAACCGGCTCGGCGGCAACTCCCTGTCCGATCTGCTGGTGTTCGGCCGCAGGGCGGGTCTGCACGCGGCCGAGTACGCGGCGGCCCTGGCCTTCGAGCGCCCCGCGGTGGACGAGATCCAGGTCGACGAGGCGGCCGCGGAGGCACTGCGCCCCTACTCGGCGGAGTACCCGGAGACCGGCGCACAGGACGCGCGTCCGCCGGAGAACCCGTACACCCTGCACCAGGAGCTCCAGCAGGCCATGAACGACCTCGTCGGCATCATCCGCCGCGAGCCCGAGATGAAGCAGGCCCTGGAGAAGCTGGCCGAGTTGCGGGTACGGGCCCGGCGGGCCGGCGTCGAGGGCCACCGCCAGTTCAACCCGGGCTGGCATCTCGCCCTGGACCTCAGGAACATGCTGCTGGTCAGCGAGTGTGTGGCGCGGGCCGCGCTGGAGCGCACCGAGTCGCGCGGCGGCCACACCCGCGAGGACCATCCGACGATGGACCGCAAGTGGCGCCGGCTCAACCTGCTGTGCCGGCTCACCGATCCCACCGGCGGACTGGCGGCCACGGACCCGGTGCGCGGCCAGATCGAGCTCACCCGTGAGACCACCGACCCCATCCGTTCCGACCTGCTCGCCCTCTTCGACAAGGAGGAGCTGGTCAAGTACCTCGCCGAAGAGGAGCTGTACGAGTGAGCAGCTACAAGGCCCGCTTCAAGGTGTGGCGCGGCGATGTGAAGGGCGGCGGCCTGAAGGACTTCGCGGTCGAGGTCAACGACGGCGAGGTGGTCCTGGACATCATCCACCGCCTCCAGGCCACCCAGGCCCCCGACCTCGCGGTCCGCTGGAACTGCAAGGCGGGCAAGTGCGGTTCGTGTTCGGCGGAGATCAACGGCCGGCCGCGGCTGCTGTGCATGACCCGGATGTCGGTCTTCACCCGGGAGGAGACGATCACCGTCACTCCCCTGCGCGCCTTCCCGGTGGTCCGGGACCTGGTCACGGACGTCGGCTTCAACTACGAGAAGGCGCGCGAGGTCCCGTCGTTCGTGCCGCCGGCGGATCTGGGTCCCGGCGAGTACCGGATGATGCAGGAGGACGTGGACCGCTCGCAGGAGTTCCGCAAGTGCATCGAGTGCTTCCTGTGCCAGGACACCTGCCATGTGGTCCGTGACCACGAGGAGAACAAACCGGCGTTCGCCGGTCCCCGCTTCCTGATGCGGGTCGCCGAGCTGGACATGCATCCGCTGGACGCGGCGGAGGAGAGCGGCCTGGACCGCAAGAAGACGGCCCAGGACGAACACGGGCTCGGCTACTGCAACATCACCAAGTGCTGCACGGAGGTCTGCCCCGAGGGCATCAAGATCACGGACAACGCGCTGATCCCGCTGAAGGAGCGGGCGGTGGACCGCAAGTACGACCCGCTGGTGTGGCTGGGGTCGAAGATCAGGAGGAGGTCCTCGTAGCTCCGGCGTCCGCCGGGAACTGGGCCCGGCGCTGCACGTACAGGCCGAGCGCGGCCACCGCCATGCCGGCCACCGCGAACGGGAAGAAGCCGGGGTGGCGCGACTCGTCGAGCGGCCCCAGGAAGAGGAACGCGCCCGTCCCGGCCTGGTTCAGCAGCGTGCCGTATCCCCACACCCTGGGCCGGAGTATCTTCGCGCTCCCCCGCCCCGGGAGCAGCCATCCCTTGGTGACGGCGGCCGTACCGATCGCCAGGCCTGCCGTGATCACCACGGCACCCACGATCCCCAGCACCTCGTTCATACGATCATGCTTCCACGAGCTCCAGCACGCGCAAGAGATTTGACTCGGCGATGGCCCGCATGAAACCAGGGTTTGGGAAGTCGCCGTCCAGGAGCCGGAGCGGGCCCGAGACCAGGGACAGGTGCATGGCGAGCCGGTAGAGGCGCAGCCGGTCCTCGTCCAGACCGGGGACGCGCAGGGCGTCGTAGCGCGGCCCGAAGCGGATCCGCAGGAAGACGTGCTCCCACTCCACGTCGAAGTACATGAGGCCTTCGATGTCGATGAGGGCGGGTCGGCCGTCGGTGTCCAGCAGGACGTGGTCGGGGCCGAGTTCGCCGTGGATCAGGGTGTGGCGGGAGCGCGGGCGGACGGCGGCTGAGAGCTCCCCGATCCTGGCGGTCAGCCGGTCCGCCACGGCGGCGATCCGCGCGTCCCGTGCGGCGGTGGCGGCGATGTCGCGCAGCGCGCCCTCGGTGACCCGCTCCGCGCAGGAACCCGCCGCCGAGGCACCGCCGTTGTCGACGACCACGACCTTCCCGAAGTCCCGGCCCTCGTGCGCGTGCAGCAGCGCGAGTTCATCGGCCAGCCGGTCCAGGGAGGCGCGCCCCGCGACCGGGTCCCGCTCCAGGGCCTCCTCCAGGCTGCCGCCCGTGAGGTCCTCCATGATCGCCACGTCGGCGGGGACGTGGGTGTGCGTGGCGTCGGCGTGCAGCAGGCGAGGGGTGCGGACACCGGCCGCGACGAGGCGGTCGTGCGCGGCCGTGAACACGTCGAGACTCGAGCCCGCAGAGAAGGGGTCGCTCAGGTCGGAGGGGCCGGAGTCCCAGTAGTCCTCGTCGGCCGACCAGACGTAGGCGATCCCCGTGGTTCCGTCGTCGAGGGCGAGCCGGTAGACGCCCTTCTTGGAGCCTCCGTGCAGCCGGGTCGCGGCGGCCAGCGTGCGATGGGGGCCCAGGGCGGTGCGGGCGAGCGGTGCGAGGTCGTCGTGCGTGAGGAACTTCCGGGTCGTGGTCATCCGGCAGATCGTGGCAGCCGTGCGGGGCGGACCGCCTCCGCTTTTCTCAGCGCACCCGGTCGCGGATGCCGGTCGTCCTCAGGCGTGCGGCGAGTGCGGTGACGTCCTTGTCGGTCTTACGGCCGTCGACCCAGGCGTGGCCGAGCCAGATCGCGTCGCGGTCGCGGGTGCGGGTGCCGTCCGCGGGGTCGCCGGTGTAGTTGACGCGTAGCGCTATCGCCGCGGCGAGGGTGGGGAGCAGGAGGGTCATCGCCAGGGCGAGGGCGATGCGCTTGAGCCATCGTTTCCAGCCCGCACCGCCCTTGCCACCGGGTGCGGTGTGGCCCCTGCGAGGGTTCCTCGGCCTCGGCGACCGTGGGTCCGTTCTCGTCGCCGGTCCCTGCCGTCCCGCTCATCCCCGCGTCCCCTAGCTCCCGACCGTGCCCCGTGCCCCACCCCTGCCCCACCCCGGTCGCGCCGTCGCATTCCTGCTCATACGCTCCGAAATGTGACGTCATCCTTGTTCCGGGGCCGGCCGCGGCGCGCCACCTCGCACATATCCGTGCGGGTGGCGCACACCCTGCTGGGCGGGCTGGCCGGGGTGGTGTGGCTGGTGCTGCCGGGGATGACGTTCGACGACGGTGCCGCGGTTGCGGGGGCCCGGGCGGGGACCGTGCAGCGGGTGGAGGCTCAGGAGGACGGATCCTCGGCCGCCGACCTCGTCCTTCCCCTCTTCGTGGTGGGTGCCGCGGGTGCGGTCGCGGGATACACCTACCTACGGCGTACGCGGCGGGCCCGGACCCGCACCACTCCCGGCGGCGCCCTCGTGGCGCCATGGACGCCGTCCGCCGGTGAACTCGACGCACAGGCGAAGGCGTTGCTCGTCACGGCCGACGACTGCGTCCGCACCAGCCGTGCGCAACTCGGCTTCGTCGAGGCACGGTTCGGGGAGAGCGCCGTGGCGCCCTGTACGGCGGCGCTGCGGGACGCGGAGGGCGAGCTGGCCGCCGCCTTCCGGATGCGGCAGCAGTACGACGACGGCATACCGGAGGAGCCCGCGGCCCGGCGGCACGCGCTCGCCGGGGTCGTCGGACGGTGCGAGGAGGCCGGACGGCGGCTGGACGCGGAGGCCGCCGGGTTCGACCGGCTGCGGGCGCTGGAGAAGGGCCTGGACGAGGCGCTGGAGGTGGCCGAGGGCCGCTTCCGGGCGCTGGCCGGCCGCACCGGGACCGTCGAGGCGCTCCTCGCCGACTGGCACGAGCGGTACACCCCCTCCGCCACCGCCGCCGTCACCGGCCACACCGAACAGGCCAAGGACCGCCTGGTGTTCGCCACCGTCCGTCTCAACCAGGCCCGCCAGTGCGCCGACCGCGCGGAGACCGAGAAGGCCACCCTGCACCTGCGCGCCGCCGAGGGCGCGATCGCCCAGGCCGCCGTCTTCCTGGACGGCGTCGAACGGCTCGGCGCGGCACTGAAGACCGCCGAGGCCCTGGTGCCCGCGGCACTGACCGGCGCGGAGTCGGAACTCGCACGGGCCCGGGAACGGCCGGCCGACGCACCCACCGGTGAGCTGCGGGCCCGGATCCTGCATGCCGACGCCGCCCTGGCCGCCGTACGGGACGAACGGACCACCGGACCGTACGACCCCCTCGCCGCCCTGCGCCGGATCGTACGGTCGCTCGCACCACTGACGGCGGAGCCGACGGCCGGGGTGCTGGGAGCCGCCGCCCTGCTGGTCGGCCGTACCGCGACATCCGCCGCGGACGATGTCGTCACGACCCATCGGGGCGCGGTGGGCGCGACGGCCCGCACCCGGCTGGCGCAGGCGGCACGACTGCTCACCGAGGACCCGACAGCCGCGGACGCCTACGCCGGCGAGGCACGCGACCTGGCCGAGCAGGACGTACGGATGCACGGCAATCCGGCGACGGAACACGAGAGCGGGGTGGCGGGGGCGATCCTGGGCGGGGTACTGCTGGACGCCGAAACACCCACCACCTTCGGCGGCCCACGCACCCGAGCCCGAGGGACGGGCGCGAACGCGCCCTCTTAGGGGCCCGCGAACCCCCAACCCAATAGGCGAACTCAGAACAGACTGAGCAACGCCTCCGCAGGGTCCGTCAACCCCGTCTCCCCATCCGGCAACGGCAGTTCGAACCACACGGTCTTACCGAGAGGCGTCCTACGAGAGCCCCAAGCCGCGCTCAGGAGCCCGACCAGCTGCAACCCCCGCCCACCCTCGTCCGTGTCCCGCGCCCGCCGCCGCCGCGGCTGCACCAAGCCGGAGTCCCAGACCTCGCACACCAGGGTCCGGTCCAGCAGCAACCGCAGCCTGATCTCACCCTCGCCGTACCGCAGAGCGTTCGTCACCAGCTCGCTGACCAGCAGCTCCGTCGTGTCGACCAGCGGCTCCAGGTCCCACGACAGCAGCTGCCCTCGGGCGTGCTCCCGCGCCCGCCCCACACTCCGCGGCTCGCGCGGCAGCGTCCAGTCGCCCACGGAGTCCGCGGGCAGACCCTGGACACGTGCCATCAGCAGGGCGATGTCGTCCTCGCCGTGGTGGGAGTCGAGGGTGTTGAGGACGTGGTCGCAGACGTCCTCCAGCGGCCGGGTGGGGTCCGTCAGCGCGCCCACGAAGGCCTGGAGCCCCTCGTCGAGGGGGTGATCGCGGCTTTCGACCAGTCCATCCGTGTAGAGCGCCAACAGGGCGCCTTCGGGGAGTTCGACCTCGACCTCCTCAAAGGGCTCGCCCCCGACGCCGAGCGGCATGCCCGGCGGCACGTCGAGCATGAGGGCCGCCTCGCCGGGCTCCACGAGGACCGGCGGCAGATGGCCCGCGTTGGCGAAGGTGCAGCGGCGGGTCACCGAGTCGTAGACCGCGTACACACAGGTCGCCAGGTACACCTCGGACAGGTCCGCCTCACGGGGCCTGCGGGCCGCGCGGGTGGCCTGCTGGACCCCGCCCGGCGCACCGAGGCCGCGCGCGATCTCGTCCAACGCGCTCAGCACTTCGGCCGGTTCGAGGTCCAGCAACGCCAGTGTCCGTACGGCGGAGCGCAGTTCGCCCATCGCCACCGCCGCGCGTAGACCCCGGCCCATCACGTCGCCGACCACCAACGCCGTACGGTGCCCGGGCAGTTCGATGACGTCGAACCAGTCGCCGCCGACCTCGCTGGGCCGGTCGGAGGAGGAGTTGCCCGGCAGATAGCGGCAGGCGATGTCGAGACCGGAGGCGACCGGGTCGCCCGGGGGCAGCAGGGACCGCTGGAGTATCAACGCCCGCTCGTGCTCACGCCGGTACAGCCGGGCGTTGTCGATACAGACGGCCGCCCGTGCCGCCAGTTCCACCGCCAGATCCCGGTCCCGGTCCCCGAACGGCTCGCTGCCCTTCGTACGGGCGAACTGCGCCAGTCCTACGACGGTGTCGTGGGCGACCATCGGCACGGCGAGCGTGGACTGCACCAGGCCGCCCTCCTCGGCCGGGATGTGCTGCGGGCGGGCGGTGCGCAGGGCGTCCGCGCAGGGCGAGTTGAAGGGGAAGTGGTGGACGGCGCCGACCGCGACGGGCGGGCCCGAGCTGATGAAGGGGGCGTCGGAGACCGCGCTGGCGAAGGCGACGCGGCGCAGTTCCGCGCTGCCGTCGGCGAGCCCCGGCGGGGTCTCGTCGCCCGCCAGGAGGCCTTGGTAGAGGTCGACCGTGGCCAGGTCGCAGAAGCCGGGGACGACGACGTCCAGGAGCTCGCGGGCCGTGGTCTCCAGGTCGAGGGAGTTGCCTATCCGGGCGCCGGCCTCGTTCAGAAGGGCGAGATTGCGCCGTGCCGCGGCCGCTTCCCGGGCCGCGTCGCGGCGGGCCGTGATGTCGGTTCCGAGCCAGGCGATGCCGATGGGGCGGCCGGAGCCGCTGTGCACCCGGTAGAGGTTGATCGACCAGTGCCGGCGCTCGTCGGAGCCGGGCACGAAGCCCGTGACGTGCATGTCCGTGATGGAGTTGCCGGTCTCCAGGACCCGCCGGAGCGTGGCGACGACCCGCTCGGCCTCGGGGCGGGGCAGATAGTGGTGGACCCCCTTGCCGCGGTGCTCGTCCGGAGTGCCGCCGAACACCGAGGCGAACCGCTCGTTGACGCGGCGGACCCGCAGGTCGAGGTCGATCAGGATGAAGCCGAAGGGAGATTGACCGAAAATCGACTGCGAGGCGGCGAGGTCGGTCTCGATGCTGCGCAGCGTGCGGACGTCCACGACGATGCAGACGGCGGCCCGCTCGCCCTCTTCGGTCTGCGTCGGCATGACATAGACCTCGGCGAGCCCTTCCCCGCCCGGCTCCCGGGCGGCCGACTCCGGCACCCGGAAGGGCACCACACCGGTCCACTCGCGGCCGTCCAGGATCTCGGCCATCTTGCGCTGGCCGATCTCGCGCTGGTCGGGATCGATGAACGCCTCGATGGGGTCCATGCCCACGGCCTGCTCTGCGGGGATCCCGAAGAGCTGTTCGGCGCGCAGACTCCACTGGTCCACGAGGCCGTCGGGGCCGATGGAGAAGGAGGCGACCTTGATGTAGTCGTAGATGGAGCCGGGCGGACTGCTCTGCCACATCGCGTCGCCCCCGAGGGCGCCAGCGGCTCCGCCGGGTTCACCGGCGGATTCCAGGCCTGTTCCGCCCGCGGCACCACGCGTCACGTCCGCCGCGGTGTCACCCGCGGCCTCCGACCTCGCGCCGTCCGACGGGTCCTCGGACTCCGTGGCCTTCGCTGGTATCTCGCTCACGCGAACCGTCCCCTCCAGCTCACCGCGTCCGGCACCGGTCACCGGCAGCGGCTGCCCGCAGTATCCAGCACTACGGCGCCGCACAACACGGTGTTCACGATCACAGCACGGTCCCAGCGTTTTTTGGACCGCACCGCGACAACACTTCCAGTCTTCTAACCAGCCAACACACTGTCGAATCACGTACTCCGGCAACCGCCAGTGGCCTGAACCAGTCGCTGGACAGCGCGGGCGGGGTCGTACAGCCCGGACGAACCCGGTTCATCCCGGGACCGCGAGCTCGAACCACACCGTCTTGCCCGCCTCGCCTGGTCTGGTGCCCCAGCGGCGCGAGGAGTGGGCGACCAGTTGGAGGCCCCGGCCGCTCTCGTCCTCGGGGTGGGCGATCCGCTCCCGCGGCGGGTCCGGAAGCGGGTCGGAGACCTCGACCAGCAGGACGTCACCGAGGCCGGTGGGGCGGACGAGGCGGACGCCGATCGGGCCGGTGGCGTGCCGCAGCGCGTTGGTCACCAGCTCGCTGACCAGCAGGGTCGTGATGTCGGCCACGCTGTCGAGGTCCCAGTCGCGCAGTCGGCCGCGGACGGCGACGCGGGCGGCGCGTACGGCGCCGGGGTCCGCGGGGAAGGTCCAGTCGGCGCAGTCGCCTTCGGTGTCGATCACGCCGATCACTTCCCAGGCACACCCATGTCCGGTTTCGTGGGGTTAATGGGCACATACCCGATATCCGGGGCGTGGTACCGCGCGGGAGGGCGCGTTGTGGTGCGAACGGCGTAGCTGGGGGCGCCTATGGGGTTGGGGGGGTTCGGTTGTGTGGCGTCTGCGGGCACATCGTGGCTTGTCGCGCCCCGCGGCGGAGCCGCTGATGTCACAGCCCCGCGCCCCTGAGGTAGCTACAGTTCCCCGGCGATTTTCCGGACCGCTTCCACATCCTGGTCCAGCCACGGCACGTCCCAGAGCTCGGCCCGCGTCAGCCAGCGCAGTTCGTCGTGGTCCTGTAGGGGCTTGGGTTCCGGTGAATCCGGGAGCAGGTGGGACGTCCAGACCTGGAGAACATAGGGCGGCTTCAAGGGCCACTCACCCGGGATCCGCTCCCCCACTTCCACCTCTACGCCGAGCTCCTCGCGCAGCTCGCGGGCCAGGGCCGCCTGTGGGGTTTCGCCTGGTTCGACCTTGCCGCCCGGCAGTTCCCAGCGGCCGGCCAGGTCGGGGGGTGCGCTGCGGCGGGCGGCCAGGAGGCGGCCGGTGTCGAGGAGGGCGGCTCCGACCACCACGGTCCGTTCGGTCATGGACCGGAGCCTACTTGTGGGTCAGTTCGCCGTCGCGCTGCTGCCGTTCTGGCCGATGCGTTCGACCCAGTACAGCTGCTTGTGGCCGCGGTTGTCGAGGCTGTCCGCGATCTTCTGGGCCTCGGCGCGGGTGGCGTAGCGGCCCACGCGGTAGCGATTGCCGTTGTCGTCCTGTCGTATGACGAGCCAGGGAAGAGTGATCGTGCCGTCGTTCATCGCCCCCCACCGCCCCTTCCCGCTCGCGGCTGTCGCCGTACCCCGCCCGCTAAGGAAACCGCAATCCGCATATGCCCGAGCCTACGCCTAACCTTTACGCAGCGGATACGGATTCTCACAAAGAGGTACGCAACCAGCCAGAACACAGGGGGCGTGCGGCGTCGAACGCGCCGTGTGCCTGCGTGAACGCATCCGGTCAGAGCGATGTGCGCATGCCCGGGGCCACCTGCGAGAACGGCCAGATTCCAACGCCGCTCGCATAGGCCCCGGTTGGACGGGTACTGGTGGCAACTGCCGTACCGGCGTGCGCTACTTCACCGGAAGGTGGTACGCGACCCGGTAGCGGTCGGCCGGAATGACCACGTCGGCCGTCTCCACGGGACGGCCGGAGGCGTAGAACGTGCGGTGGACGACCACGACGACATGGCCGGGGACACCGCCCAGCGCGAGGAGTTCCTCGGCGAGACCGGGGCGGGCGCCGACCTCCTCGGTGACGTTGTCCACGATCACGTCGATGGCCGCCATGCGCTCGACGACGCCCATGCCGCCGAGCGGGCCCTCCTCGGGCAGCATCACGGGGGTGCGGCCGGTGACGGCGAGGGGTTCCCAGGAGGTGGAGAGCATCATCGGCTCGCCGTTGTCCCGGTAGACGTACTTGGTGCACATCACGCGGTCTCCGGGCCGGATGCCGAGCCGCTCCGCGACGGCGACGCTCGCCTCGGTCTGCGCGCTCCTCGACTCCCAGGTGCCGCGCGACTCGCCGTCGGCCTGCTCCTGGCGGAAGGGGGTGGCCCCGCCGTCCGGACGGAAGCCGGAGCGGGCGACCCGGCGGGGCACCGGGCGCTCGCGCACATAGGTCCCGGAGCCGGAGCGGCCCTCGACCAGCCCCTCGGCCATCAGCACCTTGCGCGCCTCCAGGGCGACGGTGTCCGAGACGCCGTACTCCTCGCGGATTCTGGCCTGGGAGGGCAGTCGGGTGTGCGGTGGCAGCGAACCGTCGGCGATCTTCTTGCGGAGATCGCCCGCGACGCGCAGATACGCCGGCTGCTCACCGAATGTCACTGGCCGCTCCCATCAGGTTGTACAGACAGCAACAGCGTGGCAACCGTGGGTTCCGCCATGCAAGCAAAGGCCAGAGAATCACTCGATGTAGTGACACGTGCCCGCGTCGGGCTTTACGCAGGCACTTTCTCCCCGCTATAGCGGTGATCACACATCGAGTTCTCCGGCGTCCCCGCCGCCGCTCCCGCTGTCGTACTCCTCGTCGTACGACGGCACCGTGGTGGCCAGGCCCAGAGCTTCGCGGGCGGTGACGGTGCTCTTGCCGTCGATGAAGTCGTAGCCGGCGTCGTAGTGCTCGTAGTACGTGTCGACGTCCCCCGCGTCCGCCGCCTTCGCCCACTCCTCGCGGGCCTCCTTCATGTCCTTCACGAAGTCGGCGACGGGGCGCGCGGCCCCGGCGGACCAGGAGCGGCCGTCCAGCGCCTCGGCCTGCTCGCCGAGCGCGGTGTCGACGTCGGCCGCCCAGTCCGTGTTCGCCGGGAGGTCGTCCTCGGCGTAGTCCTCGGGCTCCTCGTAGAGCACCGTGTCCAGGGCGTTGGCCGCCTTCAGGAAGGCCAGCTGGTCGGCGTCGAGGGTCGTCTCGTCGTTGCGCAGCGAGCCGGTCAGGCTCTTGTTCTCGTCGACGTTGCCGAACACGCAGGTGATCTCGCGGTCCCCGAAGGACCAGCTGTCCTCGGACGGCACCAGGTAGTAGACGTCCACATCCTCCGGCACGGCCCAGGCGTCCATGGCGTACGTCTCCTGGAGCGCGTAGCACTTGTCGTCGGCGGTGTCCTCGATCGCGCTGTCGCCCGGGAAGTCGCCGCCGGGCAGCTTGACGACGGCGAACACCTCGCCGTGGTGCGCCTGGGCGCAGGGCACCTCGTCGACGTCGTAGGTCTCGCCCGTCAGGGCGCCGGTGCCCGAGTCGAAGCAGTCGCCCTTCTTGAGCGAGTAGGCGCTGCCCTCGCCTTTCGCGGCGTCCTTGAAGCCGTCCCAGAAGTCGGCGGCGGCGCCGGTGGTGAGCGACAGGGTCCACAGGAGGAGGCCCACCGAGGACAGCACGGACCCCGCGATCGCCATGCCCTTGCCGCGCTCGCCCTTCTTCTTGATCTGGCTCAGCGCGATCAGACCCAGGACCAGCCCGACGGCCGGCAGGAAGCAGAGGATGCCGAGGACCAGGGCGGCGATGGCGAGGCCGTTGACGGGCACGGGCTGCGCGTATCCGCCGTAGCCGTAGCCCCAGGGGCCGGGCGGGGCGTAGGGGCCCTGCGGGTACGGCCCTTGGGGCTGGTGGGGGCCGGGGGGCGGGGGTATGGACACGGGTACCGTGCTCCTGGTTCGGGCTGGGGGTTCTCGGGAGAACTCACGTGCGACTTGGCGCATGGTAAGCGCGGGGTGAGCGGGGGCGGAATGGCGGTCACGAAGGCGACGATCCGGGCGGTCAACGACCTGACCGCGCGGTGGGCGGAGGCCTCGGCGGGCGGGACGGTGTTCTCGGCGGCCGGTGTGTGGCCGCTGCTGGCGTTCCTGGCGGACGGGGCGGGCGGTCCGGCGCGGGGTGAGCTGGCGGACGCGGTCGGGATGTCCGCGGACGAATCGGCGGCGGCCGCGCGGGAGTTGCTCGGTGCCATGGGGCGGATGCGGGGGCTGGACTCGGCCCTCGGGCTGTGGACCAGGCGGACGCTGGAGCTGCGGGAGCGGTGGGAGGCGGGGCTGCCGGTGGAGGCGCACGGGGTGCTTACGGGGGATGTGGGCGTCGACAAGGGGGCGCTGGACGCGTGGGCGGCCAAGCGGACGGGCGGGCTGATCGAAGAGATGCCCGTGCAGGTGACCGAGGACACCGAGATGGTGCTGGCGAGTGCGCTGGCGTTGCGGACGCAGTGGCTGAGCCCGTTCCGGGACCTCCCCCTGTGGCCGGGTGCGGGACCGTGGAGGGACCGCAGGCTGGCCGGGCTGTACCGGAGCAGCGAGCTGCTGGACCGGGTCGGGGTGGCCGACACCCCCCACGGTCATGTCACCGAGCTGAGGGTCCTGGGAAACAACGCCATCGACGTCCATCTGCTGCTCGGCGAGGAGCGGATGACCCCCGGGCAGGTGCTGGGGGCCGGCGTGGACATCCTGGCGCGGAGGCGTGCGGTCGTGCCGGGTGATCGGTTTCCCTGCGGGGAGGTCGGGCCGGGCCTGAGGGTCGAGAGGGTCCGCAGCGCGGCCCCCCACCCTCCGATCCTGGACGTGTCCACCGTGGCCTTCGGTATGAGGGCGAAGCACGACCTGCTGGCCCTTCACCGGCTGTTCGGTCTCACCACCGCCGCCACCCCCACGGACCGGGGCCACTTCCCGGGAATCAGCGACTCACCGATGGTCATCGGATCGGCCGAGCAGTCCGCGATGGCGGAGTTCACGGCCGTGGGCTTCCGTGCCGCCGCGGTGACGGTCATGGCCGCCATCGGCGCCGGCATACCCCAGCTCCGCTGGGTGACCACCAGGGTCAGGGCCACCTTCGACCGCCCCTTCGGCTTCCTCGCCGTGCACCGTCACTCACGCCTCGTTCTGGTCTCGGGCTGGGTCACCGACCCGACGGCGTACCCCGCGGACCCGGACTACGACGAGGACCTCTGATGATCGACGCGGTGAACGGGCCGACCGCCCGCTGGGCCGCCGTCGAAGGCGGGACCGTCTTCTCGGCGGCCGGTGTTTGGCCCCTGCCGGCCTTCCTCGCCGTCCACCGCGACACACGGCTCGTCCTCGCGGCGGGCCGGGTCACCGACCCTGAGCCCTACCGCGAGGACGATCTCTGACCGACGTACTAGAACTGCAGCGCCCAGGCGTCGATCCGCCCGGTGTCCAGCGCCGCGTTGTCACTGACCCGCAGCCGCCACGTGCCGTTGGCGACCTCGGAGGAGGCGTTCACGGAGTACGTGGTGTTGATGTTGTCCGAACTGCCGCCGGTGCCGTACGCCTTGAGGGTGTACGCCGTGCCGTCGGGGGCGACCAGCTGGACCTGGAGGTCGCCGATGTACGTGTGGACGATGTGCACCTCGACGGACAGGGCGGAGGGCGCGTTGCCCGTGACGCCGGAGACGGTCACCGGGGACTCGGCGGTGGCGTTGTCGGCGATCGCGTAGTCCGCGGTGTTCTCGAAGCGCGGCCCGGGCGGGGTGACGGTGCCTCCGGGGACGTTCAGGAGGCGGTTGGGCGAGCCCGTGCCGGGGCTGGTGACGACGCCGGTGGAGGCGAGGCTCACCAGCCCGGAGGAGACCTGCGCGGGCGTCGCCGACGGGTTGGCCGCCAGGTACAGCGCCGCCGCGCCCGCCACGTGCGGGGTCGCCATCGACGTACCGGAGATGGTGTTCGTGGCGGAGTCGCTGGTGTTCCAGGTCGAGGTGATGGAGGAGCCGGGGGCGAACAGGTCGAGGACCGTGCCGTAGTTGGAGTAGCTCGCCCTGGCGTCGGTCGAGGTGGTGGCGCCGACCGTGATGGCCTCCGTCACACGGGCGGGCGACCTGGTGGAGGCGTTGGTGCTCTCGTTGCCGGCCGCGACGGCGAAGGTGATGCCGGAGGCGACGGCGTTGCGGACGGCCGTGTCGAGGGCGGTGTCGGCGGTGCCGCCGAGGGACATGTTGGCCACGGCCGGCTTGACGGCGTTCGCGGTGACCCAGTCGATACCGGCGACGACCTGGGCGGTGGTGCCGGAGCCGGAGTTGTTGAGGACGCGGACGCCGACGATGTTCGCCTTCTTGGCGACGCCGTAGGCGGTTCCGGCGACCGTGCCGGCGACGTGCGTGCCGTGCCCGTTGCCGTCCTGGGCGGTGTTGTCGTTGTCGATGGCGTCGTAGCCGTAGCGGGCCCGGCCGCCGAAGTCGCCGTGGGTGATGCGGACGCCGGTGTCGATGATGTACGCCGTGACACCCGTGCCGGCCGAGTCCGGGTAGGTGTACGAGCTGTTCAGCGGGAGCGTCTTCTGGTCGATGCGGTCCAGGCCCCAGGAGGGCGGGTTGGTCTGGGTCGCCGCGATGCTGAAGGTCCGGTTCTGGACCACGGAGGCGACGGCCGGGTCGGCGGCGAGACGTTTCGCCTCGGACGCGGAGGCCTCGATCGCATAGCCGTTGAGGGCCTTGGTGTAGGTGCGCTCGATGTCGGCGCCGTGCCGCTCGGCCACCGCCTTGCCCTGGGCGGAGCCCGACCTGGTGCCCGCCTTCAGGGTCACGATGTAGCTGTCGGCCACGGCGTTCGCCGCGCCCTCGTACTGGATGCGGCCTTCGGGGGCGGCCGTGGCCGGGAGGGCGGAGACGAGGCTCGCGGCAAGTGCGGCGGTCATCGCCGCGCCGAGCACCGCATATCTTCGGTGACGCATCGCTGCCATCTGAGGGGTCCTCCTCGATCGCTGGTGCGCTGATATGTTCATGTCAATTTGCTGTGGGGTTGCTGTGTGCCCGCCGAAAGATTGATGCCTCCACAGGAATTGCACAAGGGCCCTGGAGGGCCCATCTACGCTGCGCACATGAGCCCACTGCCGGACTGTTACTGCCCCGTCGACGGCACCCGCGTCCCCGGCGGCTCGCTCGTCTGGTGCTGCCCGGTCTGCCGCGGCCCCCTCGACCTCGACTTCCACCCCACCCCGGCGCCCCTCAAGTCCCTTACCGGACGGGCCAATTCCCTGTGGCGGTACGCCGAGACGCTCCCGCTCGCCACCCCCTCGGTCTCCCTCGGCGAGGGCCGCACCCCGATGGTCGCCCTGCGCGACGGTGTCTCGGCCAAGCTGGACTTCCTGATGCCGACGCTGTCCTTCAAGGACCGGGGCGCGGTGCTGCTCGCCGAGCTGGCGCTGCGTCTGGAGCCGCGCCGGGTGGTCGCGGACAGCAGCGGCAACGCGGGCACGGCCGTCGCCGCGTACTGCGCGCGGGCGCGGCTGCCCTGCACGGTGTACGTCCCCGAGGGCACGTCGGCGAAGAAGCTGGAGCAGATCGGGGCGCACGGGGCCCGCCTGGAGGTGATCGCCGGTGACCGGGAGGCGGCCGCTGCGGCGGCCCGTGAGGCGGCGGACTCGCCGGGCACCTTCTACGCCTCGCACGTCTTCAACCCGTACTTCCTGCACGGCACGAAGACCTACGTCCACGAACTCTGGGAGGACCTCGGCGGGCGCCTCCCCGACGTCCTCGTCCTCCCCGTCGGCAACGGCACGCTCCTGCTGGGCGCCGCCCTGGCGGTCGCCGAGCTGCACGGCACCGGGCTGATCGACCGCAGGCCCGCCCTGTACGCGGTCCAGGCGGCGGCGGTGGCTCCGCTCGCCCACGCCTGGGAGGAGCGGGCGGAGGACCTCGTCGGCACGACCGCGGCGGCGCCGACCCTCGCCGAGGGCATCGCGATCCCCCGGCCGCCCCGGGCCCGGCAGATCCTGCGGGCGGTACGGGAGTCGGGGGGTGTCTTCACGACGGTGACGGAGGACCAGATCCGCCACGCCCAGCGGGACCTGGCGTCGATGGGGCTGTTCGTGGAGTCGACGGGGGTGGCGTGCTGGGCGGCCGTGCGGGAGGGGTTGCTCGGGGAGCGGAGCGGGGTGGTGCCGCTGTGCGGGGCGGGGATGAAGTCGGGGCTGGCGGAGGCCTAGTCAGCCGGCTCGGGGGCCGCTCGCGCGGTCAGTCGTCGAAGCCGGTCGCCCGGGTTGTCTTCTCCCAGGCGACGACGTCCTCGCGGACCTGGTCGAGGTGGCCCAGGACCGCGGTGACACCGTCGTCGCCGAGCGGGAGGCGCAGGGGCGTGCGGTCGGCGTGGAGGGCGGCCAGAATCACCGCGGCCGCCTTGGCCGGGTCGCCGGGCTGGGAGCCGTCACCGCCGGCGACGAAGCTGCGGGTGCCGCCGACCTTGGCGTACACCCCGCTGTCCGCGCTCGCGCCGGCCCGGTCCGCCTCGAACAGCGAGGTCCGGAAGGCGCCCGGCTCCACGATCAGCACCTTGATGCCGAACTCCGCGACCTCGTCCGCGAGCGCCTCGGACATGCCTTCCAGGGCGAACTTCGTCCCGCTGTAGGCGCCGAAGCCCGCGAAGGACATCTGCCCGCCCATGCTGCTCATCTGCACGATCGCCCCGGAGCGCCGCTCCCGCATCGACGGCAGGACGGCCCGCACGAGCGCCGCGGGCCCGAAGACATGCACGTCGAACAGCGCGCGCAGCTCCTCCTCCCCGGTCTCCTCGAAGGCGCCGACATGGGTGCGGCCCGCGTTGTTCACGAGGACGTCGATCCGCCCGTGCCGCGCCACCACGTCCCGTACCGCCGCCTCGGCGGCCGACGTGTCGGCGACGTCCAGGCGCAGCGCCTCCACCTGGTCGGGGTGGGCGGCCACGAGGTCGTCCAGCGCCTCGGGCCGGCGGACGGCGCCCACGACGACGTCGCCGTCGGCGAGGGCCGCCTTGGCGATCTCCCGCCCGAATCCGCTGCTCGCGCCCGTGATCAGCCAGACCTTGTTCATCTCGATCCCCTTCGTTCGAGTGGTTCGTGTACCAGCCTGCTGCGAAAGTCCGTTGCCCGTCCAAGACCCACGGTGATAACCGATGGCTATGACGACGGACGTGCATCTGAGGGATCTGCGCTACTTCCTCGCGGTGGCCGAGGAACTGCACTTCACGCGGGCGGCCGAGCGGCTGTACGTGTCCCAGCCCGCCCTGAGCAAACAAGTACGTGCGCTGGAGCGGCAGTTGGGCGTCGAGCTGTTCCGCCGCGATCGGCACGGCGTGGCGCTCACCGGGGCGGGCGAGGCGCTGCTGCCGCATGCCCGGCGGGTGCTGGCCGACTGGGCGGAGGGCGCGGCGGCGGTGGCGGCGGCCCGTTCGGCGCAGCGCAGCACGCTGGTCGTGGGGATGAGCACCAGCCCGGGCCGTGGCGGACTGCTGCCGGCGATCCGCTCCCGCTTCACCGCGGCCCATCCGGACGCGGTACTGCGTGTGCGCCAGGTGAGTTGGGAGGACCCCACCGCGGGTCTGGCGGACGGGGACGCGGACGTCGCCTTCGTCTGGCTGCCCCTGCCGGACGCCGACCGCTACGCGTGGACGGTGGTCGCCGAGGAGCCCCGCCTGATCGCCCTCCCGGAGACCCACCCCCTGGCGTCCCGCCCGGAACTCGACTTCTCCGACCTCGCCGACGAGCCGTTCCTCGCCCTCCCCGAGACCGCGGGCCCGCTGCGCGACCACTTCCTCGCCCTCGACGAACGCGCCGGCCGCCCGGCCCGCGTCGGCGCGGAGATCGCCGGCACGGAGGAGACGTACGAGGCCCTGGTCGCCGGCCTCGGCATCTGCCTGGTCGCCGCGGGGAACGCTCCGCTGATCACACTGGGCGGGGTGGTGACGCGGGCGGTGCGCGGGGTGAGCCCGAGCCGGTATGTGCTGGCGTGGCGGGAGGGGGACCGCAGACCACTGGTACGGGCGTATGCGGAGGCGTGCCGGTCGGTGGTGGGAGCCTGACAGGGCGGCTGCTTCGGGGCGGGCGTCCGCGGAGGCCTGCCGGGCGGTCGCGGGAGCCTGACAGGGCAGGCGCCCCGCCGCAGACGTACGCGGAAGCCTGCCGGGCCGTCGCGGGAGCCTGACAGGGCGGCTGCTTCGGGGCGCGGCGGGGCTGTCTACGATCGCCGCATGAGCGCGTGGAAGAGGGCCCTGGACGCGGCGGGGATCCGGGAGCCGGAGTTGCGGAGGGACTACGACGCCCAGCGGCGGCTGGTGGCGCGCGAGCGGCGCAGTTCGTATCTGGCGGCCCGGGTGCTGCTGCCGCGGCCGATGCTGCCGCACGTGGTGGCCGCGACGGCCGTCATGCACCACGGGGACGACCTCCTGGACACCGGCCCGAAGCCCCAGCGGGTCGCGGCGTGGGCGGCATGGGAGCGGCGGCTGCGCGAGGCGCTGGAGAAGGGCGTGGCCGACGATCCGCCGGTCCGCGCGTTCCTGCACACCATGGCCGCGTATCCGCGGCTCGGGGAGGTGACCGAGGAGTATCTGGCCACCGCCACCGCCGAGTTGGAGTTCACCGGCTTCACGACGGAGGCCGACTTCCAGGCCTACGTCGACGCCTACTCGCTGCCCGCCTTCATGCTGGTCGGCACCTTGCTGGGACCGGAGACCGACGACGGACGGTACCGGGCCCTGTGCCGCACCCTCATCGAGGGCAGCCAGCGCCTGGACTTCGTCAACGACCTCGCCGAGGACCTCCCGGAAGGCCGTCTCGGCATCCCGACCGAGACCCTGCGGCGCTTCTCCCTCGCCCCGGAGGACCTGACGGCGGGCCAGACACCACCGGGCCTGCGCGACTTGCTGAACGACCAGATCGACGCCGCCCGCACCGCCCTGAAGGCAGCCCGCGGACTACCGGCCCTCGCCGCGCCCCAGGGCCGCGCACTGCTGAGCGCGGTGATCGACATCGAACTCCTGACGGCGGACGCGGCGGCAGCACGGGGAACGGCCCTGCTGAACGGTTCCGCGAGCCCGTCGCTGCCGGGCACGCTGCGGGTACTGCGAAACGCCCGCAAGCTGCGCCGAACGACAGAGTGAAGGCGGTCGCCCCCGTTGACGATCTCGTGGCCCGGCCCCGGTCGGGTCTCTACGGTTGAACCATGACCGCACTGCCCGACTGGATGCGCCCACCGCGCTCGGAAGGCTGGTTCGCGGAGGACCTGGACCGCCTCCCCGAGGCACCCCGCCATACCGAGCTGTTCGACGGAGCTCTCGTCTTCAGGTTGTCGCCCCAGCGAGCCTGGCACAGCCGCCTCGTCACCATGCTCACCGTCGCTCTCATGGAGCAGGCACCCGCCGATGTCAGGGTCGGCCGCGAGATGACCATAAAGCTGGACGAGCGAAACCGGCCCGAGCCGGATCTGCTGTTGACGACGGCCGAGTACGACGGAGACCGCACCTGGTTCACACCGGACGAGGTGCGGCTCGTCATCGAGGTCGTCTCCCCCGAGTCCGCCCACCGCGACCGCACGGTCAAGCTCCGCAAGTACGCGGAGGCCGGCATCCCGCACTACTGGTGCGTCGAGGACGAGGACGGGGCACCCGTCGTCCACGTCTACGAGCTCGACGAGCCGACCGACCGCTACGCGCCCGCCGGCATCTTCCGGCGCACCCTGGAGCGCCCCGTGCCTTTCGAGATCAGCCTGGACCTCGACAAGCTCACCCCGCCGAGCGGCAACTAGTGCTGGGTTCCTCAAACGGTGTACACATATCGGCGCCGTAGTCGGCGAGTTGGTGGTGCGGGTCTGCCCCAGATCCACGGGTTGGCATGGGCGTTGAGCTGGTCGGTCGCCAGGGTGGTGGCGTATTCGATGTCGTCGCGGTTGGCGAATGACCGGCCGGCGAGGGCGGCTTTGCGGAAGATGCGCCACCAGCCTTCCTGCAGGTTGAGCCAGCATGCGCCCACCGGGATGAAGGCATGGTGGATACGGGGATGGTCCTCCAGCCAGGTCCGGGTGGACACGCTGTTATGACTGGACAGGTTGTCGGTGACGATCCAGATCTCCCCGTCCGGGTTGGCGTCCTCGAGCAGTTGCAGGAACTGCTGATAGAAGACGCTGTTGCGGGAGGACGCGGTCATCGTGACCGCCTGGCCATCGGCCGGTCGCAGGCCACCGTAGACCCAGGTCTTCTCCGGCCCCCGGCTGTAGTCGAGTTCCGCTTTGATCCGGTGCCCGTCGGGTGACCAGGCAGGTGCGGGCGGGAAGGTCCGCGGGATCACAGGCCCCAGCTCGTCGGCGCAGATCACCGTCGCGTCGTCGGGCGGATGGGTGTAGAGGCCGATGAACCTTGTCCTTTTGGGACGAAGTCCGGGTCCTTCGAGCGCGTCCAGGACCGGGTACGACGCCAGCGCACGCCCTCGGCGAGCAGGATGCGGCGGACCTGTGAGCGGCCCACCTCGATCCCTTCGGCCCGCGCCGCCGCGGCCAGGGAATCCAGGGTCCACTCGGCTGGCCCGGACTCGTCGAGGGCCCACAGTTCCCCGACGGGCTCCCACCTCAGCCGCCCCGCTGGCACGGTCTTGACCAGGGAGATAATCCTGGAGCGTTCCTCCTCAGTGATCCGTCGCTTGCGGCCCTGCCCGCCCAGATCATCCAGTCCTGGCAGGCCTGATCGGTTGAAGCGATGCAGCCAGCACCGGACCGTTTTCTGGCTGCAGTCCAGCTCCACGGCGATCGCCGGCACCCGTAGCCCCGACCAGCTCAGCTCGATCATTCGGGCCCGCATCACCACATCCCGCGGAGCCTTCCGGGCCCGCGACAACCGGCGAACGACGGCCCGTTCGTCCTCGTCACGCCCCGGTCGTGCCCGTAAAACCATCGTCTAGCACCCGCCCCCGAGCACCCTCAACTACCCCGCCACCAGGGCACATACCCAGCGAAAGAGGAACCCAGCACTAGTAGGACTCCGTTAGGTCTTTCCGTTGGGCCTGATCAAGAGCATGTTGGGTGTGTGGACGCACATGAAGTGAACCGCATGCGGGCGATGTTGGCGTTGTTCGTGGCG
>NZ_JBIAVQ010000023.1:0-121799 GCF_042894505.1 Streptomyces sp. NPDC001536
GCGACCTCGCCTGGGCACTCCTCGACTGCATACCCGCCACCAAAGGCCTCACCAGCATCGCCAAACTCGGCATGCTGTGGAAAGCCGGCGGACTCCGCGCCCTCGGCGCCGGCGCCATGGGCGGCATCGGCGGCGGCCTCAAAAACCTCGCCGAAATGGCCAGAGGAGTACGCAACGGGCTTCAGGGGCTCCGGCAGATCGACCGCATGCTCCAGACCGGTGGTGCTCTACGCCGCGCACGCAGCGACTTGGACTTCGTCACCGAATGGGCGGACGAGGCGTACGACACGATCCGTTCCACGGATGACATCGACAATGTGGCCGCATCGGCGGCAGAGCACGGATTCTCCAGATCAGATGTGGAGCAGATCAAGAATCATCTCTTCGAGGAGGAGCACCTGCTCGACAGTTACGGCGACGCGTATATGGCACGTTTCGACTCGAACCCTCGAATAGCCGAGGCATGGCAGCGCCTTGCGAACGGCGATCCACATCCGGCTGACATAGACCTGCTCCGGCACGAACTGCACGAGTCGAACCACATGAGGAGCACCGGCAGCCAGAGCTACAGCGAAGCACATCGGGCTACGATCGACGCTGGATACACTTGGGATCAAGCTGCCGCCGCCCGCGACGGACACGGGCGCCCTGTCACCGCCGAGGAATAAAGATGGCTCACTCCTTCCTGCTCAAACTGACAAGTTCCGGAGCATCTCCGCACATTTACCGAGCTCTCGTTGACGGCACACGAGAGACCTTCCTGACCTTCGACGAGGCCACCGCTTCGATTCAGCTGACGGATTCCCAGGGAAAATCCACCGGCATCATGCGAATGAACCTGTCCGACGGAAACGTCAAAGTGACAGCCGCGGAATCGACACCGGAACTTCAATCCGAAGCCGACGACTTCTCACTGATGGCAGCCCACCTCACCGCACAATGGAAGCGCCTGGGGCACGCCCCGACCGAGATCCGAAAGTTCTTCGCCTGACCGGGATTGCGTTTCAGGACCACACAACTACCCCAAGACCCTGCGACAGCGGAGCAAACCTCAGCGGCGACGGCGGCCCCGGACACACCCCGCCTCGCCAACACATCCGGGGCCGTCGCCGTCGCCCGTTCGAGCATGATCAGGACACAGCTCACACCCCCCGCGTGCCCCATACGCCCTGAATTGCCTCACTTCACAGGCAAGTTCGCTCTGGCGAAACCCGGAACCCCACCGATACCGTCAGACCTCTTGACTGAACTTATTTCTCACGGGGAGTTCACTGTGAAGCGCCGCTCTTTGCCCGTTGCTGCCGCGCTGGCGGCGACGGCGGCACTGCTGTTGACGGCCTGCGGTAGCGGGGATGACAGCGCAAACGACAAGATCGCGGGCGCCGACCATGCGTCGGCGTCTCCGAAGGAGTCGGCGTCGCCCTCGGGAGCACCGGCGGAGGACAAGCCGGACGGGGTGGATGTCTCCTTGCCCAAGGACATCAACTTGGTCTTCGACTGGGACGCGCCGAAGGACAAGAACGAAGCGGCAGCAATGGAGGACGCCGCCAACTACATCCGGGCCATCTACCACGGTGTCGACAAGCGCACGGCCAACGACGCAGCCGTCGTCGCCTACTCCACCGGCGACGGACTGCACTACGCGCAGGTGCAGATCAACGACAGGGTCAAAGGTGGCTGGACGGCCACCGGCACCCGGCGTCAATACAACGTCAGCACCCGGTCCGCCGCGAACGGCAGCGCGGTGGAGGTCGCGTTCTGCGTGGACTCAAGCAAGTTCTACGGCAAAGAGGTCAAGACCGGGAAGGTCCTGAAAACCACGCCCAGCATCACGGACTTCGGCTATTTCAAGATCATCATGGTCAAGGCCCCTACGGCCGACAGCCTGTGGCAAGCATCCAAGGTGTATGTCCAGGAGAAGGCGGCGAAGTGCCAGTGAGCAAGTCACGACGCGCGCTCCTCGGCACAGCAGCGCTGACGCTGGCCTTCGGCATCGCCGCCCTCACGGAACCGGCCTACGCCGGGGAAGGAACGGGCTTCGGCGAGGGCAGCACAACAGAGCAGTCAGGTGGCGGCGACAACACCGGCATCTACGCCGCCGCAAAGATCCAGTACTCCGGATCCGTCGCCAAGAACGGCGGCACCGGCAACGTAACGTCCTCCGACGTCAACTGGACGCCCCCGCCCTGCTGGTACGCCCCCTACCTCGGCGCCGAGGACTTCAAGAAGAAGATGTCCAAGTCGATCGAAGACGCGGCGAACACCCCAGGCATGGGCGGCACCTCGGGCTCGGCACTCGGTGAGTTGCAGCGCCACTACGAGGACGAGTACGGCTGGACCGACACCCCCGGCTACAAGGACTACAACGTCGACAAGGACGGCGAGGGGATGTTCTGGGCCGCGGTCGAGAACCCCAACGAGCCCGACGTGCTCAAGCGTGGCTCCTGCACCGACCTCCCCTTCTGGGTCGACAACGGCGAAGCCCCGCCGCCCCAGTACGAAGAAGCGATCACCCCGGAGATCCTCGCGGCCCTCGCCTACCAGCACATGGAACTCCCCGACACCGACGTCACCCTCGCCCCCGAGGCCACGACCAAGGTGAACCTCCCGACCTGGGCCTGGCTCGACAAGGCCGTCTTCGACGAGGTCCAGGCGACAGCGGCCATCAACGTCCCCAGCTTCAACATCACGGCCACGACCACCGCGAAGCCGGTGTCCCTGAAGCTGGAGCCGGGCACCAAGGACGCCCAGACCTACCCGGCCTCCGGCGAGTGCACGATCAACGCCGACGGCTCGATCGGCGAACCGTACGCCAAGGGCAAGTCGGACCAGACCCCGCCCTGCGGCCTCAAATACCTCCGCTCCTCCGGCGACGGCACCTACAAACTCCGCGCCACCATCACCTGGGAAATCGCCTGGACCGGCACGGGCGGCGCCGGCGGCGACCTCCCCAACGGCACGTTCGGCAACGAACAGGACATCACCGTCCAGGAAATCCAGGCCGTCAACCGCTGACCACGCGGGTGGCCGGCGAAGCATCCACTCGTCGGCCACCCGAAGAGACCGGAACAGGACATGAGCGACCTGCGACTCGAGGACACAGTCTTCGAGGACCTGAAGAAGACCTTCTCCTCCATAAGCGACCGCATGGAGGACGCCCGCCGCGACCTGAAGGGCACGGACGCCACGGCCGTCGGCGAGAGCAAACTCGTCGAGGACGTACAGGACTTCGCCGACGAGTGGGCCTATGGCATCAAGCAGCTGGGCAAGCACACCCATGGTGCGGTGAAGATGATCAAAAAGATCGGCGACACCTTCGGCAAGCTCGACCTGGACCTCGCCGAGTCCCTCAAGACCAAACCGAAGGGCAAGTGAGGTGGCAGGTCAGCGGTCCTTCCCCCACATAGGCTGGGACCCCACTCCGGGCAACGTGGAGGACACCCGGGAGATCGCCAAGCGCCTGGGCAAGTTGGCGGGCGAACTGGGCACCGCGGTACGCGAGTTGGAGCGGGTCGAGACCGGCGACTGGAAGGGCAAGACCGCCGTCGCCTTCAGCGAGTACATCGGCCAGGACGTCACACCTCTCATCCGCAAGAGCCATGAATCCTTCGACAAGGCTTCGCGTGCGCTGCACCGCTGGGCCCGCGAGCTTCAGGACTTCCAGGACGAGGCGGACCGGCTGGAGAAGTCCGCCGGGGAGAAGCTCGAAGCCAAGGAGAACGCCAAGGAAGGCACCGAGGAATACGGCAAGGCCTCAGGTGCGGTGACCGGGCTCATCAGCAAGGTCCACGATCTGGAGGACCGCTACAGCCGAGCCGCCGGCCACATAAGCAAGGAACTGGACAAGGCCGCCGACATCGCCCCGAACGAGCCCGGATTCTGGGACAAGTTGGGCAACGGCATCGCGGACGCCTGGGATGCCACCGGCGACTGGCTCAAGGACCACGCCGACCTGATCAAGGCGATCGGCGACGTACTCAGCAACATCACAGCGGTGCTGGGTGTGCTGGCGATCGCCACACTCCCCTTCCCGCCCCTCGCGGCCATCTTCGGTACGGCGGCACTCATCGGCGCGGGACTCACCCTGGCTGCGCACGGTGTGGCCAAGGCGGCCGGCGCGGATGTGAGCTGGGCCCAACTCGGACTCGACGCGGTGGGGCTGCTGCCGGGTATCGGGATGTTCGGCAAGGGAGCCAAGATCGTCGGTGCGTCCAAGGCCGCACTGACCGCCGGCAGACTCGGCAAGGGCTTCGAGGCAACCAAGATTGCTGGTGGCTCCCGAATCATCATGTCCTTCGGAAAGGAATCCGCGGACATCGTAGGAGGATTCGGCAAGGCCGGCTTGGTGAAAATCGGAGGCTGGTCCGACGAGGCCTACCAGGTCGCGCATACGAGCAGCGGTTTGATGTCACGCATGGGGGGCCTCTCCGTCGCGGGCTATCACCAGGGGCAGCTGATCGGCTCAAAGGGGGCCAATCTCATACCAGGGGTGAACATCAACCCGTTCGGGGCGGGAGGCATAGCTCTCGACGCCGGCCTCAAGATCGCTCCCAAGATCTACAGCCACGTGACAGGGGACTAGCTCGCGAGCCTGCCTCGGGGACCTGGAATCCGCCTTGGCATGGCATCGTGAAGTGCGAAACCAGCAGCCCCCAAATTGTCGCGAAGGAGGATCCGTACCGATATGAGCGTCTGGCTGCCCCAAACGGGCGAGACACTGATCGCCCGCGCTCCCGTCACGTTCGCCACGGGCGCGGCCACGCGTGTCAAGGGAATGCGATGGTTCCGCGACACCGAGCGCAACGACATCCAGAGCGAACTCGCGGGCTGGCCGGAAGGGCCGACCTATACCGCCCGTTCCACGGGAGACACGGCCGCCCGGAACACGGTCAAAGGCGCGGCGATCGCCGCCGGTGTGGCCATCATGGGCCTCTTGAGTTCTCAGTCGGGCAGTGTCGGCCCAGGAAAGTCGGACAAGGGCTCGGACACATCCCATGACCGGCCCGACGAGGTCGAGGACTTCCCCGTCATGTGGGCAGCGCCCGGCACCGTCGCCCGCACTCTCCCCTGGCAGTTGGACCCGGCCCGGAACTCTGAGAAGCAGTACCGTACGCACGCGGTCATCACTGACCGCCGACTCGTGATCGTGGGCTTCCCCTACGCCAAGGGAAGCGAAAGCCTCGTCGACGACGAGGTCCTCTGGGAGACACCTCGGTCCGCCATCGAGAAGGTGGAACTGCGGGAGTTCAAAATCGGGAACGACGCCAAAATCGTCTTCACGGACGGCTCATGGTGCCGAGTGAGCAGTGTCGCCAGGGAGAGGCTCACCCGGTACCTGATCGAACCGTTGGACTTCATTCCACTGAGCTCGCTCACCCCGGCACAGCGGAGCACCGCTGAATCCTTCGCCACGGCCCAAGCACCAGACGCCCAGTCACCTCTTGTGAAGCGGAACCCCTGCGGCTGCTTCCGCATCGAGGTTCTGGCGCCGAGCACCGTCAAGGCTTCCTTCGGTCACTCGGGCCTGCACACGGTCATGGATGCCGACGGCACCGAGCTCAAGCTCACCCAGTACCACTCGGAAGACTTCCTGACATGACCATCCCCTTGCACGTCACGCATGCCGACGAGAACCTACCGCCCCTCTGGTTCTTCACGCCGGAGGGCTTCTTCACCCTCCCGCTCGGCCTGACTCCCGAGGAACGTGCCGAACGCGCCCACTCCTTCGTACGAGAGCTGTACTCCCGAGGCGACGACAACATCTGGGAGCCTGCCGCGCCCTATTACGCGGCAATAGCCGAACTCATGGGGAGCACGGGTGTCTCCTACGGCGCGATGGCCCTGTTCTCCACAGCGGAGGACGGCAACACGACAGACGGGGAAATCACCAGGCACGAGCCTTCCGACGGCGTCGCCCAATGCGCCCTCACCGTGGGCATCGTCCCCACGGACCAGAACGACTCGGACACAGACGTAGTGGCCCAGGGCATCCTCGCGGCCCTGTCCAGTGACCCGTACAACGACGCCATCTGGCTCGACCTGCCCTGCGGCCCGGCGGTGTCCTGCATCTCCGTCCGCGAGTACAGCCTCAACCCCGAGATGACAGCGAACGGCGAGCCGGCGAAACTCCTCACAGGCCAGATACAAGCCCATGTCCCCTTCCCCACCGGCCCGTTCACTGCCGTCTTCACCCTCCACACGGCTTCGATGGACCAATGGGCAGAGATCTATCGCATGATGACGGCAGTCCTTCAAACCGTCTCGTTCGTCGACCCGGTCGAAGCCCTGGCCGGGGATTCCTGAGGCTACGGAGACCCCACCTCGTTACCGTCGGCATCGACGGGAACCAGCCTCATAGTGGCCACCAACGCGTCAATCAGCCGCGTGGCCTCCTCAGCATCCTGCGCCTTCCACCACGTCGCCTCGACAATCCCCAGACTGTCAAGCCCGGGAGGGAAGACGGCGTACTTGACGAGACCGGCCATCCAATCCCGGCCGAACCCCAAGCGCCTGCTCTTGTTCTTCAGTTCGGCCTGCATGCGAACCGCAGGGCCGACAGCCAGATCCAGATACCGGATGTGCGGCTGACCTACGACTTCCGCATCCGAGTGTTCCAGGAGCAACGGCACTACTTCGGGAGGCGTGGGCCTCGGCTTCCCCTCATCGACGTACGTGTCGAACCTGAAATCCACCAGGCACCGCCCGTCGGGTGTGTAATAGGCGGCTGCGTGAAGCGGCTCGTCCCTGTTCAGAGACAGCGCCCGTTTCCTCAAGTCCCGCATCAGGATACGGGGCTTGACGGTGAGTCCAGCCGAGTCGAACTGCGTCGCCGCAACCACGGTGGCCGCCGCCCAGGCTTCGACCCAGTCGAATTTCTCCAGCATCAGATCAACCCAACCCGGCTGGAAGTCGACCTGGCACACGTGGTCATCCACCGGCGCGCCCGCTTCAGAAGCGTTGACCACCATGTCCTCTCAGGCAGACGGCAGGCTCACGTCATCAGAGGACACTTCAAGAGTCCATGTCACCGTCTGCACAATCCTGTTCGCTGCTGCTTCCATCTCTTCGTCCAGGCCCGGGGCAGTCCATGACATGAGAAGCACGACAGCGCTCTCGGAGCCAGTAGGGAGAATCCCGTATGTGACCGTCTGAAGCAGGATCCCAGGTCCACGGCGCGGGGAGCCCTCAGCTACGAAGTTCTGACGAATGCGCACGGCAGGACCGGCCGGCAAGTCGGTGCGTGAGATCTGTGGAGGGGCAAGCTCGTCGGGATTGATCAGGTCGACTTCCAGGAGCCCGAGCGCGGTATCGAGTCCGTCCGGGTAGAAGGCGAAGGCGTAGAACGGTTCCCGGCCGCGGCTGTCCTTGGCCCAGTCCCGCAGATCCTTCCTGAGCGTCCGACGATCCAGGTCGTAGCCCGCGGCCTTGCTGCGCTCCCACAGTTCCGCGGCGGTGCTCTTGGACCAACTTGCGACATCGTCCGACGGCTCGATCGGAAGCGGTACCCAGGTGGTGGGGCAGGAGATTCCACAGTGCGGGACAGGATTCATCTCACAGATACATGTCGCTACGTGGAACGAGGAGCTGATAGTCGACTTCGTTCTCCTCACCCATCGGGCGTCAAGGCGGCGTGGAACGACTGCAGCCGACTCATCTGCGACATCACACAATCCAGCGCAGAGACTCGGAAATGGATACGCAGAGCCGATGCATCGGCCCAGTCATCCCGCTCAGCGGTACCGCGAACATGAGGACCAGGTAGCCGACTGCGCCCGGCATCTGGACATACAGATCCATCGTGGTCGGAGTGAGGATCCGAACCGTCTCTCCTGCCGGGAGCCTAACCGTCGACACCTCGGCGGGGCGCGAACTCTGTTGCTCTCTCTTCTCGAACGACTGCTGAAGGTCCTGAGGCGTCAGAGGGCCAGTCCTGGGGATCAGGGAAACGATGAGCGTCGCAGGCATGATGCTGCGGTCTTCCAACTCCGACCGCAGGAAGTACTCCAGCGCCCCACCTCTGACCCCCGCCTCAGCCGTGTTGCGCAGCATCACCCAGGCCTCGTGCTTGGCCTCGGCCGTGACGTTCTTACCCTCGGCCTGCCGGTCCACAAAAGTCTTGAGCTGGGCCCGCCATCGGTCCTGCGTAAGGTCGATGCGGAACCAATCCCGCGGAACCAACAGCCGGTAGTCCTTGGGAGGTTCCGTTGCATCAGGTCCCGTGGTCATCCCGGCATCACGATCGGCTTGCCGGCGCCGTTGTACAGGCGAACGCTCTTCGCCACACCGGCAAACATGGAGGAGAAAATTTCCCAGCCATCAGGCGTCGGTGTGCCCATCTCCATTACCACGGCCGTTCCGTTGGTCAGCGGTATCTGAACCTGAATGAAGGATGTCCAGATGGGCTCATCGTCGCCGGAAACAGTAAGACTTCCGTCCAAGCTGCTCTTCCGGGTTCCGATGCAGGAAACCGCAGGTCCGCAAGGGAGTTCAATCTCGCTGATCTGTCCCAGACCGAGGTGCCTCATCGTCGAGCCGATGAAACCCACTGGGTTGGAGCCTACGCGATCATCCAGGTCAATCATGCTCACGCTCACCGTGGCCGTGCAGCGCTTGTCATCCACCGTGGTCATGCAAATTCCCGCGTACTGAACTCCTGCTTCGATGAAGGAGTCGTATTGTGCTGCGATCATGACCGCCCACTGCAACTGTACCTCGAAGGTAGCCTCCGGCATCGCCCTACGAGCCAACTCCACCAGTTGCTCGGCAAGCTGATCCAGGTCTTCCGCATCCATCGGGAATTCGAAGAATCCCTCCGGCATAACCCAGCGGACATCGATACCTTGGGCTCCCATGGAACCTGGAAGGTTCTCTTTAGGCGTAGTCGACGTCATGTCCGACCTTCATCCTCATCAAACTCTGAATCCGCCACATCAGGATGGAAGTTCGCGGCGAAGGGATAAGGGCCGTAGTGAGGGTAGTGGGCAGGGATATCCGCTCCCCCACGACGGGCCACGTGCGCCAACTCACGGTACTTCCGGGCACGGGCTCGTAGGTTCTGGCGGACGGGATCACCCCAATGCCGCACGACACTTCGAAAAAAGAGGGAGATCAGCACCAGTACAACGACCGCGGTCGCCGCAAGGTAGCCGTACCGTGCCGTGCCCGACTCCCAGTACTGAGCCACACCACCCCAATAGACCACGGCACCAAATCCGACAATGGCAAGCGGGACACCGACTTTGACCCCCGCGTCGAACATGGCTAGCTCATCGTCGTGCCGCTGCCGGAGCATTTTCAGCACGGCCCTGTCGTCGAAGAAATCGAAACGAAGCGCTCTTGTCGCCTCCTCCGCAAGTGCTTTGACTGCGGGAACCGCAAAGACCACTTCCCCAGGAACCAGCCGTGCACGGTCTCCTCCCCTGCGGCCGATGAATTCCCATTCCGCGAGTTCGGCCGAATCAGTCACACCAACCACACTCCCTTCATACAACTTCGACTAGATGTCATGGCTCGTTGTTCAAGCGGCCAAGGCTGCGTGGAAGGGTGCCGGTGAAGCAGCAGGGGACGGGCTGGGGGTCGTGGTGGTCGGTGAATCCTGGCCGCCGACCGGCGGCGACGGCGTAGGGCTCGTGTCTGGGCTGGGCGTATCCCAGTACGGCGTTTCGTCACCGGTCCGTTCGCCGTTTTCGCCGTTGAACATCCGGTTCAGGGCACCCGCGAGTCCCGTGCCCTTGATCACCGCAGTAATCTTCTTCCCTTCAATCGGTACGAACTCATCGGCAAACTTTCCAAGCTTGAACTTGCTACCAAGCTTGGTGCCAATGGCGAGGACCCTGTTCGTAACCGTTACACTGACGCCATTTAGAGCGTTGAACCCGATGCCCTTGATGGCATCGCTTGTTTTGAAGCCCATACCGAGCCCCTTCAACTTAGACAAACCCTTGAGTCCTTTGAGCGCAGTGAACCCCTTAAATACTCCAAGTCCAGGCATGACACCGAGGACATCGACCGTCAGCTTCCACCAGCTCACCTTTCCACCGCGAACCCGCATGTCGTACGCGTGACCTGCCAACGCTGCCGCACTCGCCAGCACGGCAGCAGTAGCGAGAAGTGGCACTAGGAACTGCAGCGGTGGGACAAATGCACAAAAAACCGCCGCTACAGACAGGATCGCAGAGATGTTGGCAAAGCCATCCGCCCAGTCGGCAAGGAAATTCATGAACCCGCCGGGGTCACGGACGGCATCGTGGTGCACCACGTTCTTGATGTGTCTGGCAGCATTCTCCCCAGCTTCGTCAAAGATCTCCTTGGCATCCTTGACGTCCTTTCGTGCCTGACCGATCCGGTGCAGCGCCTCGTCGCGCTTCTTCTCCCACCGCTCGTACTCCGACTTGTCCGCTTCAGGGATCTCGCTCACGAGATGCTTGTCGGTGAACTTCTTCACCTCCCGGTCAGCGAGATCGTGGTCCGACTCCGCCTCCCGATAGTCCGCAAGCGCCTTGTCTGCCTTCTTCTGCGCGCGGTCCAACTCGCTGGCGAATTCCTTGGACCCGCCCCCCACCTTGGTGCCCAACGCTTTGGCTGCCTCGTCGTACCGCTCGAACGACTTCTTGAGGCGGTCACCGGCACCGTCGGCGATCTCATTGAAGGCCCGCCCGGCCTCGCTGTCCCAGCCTTCCACCGAGGCCAACGCCTTGACGACCCGGGCCTGTTCATCAATCATGTCGGCCATTTTGCGCAACTTGCGCCCGAGAGACGCGACTTCGTCTGGATTACCGGGAGTGGGGTCTCCGTCCCAAAGAGGCGGCCAGTCCGTGGATCGCCTGCTCACTTCTTCCCCTTCCCCGTGGCCTCAGCGATAGCCTTCGCCAACTCGTGGTCGATCTCTTCGTATTTCTGGGCGGCGGCAGCGGTGTACTCCGCGAGGCTCTTGAGTTCCTTCGTCAGCTTCTTACGCGTCTTCTTCCACGTAGTACCGAAATCATCGAAGGCATCCTTCAGGTCACCATGCCCGAGATCGTCGTTGTAACCGTCGGCGGGGTTTCCGTGTTCGTCGAACTCTCGGTGAATCTTGCCGAGTGTTCGCGAGCACTCCTTGATCGTGGCGAGGTCGAACGAGATTCTGTCAGCCATTGAATTCCCCCATTACGGACATGAGACACTGTCGCAAGGTGTCGCCCCGCAGACTGCGCGAAAGGTGAGACGGCGTGTCCAGGAGTATCGACCGAACCCTACGCAACCGCCTCGGCGTCGCCCTGGACGCCGCCGCATGGTGCACAATCGGCAAAATCCCCACACCTCCCCCTGAAATACACCAAGCCGCCGGAGGGGCAGCGCTGAAGCCTGCATCCATCAGGCCACTCGGGCTGCTCGGCCTCGTACTCGGCGCGCCTTTCATGTTGGTCCTCGCACTGCTGGCGCTGCTCGCCTCGGCCGAGGAAGCCCTCAAAAAGTGGCTGGCGACCGGTTCTGAACGCGAGAAGCTCCTGGCCGCAGACCTCGACATCGAGCGCCGCGACGAGACCGCCACCGAACTCGGCCTCGACAAGACTTTTGACGGCGACTGGAGCAGGAAGGCCGGGCAATTCCTGCTGCGTTGGTACAGCCATTCCTCGCACCACCAACGGTTCGTCGTCCTCGCTCAGGGCCGCATCCTGCTCGCTGCGCCCCCCAAGCGGGTGTCCATCGGAAAGGAGCAGCGCATGCGCATCGTTGCCGAGATTCCCGTCGGAGAAGCCACCCTGGAGGACCCACTCCCCGACTATGAGTACAACAAGCTGCGCATCCGCTTCACGGACGACTCCTGGCTGGTCTTGACGACCAAGGAGATGCGCAGTGATCTACACGAATACCTGACGCGTCATCCGATGGCCGGCGAGGACCACAGCGTCGAGGCGTGAGGCGAAGGTGCGGTGGGACAAGAAGTCACGCCCCACCGCACCTCAACAGCACAGACGGCGCAGCCTGACTAGCCCTTGGCGCTCTTCGCCAGCTGGTCATCCAGATCCTCGTACGCCTTCTTCGCGTTGGTGAGGAACTTGGACAGACCCTCCAGACCCTTGACGGTCTTCGCCGCGCCCTTGGTGAAGTCCTTGATGGACTCGTCGTAGGCGCCGGAGGCCTTCGTGGTGGTGAAGCCGTTGGCGACGAGCTCCTCGACACCCTTTTCGATGGACTTCAACATGTCTTCCATGTCGCCCATCGCCTTGATGAGGTCGTTGGCCTTCTTCTCCATCTCGGAATAAGTAAGGTCTGTGTCCTTGGCCATGACGGCTCTCCCTCCCGTTGCGGTCGCCGCAGGGCCATCCCCGTGGCTTGACTGATGCGATCGGGCCGGACATCACCGGCCGTCCGCATGAGCAAAGATCTTACGGGTGGGGCTGTTGGGATGACAGGGACGTCCGGCAACAGAAGCGTGAACCAGTGCACATCCCGGGAGCGTCCCTCTCCTGTGAAGCCCGTGTGCATCCCGTTGCGCAGGGGAAAGGTGCGTTGGTTAAGGTCACTGCACTGAGTTCAGCGTTCCGGGGGCGGCCTCAGCCCAGCGAGGAGGACGAACGTGCGCCTGAGTCTGACCGTCGTCGACCCGATCGGCGGGGCCAGCGCCGATGTGGTGCTCGACGCCGATCCGGAGTCGTCGGTCGGCGACATCACTCGGGAGCTGGCGCGGCACGTCGGATTCGACGGCGGCGCGCAGATCATCCCCATCGGTGGACACGCCAACCCTGGAGGGGCACCGCACGCCTACGTCGACGGCTACCCCCTCGACCCGGCCTCGAACATCGTCGGCTCGCCCCTGCGCGAGGGCGCCGTCGTCAGCCTGCACGACCCGGCCGGCTGTGTGCTCGGTGAGCCGACCGGCATCGTCGAGTTCCGGGTGGCCGGCGGCCCCGCCGCGGGCGCCGTGCACCGGCTCGGCGTCGGACGGTACGACATCGGCAGCGGTCCGGCCGCCCCCATCCGTATCGACGATCCCGAACTCCCCGCGCGCGCGGCCACCTTGTCGATCGCCATCGACGGCACGTGCGACGTCACCCTCCACGGCGTCGACAAGATCGACAAAGTCGACAAGAAGGACGCCTCCGAGAAGAAGGACGACGACCACCCCCGTCTCGACGGCGAGGACTTCGACGGCGGCCCCTGGCCCCTCGGCTCCCAACTCGCCCTCGGCAACACCCTCCTGGAGATCGACGGCTACAGCCCGCCGAACGCGGCCCTGAAGTGGTCGGAGGACGGCGCCGGACTCGACTACAACCGGCCGCCGCGACTGCGCCCGGCGGAGCGCAAGACACAGTTCCGGCTGCCCTCGCCCCCCAGGGACTACGAGGCACGGCCGCTGCCCTGGCTGATGGCCCTGTTCCCGCTGGTCGGCGCCGTCGTCTCGGTCATGATCTTCGGCCGCTGGTACTACATGATCATGGCGCTGATGAGCCCGCTGATGCTCTTCGGCAACTACTTCATGGACAAGAAGCACGGACGCAAGTCCCATGCGAAGCAGGTCAAGGAGTACAAGGAGACCAAGGAACGGATCGAGAAGGACGCCGAGGACGCGCTGCGTCTGGAGCGGCTCGACCGGCGCAGGGCCATCCCGGACCCGGCCGCCGTCCTCGCCTTCGGCACCGGACCCCGCACCCGGCTGTGGGAGCGGCGGCGCACCGACGCCGACCACCTGCTCCTGCGCGTCGGCACCGGCAAGGTCCGCTCCGAGGTCGTCCTCGACGACCCCGAGCAGGACGAGCACAAGCGCCAGGTCACCTGGAAGATCCAGGACTCGCCCGTCGCCCTGCCGCTGCGCGACCTCGGGGTCGTCGGCATCGCAGGGCCCGGTGACTCCGCCCAGGCGCTCGGACGGTGGGTCGTCGCCCAGACCGCCGTGCTGCACAGCCCGATGGACGTCCAGTTCTACGTGCTCACCGAGAACGAGGCGCACCCGCGCTGGGACTGGGTGCGCTGGCTGCCGCACTCCCGCCCGGCGAGCGGCCAGGACGTCAACGTCCTGATCGGGACGGACGCCGAGACCGTCGGCGCGCGCGTCGGTGAGCTGACCCAGCTGCTCGACGCCCGGCAGAAGGCGCTGAAGGAGAACAACAACAGCGGCGGCGGTCCCGCCTTCTCCGACCCCGACATCGTCGTCGTATGGGACGGGTCGCGGCGGCTGCGCTCGATGCCCGGCGTCGTCAGGCTGCTGCGCGAAGGTCCGGCCGTCGCCATCTACGCCCTCTGCCTGGACGAGGAGGAGCGGTTCCTGCCCGGCGAGTGCCAGGCCTACGTCGTGGCCGAGCCCCGGCACACCGACGACAGCGCCGCCGCGACACCCGTGGCGCAGGCCTCCGCCGGTGGCTTCCCCTCCTTCCAGGCCTGGCACCACGGCGCCCAGCAGGACCCGCAGAACACCGAGCGGGCTCTGGAACTGCGGCTGCGGGTCGAGCAGACCGGCTCCCGCCGCAGGACCGACGTCCGCCCCGACTTCGTCTCCGCCGCCTGGTGCGCACGGCTGTCCCGGTCGCTGTCGCCCCTGCGGGACATCAGCGGCGAGACCGAGGACTCCGCGCTCCCCTCCTCCAGCCGCCTCCTCGACGTGCTCCAGCTGGAGCCGCCGACACGCGACGACATCGCCGCGCGCTGGCGCATGGGCGGGCAGTCCACGATGGCGGTCATCGGCGAGTCCTACGACGGTCCCTTCGGCATCGACCTCCGGCGGGACGGCCCGCACGGGCTCATCGCCGGTACGACCGGTTCGGGCAAGTCGGAGCTGCTGCAGACCATCGTCGCCGCGCTCGCCGTCGCCAACACCCCCGAGAACATGACGTTCGTCCTCGTCGACTACAAGGGCGGCTCCGCGTTCAAGGACTGCGTCAAACTCCCGCACACCGTCGGCATGGTCACCGACCTCGACGCCCACCTCGTCGAGCGCGCCCTGGAATCGCTGGGCGCGGAGCTGAAGCGGCGCGAGCACATCCTCGCGGCGGCCGACGCCAAGGACATCGAGGACTACCAGGACCTGGTGCGCCGGGACCCGTCCCACGCGCATGTGCCCCGACTGCTCATCGTCATCGACGAGTTCGCGTCCATGGTCCGCGACCTGCCCGACTTCGTCACCGGCCTCGTCAACATCGCCCAGCGAGGCCGCTCCCTCGGCATCCACCTCCTGCTCGCCACCCAGCGGCCCAGCGGTGTCGTGTCGCCCGAGATCCGCGCCAACACCAACCTGCGGATCGCGCTGCGCGTGACCGACGCGGGTGAGTCGAGCGACGTCATCGACGCCCCCGACGCCGGTCACATCGCCAAGAGCACCCCGGGTCGCGCGTACGTCCGGCTCGGCCACGCCTCCCTCGTCCCCTTCCAGTCCGGCCGCGTCGGTGGCCGCCGCCCGGGTGCCGCCGATCCGGCGGCGCTCGCGCCGTGGGCCGGTCAGCTCGCCTGGCAGGACCTGGGCCGGGCCGGGCTCACCAAGCCCAAGTCCGAGGCCCGCGAGGACGACGAGATCACCGACCTCAAGGTGCTGGTGGACGCCGTACGGGAGGCCAACGAGGCCCTCGGCATCCCCGCCCAGCACTCCCCGTGGCTGCCCGCCCTGGACGAGATGCTGCTGCTCGACGAGATCCCGGCGGCGCACAGCCAGGGAGCGCTGCCGGCGGCCCCGTACGGCATCGAGGACCTGCCCTCCGACCAGGCCCGCCGCCCGGTCGTCGTCGACTTCGCCACCTTCGGGCACCTGCTCATCGCCGGCGCCCCGCGCAGCGGCCGCTCGCAGGTGCTGCGCACCATCGCCGGTTCCCTGGCCCGTACGCTGTCCAGCGCCGACGTCCATCTGTACGGCATCGACTGCGGCAACGGCGCCCTGAACGCGCTGACCAGCCTGCCCCACTGCGGCGCCGTCGTCAGCCGTAACCAGCAGGAGCGCGTCATCCGGCTCTTCAGCCGGCTGACCGGTGAACTCAACCGCCGCCAGGAGCTGTTGGCGGAGAAGGGCTACGCCGACATCGGCGAGCAGCGCTCCTTCGCCGCCGAGGACGAGCGGCTGCCGCACATCGTGGTGCTGCTCGACCGCTGGGAGGGCTGGCTGCCCACCCTCGGCGAGTACAACCACGGTGACCTCACCGACCAGGTGATGGCGCTGATGCGGGAGGGCGCGAGCGTCGGCCTGCACCTGGTGATCACCGGTGACCGCCAGCTGCTGACGGGGCGGATCTCCTCCCTCACCGAGGACAAGTACGGTCTGCGCCTCGCGGACCGGGGCGACTTCTCGATGCTGGACATCAACGCCCGCAAGATCCCCGAGGAGATCCCGCCGGGCCGCGGGTACGCCAGCGAGACGGCCACGGAGACCCAGTTCGCGCTGCTCGCCGAGGACACCACGGGTCAGGGTCAGGCCGCGGCCCTCGTCGCGATCGGCGAGGCCGCGGCGGCGCGGGACGCCGAACTGCCGCGCTCGCGCCGCCCGTTCCGCGTGGACGTGCTGCCCAGCCGGATCTCCTTCGCCGACGCCTGGGCGATGCGCGACCCGGCGGCCAGCGCCTCGCCGCTGTGGTCCCTGGTCGGTGTCGGCGGCGACGAGCTCACCGCCTTCGGCCCCGATCTCTCCCAGGGCGTCCCGGCGTTCGTGATCGGCGGCCCCGCGAAGTCCGGACGCAGCACGGTACTGCTGAACATCGCGCGGTCCTACCTCGCCCAGGGCGTACGCGTGATCCTCGCCGCGCCCCGCCCCTCCCCGCTGCGCGAACTGGAGGGACAGGACGGCGTGTTGAAGGTCTTCACGGGCCGGGACATCGACGAGGACGAGATGGAGGAGCTGATCGGGTCGGCCAGTCCCGAGCAGCCGATCGTCACCCTGGTCGACGACGCGGAGGTGCACGACGACTGCGACGCCGAGGACATCTTCAAGCGCATCGTCGAGCGCGGTGTCGAGGAGGGTCTCGCCGTCGTCATCGCCGGTGACGAGGAGGAGATCTGCGACGGCTTCTCCGGCTGGCAGGTCGACATGAAGAAGGCCCGCCGCGGCATCCTGCTGTCCCCGCAGGACAGTTCCGCGGGCGAGCTGATCGGCATCCGCACGAACCGCAGCATGGTCGGCGGCCAGATCACCCCGGGCAAGGGCATGCTGCACCTGGGCACCGGCGAGCACATGACGGTCACGACACCGATGTAGCGCACCGCGAGCGCGACAGGGCCGCGGGACGCCTCGGCGTCCCGCGGCCCTGTCGGCTCCTCAGACAGCCGCCAACGCGTAGAACTCCGGCCCGTTCGTCACCAGCATCCGGTAGCTGCCCAGCTCCCGCGGATCGTCCGGTTTCAGTGTCTCCTGATGGGCCTTCCCCGTCGTGACGCAGGCGCGAGCGGTTGTGACGCGTGCCGATGATGTGATGGTGTTCGCTATCGCAGACACAGTCGTAACGGCCGGTACAGACGGGGATGACGGGGCATGGGCGGGGGATCGGCGAAGCCGAGGCGGAGGAAGGCGGCGGGGTCCGCGCTGCGGTACGAGCATCGGCCGGGGCGTCCGTCGTCGTCGCCGATCGCGAAGATGAGCGTCGGGGAGAAGGTGTTCGGCTGCCTGGTGCTGCCCGTCTTCGTCCTCCTCATCCTGCCGCTGGCCGCCATCGGCATGAACTGGGGCCACGACATCTGGGGCACCCTCGCCCCCGCCTGGCCCGGCGGGGCATACGCCTTCGCGGCCACCGTCGGCGCTCTGGCACCCCTGGCCTTCGGTGCCTGGGTGGCGCCGCTGACCCGGATGACGTGGAAGGAGAGCAAGCCGCGCTCACTGGCCTGGGTGGCGACCTCGCTCCCCGGGCTCGCGGCCTGCTACCTGGTCGCCGGTGTGATCACCGCGTACGCCCGCCCCAAGCGGCGCAGCAACTGGGACGGCGACTGCTACAGCACGGGCGGCGCCTGCTGGGCGCACGAGCGGTACCCGTACCTGTGGGCGGCCGGCACCCTCGCCACCGTCGCCGTGATCGCGCTCCTGATCACCTTGTTCGTGAAGTACGGCGTGAAGAGGACCGAGAACGCCGACTCCCCCGAACCCGCCCTCAGTTGACCTTCGACATCCGCGCCTCGGGATTCCCCTCCGCCGCGCTCTGCGAGACGTACCGCAGATCGTCCCCCACCGGCTCCAACCGCACCGTGTGCGGCGCCGGGTTGCAACCGCCATGGTTGCTCTTCGCGCCCACGGAGGTCGCCACGAGCCCGGTCTTGGTCACTTCCTTCAGGGTGAGTACGTCGTTGCAGACGCCGCCGAAGATGTCCGTCTGCTTGAGCTTGCCCAACTCCTCGCCGACGGCGGCCTCTTGGACGGTGAGCCGGAAGGTGCCCATGGGGATGCCGGAACCGCTGCCCTGTCCCTCCCAGGTGCCGAGGTAGCGGTCCGGGACCACCTGCTCCAGCGGCTCGACCCCGCTGGGCTGGTCCGCGGAGGTCGAGGCGCTCGGCGTGGCGTAGGAGTCCGAACCCGCGCCGCCCGCGTCGTCGTTGCGTTTGCCCGGCACCAGGTCGAACAGGAACACCGACCCCACGGTCACCGCGGCCAGCGCCCCCGCCACCGCGAGCGCGACCGTGCAGCTCATCCGCCGCCCCCGGCCTTCCACCCCGGGCACCGAGGTGGCCGCCACGGAGACGCTGAGCCGGCCCGGGCGGGTGTCGGAGAGCGGGACGGCGTCATGAGGTTCGGGCCCGCGCGGCTCGGGCACGCCACCGGACGGATGGCTCCCCGGAGCGAAGGCGGGCGGCGCCGGCACGGACCCGGCCCCCGGCATGACAGAGGGCATGACGGGCGGCGGCCCGAACTCCCCCACCGTCTGCGCACCGGCGACCGCCGCGTCCCCCACCGACGCGCTGCTGAACCCCACCGGCCCCGAAGCGACCTCCCCGGACGCCTCCAGGTTCAGCAACCGCACCGCACCCCGGCTCACCTGCTCCACCAGCGCCCCCGGCAGCCACCCGCCCGCCACCAGCCGTGCCGCGCCCTCCGGAGCGAGCCGTCGGGCCACCTCGCCCGGGGTCGGCCGGGTCCCCGGCGACTTGGCCAGGCACTGCGCCGCCAGGTCCCGCAACTCTCCGCTCAGCGCGCCGAGTTCCGGCTCCTCGTGGACGACCTTGTAGAGGAGGGACGCCGAGGAGTCCCCGGGGAACGGCGGTTCGCCCGTCGCCGCGTACGCCAGCACCGCGCCCAGCGAGAAGACGTCTGCCGCCCCCGTGATCCCCTTGCCGAGGATCTGCTCGGGTGACATATAGCCGGGCGAGCCGATGGAGACGCCCGTCGACGTCAGGGACGCCGTGCCGTCCACGGCCCGTGCGATCCCGAAGTCGATCAGCAACGGGCCGTCCAGGGTCAGCAGCACGTTCGACGGTTTCACATCCCGGTGCACGAGCCCGAGTTCGTGCACCGCCGCCAGCGCCTCGGCCAGCCCCGCCCCCAGCACCCGTACCGAGTGCTCGGGCAACGGGCCCCCGTCCGCGACGGCCGCCGACAGCGACGGTCCCGCCGCGTACGCCGTGGCCACCCACGGCACAGGCGCGTCCGGGTCCGCGTCCAGCACCGGTGCCGTCCAGGCGCCGCCGACCCGCCGGGCCGCCTCGACCTCGCGCCGGAAGCGGGCGCGGAACTCCTCGTCGAGGGCGAAGTGCGGATGCACGATCTTGACAGCGACCGTACGACCGCCGGCACTGCGCCCCAGATAGACCCGGCCCATACCGCCGGAGCCGAGCCGACCCAGCAGGCGGTAGGGCCCGACGCTGGTCGGCTCGTCGACTGCGAGCGGCTGCATGCTGCCTCCCCCATAAGGTTCAGATGCAGGTTAGGGCTGGAGCAGTTCCACCTTCACGTCCGCGGGAAAACCCGTCGTCGCCCCCACCCGCCGCGCGAACTCCGCGACCGCCTCCAGCTGCGGCCCCCCGAAGCGGAAGTCGAGGGTGGTGAAGTACTTCTCCAGGACCTGTTCGTCGAACTCCTCCCAGCGTGCCGCCTGCTCGGCGACCTTGCCGACCTCGTCCAGGGACAGGTTCCGGGAGGCCAGGAAGGCCTCGTGGACCTTGCGGGTGATCAGCGGTTCGCGTTCCAGGTAGTCCCGGCGCGCCGCCCAGACCGCGAAGACGAACGGCAGGCCCGTCCACTCCTTCCAGAGCGCACCGAGGTCATGCACCTCAAGGCCGTACTTCGGCCCGTCCAGCAGGTTCGCCCGCAGCGCCGCGTCGCCGATCAGGACCGCCGCCTCGGCCTCCTGCATCATCAGACTGAGGTCGGGCGGGCAGGTGTAGTAGTCGGGGCTCACGCCGTAGCGGTCGGCCAGGAGGAGCTGGGCGAGGCGGACCGACGTACGGGAGGTCGACCCGAGGGCCACCCTCGCGCCGTCCAGCTCGTCCAGCGGGACCTGCGAGACGATCACACAGGACATCACCGGGCCGTCGCAGCCGACGGCGATGTCGGGGAACGCGACGAGGTCGTCGGCGTTGCGCAGGAACTCGACGAGGGTGATGGGACCGATGTCGAGATCTCCCCGCACCAGCTTCTCGCTGAGCTTCTCCGGGGTGTCCTTCGTGAGCTCGAAGTCGAGGAGTGTGCCCGTTCTCGCGAGCCCCCAGTACAGGGGCAGGCAGTTCAGGAACTGGATGTGGCCGACGCGCGGCCGGGTGCGTGAATTGTCCACATCGTGAGGCTAGACCCTGTTGCCTGACGTACGATGGGCACCCCCGCCGTCAACACGACACGACCGAGATCAAACATCCGGGTGACGTGATCTTGGCCTCTATTGCTTTCGGCTGCCCGCATGCTAGGCTCGCCCGCAAGTTGCAGTTTGGTTTCCCTTGCAGTACAGAGCCTGCGGAGCATGTGACCGCGGGCTCTAGTCGTTTTCAGACGTATGCAGTTGTGCAGCACCGTTTCACACTTGCAGGTTCTGGAGCAGGGCAACCCTTTGGGCCCAAGGAGGGCTTATGGCTACCGGAACCGTGAAGTGGTTCAACGCCGAAAAGGGCTTTGGCTTCATTGCCCAGGAGGGCGGCGGCCCGGACGTGTTCGTCCACTACTCCGCCATCAACGCGAGCGGCTTCCGTTCGCTGGAGGAGAACCAGCAGGTCTCCTTCGACGTGACCCAGGGCCCGAAGGGCCCGCAGGCGGAGAACGTCACCCCCGTCTGAGACTCCTGAGTCTCTGATCCGGACCTGAGTGCAGTACCCAAGGAGCCCCGCGCCGCAAGGCAGCGGGGCTCCTGCCTTTCCCCTTGCCCAAAGACCTACATGTGCTGCATGACCAGCACGAACGTCGTCCCGGGCGCCAGCGCCTCGTACGAATGCGCCACATCCCCGCGATACGCCATGTAGTCCCCGGGCTCCAGCTCGACCTCCTGGCCCGCCGGCCCCGCCTTGACCCTCCCGGTGCTCACGATCAGATGTTCGACCGAGCCCGGAATGTGCGGTTCCGAGTCACGGGCCGCACCCGGTTCCGCGCTGATGTGGTAGATGTCCCGTCGCGCTCCGGGCGGGCTGGACGACAACAGCGTCCCGACATAGTTCGCCTGCTCGGACGCCACCGACGGACCCTGCCCCGCCCGGATGACCTGCACGGACGGCGCCGGCGGCTCGACCAGCGCACTGAAGGGCACCCCCAGGGCCACCGCCAGCGCCCACAGCGTCTCCACGCTCGGGTTCCCGCTCGCCCCCTCCAGCTGCGACAGCGTCGACTTCGCGATCCCGGCCCGTTTGGCCAGCTCGGACAGCGACAGTCCGACACGAGCGCGTTCTCGCCGCAGGGCGCCGGCGATCCACTCCAGGGGCAGTCTGGACGAGCTGTCAGACATGTCGTTCGCTCCATCGGTATGCACGTTCGCCTTGACGAACAACTCCGTTCCTGTTCATTGTAGAGAACATGCGTACGGCACAGCGAACGCCTCTTGTCGACCTCATCCGGGACGCCTCCCTCGTCTGGATCGCCAGCGGCGTCGTCGGCGTCTCCTTCGGCGCGATCGCCGTCGCCGGCGGGCTGCCGGTGTGGGTGCCGGTGGTGATGTCCCTCGTCGTGTACGCGGGCTCCGCCCAGTTCAGCGCGGTCGGCGTACTGCTCGCCGGCGGCGGTCCGCTCGCCGCGGCGGTCACCGGTCTGCTCCTGAACACCCGCACGGCGGCCTACAGCCTCGCCGTGGCGGACACCCTCGGCACGGGCCGCGTGGCACGGCTCGTCGGCGCGCACCTCGTCACCGACGAGACGGTCGCCTTCGCCCTCGCCCAGAGCGATCCGGTACGACGTCGTACGGCGTTCTGGGTCTCGGGGCTCGGCCTGTTCGCCGTATGGAACATCGGCGTCCTGGCCGGCGCCCTCGCCGGCGACGCGATCGGCGACACCGCCCGCTACGGCCTGGACGCGGCCTTCCCCGCCGTTCTCGTCGCCCTGGTGCTGCCCGCGCTGCGGGGGGATTCGGCCGTACGACGATCCGCGGTGCTCGGCGCCTGCGTGGCGCTGGCCCTCGTGCCGGTCGCCCCGGCGGGCGTCCCCGTGCTGCTGGCCCTTGCGGGACTCCTCGCCTTCGGCCGGAGGCGGTCGGCATGAGCGCGACGGTCGCGATGATCCTGGCGCTGGCGGTCGGGACGTACGCCTTCCGGCTGGTCGGCCCGGCCCTGCACGGACGGGTCGACCTGCCCGCGCGCGTCCAGGAGCTGCTCTCCGCCGGTGCCATCGTGCTGCTGACCGCCCTGCTCGCGACGGGGGCGCTGACCGAGGGCGGCGGCTTCGCCGGGTGGGCGCGGCCGATCGGGGTGCTGGTCGGGGGTGTGCTGGCGTGGCGCAGGGCGCCGTTCGTGGTGGTGGTGCTGGGGGCGGCGGGAACAGCGGCGGTACTGCGGGCGTTCGGAATGGCGTAGGGGATCTCAGGGGGACGATCAGTGCAGAAGCATGAAGGCGAAGAGGGCGGCGGATCCACGGTCCAGAGCCGCGTGGCGCTCTGTATATCCGTCGGGCTGTCGCTCGGCACGGCTCTCGGCCTGCTGCTGGGAATGGACGTCTTCGACGACTTCGGGTTCGGACTGGCCCTGGGGATCGGGCTGGGTACGGCCGTGGGGTCGGGAGTGGGCGTGGGGCTGATGCTGCGCCAGGGCGAATAGGCCTCTGCCGGACCGCCGTTGTCAGTGGGGGTCGCTAGGGTCCCCGACCATGACCGACTCCGATTTCCTGACCAGCACCCGGGCGTTCTACGACACCATCGCCGAGGACTACGCCGAGCGGTTCCGTGACGAGCTGACGGCCACGCCGATCGAGCGGGGGTTGATCGACGCCTTCGCCGCACTCGTGGGAAAGGGTGCCGCGGTGGCCGACCTCGGGTGCGGGCCGGGGCGGGTGACCGCGTATCTCGACTCCCTCGGGCTGTCGGTGTTCGGGCTCGACCTGTCGACGTCGATGCTGGCGATCGCCCGGCGGGAGAACCCGGGGCTGCGGTTCGAGCAGGGGTCGATGCTGGACCTGGACCTGGCCGACGGGTCGCTCGCGGGGGTCGTGTCCTGGTACTCGTCCATCCACACCCCGGTGGAGCGACTCCCCACCCTGTTCGCCGAGTTCAGGCGGGTCCTGGCCCCGGGCGGCCATCTGCTCCTCGCCTTCCAGGTCGGCGACGAGCCGAAGCGGCACGACCGGCCCTTCGGCCATGACGTGATCCTCGACTTCCAGCGGCGGCGGCCGGAGGCGATCGTGGAGCTGCTGGAGGCGGCCGGGTTCGCGATGGTCTCGCGGACCGTGCGCGAACCCGACCACGAGTGGGAGTCCACCAAGCAGGCGTTCCTGATCGCCCGGCGCCCCGCCTAGAGGTCCCGTGCCGCGATGTAGCCGAAGGTCATCGCCGGGCCGATCGTCGAGCCCGCGCCGGCGTAACTGCGGCCCATGACCGCCGCGCTGGCGTTCCCGGCGGCGTACAGGCCGGGGATGACCGAGCCGTCCGCCCTCAGCACCCGCGCCCGGGCGTCCGTGCGCAGCCCGCCCTTCGTGCCGAGGTCGCCGGGGACGATACGGAAGGCGTAGTAGGGGGGCAGCCAGAGAGGGGCGAGACAGGAGTTCGGGAGGACGGAGGGGTCCGTGTAGTAGTGGTCGTAGGCGCTGTCACCGCGGTGGAAGTCGGTGTCCGTGCCGTGCCTGGCAAGGGAGTTGAAGCGGTCGACGGTGGTGCGCAGAGCCGCCCCCGGGACACCGATGGCGGTGGCGAGGGCATCCAGGCTCCAGGCCTTCTTGACGGCGCCCGAGCTGTACCAGTCGTCGGGGAACACGAAGGTCGGCGCGATGTCCTTGAAGAGGTACCGGTTGCGGTAGTTCTGGTCGGTGATCAGCCAGGCCGGGATGTCGGGGTCGGTGGGGTTGCGCTCGTACATCGTGTGGACGACGTCGCTGTAGGGACCGGCCTCGTTGACGAAGCGACGGCCTGCGGCGTTGACGAGGAGACTGCCCGGGAGGGTGCGTTCGGCGAGACAGAAGTACGGCTGGCCCGGGAGCGGGATGGCGGGCCCCCACCAGGCGTCGTCCATGAGCGCGACGCCCGCGCCGACGCGCTGCCCCGCCCGTATCCCGTCGCCCGTGTTCTCCTTCGCGCCCACGGTCCAGTCGACGCCGATGGGCTGCTGCTGGTACTGGGTGCGCATGGCGAGGTTGTGCTCGAACCCGCCGGAACCGACGATGACGCCCCGGCGCGCCCGGTACAGACCGCCGGGGACGACCGCCCCGGCCACCGTGCCGTTCTCGACGAGGAGATCGGTGAGCGGGGTGTTCAGCCGCACCGGCACGCCCGCGTCCAGCAGCCCTTTGCGCAGTCCGGCGGCGAGCGACTGCCCCATGGTCAGCGGCGTCTGCCCGAGCGCGAGCGCCCTGGTGCCGCGGGCCAGGCATTCCGTGGCGACGGCGAGGCCCTTCACACTCACGGCGGACAGGGCGAGCCACTTGTAGTCGGCGCTGAAGACGACCATGCCGTCCGGGACTTCCATGTACGGCGGGTTCAGGTGGGCGAGTTCGGCGCCGAGGATGTTGCCGTCGAGGTAGTCGGGCTCGATGGAACGCCCGTTGGGCAGGCCGCCCGGCAGCTCCGGGTAGTAGTCGCTGTACCCCTCCATCCAGCGGAACCGCAGCGGGCTGTTGGCCATGACGAAGGAGATCATGGCGGGGCCGTTGGCGAGGAAGGCCCGCTGCCGGTCGGCGGGGATCTCCGGCCCGACGACCGCGGCGAGATAGGCGGCGGCCTTCGCGGGGGTGTCCGGTACGCCGGCGGCGAGGATCACGGAGTTGTTCGGTATCCAGATCCCGGCCCCGGAACGGGCCGCGGACCCGCCGAAGGTGGGCGCCTTCTCCAGCACGACACAGCTCAGACCCCGCTTGGCGGCGGTGAGCGCGGCGGTCATCCCGGCGGCTCCGGAGCCGATGACGACGACGTCGTACGTCCCGAGGAGCGGCAGGTCGGCGGCGCGGGCGCTCTGCTGCGCACCGGCCGCCACGGCCAGCCCGGCGGCCGCGGTGGTACCGAGGAGCTGTCTGCGGGTGGGTCTCGGTCTCGCGGCGTCCGCACTGGTGGTCGTCATGGTCGCTCCCGCCCGAAATCGGGTTTTCTGAGGGTGTGTCAGAAAGGGGAATGTGACGCGGGGACCATGTGAAGTCAAGGGCCGTGCAAGGGGGTTGGGCCGGGCAGTACGGAGAGGCAGTCCTCGTACGCGGGCCGGCTCAGGAGCAAGCGGAAGCGGGTGAAGAGGGCCAGGAGCTCGGGGCCGTGGCGGTCCCGGAAGGCCGGGTCCTCGGCGGCGAGGTCGATTTCGTTGGCGGCGGTGAGCTCGGCGAAGTCCTGGCGGAGGGCGGGGCCGGGAGAGTGGGTGCGGCCGGTGAAGCGGTCGTGGAACGGGGAGCCGGGTTCCGCGAACGACGGATACGTGGCCCCGCGGTCACAGCTCGCGTAGAAGTACACGATCGCCTCCGCCTCCTCGCCGATCACGGCCGTGAGTTCGCGACGCCGGCCGAGCGGGAGCAGGGCCTGCGCGAAGCCGTCCGTGCCGTAGAAGGCGTGGCACAGACCCGCGAGCTGGAGGGCGGGGCGGGCGTTCCAGGTGGCGAGGCGGGTGCGGACGCGGTGGAGATGGGTGAGAAGTGTGCCGCCGGGGTGGGGCACGCCCTCGGCGCCCAACTCCCTCAGAAACAAGTCGGCTTGGGCCGTCGGGTCGTAGGCCATGGGTGTCGGGTGTCCCTTCAGCAGGGTGGGTCGGCACCCGCTCCGTCCCGGGGTGGAGCGGGTTGCCGCCCGTTGGGCCCTGGATGGATCGTCGTACACGCGTCGGGGCCAGTCAATCCTTGGGATTTGTGATCAGACCCAAGTGTTAGCTTGGATCTCATGACCCTCGACGACCTGCGTGTGTTCGTGGCGGTGTGCCGGGCCGGGAGCCTGAGTGCGGTGGCCAGGGAGCTGGGGTGTACGCAGTCCGCGGTGAGTCAGCATGTGAAGCGGCTGGAGCGGGAGACGGGGGTCGCGCTGCTGGAACGGCAGCCGCGAGGGGTCTCGCCGACGCGGGCGGGCCGGCTGCTGGAGGCGGCGGCCGCGGAGGGCATCTCCGGACTCGACCTCGCCGTACGGCAGTTGCGCGACCTGGTCGACGGGGAGAGCGGGTTCGTGCGGGTGGCCACGGGCGCGACGACCGTACGGCACTTCATGGGGGACGCGGTCGTGGAGTACCGCCGCCGGTATCCGCGCGTGAACCTGGAGTTCCGTACGGTCAGTTCGGGACGCGGCAGCTTCGACGCGCTGGCGGACGGCACCCTGGATCTGGCGTGGACCACGCTCGGACCGCCGGTGCGGGGTATCGAACAGCGCGTGGTGGCGGAGCTGCCGTGGGTGCTGGCGGTGCGTTCCGACGATCCGCTGGCGGGGCGGGAACGGTTGGCGGCGGCCGAGCTCGCGGACGTACGGCTGATACGGCTGCCGCCGAACTCGGCCTCGGCCGCCCAACTGAACGCTTCATGCATGGAGTTGGGCGTGCGGTTCGCCTACGACACGAACGTGGCCGACTGGGACACGGCGTTGCTGCTGGCTGAGTTGGGGGTCGGGCGGGCGGTCGTTCCGGAGCTGTCGGGGCTGGCGGCCACGGGGGAGCTCCGGCTGATCCCGTTGCCGGAGCTGCGTCCGCTGCCGGTGGGGTGGGCCGTACGGCGGTGGGAGGCGCTGAGTCCGCCGGCCCGGGCGTTCGCGGACACCGTGGAGAGGTTCCGTCGGACGCCCGGGCGGTAAGTGGGATGGGCTACTGCGGGAACGCGGCCACCACGTTCAGCTCCTTGGCGCCGGTGCTGTTGATACCGGCGGCGGTGCCGGGCAGCAGGACGCTCGGGTCGTAGTGATTGCTGGAGACCAGCAGGTCCTTGTCGCCGTCGCGGTCGATGTCGCGCAGGCGGACGAGGGAGCCGAAGTTCTCGTACTCACTCGCGTCGCCGGGCACGCCCGCCGTCGCGCGGGTGAACCACAGGGAGTTGGTGCCGGTGAGGCCGGACTTGGCGCCGCGCAGCACGTGCACGCCGCCCGCGTCCTCCTTGGATCCGACCTTCTCGTAGGGCACGCCGACCGCCAGGTCCGGGTAACCGTCGCCGTTGGTGTCACCGGCGGAGAGGGCGGAGCCGAAGTAGTCGCGCGTCGTGGCGCCCGTGGCCACCCCCGAACTGGCCTGGGTGATCCGGTACTTCGTCGTCGGCCCGGTGCTGCCACCGCGCCAGACGACCACCGAGCCGGCCTTGTTGTTGTACAGGATGTCGCTGACCGCGAGGTCCCCGTAGCCGTCCTTGTCGAAGTCGGCGACGACACCGGTCGGGCTGTAGTCGGGATCGGAGCTGTTGACGACCGTCCGCTTGCCCGGCTTGATCGTGGAGCCGCCTCGCAGGAACCAGGCGTCCTGGGTCATCTTGTCGTTGTGGTAGCCCTGACCCAGGAGGTACAGATCGGTCGCCTTGTCCTTGGTGACCTTGCCGGCGACCATGCCGGTGGGTTCGAGGATGTCGCCCGCGACATGCTTGGTGACCGCGCCCGTGGAGCCCGACTTGGCGAACCCTCCCCGGTAGACGTAGACGGTGTCGACGCCGTTGGCGACCGCCAGGTCGGCCTTGCCGTCGCCGTTGAAGTCGCCGGTCTCGATCTCCTTGCCGAAGCCGTAGCGGGCGTGGGCGGTGACCTTGAGGCGGACGGCGCCGGTGCCGGAGAGGCCGGTCTTGGCACCCCACAGGATGGTGACCGCGCCCGCGCCCACCTTGGTACCGACCTTCTCGGTGAAGTCGGCGACGGCGAGATCGGCGTATCCGTCACGGTTGAGGTCGGCGGTGGCCATGTCCTCGCCGAAGGCGTCGACGTAGCCGCCCGCGTCACCCGGCGTGCCGGGTATTCCGGCGCTCGCCTGCGTGAAGGTCTTGCTGGTGGTGCCGGGACCCGTTGCCGTGCCGTACGTCACGACGACTCCGCCGCTGAGGTTGTCGGTCACGAAGTCGCGGTAACCGTCGCCGTTGAAGTCGTCGGCGTACTTCGCCGGGGTGGCGGCGGTCGCGGTGCCCGCGGAGAGGGTGAGCAGTCCGCCGGTCAGGGACACGGCCGTGGCCGTGGCGAGCGCCAGCCGGAGGTTGGTGCGCGTGAACATGCGTCTCCTGCGGTGATCTAAGTCTGGTGATCAGGAGACGCGCGGTGGGGCGTGATGGTTGCGGCGTGTGACTCGGGTTCTTTGAGAGGGATCTCGGCCCAGACGGTCTTGCCCATCGTCCGCTCTGTGACACCCCAGGCCTGGGCGAGGAGCGTGACGAGGATGAGCCCACGGCCTCCCTCGGCGTCCGGGTCGGTGACGTAACGGAGTCGGCGGTCGGCCCGGGCGTCGCTCACCTCGATACGGAGGGTGTCCTCGCCGGTGAGCGTCAGGCGCAGTGCGAAGTCCCGGCCGGGGGCTCTGCCGTGGGTGACGGCGTTGGCGGCGAGTTCGGCGACGACCTGCCGTACCGGCCCGCGAAGTCCGCGATGCGATGGCTTACCTGTTCCCGGGCGGCGGGGTCGAAGAGTTCGTCCAGGCCGTCGAAGACGACGACCGCCCTCCCCTCTGCCAACAGCCGCTCCACGACCGGCACGGGCGGAGCCATGCCCTTCGTGCCGTGGAGATACCTGAGGAAGTCCTCGAAGGTCCGCTCCCGCCACTCCCCCACCGCGTACTCCCGAAGCTCCACGACGAGGGGCACCCGGCCGTCGAGCGGTTCCAGCGGATCACCGGGCGGGACCTCCCGAGTGAGCGTGAGGGCGAGGTGCCGGGCGAGCGTCGACTTGCCGGCGCCCGGGTCACCGAGCAGCACCAGGCGGTCCTCGCCGGGGTCGGCCAGCACGTCCAGGACATCCCGTGCCGGACGCTCCGCGTACGCCTGCCGGGCCCGGTCCAGCGCCTCCCGTTCCAGACCCGGCGGCAGGCTGGACGGCCACTCCCCGGCGTCGACGAGCCGCTGCCGGATGTCCCTCGGCAACTCCAGCGGCGGCGGGTCCGCGCGTACGGTCGGCGGCACGAACACCTCGTCCAGGCCGACGGGCGGATGCTCGCCCGCCTCCGTGGGGATCAAGACGTCCAGGTCCAGGCGGCCGTAGGTCTCACGGACGCGGGTGGCATAGCGCCGCAGCGCCTCGTCGATGTCCTCGCCGGTCAGCGCCACGGGCTCGGGCGCCTGCTGTACGTACTGGTTCTCGATGTACGTAGCGCTGCTGCCGTCCCCGGTCACGACGGCCCTGCCGTCACCCCCGACCCCGACCGCCCGCTCCCCACCGGCCGCGACTCGATCCGATTCCCGCCCCATGCCAGGACGTTAGCGGCCCACGGACGGCGACACGTCCCGCGATTGGCAGATCTGTCCGCACTCCGGGCGGCAAGAGCGCAGGTGGTGGGAGCTCGGCGCGGGACGGATCTGCCCGTCCCTCCCGCCGGCTCCCTCCCGCCAGCACCCTCCGGCCCGCTCAGCGGCTGTACAACCCCTCGATCTCCGCCGCGAAGTCCCCCATCACCGTCTCCCGCCTCAGCTTCATCGACGGAGTCAAGTGGCCGTCCATCTCCGTGAAGTCCCTCGGGAGGACCGTGAAGCGGCGGATCGACTCGGGGCGGGACACCAGTTTGTTCGCCTCGTCCACCGCGCGTTGGAGGATCGCTCGCAACTCCTCGTCGCCCGTGAGGAGTTCCGCCGGGACCGGGTGTTTGCCGTTCATCTGGCGCCAGTGGGTGATGCCCTGCATGTCGAGGGTGATCAGGGCGGCCACGTAGGGGCGGCGGTCGCCGACGACCATGCACTGGGAGACCAGGGGGTGTTGGCGGAGCCAGTTCTCCAGGGGGGCCGGGGCGACCGTCTTGCCACCCGCGGTGATCAGCAGTTCCTTCTTGCGGCCGGTGATGGTGAGGTAGCCCTCGTCGTCCAGGCTGCCGATGTCGCCGGTCGGGAACCAGCCGTCGGTGGACGCCGGGGTCACTCCGCCCGCGTTGGGGTCCCAGTAGCCCCGGAAGATCTGGCCGCCCTGGAGGAGGATCTCGCCGTCCGCCGCGATGCGGACGCGGGTGCCCGGCAGGGGCCAACCCACCGTGCCCAGACGGGACTTCAGGGGCGGGGTGACCGTGGCCGCGCCGGTGGACTCCGTCAGGCCGTAGCCCTCGTAGATCTCCATGCCCGCGCCCGCGAAGAACGCGTGGAGGCTGCGGCCCAGCGGTGAGCCGCCGCTGATGATGTGGCGGACCCGGCCGCCCATGGCGTTGCGGATCCGGCGGTAGACGAGGGGGTCGTAGAAGGTGCGGGCCGTCTTGAGCGCGGTGCCCGGTCCGCTGCCGGTGCCCGCCTGACGGGCCTCCGTCGCCTCGCCGTAGCGCACGGCCACGCTGACCGCGCGGTCGAACGCGGCGACCCGGCCGCTGATCTCCGCCTTGGCACGGGCGCTGTTGAAGACCTTCTCCAGCATGTACGGGATGACCAGGAGGAAGGTGGGCTTGAAGCTGGCCAGGTCCGCCAGCAGGTCCTCGGACTTGAGGCTGGGGGCGTGCCCGAGGCGGACCCGGGCCCGGACGCAGGCGATCGCCACCATGCGGCCGAAGACGTGGGACATGGGGAGGAACAGCAGCGTCGCCAGTTCCTCGTCCGACCTCGATCTGAAGACCGGGTCGAGGATCTCGATCGCGTTGTCGACCTCCGCCAGGAAGTTGCCGTGCGAGATCGCGCAGCCCTTGGGGCGGCCGGTCGTGCCCGAGGTGTAGATGACCGTGGCCAGGGTGTCCGGGCCCAGCATGCCCCGGCGTACCTCGATCTCCGCGTCGGGGACGGGCTGTCCGAGCTCGGCCAGCCGCTCCACATGCCCCTTCTCGATGACCCACAGGTGCCGCAGGTCGGGCAGGCGGTTGAGTTCGGGGCCGAGGGCGGAGGCCTGGGAGACGCTCTCGGTCACCAGGGCCACCGCGCCCGAGTCGTGCAGGATCCAGCGGGTCTGGAAGACCGAGGAGGTGGGGTAGATCGGGACCGTCACCAGTCCCGCCGCCCACGCCGCGAAGTCCAGCAGCGTCCACTCGTAGTTCGTGCGGGACATGACGGCGATACGGTCGCCCGGCTGGAGTCCCTCCGAGATGAGGCCCTTCGCCAGAGCCAGCACCTGCTCGGCGAACTCGGCCGCGGTGACATCGGCCCAGCCGCCGTCCTGCGCACGGCGGCTGAGCACCCTGTCCTGCGGGGCCGCCGCCGCGTTGTCGAAGGGCAGATCGGCCAGCGAGCCGTGGGTCACGGGCGGCACGACCGGCGGTACCGACACCTCGCGGACCTCGCCGTCCAGTCGCTTGATCTCCGGCTCCACGAGGACGGGTGCGCCGTCGTAGTCGGTCGCGGAGACATAAGGGTGGGACGACGACATGGGCAGCTCCTGAGGCGCGCAGCTGGATACCGCTCTGCTGCATAGGTACGCGCCGTGCGTACCTGGGCGTTCACCGGTGGTGGGCGGTTATGGGGGGTTACCGGCGGTTAGATCGGCGATCCTAGGAGGTGCAGGTGGCGAGTTCGTGTGGGTTCGGGGATGCTTCGGGGCCGGGTCTGTGCAACCTCTCCCGCAATATGAACCTTTGTCAGCTATGAATGATGGAGCAAGGAAGCCGCCGACCTCCGCTCACGGCCGTTCCAGCACCGCCGTCACCCCCTGCCCGCCCGCCGCGCACACCGAGATCAGCCCGCGGCCCGAACCCCCGCGCTCCGCAAGCGACTTCGCCAGCGTCGCGACGATCCGCGCCCCGGTCGCCGCGAAGGGGTGCCCCGTCGCCAGCGACGATCCCGTCACGTTCAGGCGCTCCCGGTCCACCGGGTCGAGCCCCGCCTTCTCCCACGCCTCCAGGGTGGCCAGCACCTGTGACGCGAAGGCCTCGTGCACCTCTACGAGGTCGAAGTCGGCCATGGTGAGACCGGCCCGTTCCAGCATGCGCGGCACCGCGTAGGCCGGTGCCATCAGCAGGCCGTCCTCGCCGTTCACGAAGTCGACGGCGGCCGTCTCGTACGTCGACAAGTACGCCAGCGGCTCCAGCCCCCGCGCCGCCGCCCACTCCTCCGACGCCAGCAGCACGACCGCCGCACCGTCGGTGAGCGGGGTCGAATTCCCGGCGGTCATCGTCGGGTTGGGGGCGTCGAGGCCGAACACCGGCTTCAGGGCGGCCAGTTTCGCCGCCGTCGAGTCCGGGCGCAGGTTCTGGTCGCGGTCCAGGCCCCGGAAGGGTACCACCAGGTCCTGGAAGAAGCCGCGTTCGTACGCCGCCGCCAGTCGCCGGTGACTCGTCGCCGCAAGTTCGTCCTGGGCCTCGCGCGAGACACCCCGGGCGCGGGCCGTCACCGCCGCGTGCTCGCCCATCGACAGCCCGGTGCGGGGCTCGGCGTTGCGGGGGATGTCGGGGACCAGATGGCCCGGACGGATACGGGCCAGCGCCTTGATCCGTCCGCCCGCCGACCTCGCCCGGCGCGCCTCCAGCAGGATCCGCCGCAGACCGTCGTTCACGCCCAGCGGTGCGTCGCTCGCGGTGTCCGCGCCACCCGCGATCGCCGACTCGGTCTGACCGAGCGCGATCTTGTTGGCGGCGGCGATGACGGCCTGGAGGCCCGTGCCGCAGGCCTGCTGGATGTCGTACGCCGGGGTCGTCGGGGCCAGCTTCGAGCCGAGGACCGTCTCGCGGGCCAGGTTGAAGTCGCGGCTGTGCTTGAGCACCGCGCCGGCGACGAACTCGCCCACCGCGCCCGGCTCCTGGAGGCCGTGGCGCTCCACCAGACCGTCCACGACCGTCGTGAGCATCTCCTGGTTCGAGGCGGTGGCGTACGGGCCGTCCGAGCGGGCGAAGGGCACACGGGTGCCGCCGATGATCGCGACCCGCCGGGCCACGGGCACCTGAAGGGGGCTCATCTCGACCTGCTCCTCATGCGTGACGTAGGCTTACCTGCGGTAACCTTACTCCAGAGTAAGAAGACTGATAAGAGGTGGGACCGAGTGGGGAGACGGCCATGCCCGACCGCTATCTGAGCTTCACCGGCACCGCGCCCGGCCGCTTCCTGACCCGTCGGCTCGGGCTGCCGCAGCCCTCGGCGCTGCGCCGCTGGTCGCCGGAGCGGCCCGCGCTCGCAGGGGACGAGGTCCTCCACCTCACCGCGGGCAAGCCCGTCCCCTCCCCCGCCGGCAGCCCCTGTGCCGTCGTCCTCGACGCCACCGGCGTCCGGGACGTCGACGGCCTCGCCGACGTCCACGCGGCCCTCCACCCGGTCGTGCGGTCGGTCGCCGCGAGCGGCCGGATCGTCGTGCTCGGCGCGCCCCTCGACCCCGCCGACCACCACCAGGCCGCCGTCCAGCAGGCCCTGGAGGGCTTCACGCGCTCGCTCGGCAAGGAGATCGGGCGGGGCAGGACCGTGAACCTCGTACGGCTCACCGACCGGGCCGCCGCCGAGTCCACCCTGCGCTTCCTCCTCTCCCCCAAGTCCGCCTACGTCAGCGGTCAGGTCATCGAGGTGACGGGGACGGCTCAGGAGCTGACCGTCGATCCGGACCGGCCCCTCACCGGCCGCACCGCCCTCGTCACCGGCGCCGCCCGCGGCATCGGCGCGGCCGTCGCCGAGACCCTGGCCAGGGACGGGGCCCGGGTCGTCGTCCTCGACGTACCGCAGGCCGAGGAGGACGCCCGCGCGCTCGCGGAGCGGCTCGGCGGCACCGCCCTGGCACTCGACATCACCGCCGCCGACGCGGGCGAGCGGATCGCCGCCGAACTGCCGGACGGGCTGGACGTGTTGATCCACAACGCCGGGATCACCCGGGACCGGAGGCTGGTCAACATGCCCGCGGACCAGTGGAGTTCGGTTCTCGACGTCAATCTGGCGAGCGTGCTGCGCACGACGGACGCGCTGCTGGCCGCGGGGACCCTGCGGCCCGACGGCCGGATCGTCGCCACCGCCTCCATCGCCGGGCTCGCCGGGAACGCCGGGCAGACCAACTACGGTGCGAGCAAGGCGGGCATCGTCGGTCTGGTGCGGTCCCTCGCGCCCCGCGCGCTCGCCGAGCACGGGGTGACCGTCAACGCCGTCGCTCCCGGGTTCATCGAGACGAAGATGACCGCCGCCGTACCGCTCCTCATCCGTGAGGCGGGGCGGCGGATGAACTCCCTCGCCCAGGGCGGGCTGCCCGTCGACGTCGCCGAGACGACCGCGTGGCTCGCGCATCCGGCGTCGGGCGCGGTGAACGGTCAGGTCGTACGGGTCTGCGGCCAGAGTCTGCTGGGGGCGTAGTGACCGTCGTCCTCACCCAGTCCCCGGCGCTCGTGCCCCTGTTCGCCCGCGGCGCCCTGCTCTCCGCCGTCAAACGGCCCCGCCCGGACGCCGAGTTCCCGCGCACCCGGCTGGTCCTGCCCGGGCTGCGGGTGGACCTGGCACGGCTGGCGGCCTACGAGCGGGTGTGCGGGTTCGCCACCGGCGACGACGCGCTGCCGGTGACGTATCCGCATGTGCTCGGCTTTCCGCTGGCCATGCGGCTGATGAGCGCGCGGGACTTCCCGCTGCCGCTGCTCGGTCTCGTCCACACGTCGATCGCCATCACCCGGCATCGGGCGCTGTCCGCCACCGGGGAACACGAACTCACCGTGTACGTCGACGGGTTGGCGCCGCATCGGCGGGGCACGGAGGCGGGGGTCGTCACCGAGGTGCGGGCCGGCGACGAGGTGGTGTGGGAGTCGCGCAGTACGTATCTGGCGCGGCACGGCTCCACGTCCGGTGGCAGCGCCCCTGCCGAGAAGGGCACTTCGCTCCCCTCCGTCGCCGAGTGGCGTCTCGCCGGGGACGTCGGCCGCCGGTACGCCGCCGCGTCCGGTGACCGCAACCCCATCCACCTCCACCCGCTCACCGCCCGCCTCTTCGGCTTCCCCCGGGCCATCGCGCACGGCATGTGGACGGTGGCCCGGTGTCTCGCCGCGCACGGTGTGCCCCAAGCGGCCCTGGTGCGGGCGGAGTTCAGGGCGCCGGTGCTGCTGCCGGGGGCGGTGACGTACGCGGCGCGGGGCGAGCGGTTCGAGCTGCGGGGCGGTGGAGACCGGCTCCACCTCACGGGCAGCGTCTATCCGCTGACGCCCTGAAAGACCCAGGGCCGGCCCTCCATCAGGTTCCCCAGTCCGGCCCACGCGAAGTTCATCAGCGTCGCCGCCGCCTGCTTGGCGGTGACGCCCGGGGTGGCGTTGGCCCACGCGGCGAGGGACTCGGCGGCGCCGACCAGGGCCTCGGCGAGCCCGGCGACCTCGCGTTCGGGCAGGTCGGGATCGCGGTGGGCCTCCCGCGCGGCGACGACGATCAGCTGCGTCACGAACGCGACGATCTCCGCGCGCATCGCGGCGACCTCGGCGGCGAAGGGTTCGCCGTGCGTACGGGCCTGGAGGTGCAGCACGGACCAGGCGGCCGGCTTCCGCGCGGTGTGCGTGAAGAACGCCAGCAGCCCGTCCCAGAGTTGGCGGTCGGCGGGCTGGTCGGTACGGACCCCGGACCGCACCGCCTCGGTGAGCGCGCGCGCCTCGCGGCGGATGCAGGCGGTGAAGAGGTCTTCCTTGGAGTTCAGGTACAGATAGACCAACGGCTTGGAGACACCGGCGAGTTCGGCGATCTCGTCCATCGACGCGGCCATGTACCCACGCCGCCCGAAGGTCTCCACGGCAGCGTCCAGCATCTGCTGTTCACGGACCGCGCGCGGCATCCGCTTGGTCTTCACTGCGCCCATAGGGGCAACCCTAAGACGTCTGGCCCTGCGCACGCGCCGTGTCGTCGGCGACGTCCTCCTGGTTGCGGTTGGCTTCCAGGCTCGCCTTGGCGCGGTCGACCTTCTCGACGATCTGGACGGAGGCCCGGTCACGCTCCTTGCGGAGCGCCACGAAGCTGATGGGCGCGGAGATCACCAGGGAGAGCAGGACGATCCACATGCCGTTGGAGTCGCCGAGGCCGCGCGGGGCGACACCGGCGTAGACGAGGCCCCAGACGACCACGAGGCAGCCCACGAAGATCCCGAGGCGCATCAGTGTGTAGCGGAGCATCTCAATCCACTCTTCCGTTCCGGCTGAAAGTTCCCAAAGGGTGCCTTCCAGTGAAGCACGCCCGGTACCCGATCTTGCAGCGGGTGTCAGGTCAGCGGGAGCCACATCATGATGTCGTCGCGGTAGTCGTCCGCCGACACCCGCAGCCCGCCCGGCACGCGGCCGACCTCCTTGTACCCGGCGGCGGCGTAGAACCGCTCAAGCCCCAGCCCGCCCCGGCAGGTCAGCTTCAGCGCCTCCAGCCCGAAGCCCCGGGCCCGCGTCTCGACCTCCGCCAGCAGGGACCGGCCATGTCCGCCGCCCTGGACGGCCGGGTCGACCATGACCGTGTAGAGCCACGCGTAGTGGCTCTGGAGGCGGTGCGCGTTGAAACCGAAGAAGGCGGTCGCCCGCAACCGCCCCTCCCCGTCGAACCCGGCGAGCAGCCGGTGCCGCCCGGCCGCTGTCGACTCCGCGTAACGCTCCACGTCCGGCCGTACGTCGTCATACGTCGTCGTACCGACGAACCCGACCGCCCCACCGGCGTTGTTCACAGCCACCCACAGCCGGGTCAGCTCGTCGAGCAGGGCGGGGGTGAGGTCGGGGTCCAGGCGGTACGTGAGCTCCATGGGCCACGAGTGTAAATCGGAGACGGAAGCACTCGTGATGGCGGCAAGTGTCCCCACCCACGGGGCGCGGGGAACTGCGCGACCAGCCCCCACGACCCGCAGCCGACCGACAACCTCACACCCGCATCGGCTGCGGCGACTCCCGACGGGCCGGATCGGGACCGTCGTACTCCCGGATGATCTCGTACCGCGTGTTCCGCTCCACCGGCCGGAAGCCGGCGTCCCTGATGAGGTCCAGGAGGTCCTCGCGGGTCAGCTTGTTCGGGGTGCCGTAGTTGTCCGCGTCGTGGGTGATCTTGTACTCGACGACCGAGCCGTCCATGTCGTCGGCGCCGTGCTGGAGGGCCAGCTGGGCGGTCTGGACGCCGTGCATGACCCAGAAGACCTTGATGTGCGGGACGTTGTCGAACAACAGCCTCGACACCGCGAAGGTCTTCAGGGCCTCCGCGCCGGTCGCCATCTGGGTGCGTGCCTGAAGGCGGTTGCGGACCTTGCCGTCCTTCACGTCGACGAAGTCGTGCTGGTAGCGCAGCGGGATGAAGACCTGGAAGCCACCGGTCTCGTCCTGGAGCTCACGCAGCCGCAGCACGTGGTCCACCCGGTGCTTGGGCTCCTCGATGTGCCCGTACAGCATGGTGGACGGGGTCTTGAGCCCCTTCTCGTGCGCCAGCCGGTGGATGCGCGACCAGTCCTCCCAGTGGGTCTTGTGGTCGACGATGTGCTGACGGACCTCCCAGTCGAAGATCTCCGCGCCACCACCGGTCAACGACTCCAGGCCCGCGTCGATGAGCTCGTCCAGGATCTCCGACGCCGACAGCCCGCTGATCGTCTCGAAGTGGTGGATCTCCGTCGCCGTGAACGCCTTCAGCGAGACGTTCGGCAGGGCGGCCTTCAGCTCGCGCAGGGAACGGGGGTAGTACCGCCATGGCAGGTTGGGGTGAAGCCCGTTGACGATGTGGAGCTCGGTGAGGTTCTCGCTCTCCATCTCCGTCGCGAGCTTCACCGCCTCCTCGATACGCATCGTGTACGCGTCCTTCTCGCCCGGCTTGCGCTGGAAGGAGCAGTAGGCGCAGGACGCCGTGCACACGTTGGTCATGTTGAGATGACGGTTGACGTTGAAGTGGACGACGTCACCGTTCTTCCGCGTCCGCACCTCGTGCGCGAGGCCGCCGAGCCAGGCCAGGTCGTCCGACTCGTAGAGCGCGATGCCGTCCTCGCGGGTCAGGCGAACGCCCTCCCGTACCTTGTCCTCCAGCTCGCGCTTGAGCCCGACGTCCATGCGACACCCTTTCTACGACGACCTGTCCCACCGTACGTCTACGCCTCTTCGGGCAGCTCTCCGACCCGGTTCTCCCACTTCGTGGAGAGCACGATGGTGGTACGGGTCCGGGACACGCCCTTGGTCCCGCTGAGCCGCCGGATGGTCTTCTCCAGGCCGTCGACGTCCGCGGCCCGCACCTTGAGCATGTACGAGTCGTCGCCGGCGATGAACCAGCAGTCCTCGATCTCGCTCAGGTCCTTGAGCCGGCGGGCCACGTCCTCGTGGTCGACGGCGTCGGAGAGGGAGATGCCGATCAGCGCGGTGACGCCGAGACCGAGCGAGGCGGAGTCGACGGTGGCGCGGTACCCCGTGATGACACCGGCCGCCTCCAGCCGGTTGATGCGGTCGGTGACGCTGGGTCCCGACAGACCGACGAGGCGCCCCAGCTCCGCGTACGAGGCCCGGCCGTTCTCCCTCAGGGCCTGGATGAGCTGCCTGTCCACCGCGTCCATGCGATCGAAGCCTTCCGCTGAGAAGTTCCCGAAGTGATGAGAGGTACTGCTGACGTACTGCGACTTGCTCAGATGGCGTTCACGTCGTGCGGGTTCCGCCGCCGAGTTCGCCCTTCCAGCGGCGGTAGAGCCGGTGCTCGACGCCCGCCGCGTCGAGGACCCGTCCGGCGACGAAGTCCACCAGGTCCTGGATGTGCGTCGCCCCCGCGTAGAAGGCGGGCGAGGCCGGCACCACGGTGGCGCCCGCGTCGTCCAGCGTCACCAGGTGCCGCAACGTCTGGCCGTTCAACGGGGTCTCCCGAACGGCTACCACCAGCTTGCGCCCCTCCTTGAGGGTCACGCTCGCCGCACGCTGCAACAGGTCCTTGGACAGCCCGAGGGCGACCCCGGCGACACAGGCGGTCGAGGCGGGCACGATCAGCATCCCCTTGACGGGATACGACCCCGAGGACGGCCCCGCGGCCAGGTCCCCGGCGGCCCAGTACCGCACCCGCTCCACGCCGTCACCGATGTCGAAGCTGCCCGGCTTGCCGTCGGCCCCCCTGGCCAGCCATTCCCGCAGGTCGTCCTGCCAGTGCGCGTCCCTGAAGGAGATCCCCGTCTCGTCCAGCAGCGTGAGCCGCGAGGCACGGCTGACGACCAGGTCGACACTCTCGCCGGCGTCGAGGAGCGCGCGCAGCACGGACGCGGCATACGGGGTGCCGGAAGCGCCGGACACCCCTACGATCCAAGGCGTACGCCGTGTCTCTCCTGGCTTGACTGGGTTCACACCCCCGAGCCTATCCGGCGTCGCAGGGTGGGAACCGGTCAAGGGGGTCCGGCCGTTCTCCGGAGGGGATTGGGGGTTGCCATGTCCGGTAGGGGTCTGGAGTGGTCGCGGGGCGACCGTGCGCGGGCCGCGGCCAAGCTGATGCTGGGCTGGGTCGCGCTGCTGTGGCTGCTGGAAGTGGTGGATGTGGCGAGCGGCCACGCCCTGGACGGCCTGGGCATCACCCCGCGCGAGCCGTCCGAACTGATCGACGTGGTCCCGGCCTCCTTCATCCACTTCGGCTGGGGCCACGTGGCCGCGAACACCGTCCCGCTGCTGGTCATGGGCTTCCTGGCGGCCCTCGGCGGCATCCGCCGCTTCCTCGCGGTCTGCGCGCTGATCATCGTGGCCGACGGTCTGGGCGTGTGGCTCATAGCCCCGGACCGCACCAACACGGCGGGCGCCTCGGGCCTGATCTTCGGCCTCTTCGGCTTCCTGCTGGTCAGCGGGTTCGTGGAGCGGCGGCTGCTCGGCGTCATGGCCGGTCTGCTGGTCGGTGCCGTGTGGGGCAGCTCGATCCTGATGGGCCTCGCGCCCACCCAGACGGGCGTCAGCTGGCAGGGACACCTGCTGGGCCTGGTGGCGGGGGTGGCGGCGGCGTTCGTGTTCCGCCGCCGCGCCACCGCCCCGGCGCTCACACCGTGAGGCCGCGCACCAGCAGATCGAGCAGCGCGCACACGAACAGGGCGATCCCGATGAACCCGTTGACGCTGAAGAACGCCCGGTTCACGCGGGACAGATCGTTCGGGCGGACGATGTTGTGCTCGTACACGAACGCGGCCGCGACGATCATCAGGCCGACCCAGAAGAACCCGCCCGCGTCCGTGGCCACCGCGTACCAGAGCAGCAGCGCCGTCGTCAGCGCGTGGCACACCCGGGCGCCCCAGATCGCGGCCGGGATGCCGAAGCGGGCCGGGACCGACATGACACCGATCTCGCGGTCGGTCTCCACGTCCTGGCAGGCGTAGATCAGGTCGAAGCCGCCGATCCAGATGCCGACGGCGAGGCCGAGGATCACCGCGTCCCAGGACCACTCGCCGGTGATGGCCAGCCAGCCGCCGACCGGGCCCATGGCCTGGGCGAGGCCCAGGATGGCCTGCGGGAAGTTCGTGAACCTCTTGCCGTAGGGGTAGACCACCATCGGGATCACCGCGACGGGGGCCAGCGCCAGGCAGAGCGGGTTCAGCAGGGCCGCCGAGCCCAGGAAGACCACGACGGCGACCAGGGCGCCCGTCCAGGCGTGCTTCACCGACATCGCGCCGGTCACCAGCTCGCGGTGTGCGGTGCGGGGGTTCCGCGCGTCGATCTCACGGTCGATGATCCGGTTCACGGCCATCGCGAAGGTGCGCAGACCGACCATGCAGATCGTCACCAGGAGCAGCCGGCCCCAGTGGATGTTCTTGTCCATCTGGAACATCGCGGTGAGTGCCGCGATGTACGCGAAGGGGAGCGCGAAGACCGAGTGCTCGATCATCACCAGACGGAGGAACGCCTTGGTGCGTCCCGGCTGCGGGATCGCGGCTGAAGCTGAACTCACAGTCCGTATTCCTTCCAGCGTCGGTCGACCTTCGCCGCCGTCTCCGGGTCGGACAACACCATGTCGGGCCAGCCCCCGTCACGCGTGTAGCCCTCCTCGGGCCACTTCTTCGTCGCGTCGATCCCCGCCTTGCCGCCCCAGAACTGCTGGTAGGAGGCGTGGTCGAGATGGTCGACGGGACCCTCGACGACCGAGAGGTCGCGTGCGTAGTCCGTGTTGCCGAGCGCGCGCCACGCGACCTCGTGGAGGTCGTGGACGTCGCAGTCGGAGTCGACCACCACGATCAGCTTGGTCAGGGACATCATGTGGGCGCCCCAGATCGCGTGCATCACCTTCTGGGCGTGCTTGGGGTACTTCTTGTCGATCGAGACGATCGCGCAGTTGTGGAAACCGCCCGCCTCGGGCAGGTGGTAGTCCACGATGTCCGGGACGATGATCTTCAGCAGGGGCAGGAAGAAGCGCTCGGTGGCCTTGCCCAGCGGGCCGTCCTCCGTCGGGGGGCGCCCGACCACGATCGACTGGAGCAGCGGCCGCTTCCGCATCGTCACACAGTCGATCTTCAGCGCCGGGAACGGCTCCTGCGGGGTGTAGAACCCCGTGTGGTCGCCGAAGGGGCCCTCCGGCAGCATCTCCCCGGGCTCCAGCCAGCCCTCGATCACCACCTCCGCCTGCGCCGGCACCTGGAGCGGCACCGTCTTGCAGTCGACCATCTCGATCCGCTTGCCCGCGAGGAAGCCGGCGAAGAGGTACTCGTCGATGTCGCCGGGGAGCGGGGCGGTGGAGGCGTACGACACGGCCGGCGGGCACCCGAAGGCGATCGCGACCGGCAGGCGCTCTCCGCGCCTGGCCGCGACCTGGTAGTGGTTGCGGCTGTCCTTGTGGATCTGCCAGTGCATGCCGATCGTGCGCTTGTCGTGGCGCTGGAGCCGGTACAGGCCGAGGTTGCGGATCCCGGACTCCGGGTCCTTGGTGTGGGTCAGGCCCAGGTTGAAGAAGGAGCCGCCGTCCTGCGGCCAGGTGAACAGGGCGGGGAGCTGGTCCAGGTCGACGTCGTCACCGGTGAGGACGACCTCCTGCACCGGCGCGTCGCCGGACTTCACCTTCTTCGGCGGTACGTGCGTCATCGCGCCGAGCTTCCCGAAGGCCTCCCGCACCCCCACGAAGCCGTGCGGCAGTTCGGGCCGCAGCAGACCGCCGATCTTCTCCGAGATCTCGGAGTACGACTTCAGGCCCAGTGCCTTCAGCAGCCGCCGGTCGGTTCCGAAGACGTTCATCGCGAGGGGCATCGCGGAGCCCTTCACGTTCTCGAAGAGCAGCGCCGGGCCCCCTGACTTCTGCACCCGGTCGACGATCTCCCCGACCTCCAAGTACGGATCCACCTCGGCCTTGATGCGCTTGAGGTCGCCCTCGCGCTCCAGAGCCCTGAGCAGCGAGCGAAGATCGTCGTAAGCCATGGGGTCAAGTATCCCCGAGCGGCTACCCTGGGCCTGAACCCGGGGGCCGTGCCCCCGGCCCGTCGACCGTTTCGCTGGAGAGGGCCCATGCTCCGGGTGCTGATGTTCCTCGTCCCACTGGCGCTGAGCGTGTACACGTTCATCGACTGCATCAGCACGAAGGAGGAGGACGTCCGCCACATGCCCAAACCGCTGTGGGCCATCCTCGTGCTGCTGTTCCCGCTCGTCGGCTCGATCTCGTGGCTGATCGCGGGCAAGAAGCGCAGCCCCGCCGCCGAGGGCTGGTCCGGGGTGCGGGAGCGCGGCGGACGCGGCCAGTGGGTCGCCCCCGACGACAACCCCGAGTTCCTGAAGTCCCTCAATGAGGACAAGAAGGAGCGCGACGAGGACGGCTCCAAGGACAGCTGATGGAGCTGCGGCTGCTCGTCACCTTCGAGAAGGTCGCGACCGTCCTGAGCTTCACCCGGGCCGCCGCCGAGCTGAACTACGCGCAGTCCAGCGTGACCAGCCAGGTCCGCGCCCTGGAGGACTCCCTCGGCGCCCCGCTCTTCGACCGGCTCGGCAGCCGCATCCGGCTGACGGAGGCCGGTGAGCGCCTCTTGCCGTACGCCCGGCAGATCATCGAGCTGAGCGAGGAGGCCCGCGCGGCGGTCGTCGACGCCGAGGAACCCTCCGGCGCGCTCGCCGTCGGCACCATGGAGTCGCTGACCTCCTACCGGCTGCCGCCGCTCCTGGAGCTCTTCCACCACCGCTATCCGAAGGTCCGTCTCTCCCTGCGCACGACGCTGGGCGACGAGACCCGCAAGGCACTGCGGCAGGGCACCTATGACGTCGGCTTCCTGATGGAGCCGGAGACCGAGCACGCGGGCCTGGAGAGCCGGGTGCTCGCACCGGAGCCGCTGGTCCTGGTCGCCGCGCCCGGCCATCCCCTCGCCACCAAGTCCCCCGCGCTCAAGACGGAGGACCTCACCGAGGTCCAACTCGTCGGCACCGAACCCGGCTGCCCCTACCGCGACCTCTTCGAGTCCGAGCTGGTCCACCGCACCGGATCCCCGCCGCCCTTCATGGAGTTCGGCACGATCGAGGCGACCAAGCGGGGTGTGGCGGGCGGCCTCGGGATCGCGCTGCTGCCGCGGGTGACGGTGGGCGCGGAGCTGGCGTCCGGGACGCTGACCGAGCTGCCGTGGGAGCCGCCGTTCCAGCTGTACACACAGGTGGCGTGGCGGGCGGGGAAGCGCCTGCCACGCCATCTGACACTGTTCATCGAGACCGCGGTGCGGCTGGTGCGGGAGCAGACGTCGTACGACGGGACGTGACGACCCGGGGTGCCCGGGCCAGCGTCACCTTGAGGCTCGCCAGCACGATCAGCGGGACGCCCAGCGCCTGCACGAGGCCGATGTGGTGGCCGTACACCGCCCAGTCCATGACCATCGCGACGGCCGGGTAGAGGAAGGCGAGGACGGCGATCTTCGAGAGCGGCAGCTGGGCGTAGGCGGCGTACATCAGGACGTACATGACCCCCGTGTGGATGAACCCGAGCCCGACCAGCCAGCCCCAGTCCGCGCCCGTGCCGGCCATCGCGCCGAAGTCGGCGAAGGGGAGCAACAGCGGGATGCCGACGAGGACTTGGACGAGCGCGATGAGGTGGGGACGTACGCCGGTGATGCGCTTGGTGACCAGGGTGGACAGCCCGTAGAGGAGCGCGGCCAGCAACGCCTGCCCGACGCCCACCACATAGGAACCACCGGTGGTGAAGTCCCCTGGTGTCACGCCCGATACGAGGATCAGGCCCGCGAAGGCCAGCGCGATCCAGCCGACCTTGGCGGCGGTCAGCCGCTCGCGGAAGAGCAGGGCGCCCAGCAGCACGACGTAGAACGGCTGGGTGTGGTAGACGACCGTCGCGACGGAGATCGAGGTGTTCTCGAACGACTGGAAGAGGAACACCCAGTTGAAGACGATGAACACCCCGCCCAGGACGGCGAGTCCGAGGGTGCGCGGGGTGAAGCCGTGGTCGCGGAGCCAGCCGCGGGCCAGGACGTAGCCGCCGAGGGCGAGGGCGCCGAACAGGACGCGGAAGAAGACGACGTTGAAGGGCGAGGCGCCCGACTCGACGACGAAGACGCCGAGGGTGCCGGAGAGCACCATCGCGGTCGTCAGCTGGGCGATGCCCCTGGTCTCGGTGCCCTTGCTCTCTGAAGTCATGTCCTCGACGCTACGAGCGGGCGTCGTCCCTGGTCCACGGGCCAGTGGGGCGTCCTGCCGATGCCCCCATCGGTGGCGCCGATGCGTGCAGGTTGTACGCCGGTGAGGCTTCCGAAGCGGACAATGCGCCTCTGGGCCGCAACCGCCCGGAACCGGACACTTGGCTCGCATGACGACAGCTCCGGCCGGCTCCGCCACGGCCATCGCCCCCGCATACGGTGACAAGGTCATCGCCGTCGAGACGGCCGGTTCGGAACCGATCCCGGACTCCGAGCGCCACGGCGGCCCGCTCCAGCTGCTGTGGACATGGGCCTCTCCGAACATCGAGTTCGCGACCGTCTACATCGGTGTGATCTCGGTCCTCTTCTTCGGCCTGAGCTTCTGGCAGGCGACCGCGGCCCTGCTCCTGGGCACGGCGCTGGGCGCGCTGACCCACGGGATCCTCTCCCTGGACGGCCCGCGCTTCGGCGTCCCGCAGATGGCCATCGGCCGCTTCTCCTTCGGCTACCGGGGGAATCTGCTGCCGTCGGGTGTCAACGCCCTTGTCGCGGGCGTCGGTTGGTTCGCCGTGAACAGCGTGAGCGCGGCCTTCGCCCTCAACACCCTGACGGACCTGCGGCCGCTTCCCTCCCTGCTGATCGTGGTCGCCGCCGAGATCGTGATCGGCTTCATCGGCCACAACTTCGTCCACGCCTTCGAGAAGTACGCCTTCCCGGCCCTCGCGGTGATCTTCCTGCTGGCCGGTGTCTGGACCTTCAAGGAGGCCGACCTGGGCGGCTCCGGCGCGGGCGGCGGCATCGGCGGCTTCCTGCTGGCGTTCAGCGCGGCCTGGGGCTACGCGGCGGGCTGGAACCCGGGCGCCTCGGACTACTCCCGTTACCTGCCGCGTACGGCGAACCGCTTCAAGACGGTCCTGTACCCGGCCGTCGGCCTCTTCGTCTCGATCGCGATCGTGTCGGTGATCGGCGCGGCCTCGGCGACGATCGTCGCCCCCGAGGGCGCCACCCCCACGGCCGCCTTCACCGGCCATCTCCCCGGCTGGCTCAGCAACTTGGTACTGCTGGCCATCATCCTGGGCGCGGTCTCCGCGAACGCCCTGAACGTCTACTCCTCGGCCATGTCGATCACTTCGCTCGGTCTGAAGCTCCCGGTCTGGCTCGGCCGCAGCGCCATCGTCGTGCTGTGCGGTCTCGCCGGCACGGCGGCGGCGTGGGCGTCGCTGGCGGACGCGGGGCACGCCTACGAGGCGTTCCTGCTGGTGATCGCGTACTGGGTGGGGCCGTGGCTCGGGGTGGTGCTGGTCGAGCGGTGGCGGCAGGCGCGGACGCCGGACGAGGTGCTGGCGGCCCGGATCACCGACCGCGCCTTCTCCAACTGGCCCGGTATCGCCTCCCTGTTGATCGGCATCGCGGTGTCGGTCCCGCTCTTCTCCAACCAGGAGAAGTACGTCGGGTGGGTGCCGGAGCAGTGGCCGTCGTTCGGTGACATCACCTGTCTGGTCGGGTTCGTGGTGAGCGCGGGGCTGTACGCGGTGCTGCGGCGGGCGCATCAGCCGACATCGGCGTGAGCCTGCTCGACGTGCTCCACCTTGATGTACCGGGGGCCGAACTCCTTCTTGACGAGGGGTTCGGCCTTCTTCGGGTCGTCGACGCCCACACGCACGAACCCCCGCTCGTCGACGCCGACTTCACGCATCTGGAAGGTGCCGTCCCAGCGGTACATGTCCTCGCTGATGCGGTCGGCGAGGGCGTCGAGGGTCTTGCGGTCGACGTCGGCGGGGTGGAGCCGTAGCTTCACGCCCTTCTCGGCGGCGTCGCAGGCGGCCGTGTCGAAGGGTTCGGAGGGGATGCGCCAGACGTCGGCCGCGTTCTTGTCCTCGTCGACGCCCAGGCCGGTGAAGACGGCGGAGTGCGCGCCCGCGACCAGCTTGTCGATGCGGATCACCGTCCGGTCCAGCGGGGTCACATCGGGGTCGGCGTCCGGGGGCGCCGGGCGGGTGCCGACACACCAGTCCTCGGCCGGCGCGCTCGGCGCCGCGGCCACGGCGCCTTTCCGAGCGCCGTCCAGCAGACCGCCGTCGGTGTGCCCGGTCTCCAGCTCGTCGATGTACAGGGCAGCCCCCACCACCACACCGGCAGTGGCGACCGCCGCGGCGATCCACCTGCGATTCGTCATGCCACTGTGACGCCGGAATGGGCCAAAGGGTTCAGAAGGGGTCCAGAAGGGGTCCAGACGACTTCAGGAAACGGCGTCCTCGCGCAGCACCAGCGCCAACAGCCCCGGGAACCGGGCGTCGAACTCCTCCCGCCGCAGCCGGTTGACCCGCTTGGGCCCCTCGTCGCGCTGCTCCACGAGCCCGGCCGCCCGCAGCACCGCGAAGTGATGGCTCTTGGCCGCCTTGCCGACGGGCACGTCGAAGGTGCCGCAGCTGCGCGACCAGTCCTCCGAAGCCGCCAACTCCCGCACCAGTTGCACCCGTACGGGGTCGGCGAGCGCGGCGAGGGCCGTCAGGACGGGGACGTCGTCAGGGTGGGTGTGTTCGGGGGCGGCGCGATGACTGGTGCCGGTGTGCTGGGCCACGCGGGCCTCCCTCACGACGGACGGGTTGCGGAGTGTTCGATGAAAACCATACAGTCGCGAGTGTTCGCTTTTCATTGAACAGTCACCGGCGAGGGGTGCGGTATGCGCGCAGTGGAGATCCCGGAGTACGGCGGTCCCGAGGTCCTCCATGCAGTAGAGGTGGACGTCCCCGAGCCCGGCCCCGGCCAGGTGAGCGTCGACGTGGCGTACGCCGGGATCAACTTCGCCGATCTGAAGGCGAGGGAGACCGGGTACCGGGTGCCGTCGCTGCCCTTCCGGCCGGGCCTTGAGGTCTCCGGGCGCGTGCGGGCCCTCGGCGCGGGCGTCACCGGGCTCACCGTCGGACAGGAGGTCGCCGCACTGACCGCCGGTGGCGGCTACGCCGAGGTCGCCGTCGCGGACGCGGCCACCGTCTTCCCGGTCCCTTCCGGCATCGATCTGCGCACCGCCGCGACCCTGCCGACCGTGCTGCCGACGTCGTACGCGCTCATCCATTCGGTGGGCCGGCTCCAGCCCGGCGAGACGGTCCTCGTGCAGGGTGCCGCCGGGGGCATCGGGACGGTCGCGGGCCGGCTGGCGAAGGCAGCCGGGGCGACCGTCCTGGGGGTCGTGTCGAGCGCGGGGAAGGCCGCGTTCGCGAAGGAGCACGGCTCGTACGACGAGGTCTTCGTCGGCGACTTCGAGAAGGCCGTCATGGAGACCACCCATGGCCGCGGCGTCGACCTCGCCCTGGACCCCGTCGGCGGCGACACCTTCCGCGCCTCACTGGCCTCGCTGGCGGTCTTCGGGCGCCTGGTCTCCTTCGGCAACGCGAGCGGCGCGCAGCCCTGGAGCGTCGGGCAGCCCGAGCTGTTCCCCCACGGCGTGACCGTCGGCGGCTTCTCCATCCTGACCCTCGCACAGACCGCGCCGGACGCGCTGCGGACGCTGACCGGGCGGGCCTTCGCGAAGGTCGCGGACGGAACCGTCACGCTTCCCGTCACCGCCGAGTTCGGCCTGGCGGAGGCGGCACAGGCGCACCGGCTGATGGGGACGCGGACGAGCACGGGCAAGCTGCTGCTGACGGTGGCCGGCGAGTAGGCCACCGCGTCGGATCTGGAGATCCGTGGCGAGAGAGTGACGGGCTTCACTCGATACCCGGCACCACCCGGGTTTGCATGACCATGCATTCGGGTGCATAATCTTCCTATGTCCAAGGTCCTCACCTCCCTGCCCGCCGGCGAGCGCGTCGGCATCGCCTTCTCGGGCGGCCTCGACACCTCCGTCGCGGTCGCGTGGATGCGTGACAAGGGCGCCGTCCCGTGCACCTACACCGCCGACATCGGCCAGTACGACGAGCCCGACATCGCCTCGGTGCCCGGCCGCGCCAAGACCTACGGCGCCGAGATCGCGCGCCTGGTCGACTGCCGCGCGGCGCTGGTCGAGGAGGGCCTGGCCGCGCTCACCTGCGGCGCGTTCCACATCCGCTCGGGCGGGAGGGCGTACTTCAACACGACCCCCCTCGGCCGTGCCGTCACCGGCACGCTGCTGGTCCGGGCGATGCTCGAGGACGACGTCCAGATCTGGGGCGACGGCTCGACGTACAAGGGCAACGACATCGAGCGGTTCTACCGCTACGGTCTGCTCGCCAACCCGCACCTGCGGATCTACAAGCCCTGGCTGGACGCGGCGTTCGTGACCGAGCTCGGCGGCCGCAAGGAGATGTCGGAGTGGCTGGTCGCCCACCAGCTGCCCTACCGGGACTCCACGGAGAAGGCGTACTCCACCGACGCCAACATCTGGGGCGCCACGCACGAGGCGAAGACCCTGGAGCACCTGGACACCGGCCTCGAGACCGTCGAGCCGATCATGGGCGTCAAGTTCTGGGACCCGTCGGTCGAGATCGCCACCGAGGACGTGACGATCGGCTTCGAGCAGGGCCGCCCGGTCACCATCAACGGCAAGGAGTTCGCCTCCGCCGTGGACCTGGTCCTGGAGGCCAACGCCATCGGCGGCCGCCACGGCCTGGGCATGTCCGACCAGATCGAGAACCGGATCATCGAGGCGAAGAGCCGCGGTATCTACGAGGCTCCCGGCATGGCTCTGCTCCACGCCGCGTACGAGCGCCTCGTCAACGCGATCCACAACGAGGACACCCTCGCCCAGTACCACAACGAGGGCCGCCGCCTCGGCCGGCTCATGTACGAGGGCCGCTGGCTGGACCCGCAGGCGCTGATGATCCGCGAGTCGCTCCAGCGCTGGGTCGGCGCGGCGATCACCGGCGAGGTCACCCTGCGCCTGCGCCGCGGCGAGGACTACTCGATCCTCGACACCACGGGCCCGGCGTTCAGCTACCACCCCGACAAGCTCTCCATGGAGCGCACCGAGGACTCCGCCTTCGGCCCCGTCGACCGCATCGGCCAGCTGACCATGCGCAACCTCGACATCGCCGACTCCCGCGCCAAGCTGGAGCAGTACGCGGGCCTCGGCCTCATCGGCACCGGCAGCCCCACCATCGGCGCCTCCCAGGCGGCGGCGACGGGACTGATCGGCACGATGCCGGAGCTGTCGGAGGGCGGCGCCGAGGTCATCGCCTCCCGCGGCGAGGTCTCGGAGGAGGACGCGCTGCTGGACCGGGCGGCGATGGAGTCCGGCACGGACTGAGTCAACGGACCTATGGGGAAAGGCCGGTCGGAGCTTCCGACCGGCCTTTCCCTATAGACATTTTGTGCCGAATTTTGGCACGGTCGTCCCCATGCCCGAGACCAAGGAAGCCCTCGCCTTCTACGCCTCCCAGAGCACGTTCTCCACCCCTGGCGATCTAGCCCGCCTCTACACCGGCTTACCGCGGGATCCGGCCGAACTGGCCCGCATCTCAAGAGATTTGCTGATCCACCGCGTCGAGGGCGACCTCTTCGGCCACACCCACCCGAAGGACCGTCTCCACAACGACGCCGAGTCCCGCTACATCGACGACGTCCTGCACATCCTCGTAGACCGCGACCCCGCCCCGCTCACCGAACGACGCAAGGCCGAGGACCGCTTCGTCGGCACCTGCCGGGACTTCACGCTGCTGCACTGCTCGTTCCTGCGCCACGCGGGCATCCCGGCCCGCCTGCGGTCCGGCTTCGCCGACTACTTCGGCACCACCGGCTTCCACTGTGACCACGTGGTCACCGAGTACTGGGACGACAAGCGAGGCTGGCTGCTCGCCGACGCCCAGCTGGCCGACCCCGCCCTGCACCACGCCTGGGACGTGGACTTCGACCCCATGAACGTCCCGCGCGACCGCTTCCTCGTCGCGGGCGAGGCATGGCGGGCGATCCGCGAGAACGGCGCCGACGAACGGACCTTCGGCCTCCACGGTCCACAGGAAGGCCCCTTCTGGGGCGAACGCTTCGTCGCCGGCAACATCCGCCTGGACCTGGCCGCGCTCAACAAAGTGGAGACGCTCCTGTGGGACGTATGGGGAGAGGACGAGGGCGAGCCGGGAACACCGCTGCCGGCGCAGTCACGTGAGTTCTACGACGGGGTCGCCCCGGTGATCTCGGGCGAGGTGAGCTTCGAAGCAGCAAGAGACCTCTTCGCTGAGAACGACACCCTGCGCACCCCACGAACGGTCACGTGTTACGCCCCCTTCAACGGCCCGAGCGAGATAATCCTGCGCTAGGCCAACGACCCCAGGGGCGCGGGGAACTGCGCGACCGGCCACGACGAAGCCGCACCCGAACGACTGTCGGACCGCCCCCGCACCACCCGATGCGCACAAGCCGCCGCCAGCAACTCCCCCAACAGATCCGGATCCCCGATCTCCAGCCCCAAAAGGGACTCGATCCGCTCCAGCCGCTGATAGAGCGACTGCCGCCCTATGTGCAGCAGAGCCGCCGTCCGCGTGGGCGAGCACCCGTTCCGCAGATGCACCTCCAGCGTCCGCACAAGATCACTCGCGTGGGCGGCCTCCCACTCCAACAACGGCCCCAGCGCATGCTGCACCAACCGAGCCAGCCGATCCCGGTTCGCATCGATACCGCCCCGCGTCAGCTCCCGCTCCAGCGCAAGCGCCCGAGAGGACGTCACCAACGGCCCCTCGGGCGCCCCGGGCTCCGCGGCCGGGACGGTCAGCGCCAGCTCCAGGGTCGTCCGGGCCGCCCGCAACGTATCGCTCCACCGCAGCCACCCGCTCCCGACGGCCACGGCATGCCCGACGGCCACGGTCAGGCCGGGTTCGGCGGCGGAACGGAACGCCTCCTGGACCGCCCGTATGGGATCACCGGACCGGGTCCCGGGCAACGCCAGCAGCGCGAGCACGTCCCCCGGGAACGCCGCCCGCAGGACGCTCGCCCCGCCCAGCACCCGCACCGCCCGGTCCACCACCCCCGTCTGCCGCGCACCGTGCACGGACACGCCGATCAGCCGCGCCCCCGGCCCCGGATGGAACCCGGCGAGCGCCGCGCGCGCCTCCACCTCGGGCTGGTTCAGCGCCCCCCGGTCGGCGAGATCCGCCAGCAGCGCCGCCGTATGGTCGTCCCCCCACGGCCGTACCACCGCCCGCCCGGACAGCCCCCGCGCCACGATCGCCCGATTGGCGGCCTCGGTGATCCGTACGAAGGGCACGACCCGGTGCATGGCCAGCAGCGGCAGCTCAAGGCGCCGCGCCTCGTCGATCACCTCGGCCGGCATGGCGGGCAGGGAACGCCCCACCTCCACCGCCAGCCCCGCCGCACCCCGGGCCGCCAGCTCCCGCACATACCGGCGCCGGACCTCCTCGTCCGGCTCGGTCAGCCCGAAACCGTTGGTCAGGAGCAGCTCGCCGCCGTCGAGGAAGTTCGCGCCCTCGTAGACCTCGCTGGAGTGGACCCAGCGGACGGGGCGGTCGAGGGCGCCCTCCCCGGCCAGCAGCTGCGGCTCGGTCGCGCGGACGGGGTCGAGGGTGAGGACTTCGCGGAGGGTGAGGGCGGGCACGGGGAACCTCCAGGGCGCTGACAGTTCGTCCGGCTGCGGGCTGCGGGGAGAGTACTTTCCGCACGTTGCCCTCGTGTTTCGGCCACAGGAGAGTGGACGCATGGACCCCACGGACCCGCACACCCAGCTCGCCACCGCCCTCGCGGAGGCCTGCGCCGGTCTCGCCGAGGGCGGCATCCCGATCGGCGCCGCGCTCTACGGAGCCGACGGCACCCTGCTGGGCCGCGGCCACAACCGGCGTGTCCAGGACGACGACCCCTCCATGCACGCGGAGACGGCGGCGTTCCGCGCGGCGGGGCGGCAGCGGTCGTATCGCGGTACGACGATGGTGACGACCCTCTCGCCCTGCTGGTACTGCTCCGGACTGGTCCGGCAGTTCGGCATCTCCCGGGTGGTGATCGGCGAGGCGACCACCTTCCACGGCGGCCACGACTGGCTCGCCGAGCACGGGGTGGAGATCGTCCTGCTGGACGACCCCGAGTGCGTCGAGATGATGCGCGACTTCATCAAGAACAACCCGGCTCTCTGGAATGAGGACATCGGTGACTGAGCCCCGTATCCCGACCATCGACCTGTCGCCCTGGATCGACGGCGACCCCGAGGCCCGCGCCGCGATCGCCCGCACCCTCGACGAGGCCCTCCAGACCGCCGGGTTCTTCCTGGTCACCGGGCATGGCGTGGACCCGGAGCTGCGCGCGGCGATCCGGGAGGCGGCCCGTTCCTTCTTCCGGATGCCCGTCGACGTCAAGCAGCCCTACACCGCGAAGGTCGGCGGACGCGGGTGGCTGGGTCCCGGGGCGGAGGCCAACGGGTACTCGGAGGGGACCGAGACCCCGCCGGACCTCAAGGAGTCCCTCACCTTCGCCACCCACGACCCCTACGACGACCCGGTGATCAACGCCGAGTGGTACGCGCCCAACATCTGGCCGGCGGAGGTGCCGGAGCTCCAGACCCTGTGCGAGGAGTATCTGGCGCGGATGGGCGAGCTGGAGAACCAGCTCCTCGACCTGCTGGGCGTGGCGCTCGGGCTCGAACACGACTTCTTCTCCCGGCACATGGACCACCCCACGTACGGCTTCAACATCAACTGGTACCCCGGCACCGAGGTCGTCGGCGAACCCCAGCCCGGCCAGTTCCGCATCGGCCCGCACACCGACTTCGGCACGGTGACGATCCTCGACCGGCAGGCGGGCAAGGGCGGATTGCAGGTGTACACGGACGAGGGCGGCTGGGAGGACGCGCCCTTCGACCCGGACGCCTTCACCATCAACATCGGTGATCTGATGGCCCGTTGGACCGGCGACCGTTGGCGCTCGGGACGGCACCGGGTCCTGCCGCCGCCCGCGGACGCGCCCGCCGAGGAGTTGATGTCCCTCGTCTACTTCGGCGAGTGCACCCCGGGAACGCTGGTGGAGTCGGTGCCGGAGCCGGTCGGGCGGGTGGCGTACGAGCCGGTCGACTCGCATGTGTACCTGCGGGAGAAGCTGGATTCGATCACCGTCGACTGACACCGAGTGCCTACTCCCAAGTACACAGGGGTAGTTGACTCGCTAAGTCGACAATGTGTGATAGATCACAGATCCCTTTTCGTTTACGCCGGGGCCCTCGCCCCGGCGTCTTCGTTGCGGTCGCCACGCGTCCCCCGCGTCCTCCACACCCCCTCCCGATCTGGGCATTTGACGAACCGTTGCAAACTCATGCGGTCAAACGGAGCTGAGTTTCCATATGTGTTCGACGGTTCGAGTGGTCGTCCGTGCACTGTGTGTTCGAAGAGCGTCACAGGAAGCCACGAGGGAGTCGGTATGGTGGGCGCATCTTCTTTCCCGGGTCCACGCCTGTGGGTGAACGTCCCGCCTACGAGCGTGAATCCCGGAAAGGAGACAGATCCACTATGGCCACTTCCGACGAGACCGAGCCGGACCCCGGAGAGCCTCATCCACCGGACCGCTCGGACCCGCAGGAGCCGGATCAGCCAGGCAGTTCACGTTTAGGCAGTGAGCGGGTTCAGCTGATCGTCAACGTCATCGGCGTCGCGATCGGACTCGCCGAGCTGCTGCGTGGCTGCGGCGGATGAGGTAGCCCCCTCACCCGCCGCGTCACTGCCGGGCCGGCCAGGGTCCGCGTCCTGGATCGGTGCCGGAAGCATGGCCAGGATGCGGGCCCACTTGTTTTCTCTGGCCCATCGCAAGTACTCACGCGTGAAACGCCGCCGGAGTTCAGAGAATTCCGTTCCCCCGCGTATTTCCCCGCATTGCGTGCCCCTGATATTGCCGTGCGGCACGCCGTTTCGAGAACCCTATCGAACCTTAGACGGTGCCAGTCCGCCGCCCAGCCAGCTCACATACGTCGAACGATGCGCCGCGACCGGCTTTCCGTCCACCGCGAGTTGACCCTAAACGGTACCGTTGCCCTGCGATCGTGCGCTGCGTGATGTGACGGGAGGGGTTTCATGGCCCGGGGCACGGCACCGTTCAGCTCCACGGCACTGCGTGACATACGCCGACACCGCCCGGTCGACGGGCAGTTGCTCAGCGCCGCCGAGGTCGCCCGACGGCTCGGCACGTCCAAGTCGCGCGTATTGGCGTACGAGAAAGGCACGTCGATACCGGAGGCCGGCCGGATAGAGCAGCTGGCCAAGGTGTTCGGGGTCGCCCCCCGCCATCTGTGCGCCGCACCCGCCGACTTGGAGCACGGCATACGTCATCTGCGCGCCACCGCCGGCCTCACCACCGCCGAGGTCGCCGACTTCCTGGGCATCAGCCGTACCACCTACCGCGAACTGGAACTCTCCGCGAAGCTGCCGTCCCGGCACGACGGCATGCTGCCGTTGCTGCTCGCCCGCGCCTTCTCCGTCCACGTACGCACCGTGCACCGCGCCCTGACCTCGCACCCCCAGGCCGTGCTGCGGCGAGGGGAGATCGCCCAGCTGCTCAACGCGCTCTTCGGCCGGGCCCACGAGCGGTTCACCCCACCCGCCGTGCACACCGACGAACCCGAACTCCTGCGCATCGCCGAGCTGTTGCGCCGCCCCGTCGGCATGACCGCCCGGCTCGTGACCCACGAACTGGCCCGCCTGCGCAACGACTTGAAGGAACGCGCCCTCGCCGAGGCCAACGCGGCCTACGCCCAGACCGACGAGGACATGGAACACGCCCTGGCCCGCGTCAAGTTCCTCACCGAACGCATCGACCGCGCCCCCGCCGACACCGCCGCCCGCCTGGTCCGCTTCCTCTCCGAGGCCATGCCCAGCCGCCAGTGGCGACTGACCGTCGGCCTCCTGAGCGGCGAGTCCGTGCCGGAGCAGCGCGCCCTCCACCTGGCCGAGCCCGAGGTCTGGCGAGGCCTCCTCACCCGAGGCCTCGCGGTCCGCGAACGAAGCCCCGACAGCGCCACCGACTCCTTCACCCTCTCCCCCGGCGGCATGGCCCGCGCCCTCAACGAGGCGCGGCTGTACGCCTGCCTGTACCCGAGGGTGCCGACGCCGTCCCGCTCGACCCGGGCCCAGGTACGGCAGCGGTTGCTGGCGCGGGGCGCGCCGATGCGGACGCCGCGCCGCAGGTACTAGGAGAGCGTCTCAAGGAGCCGCTCGAACCGCGCCCGCCACCGCGCCTCGGTCTCCCCCTCACCCCGGAACTCATGGGTGAACCGAAGAGCCGAGCCATCGTCCCCGTCCCGCTCCAGATGGAACCGGATCCGTCCGCCGTCCTCCAGTGTGTACTCGGCGACCCGCTCCACGTCCCAGGCGGTGACATGCCCGGACCCCAGCCCGCGCAGCGCGACCGCGCCGCCGAGCCGGGGTTCGAGCACCTCGGCCTCCGTGAACCAGCCCGCGAGCCCCTCCGCCGTCGCCAGCACCGGCCAGACCGTCTCCATGGGCCGCGGAAGCCTCACCAGGAAGTGCAGGACGCGCGTGTTCCCCTGGCTCTGGCCGGTGCCCTGCTCGATGGAACCGCTCATGCCTCCAGCGTGCCCCGGCGGCACAGGTTCCGCACGTGGTCAGGGGCGCAAGCCCGCCCTGTCCACGACGGCCCGCTCCAGTACCGCGGTGCGGGCGATCACGTCACCCTTCTTGATGCCCTCGCCGTCCTTCAGTGCCACCTGCCGCTCGCCGAGGTATTCCTTGGTCTCCTTGTCGAAGATCAGCTCGAAGCGCCGTCCTCGATCGTCGCGGGCGATCGCCACACCGTGGCGTCCGGCCGCGTCGACCTCATCGTCGATGACGAAGACATCGGGGATCTCGGCGGCCGCCCGGTAGAGGGCGGCGGCCTGCGCCGGAGGCATCAGCGACTCATTGACGAGGTCGGCGACCAGGCTGAAGTTGGCCTCGTTCTTGCTGTTGTGGCCCTGGCTCGTCCGGTTCAGCCAGTCGTACATCTCGTCGGGGTCGGTCGGCAGGGTCTGCAGAGTCCGGTAGCAGTCCCCCCGATCGGCCTCCGTGGGCGTCCGGTCCAGCTTGCGGTAGAGGTCGGTCACAGCACCCCGCCGACTGCCGTCCACCGACTCCCACGCCTCCCGCTCGCGCACCGGCTCGATCCTCCCGATGCCCGTGGACATGTCGTACCCGGACCAGCTGACCTTGCTCCTGACGTACACGAACTGGTCGTCGCGGATGTCGCCCGGCACGTCCGCATGCTCGGCGGCGAGCGCGATGTCCTCCAGGAGGGCCGCGGCGCTGCGGGACGCGGGCGAGGAGGGCGCGGCCTGTGGTGTGGCGGGCTCGCCGGAGCCCGACGGCACGGTGAACGTGAGGGTCACGGCGGTGACCGCCGCGACGGCTCCGGCGACCAGGGCGGGGCGCAGCCAGGGGCGGCGTACGGGCTGCTTCTCTTCCTGCCGGATCTCGGTCATCAGATGCTCCTTGAGCAGTCGGTGACGGCCCGGCGGAAGGTCCTTCTCGGGAAGCTGGTTCATCGGTTCCCCTCCCTCAGGGGCCCGACCGCGGTGGTGCGGTCACCTCTCATCTGTCCGAACGTTTGGGAGAGTTCCCTATGTTTCGCCAGTTTTGTCCTCGCGCGCGAAAGCCGTGACCGCACGGTCCCGACGGGCACCCCGAGCGCCTCGGCCGCCGCCTCGTACCCCAGCCCCGACCACACGCACAACGCCAGCACCTCACGCTCGGCCCGCCGCAGCTTCGCCAACGTGGTCCGTACGACGTCCAGTTGCGCGGCGTCGTCGAGCCGCCCGGCGACCTCGTCGGCGAAGTCCCGCACCGTCTCGTCGCGCGGCAGCCGCGCCACGGCGGCGGCATGTCTTCGCGCCGCACGCCGGGTGTTGCGCGTGACGTTGGTGGCGATGCCCAGCAGCCAGGGGCGCAGGGAGCCGCCCTCCTCGTCGATCCGCTCGCGCAGCCGCCACGCGTCGAGGAAGGTCAGCGAGACGACGTCCTCGGCGGTCGACCACTCCCCGGTGAGCCGGTAGGCATGGTTGTAGACGGAGCGTGCGTACGCGTCGAAGAGGTCACCGAAGGCGCCGTGGTCCCCCGCGCGAATCCGTTTCCGCAGATTCGTATCCACGCCCCTCCATCTGTCCGGACGACGAAGGCCGGTTCCCGTGACTCAGGTCACAGGGAACCGGCCATCGCCGTAAGGGACTCAGGCCCCTGACTCACACGCCCGCGTAGGAGTGCTTGCCGGAGACGAAGATGTTCACGCCGTAGTAGTTGAACAGCCAGCAGCCGAAGGCGAGCAGGGCCAGGTAGGCGGCCTTGCGGCCCTTCCAGCCGGCCGTGGCACGGGCGTGCAGGTAGCAGGCGTAGGCGACCCAGGTGATGAACGCCCACGTCTCCTTCGGGTCCCAGCCCCAGTAGCGGCCCCAGGCGTCGCCCGCCCAGATCGCGCCCGCGATGATCGTGAACGTCCACAGCGGGAAGACGGCCGCGTTGACGCGGTAGGAGAACTTGTCGAGGGAGGCCGAGGCGGGCAGCCGCTCCAGGAAGGAGGTGGCGAAGCTGCCGGGCTTGCCGCCGCTCGCGAGCTTGTTCTCGTAGGAGTCCTTGAACAGGTACAGGATCGTGCTGACCGCGCCGACGTAGAAGACCGCGCCGCACAGGATCGCCGTGGAGACGTGGATGTACAGCCAGTACGAGTGAAGGGCGGGAACCAACTGGTCGCTGGCGGTGTACAAGACAGTGACGGCGATGCCGAGATCGAGGAGGACCGTCGTGATCAGGAACAGCCCGAGCCAGCGCACGTTCTTCCTCAGCGCGAGCAGCGTGAGGTACACACCGACGGCCACCGTGGAGAAGGTGATGTTGAACTCGTACATGTTGCCCCAGGGGGCCCGCTCCACCGAGGCCGCGCGGGCGATGACCCCGGCGAGCTCGATGAGAAAGGCGAGCACCGTGAGGGACACCGCGATACGCCCGTAGAGGTCCCCCTGCTCGTCCCCACCGTGCGCCCCGGGCCCGTCCGGCACATCCCGCTGCCCGGCCGCGGCCCGCACCACGACCTTCGGCCGTTCCAGTACAGCGGTGGAGCCGCCCTTCTTCACCGTCACGGCCGGCGCCTTCGCCTTGCCGTCCGCCCCTTCGGTGAGCGCGGCGGCGGTACGGCCGATCTTGCTGCGGCTACCGAAGATCCATTCGGTGATGTAGGCGAAGAAGGCCAGGGTGTAGACGGCCATCGCGGAGTAGATCAGCGTGTTGCTGAGATTCGCGAGATGTTCGTTGGTGGCGGCGGCCAGATCCGTCGCGGCGGCGAGAGTCACTTCTCATGCCCTTCGGCAGGTACGACGTGGGGTTCGGGGGTATCGGTGGAGTCTTCGTCTGCTTCGGGCGCCCCTGGCGCCTGGTCGTACAGGATCCCGGCGAGGTCGCCCAGTTCCTCCGGCACCTTCGCGGACTCGCTGCGGCCCAGGCCCGCCATCTCGACGACCGTCACACCGTCGGCGCCCTTGACCGCCCGCACCCACACCCGGCGGCGGGAGATGAACAGCGAGCCGGCGAGACCGAAGATCGCGACGACCGAGCCGGTCAGTGCCCAGCCGCTGGCGGGCTGGCGGGTGACCTGGAAGTTGGCCCACTCCGCGGTGGAGTCGTAGGTGATCGAACCGGCGCCGTTGGGGAGCTTCATGGTCTCGCCCGGCTTGAGGTTCTCCCGCTGCTGCTCGCCCTTGGAGTCCTTGAACTCCTTCAGATGGGACTTGTCGAGCTGGTAGACGCTCTGCGGGATGCCCGCGTCGACCCCGAGGTCGCCGTAGTAGCCCGCGAGGTTGAGCACCGGGTTGTTCAGCGCCGGGAAGGTGGAGGCCGTCTCGCTGCCCGGCTTGTACGTCGGCAGGAAGAAGGCCTCGAAGCCGAGCTGCTCCCGCACACCCTTGGCGTTGCGGTAGCCGTCCATGACCTTGATGACACCGGAGGAGGTGATGTTGTTGTCCAGCGGAAGGAGCGGGACCGCGTCACGGTAGACGACGTTGCCCTTGCCGTCGCGGACCGTGATGACGGGCGCGTAGCCGTGGGCGGTGAGGTAGACCTTGGAGTCGCCGACCTCCATCGGCTTGTTGACCTTGATGACCGTCCGCTTGCCCTTGCCGTAGGCGCCGACGCTGTAGGTGAGGTCGGCCTGGAAGGTACGTGCGGTACCGCGGTTGGGGCCGGTCGTCTCGTAAGTGCCCTGGAAGTCGTTGAGCCTGAAACTGAACGGGTCCAGCTCGTCCTGGTTGAAGAGGGTGCCGGACTTGAAGTCGTCGTACTGCGTGAGGGTGTTGGAGAACCCGTCGCCCTCGACGACCAGCTTGTTGCCCTCCATCTTGAACAACTGACCCCAGGCGAAGGCGATCAGCATCACGATGAGCGCGATGTGGAAGGCGAGGTTGCCGACCTCCCGCAGATAGCCCTTCTCGGCGGCGACGTTGTCCCCGGCGAGGTGGGCGCGGAAGCGGCGCTTCTTCAGCAGGGCGAGCGCGGCCTCGCGGACCTGCTCGGGCTCGGCCTCGGTGCGCCAGGTGGTGTAGGCCGGCAGCCGGGTCAGCCGCTTCGGGGCGCCCGGCGGGCGGCCGCGCAGCTGGCCGACGAACTGCCAGGTGCGGGGCACGATGCAGCCGATGAGGGAGACGAACAGCAGGATGTAGATCGCGGAGAACCACACCGAGCTGTAGACGTGGAAGAGACCGAGCTTGTCGTAGACGTCCCCGAGGGTGGGGTTGGCGTTACGGAAGTCGGCGACCTTGGTCTCGTCGGTGCCGCTCTGCGGGATCAGCGAGCCGGGGATCGCGCCGAGCGACAGCAGCAGGAGCAGCAGCAGCGCGACCCGCATGGAGGTCAGCTGCCGCCAGAACCAGCGGACCCAGCCGATGACGCCCAGCGAGGGCAGGTTGGGGGCGTCCTCCACGGGGGCGGTGGAGAGCTGGGAACCCGCCGCGCCCAGATCCTCGTCACCGGTGGCCGGGGTCGAGTCGGTTGTGGTCTTGCTCATCGATCAGATCCCCACAGTGAAGCCGTTGGACCAGACTTGCATCTCCTGCACGAGACGGTCCCACGCGCCCGTCAGCAGCAGCACACCGGTCAGGATCATCATCGTGCCGCCGATGCGCATCACCCAGACATAGTGGCGCTTGACCCAGGCGAAGGCACCGAGGGCCTTGCGGAAGGCTACTGCGGCGAGCACGAAGGGGATGCCGAGGCCCAGGCAGTAGGCGACGGTCAGCAGGGCGCCGCGCCCCGCGCTGGCCTGCTGCATGGCGAGCGTCTGCACGGAGGCGAGCGTCGGGCCGATGCACGGGGTCCAGCCGATGCCGAAGAGGGCGCCGAGTATGGGGGCGCCGACGAGACCGGTGACGGGGCGCTTGTGGAAGCGGAACTCCCGCTGAGTGAGCCAGGGCATCAGACCCATGAAGAAGACGCCCATGAGGATCATGAGGACGCCGAGGATCCTGGTCAGGACCTCCTTGTTCTCCTGGAGGGTCGAGCCCCAGAAGCCGAACAGCGCCCCGCCGGAGACGAACACGACGGTGAAGCCGAGCACGAACAGGGAGGCCCCGGCGACCATCCGCCCGCGCCGGGCCTCCGCGAGGTCGGTGCCGCTGACGCCCGTGACGTACGACAGATAACCGGGCACGAGCGGCAGGACGCACGGAGAGAAGAAGGAGACAAGGCCACCGAGCACGGCGATCGGCAGGGCGAGCAGCAGCGCACCGCTGAAGACCGTCTCGTTGCGGCCCACCACCGCCTCGGCGAGCGTGTACGTCGCGCTCACGTCACTTCTCCGCGAGAACGGGCTTGATCATCCCGGTCAGCGTGTCCTCGCCGAGCGCCATGAGTGCCCGCGCCGCGATCTTGCCGCTGCGGTCGATGACGAGCGTGGAGGGGATCAGCTGCGGGTTGAGCGTGCCCTTCTTGAAGCGGAGCATCTGCTTGCCCGTCGGGTCGTACAGGCTCGGGAAGGTGACCCCGAACTCCTTCTCGAAGTTGATCGCCGAGGTGGTGTTGGTGTCCCGGGTGTTGATGCCGACGAACTGGACGCCCTGGCCCTTGAACTTCTCGGAGACGGCCTGGAGGTTCTTCGCCTCGGCCCGGCACGGGGTGCACCAGGAGCCCCACACATTGACGACGAGGATCTTGCCTTTGTAGTCGGCGGTGGAGAGCTGCTTGCCGTCGATGGTCTTGCCGGACAGCACCGGGGCGGCGTCCCGCTTGCCCTGGGCGACCGTGTCGACGCCGTCGTTGCCGGTGATGAAGTTGGTGTCACCGCTGCCGCCCACCTTGCCACCGGAACCGCACGCGGTGAGGGTCAGCGCGGCTGCGGCGGCCGTGGCGGTGAACAGGGCGGCACGACGGTTGGTGCGGGTCAGGGCACTCATGTGAAAAGTTTCGCATGCCCGTTCTGGGGATCTTGCGCACCCCCCTTGCGGGCGGAAATCCGCATATCAGGCGGCGTTCGCGGAGCTCCCGGCAGTGCTGTCCGGACTGTCCTTCATGAACGCGTTCCAGCCACCGGTCGGCTCCTGCCCGACGTCCAGCGTCCGCAGCCTGGCCAGCACCTCCGGCTTCTGGACGTCCATCCAGTCGACGAACTGCCGGAAGGAGACCATGCGTACGTCCTCGCCCTTCTCCTTCTCCGCCGCGATGTGCTTCAGGGCTTCCTCGACGGCGTCCATGTAGATGCCGCCGTTCCACTGCTCGAAGTGGTTGCCGACGAAGAAGGGGGCGCGATTGGTCTCGTAGGCCCGCTGGAAGCCGGCGATGTAGGCGCCGGCGGACTGCTCGCGCCAGGCCGGGTAGTTGTGGGCGGGCGCGTTGGTGGAGTTGATCGACTGGTTGGCGAGCATGTTGTAGTCCATCGAGAGGACCTCGAAGCCGCGCCCGGGGAACGGGATCGCCTGGAGCGGCAGATCCCACAGCCCGTCCTTCTTCTGCGGCCAGACCTGGCGGCCGCCGGGCGAGGAGGCGTCGTAGCGCCAGCCGAGCTCGCGCGCGGTCGGCAGCAGGTTGTCCTGTCCGAGGAGACAGGGCGTACGGCCGCCGACGAGCTCCTTGTCGTAGTCGAACGGCAGGGCGGGCAGATCGCTCCACCCCGTGTTGGTCCGCCACTCCTTCACGAAGGCCTTGGCCTGGTCTATCTCGCTGCGCCACTGCTGGGGCGTCCAGTTGCCGACGCTGCCGGAGCCGGCGCAGAAGTGGCCGTTGAAGTGGGTGCCTATCTCGTGTCCTTCGAGCCAGGCGCGCCGGACGTTGGTCAGGGTCGCCTTGACGTGGTCGTCGGTGAGATAGCCGATGTCGGAGGCGCCGACCGGGTTGTTGGGCGGGTCGTAGAGCCGCTTCTTCGACTCGGGCAGCAGATAGAGCCCGGAGAGGAAGAAGGTCATGTGGGCGCCGTGCTCCTTGGCGAGGTCCAGGAAGCGCGGGAAGAGTCCGTTGCCGACCTCGCCGGCGCCGTCCCAGGAGAAGACCACGAACTGCGGCGGCTTCTGGCCCGGCTCCAGCGGTTCTGGCCTGGCCGGCTGGTGGGGCTGCCTGCCGGTGAAGGACGTGGAGCCGTCGCCGAGGGGGCGGGCGCGGTGGGTCTGGCCGCCGGGCTTGTTGCCGGCCGGGGAACCTCCGGCATGGCTCGTCCCCTCTGACGGGGTGAGGGTGCCGCAGCCCGCGAGCCCGAGGGCGGCCGCACCACCCACACCGAGTCCGAGTGCTCCCCTACGGGTGAGAGTGCGCATTGCGCCCCCGTTCGTCACGTCCTGCGAAGTGGTCACCCATTCAGAGGACGTGACGAACGAGGAGGTTCCTCTCGATCACACGGATTTCGCAACAAATGTCACGAAAACGTCTTGAGCATCAGGTCTTTCGGCTATGCACCGAACGCCTTGTCCTTGCCCTTCACCGGCTTGGCCCCGGCACGAAGATGCGCGGGCACCAGATCGATCGCCGGCTCGCTGTACCCCACGGACACGATCTTGTCGCCCTGGTACGTGAACGTCGTCAGCGAAGCGAGCGTGCACTGCCGCTTGCGCGGGTCGTGCCACAGCCGCCGCTTCTCGGCGTAGGACCGCACGATCCAGATCGGCAGCTGATGGCTGACCAGCACCGCCTCATGCCCGCGCGCCGCGTCCTTCGCGGCATCCAGCGCGCCCATCATGCGGACGACCTGGTCGACGTAGGGCTCACCCCACGACGGCTTGAACGGGTTGACGAGGTGCTTCCAGTTCTCGGGCCGCTTCAGGGCCCCGTCGCCGACGCCGAAGGTCTTGCCCTGGAAGACGTTGTCCGCCTCGATGAGCCGCCCGTCGGTCGCGAGGTCCAGGCCGTGCGCCTTGGCGATCGGCGTGGCCGTCTCCTGCGCGCGCTCCAGCGGGGAGGAGCAGACGTAGGTGACGTCCCGGGGAGCGAGGTGCTCGGCGACCCGGTCGGCCATCTGCCGCCCCAGCTCGGACAGGTGGTAGCCGGCGAGACGGCCGTAGAGGACCCCGTCGGGGTTGGCCACCTCACCGTGGCGCATGAGGTGGACGACGGTGATGTCGGGGTTGGTCGAGGTGCTCACGCGGTCGCCTCCGCTGCCGCTCGGGCCGCCGCCGGGAGGGCGTCGGCGATGCGCTGGACCGCCCGGTCGTCGTGGGCCGTGGAGACGAACCAGGACTCGAAGGAGGACGGCGGCAGATAGACGCCGTCGGCCAGCAGCGAGTGGAAGAAGGCGGTGAAGCGGAAGGACTCCTGCTTCTTGGCGTCCTCGTAGTCCCGCACCTCACGGTCCGTGAAGAAGACGGAGAACATGTTGGAGGCGTTCTGGAGCCGGTGCGCGACGCCTTCCTTGGTGAGCGCCTCGGTGACCAGCGACTGGATCTGCGCGGACACCGCGTCGACCTTGTCGTACGCGGCCTGGTCGAGCAGCCGCAGCTGGGCGAGGCCCGCGGCGGTGGCGACCGGGTTCCCGGAGAGGGTGCCGGCCTGGTAGACGGGCCCGGCGGGCGCGAGGTGCGCCATGACGTCCTCCCTGCCACCGAACGCGGCGGCGGGGAAACCACCGCCCATGACCTTGCCGAAGGTCATGAGGTCCGGCTTGACCCCGTCGATCCCGTACCAGCCGGCGCGGCTCGTCCGGAAGCCGGTCATGACCTCGTCGGAGATGTAGAGGGCGCCGTTCTTCGCGCACGCGTCCTTGAGGCCCTGGTTGAAGCCGGGCCGCGGCGGTACGACGCCCATGTTGCCGGGCGAGGCCTCGGTGATCACACAGGCGATCTCGCCGGGGTGCCGGTGGAAGGCCTCCTGCACGGCTTCGAGGTCGTTGTACGGCAGGACGATGGTGTCGCCGGCCTGGGCGCCGGTGACGCCGGGCGTGTCGGGGAGGGCGAAGGTGGCCACCCCGGACCCGGCCGCGGCGAGGAGCGAGTCGACGTGACCGTGGTAACACCCGGCGAACTTGATGACCTTGGTGCGCTGGGTGAAGCCGCGGGCGAGCCGGATGGCCGACATGGTGGCCTCGGTGCCGCTGGACACCAGCCGCACCTGCTCCAGGGGTTCGATCCGCGCGACCATCTCCTCGGCGAGCGCGACCTCCCCCTCACCGGGCGTGCCGAACGACGTGCCGCGCGAGACGGCGTCCTGGACGGCGGCGATGACCTCGGGGTGCGCGTGCCCGAGGATCATGGGCCCCCAGGAACAGACGAGGTCGACGTACTCACGCCCGTCGGCGTCGGTCAGATACGGGCCGGTGCCGGACACCATGAACCGGGGCGTACCGCCCACGGCGCGGAAGGCGCGCACCGGGGAGTTCACGCCGCCCGGTGTGACGGTGGCCGCACGGTCGAACAGGGCCTGTGAGGCAGGCGCATCGTATGAATAGGGCGTTTCGCTCATGACCTGCGACTTCTCCGACTTCTCGGACTCCGGTTGCCGACTTTCCTCCTCAGGGTAGGCCAGCTGCCCTGACCGACCGCGGTCTGTGGTCCGACGGCATCTGCGAAACTGAGAGCTGATAGACACAGCTCGTGCGGCCCTTGGTGTTCGGGTGCTGCGAAGATCCTGCGGACAGGTGTTTCAACGCACGTTTCGGCGGGCGGCCGTGGGGGAGGTCACTGACACGATGATCGGGTTGCGCGGCGGGGACCACGCGTCCTAGAAAAGCAGTCGGGTGGAGATATGCATCGCGGTGGCGGACTGGGCGAGGGGACTGATGACCTCGGTCCTCGACGTGCCCGGCGGGGAAGGCACCGGCGCGACGCGGAGGAAGCCGCAGAATCACGGGTACCGAGTGAGACGGAGCAGGACGAGCGACGTATCGAACGTCGGATCGACCGGCTGAGGGCGGGGAGCAGGAATGGTGGTCGGGTGGGGGTGACGTACAAGTACTTCGGCGCGCCGGACGGCGCGACCGCGGCCCGCGTCCCGATCTCGATGCGCCCCGAAGAACTCGGCGGCGACGAGCTCGGGATGAACGGCATGTTCACCAAGATCAAGCCGGAGACGATGGCGGCGATGGTCCTCACCGGCATAGAGGGCGTCCCGCTGCACAAGGTCCCCCCGCTCGAACTGGTCGTCCTGCACCCCGACTACGCGGTCGTGAAGCTCCCCATGACGGTCGTCGACCCGTTGCGCGGCATCGGCGAGGAAGCGGTGGGCGCGGCGGCGTTCATCTGGTCGACGGTCCCGGACCGCGGCGGTCCGCGGGACGCGTTCAACGTGTACCAACTGCTGCACGAGTGGCAGGACTTCAGCCACCGCCTCCACGAGGCGGGGCATCAGCCGTACTGCCTGGTGTGGCCCTGATCCGGGGCGCCGGTCAGTAGGCCCGTCGCGCGGCCGCGGCCAGGCGGGCCAGGGTCGCGCGCCGGCCGGGTGTCCACGGGCGGGGCGCGGTGTGGCGGACCGACACCGCACCGATGAGTGTGCCGTCACCGGTGGCCGGCGGCACGGACACCACCGACCGCACCTGCGCGTCGAGCAGGACGTCCAGGGCCGGTGTCCCCTGGAAGATCTCGGAGGCGGCCACCTCTTCCACGAAGCCCGGCCGGCCGGACGGCGACGTGCACCGGGCCACGCGACTACGACCAGATCATGGCCCCTCGCCCCGTCCGGTACGACGCGTGCGTCCTGACAGGCCCTTCGGAGCGCCGGTTACCATCACCGGGTGAACTCGTACTGGCACGTCGTTCTGCCGCCGCTCAGCGCCTGACGGGCGCAGCCGCCGAGAACGGATGGATTCCGGCCCCGACCTCCGCGCAGGAGCGGTCAGGGGTGCTCGTCGTGCGCCCGTTTCGGATCCGATCCCAGACGCGTACGACGACGGAAGACCACGACTGTGCCGAACCGCACGACCACTCTGCCTCCCGCACACCCTTCTCGCACCGACATCCTCGGCGGCCCCGCGCCCATCCTCGCCTCGGCCCTCCTGTGGGGCACGACCGGAACCGCCGCCTCTCTCGCACCGGCCGGCGCACCGGCGGCGGCCATCGGCGGCGCCGGGCTCACCCTCGGCGGCCTCCTGCTGTTCCTGACCTCGCGCGGCGCCCGCTCGCTGCCGGCCGCGTGCACGCGGGGCGAACGGTGGCTGCTCGTCCTCGGGGCACTGGCGGTGGCCGGGTATCCGCTCACCTTCTATCCGGCGGTCGCCCGGACCGGGGTGGCGGTGGCCACCGTGATCGCGCTGGGCAGCGCGCCGGTCTTCGCCGGGCTGCTGTCCTGGCTCACCGGACAGGCCCGGCCCACGGCACGCTGGGCCGCCGCCACCGGGGCCGCCGTGCTGGGCTGCGCCCTTCTGGTGCTGGGTCCCGAACTCACGGGAACGGCCACGCCGATGGACCTGACGGGCGTCGCCCTCGCGACGGGCGCGGGACTGTCGTACGCCGTCTATTCGCTGATCGGCGGCCGGCTCATCGTGCGCGGGCACCCTTCCGACGCGGTGATGGGCGTACTGTTCGGCGCCGCCGGACTGCTGGTGCTGCCGCTCTTCCTGTACGTCGACACGCACTGGCTCACAACCGCGCGCGGGGTGACGGTGACGGCGTACCTCGCCCTCTTCACTGTGTATCTGGCCTACCGGCTCTTCGGCCACGGACTGCGCCACACCCCGGCGTCGGTGGCCACCGCGCTGACCCTCGCGGAACCCGCCGTCGCGGCGGTCCTGGGCGTCACCGTCCTCGGCGAGCGTCTGCCGGCCGCGTCCTGGTGCGGGCTGGCGGTTCTGGGGGCGGGGCTGGTGCTGCTGACCGTGCCGGTGGGGGCGGCTGACCGGGCCCGGTGACCGCACCGCGTGCCGCCCCCGCCGTAGGTCAGGCGGCGGGGTGCGGCTCGCGCGGCGACAGCCTGCGGGCGAGCAGGCCGAGCAGTACGGCGTTGAACAGCCCGCACAGGACGGTGCCCGCGGTGAAGAGCAGCGGGGTCAGCCAGGCCAGCGGGGAGTCCCAGTCGGGTGCCAGCGCCATCAGGGGCATGTTGGCGATCATGCTGAGCGGAGCCGTGGTCATGAGCGGCCAGATCGCGGCGAACCCGGGGTCCGGCGACAGGTACTCGGCCCACAGGAAGACGCCCAGCGAGGCCGCGACCGCCGCGAGGTAGCCCCGGGCGAGCCAGTTGTCCACGGCGGGCGCCAACAGGGCCCGGATCCTCGGGAATCGGGGGCGTGCGGAACGGGCCATGTCGGTGCCTTTCTCTGGCAGAGGTGGGAGAGGAGGGAGGGGATTCACGCGTGCCGGGCGTCGGAGCGGACGTCCCGGACGTGGTGGGCGAGCGCGCCGACCACCGCCGCGTTCACCAGAGCGCAGGCGAGCAGCCAGGCACCCATGCCGACCGAGGCGGCCACGACAGCCGGCCCACCGCTGCCCTCGGCGCTACCGGGCCCGAAGGGCACGGCCGCGCTCAGCAGGGACAGCGGCTCCGTGAGCAGCATCGGGGCCATCGCGTACGCGCTGTCCGGGAACAGGAACGCCACCGGCACGGAGGCGGCGAAGACCGTCAGATACCCCCGGCCGGCCCAGTTGTCCGTGGCCAGGGCGAGCAGCTTTCGCAACCGCCCGGCTCGGCCCGGACGCGAGACGTTCGACATCGCGGATCCCTTCGGTTCGTCCGTTGTCGCTGTGTGTCCCACAGTGGCCCGAGGTCCCGCGCCGAGGCATGAGTACGGGTGCTCATCTCCGCCTGGGTGTCCGCGCACGTCACCGCTCAGGCAGTGACCCGGTACGTGCGCGTGTCGGTGAACTCCCGGGCCCCTGACGGGCGTAGTACTCGGCCGTCACCGCCGACTTCTCGATGTCGCCCTCGGCCTCGACGACCGGCTTGTCCCTCTCGGCGACGACCAACTGGGCCATGGAGCGGTGCGCACGTCGCCGTGATCGGCCGGGGCGGCCTGGACACCGTCCCCGTCACTTCGCCCCATCGTCCCCGTCACTTCGTCCCCACCGTCCGCAGCACCGTCAGCGCCAGCGTCCGCGCCGCCGCCACCACCTCCCGCACGCTCACCCGCTCCCGCGCGCTGTGGGCGACCTGGATGTCCCCCGGCCCGAACTGCAGCGTCGGAATGCCCGCCCCGGAGTACAGGCGCAGATCGCTCCCGTACGACGCCCCGCGCTCCCTGAGCGGCCCGCCCCCGGCGTCCGCGTGCGCGCCGCGGATCACGCCGGGCAGCGGATGCCCCTCCGGCAGCCGGCCGCTCGCGAACTGCCCGCCGGGCCAGGTCACGGTGACCGGATGGTCGGCCAACCAGGCGTCCCCGGCGCACACTTCGGCCACGCACCGCTCGAACGCGGCCCGCGCCGCCGCCGGATCCTCCCCCAGTCGCACCCCCAACCGCCCCTCGGCGACCAGCAGATCGGGCACACTGCTCGCCCAGTCCCCCGCGCGCACGGTCCCCACCGACAGGGCGTACGGGATCGGGTACTCGGCCATCAACGGATGCGGCTCCCGGTTCCGCTCGGTCTCCAGGCGCCCCAGCGCCCGGTGCAGCGGCAGATAGGCGTCGATCGCGCTGACCCCCTCGTCGCGTGAACTGCCGTGCGCCGACTTCCCGTTGACGGCGAGCCGGAAGGTCAGCGCACCGGCGTTGGCGGTGACCAGGGTGCCGGCGGTCGGCTCGGCGATGACACAGGCGTCCCCGCGGTACCCCCGCTGCAACGTGCCGAACGCCCCGAGCCCCCCGTCCTCCTCCCCCACGACGAAGTGCACGGCGACCCGCCCCCGCAGCCGCGCCCCACTGGCCCGCACCGCCTCCAGCGCGACCAGTTCCGCCACCAGCCCGGCCTTCATGTCACAGGCCCCGCGCCCGTGGACGACGTCCCCGACGACCCTGGGCACGAAGGGATCCCCCTCCCAGGCACCGGGATCCCCGGGCGGTACGACGTCCACATGCCCCTGGAGGATCAGCGTCGGCCCGTCCCCGCCCTCCCCGGTCCGCCCGACGAGCCCCCACGCCTCGTCCCGCTCCGCCTCCGCACCGGGAAACTCCGGGTGGGCGCGCAGCGCGTCCAGATCCATGGCCCACAGATCGACATCGAGCCCGAGCCGCTCCAGCCGCCCGGCGAGATGATGCTGCAACTCCGACTCGGCGGCGCTCCCGGTGACGCTGGGTATGGCGACGAGCTCGACGAGCATCCGCCCGACAGCGGCTTCGTCGATACGGTCCAGCGCGGCGGCTTCCCCGGCACTGAGCATGAACGCCCTCCCCATCCCGATCGCAGCGATACCTGCTCACCGTAGACGGCGGCCAAGCCGGTGACGGGCGGATGTGTTCTACGCCGGGCAGCGGCGACCTGGGGTTTTGCCGTTACGGCGTGAGACAGATCGGCCGATCCCCCGCGCCCGGACTCAGCCGCCGCCCACCGTGAAGCCGATCTTCGCGCCTCCGCCGTCTCTGCGCAGCGCGAACGGGGTTCCGCCGTGGGCCAGGGCCACCTCCCGGACGATCGACAGGCCCAGACCCGAACCCGGGAGGGAGCGGGCGTCGGCGGCCCGGTAGAAGCGGTCGAAGATGCGGATCAGGTCCGCTTCGTCGATGCCGGGGCCCCGGTCCAGGACCTCCACCCGGACCGTGCCCGGGCGGGCGGGGCCGGTCACCGTGATCTCGATCGGGGCGCGGCCCGCGCGGTCGAACTTCGCCGCGTTCTCCACGAGGTTCGACACCGCGCGCGTCAGCATGCCCGGCCGCCCGTCCGTCGTGGTGTCCCCGCTCGCCCGGACCACGATCTCGCGCCCGGTGCGGCGCCGCGCCAGCCCCGCCACGTCCTCCGCGATGTCGGCGAGGTCCACCCGCTGCGGCGGCTCGGTGTCGGACTGGCCGGCCGCGAGATCGACCAGCTCGTTGACCAGGTCGGTCAGTTCGCGGGCCTCCTGGCCCAGGTCCGCGACCAGTTCGGCGCGGGTCTCGGGCGGCAGCTCGTCGATCCGGCGCAGCAGCGAGATGTTGGTGCGCAGGGACGTCAGCGGCGTCCGCAGCTCGTGCCCCGCGTCCTGGACCAGGCGCCGCTGGTCGTCCTCCGACTGCGCCAGCCGGCCCAGCATGCGGTCGAAGGCCCGGCCGAGGCGACCCACCTCGTCGTACCCCGTCACCGGCACCTGGATCCCGAGGCGGCGGGTGCGGGCGACGTCCTCCGCGGCCGAGGTGAGGATCACCAGCCGGCGGGTGATGCGCCGGGCCAGCCACCAGCCGAACAGCCCGGCCGCGACCACCACGGCCGCCATCAGGATCAGGGTGCGCTGCTGGAGCGCCCGCAGCAGGTCCTCGGTGTCGCTGAACTCCTGCGCGACCTGCACCGCGCCCCGGCCGCCGCCGAGCGAGACGGTCGCGACCCGGTAGACGTCGCTGCCGACGTCGACGTCCTTGTGCTCGGCCAGCCGCCCGGCGTCCACCGCGGCCGCCACGCGACGGTCGGCGTCCACGACGGGCAGACCCGGGCTGCCGGGGTCGACGACCGAGCCGTCCGCCCCCAGCACCTGCACATCGGTACGGGCCGGGCGGACCAGATCGTGTCCGGGCGCCGACGAGGAGAAGTCCTCCGGCGTCATCCGGTGCTCCCGCACCTCGTCCCGCAGATCCTGCACGACCTCGTCGAACACGGACTGCTGGTCCACCCGGACCAGCCGGGCGGCGGCCCCGTACGACAGGATCCCGACGAGGACGGTGACGGCGGCCGTGACCGCCGCGAAGGACACCGCGAAGGTGGTCGCGAGCGAGACCAGACCGGGCCGGCGTCTGCGCAGCAGCCGCGCGAGGCGGCCCACTCAGTCCTCCCGCAGCACGTAACCCACGCCCCGCACGGTATGGATCAGCTGCGGGGCACCCGGCTCGTCCAGCTTCCGCCGCAGATAGCCGACGTAGACGGCGAGGTTCTTCGACCCCGGCCCGAAGTCGTACCCCCAGATCCGGTCGTAGATCGTGGAGTGGTCGAGCACGATCCCGCTGTTGCGCACGAGCAGCTCCAGCAGCTCGAACTCGGTGCGGGTCAGCTCCAGCTCCCGGCCGTCCCGCCAGACCCGCCGCGCCTGCGGGTCCATCTTCAGCCCGGCCGCCTCCAGATACCGCTCGGGCACCGGCGGCCTGGGCGCCTCGACAGGGGCGCCCCCGCCCGCCCCGCCGGTACGGCGAAGCAGGGCGCGCAGCCGGGCGAAGACCTCTTCGACGTCGAAGGGCTTGAGGACGTAGTCGTCGGCACCCGCGTCCAGGCCCGCGATCCGGTCCTGGGTCTCCACGAGCGCCGTCAGCATCAGGATCGGCGTCCGGTCCCCCTCGGCGCGCAGCACCCGGCAGACCTGGAGCCCGTCGATCCCCGGCATCATCACATCCAGCACCAGCACATCGGGCGGGGTGCGGTGGGCCTGCGCCAGCGCCTCGACACCGTCGGCGACCGCGGTGACCCGGTACCCCTCCAGGGTCAGGGCGCGCTCCAGCGCGTGACGGATGGCGCGGTCGTCTTCGGCGAGCAGCACGGTCTGAGGCACGCTCCCCATACTGCCAAGGCGATCGCCGCTTCAGCCGGGCGAGCGACCCGACGATCAGCCTTTTTACCCCCCTCTCACCGTCACAGAGGCAACCGGAGGGCATACACCTACGGTCTTCTCACCACCGGACACCCGGGCGCCGACTCCAGACGCCCGAGCACCCCAGCGCCCAACGCCGGCCGGGCCCGGACCGCCCGGCCGGCGTCGATGGACACGCTGGCGCCTCAGGCCGCCGGTGCGCCCGTCGGTGACAGTGCCGCCAGCTGTTGGGCGAACGGGACCACCTCGAAGGCGTCCCTCGCCTTGGCCGACCTGGCCGAGTCGGGCTCCGGACGGTCCCCGGGCAGCAGCGCCGCCAGTTCGCCCGCCGCCCGCTCGATCCGCCGGTCCAGCCCCTCCGCGCCCCAGTCCTCCGAGGCGGCGTACACCCCGGTCGGCACGACGACGGCCCGCAGGTAGGAGAAGAGCGGCCGCAGCGCGTGGTCCAGCACCAGCGAGTGCCGCGCGCTGCCGCCGGTCGCCGCGATGAGCACCGGCTTCCCGACCAGCGCGTCCTTGTCGAGGACGTCGAAGAACGACTTGAACAGTCCGCTGTACGACGCCGAGAACACCGGCGTGACCACGATCAGCGCGTCCGCCCGGGCCACGGCGTCCTGCGCGGCGGCGAGGGCACGCCCCGGAAACCCGCTGGTGAGGTGGTGGGCGATCTCCACGGCGAGGTCGCGGACCTCGACGACCTGCACCTCGGCCGGAGCGATCCGATCCACCGCGGCCGCCAGCCGGTCGGCCAGCAGTCGCGTGGAGGACGGCACGCTCAGTCCCGCAGAGACGACGACGAGCTTCATGCGACGGTCTCCTTCTTCGCTTCGGACTTCACTTCGGCGACCAGCGACGCGTGGGTCGGCGCCTCGGGGACATCCTTCGCGCGGCCCTTCGCGAATTCCTCGCGCAGCACTGGAACGACCTGCTCGCCCAGCATGTCGATCTGCTCCAGGACGGTCTTCAGCGGCAGTCCCGCGTGGTCCACCAGGAACAGCTGGCGCTGGTAGTCACCGGCGTACTCGCGGAAGGCCAGCGTCTTCTCGATGACCTGCTCCGGGGAGCCGACGGTCAGCGGGGTCTGGTCGGTGAAGTCCTCCAGGGACGGCCCGTGCCCGTAGACCGGTGCGACGTCGAAGTACGGCCGGAACTCCCGCACCGCGTCCTGGGAGTTCTTCCGCATGAAGATCTGCCCGCCGAGCCCCACGATCGCCTGCTCGGGCGTGCCGTGGCCGTAGTGCGCGTACCGGCTCCGGTACAGCTCGACCATCCGCTTGGTGTGGTCGGCCAGCCAGAAGATGTTGTTGTGGAAGAAGCCGTCGCCGTAGTACGCGGCCTGCTCGGCGATCTCGGGCGAGCGGATGGAGCCGTGCCAGACGAAGGGCGGTACGCCGTCCAGGGGGCGGGGCGTGGCGGTGAAGCCCTGAAGCGCCGTACGGAACTTCCCCTCCCAGTTGACGACGTCCTCGCGCCACAGGCGGCGCAGCAGGGCGTAGTTCTCGATGGCGAGGTTGATGCCCTCGCGGATGTCCTGCCCGAACCAGGGGTAGACCGGGCCGGTGTTGCCGCGGCCCATCATCAGGTCCACCCGGCCGTCGGCCAGGTGCTGGAGCATCGCGAAGTCCTCGGCGATCTTCACCGGGTCGTTCGTGGTGATGAGGGTGGTGGAGGTCGAGAGGATGAGCCTCTCGGTCTGCGCGGCGATGTAGCCGAGCATCGTGGTCGGCGACGAGGGCACGAACGGCGGGTTGTGGTGCTCGCCGGTCGCGAAGACGTCGAGCCCGACCTCCTCGGCCTTCAGCGCGATCGCGACCATGGCCTTGATGCGCTCGCGTTCGGTCGGCGTCCGGCCCGTGGTGGGGTCCGGCGTGACATCACCGACGCTGAAGATCCCGAACTGCATGGTCGCTCACCCTCCAGGTTGTTGACCGTTCAACTATACCGCTGAACCACCACCCCTGCCCCCTTATTCCGCTCGACCGACCACCCCTGGGGGAAGGCCGGCGAAGCCGCCTGGCCCCAGGGGCGCGGGGAACTGCGCGACAAGCCACAGACAACCCGCACCCGCCCCACCACAGCCCCCACCACCCCCCTAGGCGCCCGGCAAAACGACTACGGCACCAGGACCAGCCGCCCCCGCACCCCGCCCTCCGCAAGCCGCGCATGCGCCTTCACCGCGTCCCCCAACGGAAACGTCTCCGCCACCCGCAACGTCAGCACCCCCTCCTCGACCAGCCCCACCAGCTCACCGAGCCGCGCCCCATCCGCACTCACCTCGACGGCAGTCGTCCGCACCCCCCGCACCGACGCCGGCTGAGCCTGCGGAATGACACCGACGTACACACCCCCGTCCCGCACCCACTCCAGCGCCGCCTCCCCGAGCACCGCCGCGTCCAGTACGACATCGAAGGCCCCCGCCTCGACCGCACCGGACGTGAAGTGCGCGGCCCCCAGCGACCGTACGAGCTCCTCGTCCCCCTCCCGGGCCAGCCCGGTCACCGAAATCCCCCGCCGGGAGGCGAGTTGGATGACGAACCCGCCGACCGCACCCGCCGCACCGGTCACCAGCAGGGACTGCCCTTCCTCCAACTCCGCGAGATCCAGGGCCTGTACGGCGGCCAGCGCGTTCAGCGGAAGGGTCGCCGCGTGCACGACGTCGACCGTCCTCGGCGCCCGCGCCACCGCGTCCGTGTCCAGGACGACGTACTCGGCGTGCGTGCCCAGCGGCGCGACCATGCCGTAGTCGAGCCCGACCACCTCGTCCCCCACGTTCCAGGCACTCGCGACCCCGACGGCGTCCACCGTCCCGGCGACATCCCAACCGAGTCCGAGCTGCTTGCCCGCGCCCCCGAAGACGCCCTGCCGCACCCCCGCGTCCACCGGGTTCAGCGCGGCCGCCGCCACCTTGATCCGTATCTGTCGCGCGGCGGGCTCGGGCACCTCGGTCTCCACGACCTCCACGGCCTCGGGCCCACCGAACGCGTTCACCACAACAGCACGCATGCCAAGTCTCCTGGTTTTGTTGGCGTTTGGCGGGGATTCCCCGCTCGGGGGGATCCCCCCTCACTGCCGACAACCCTAGGAAGAGCTACTATCTATTCGTAAGTAGTTACCTGGAAGTGCGTAAGCACCCCGGAGGTGAGCCATGCCGACCATGACCGCGGCCCAGCGGCGCGAGCAGGCCCGTGTCGAGTACGACGCGTTCATCCGGGGCTGCCCCACCAACCAGCTCCTGGACCGCCTCAGCGACAAGTGGGTCAGCCTCGTCGTCGCCGCCCTCTCCACCGGCCCGATGCGCTACAGCGACCTCACCCGCAAGATCGCCGGCGTCAGCCCCAAGATGCTCACGCAGACCCTGCGCGCACTGGAACGCGACGGCATCCTCGACCGCACGGTCACCCCGTCCGTCCCGGTCCGCGTCGACTACGAGCTCACCCCGCTCGGCCACAGCCTGGCCGTACTCCTGACCGCGGTGAAGAACTGGGCGGAGACCCACATCGACGAGGTCCACGAGGCCCGCGAGCGCTACGACACCACCGGCTGACCGACCGCCGGGCCGGGCCGGGCCCCGTCAGCTCGGCGACCCGCCCGGTGGTCACCGGCCCCCCTTCGAGGGCCGGCAGGTCGGCGGCGGAAAGGACGCGACCGCGGACAGATCCGCCCATCCCCCGGCGCTCAGAAGTAGTACGTGTCCCCCGTGTCCAGGACCAGCACCCGCTGGCGGTCGTTCATGTGGTTCCGGTCCACCACACCCGCGCTCCACACCGTGTCGATCTCCAGCAGGGCCTCGGACGGCTCGCCCCTCAGACGTAGCCGCAGGCCGATCTGGTCCCCCAGTCCGTCCGCCGCCAGCGCGCCCACCCGGCACAGCACCGCCCTCGGGCCCGACCGCGCGCACCCGTCCGGCAGCAGCTGCCGGTTCGCCAGCGGTTCCGACCAGCGCAGCCGCACGGTCGCGTCGGGCACCGCCGACGGCCCGTGATTCCGCGGCGTGAACCGCACGTCGACGTGGCCCGCGGCCATGGAGACGGCACCGTGATAGGCCAGATCGGCCTCGGGCCCCTCGAAGGCGACCGGATCCGCGACGGCCCCCGCCCCTACCTCCCCGTCCGCGAACGCCCCCGGCGCCACTCCGCCGACCATCAGCACGGCCGCGACGCACACAGCAACAACCCGCATACCGGCACTCCTCACTCCAGCGTGGCCATACCGTCGGATGTATCCCACGCGGAGCGGACGACAGGCGCCCTCCATCAGGTGACTGGACCCGTATGGCCAGGTGACGTGGACCCATATGGCAGGCTGCGCGGCATGTTCGTCCTCCGCTCGGCCGCCCTCTTCGTCGTCGCCGCGCTCTTCGAGATCGGCGGTGCCTGGCTGGTCTGGCAGGGCGTACGGGAGCACCGCGGCTGGCTGTGGATGGCCGGCGGCGTGCTGGCCCTCGGCGCCTACGGTTTCGTCGCCACCTTCCAGCCCGACGCCCACTTCGGCCGCGTCCTCGCCGCGTACGGCGGGATCTTCGTCGCCGGCTCGATCCTGTGGGGCGCCGTCGCGGACGGCTACCGCCCCGACCGTTGGGACGTCACGGGCGCGCTGATCTGCCTCGCGGGCATGGCGGTGATCATGTGGGCGCCGCGGGGGAACTGAACGACGGGCGACTCACCCGGCGCGGTCCGGTCACCCGGCGTCTTCGGGCAGCAGCCCCAGCTGTCCCAGGAACTCCATCTGGTCGAAGTAGAGCCGGTAACTGACGATCCGGCCGTCCCGCACGGTCGCGAGGTCCACCCCGCGGATCCTGACCTCCTTCTGCGTCGCGGGCAGCGACTCCCCGGAGGGCAGCAGGATCGGGCCGGTGTTCCGCCCGCTGAAGATCCCCTCGTCGATGGCCGTGTCGTCGACCTCGTAGGCGTGCAGCGTCTCGTACGTCGCCTCCGTCACCGCGTCCGTCATCTGCCGCCAGTACTCGACGATGTTGTCCCGACCGTGGATCTCACCCTCGTCCACGGTGTACGCCACCGCGTCCTCCGCGAACAGCTCCCCCACGGCCTTGATGTCCGGATGCGTGGTCAGCGCCTCGGTGAGCCGATCCATGACCTCACGCGCTTCACCCATGATCCACCTCCACTACCAGAGGATCACCCACCTCGATTTTCCCACGCACCAGACGCCCCGGCCCGCTGCGGGACGAGGGCCCGACCCCTGCCGGGCGGGTGCCTGTCCCTCTACCTGGACGGGCGTCCGGCCCCCTGCCTGGGCCCCCTGCCCGGAAGGTGCCCGACCCCCTGCCAGGATCCCTGCCCGGCCACCGTCCGGCCCCACGGCCTGAGTCCCCACCCAGCCCCAGCCCGACCACCCGCCCGCCCCCACCTACCTGCACCCCCATGCAGCCCAGGCCCCAGCCCAGATCCCCGCCCGGACCGCTGGCTGAGACCCGAACCCCCTCCCCTCCCCACCCGCCTATCCTGGCGACAGCCATTCGTACGCACGCCCGAGGAGCACCCCATGGCCCCCGCCGCACCCTCCGCCGCGTCCCGCATCGCCGTCGTCACCGGTGCGAGCAGCGGAATCGGCGCCGCCACGGCCCGACAGCTCGCCGCCGCGGGCTACCGCGTCGTCCTGACCGCCCGCCGCAAGGACCGCATCGAGGCCCTGGAGGCGGAGATCAACGCGTCCGGCGGCCAGGCCACGGCGTACCAGCTGGACGTCACCGACCGCGCCGCCGTCGACGAGTTCGCCTCGGCCTTCCGCACGATCGGCGTCCTGGTCAACAACGCCGGCGGCGCGCTCGGCGCCGACCCGGTCGCGACCGGCGACCCGGCCGACTGGCGCACGATGTACGAGACGAACGTCCTCGGCACCCTGAACGTCACCCAGGCCCTCCTCCCCAAGCTCGTCGCGAGCGGCGACGGCACGGTGGTCGTCGTCTCCTCCACGGCCGGCCACGGCACCTACGAGGGCGGCGCCGGTTACGTCGCCGCCAAGCACGGCGCCCACGTCCTCGCCGAGACCCTCCGCCTGGAGATCGTGGGCCAGCCGGTCCGCGTCATCGAGATCGCACCCGGCATGGTGAAGACGGACGAGTTCGCCGTGACCCGCTTCGGCGGCGACAAGGAGAAGGCGGAGAAGGTCTACGAGGGTGTCGCCGAGCCCCTGACGGCCGACGACGTCGCCGAGACGATCACCTGGGCCGTCACCCGCCCCCACCACGTCAACGTCGACCTCCTGGTCCTGCGCCCGCGCGCCCAGGCGTCGAACACGAAGGTCCACAGGGAGCTGTAGAGATGCCCGACAGGGAGGACGCGGCGGAGTCGGACCGCCGCCACCTCGCGCTGGAGAAGAAGCGCGAACGGTTCGTCTGGTACTACCTCGCGTACTTCCTCTTCGGCATCCACATCGTGGCCTTCGTGATGATCTACGCGGTGACACACGCGAAGTAAATGCCAGGTCAGCACGGGCGGCGACCGCATATGGTCGCTGCCCGTGGACAGACACATACGCTTCGACGCCCTGCACAACTTCCGCGACCTGGGCGGCTACCGGGCCGCCGACGGCCGCAGGGTCCGCCCGGGAAGGCTCTACCGCGCCGACTCCCTGGGCAAGTTGACTCGCGACACCCCGGACTGGTCCCGCTTCCTCTCCCTGAACATCGGCACGGTGATCGATCTCCGCTACGACTGGGAGATCGAGGCCAGAGGCCGCATCCCGCAGGACGACTCCTTCTCGTACCACAACCTCAGCATCGAGCACCGCCCGTACAACCAGGCGGCGTTGGGCCCCGACATCGCCCCCGGCCCCTACCTGGCCGAACGCTTCATGGAAGTAGCCGAGGACGGCACGAAGGAAATCCGCCAGGCCCTGGAACTGGTAGCGGAATCAGCGCAGTCGGGCACCCCCTTGGCCTTCCACTGCGCCTCCGGCAAGGACCGCACGGGCGAACTGGCCGCCCTGATTCTCTCCTTGCTCGGTGTCGACGAGCACACGATCATCGAGGACTTCAGCCTGACGGAACTGGCGACCTCGTCCCTACTGGCGGACTGGCGAAAGAGAAACGACGGCAGATCCCCGAACTGGCCGGGTTTCGCCCGCGCCCCCGAGTCGGTGATGCGCCTGTTCCTGCAACTCCTGAAGGAGAGATACGGCTCGGTAGAGGGCTACGTCACGAAGGCCCTGGGCATGGACGCGGAAGTCCTCTCCTCGAAGCTTCGCGAAAACCTCCTGGAACCGGCCCCGACCACCTGGCACCCCCTCACCTACCGAAGGGCCCAGCCGGCGGACGCGACAACCCTGGTCCACCTCCGCGACTCCCTCTCCCTCTGGATGCTGGCCAGAGGAATCGACCAGTGGAAGCCCCAGGAGAAGACCGAGTCCCACTTCCTCACCCGCATGCAAGAGGGCGAAGTCTGGCTGGCCCACACAGGCAACACCCTGTCCGGCGCCTACGAACTCTGGTGGACCGACGAGGCGGCCTGGGGCCCCCGCCCCGCCGACGCCGGCTACATCCACCGCCTGATGACAACCCCCCACACGGCCCCGCCCAACACCGGCCGAGACCTCCTGACCCACGCAGAATCCCGCATCCGCGAGGCAGGCCTCCCCTACGCCCGCCTGGACTGCCTCTCCACCAACCCCCGCCTCCGCACGTACTACGAGTCCGCGGGCTACACGGTCGTGGGCGAACAGCCCGCAAAGGACGGCGGATTGGGCAGCCCCTACGCGGTGACCCTGCTGGAGAAGCCGCTCCAGTGACACGACGAAGGGCCCGAGCCACACCGGCTCGGGCCCTTGTGTCAGCCCTTCACGCAGACGACCTGCTTCAACTTCGCCACGACCTCCACCAGGTCCCGCTGCTGGTCGATGACCTGGTCGATCGACTTGTACGCACCCGGGATCTCGTCCACGACGCCGGAGTCCTTACGGCACTCCACACCCCGCGTCTGCTCCTCCAGGTCCTTCGTCGAGAAGCACCGCTTGGCCGCGTTACGGCTCATACGCCGACCCGCGCCGTGCGAGGCCGAGTTGAAGGCCTTCTCGTTGCCGAGGCCCTTCACGATGTACGACCCCGTGCCCATGGAGCCCGGGATGATGCCGTACTCGCCGGAACCGGCCCGGATCGCGCCCTTGCGGGTCACGAGCAGGTCCATCCCGTCGTAACGCTCCTCGGCCACGTAGTTGTGATGAGCGCTGATCTCCGGCTCGAAGGTCGGCTTCGCCTTCTTGAACTCCTTGCGGATCACGTCCTTGAGGAGCGCCATCATGATCGTGCGGTTGTACTTCGCGTACTCCTGCGCCCAGAAGAGGTCGTTGCGGTACGCCGCCATCTGCGGGGTCTGCGCGATGAAGACGGCGAGGTCACGGTCGACCAGGCCCTGGTTGTGCGGGAGCTTCTGGGCCACGCCGATGTGGTGCTCGGCGAGTTCCTTGCCGATGTTCCGGGAGCCGGAGTGGAGCATCAGCCAGACGGCACCGGTCGTGTCCGTGCACACCTCGACGAAGTGGTTTCCGGATCCGAGCGTTCCCATCTGCTTTCCGGCCCGCTCATGACGGAACTTGACCGCTTCGGCGATCCCGTCGAACCGCCCCCAGAAGTCGTCCCACCCCGCCGTACCGAACCCGTGCAACCGCCCCGGATCGACGGGACTGTCATGCATCCCCCGCCCCACCGGAATAGCCTGCTCGATCTTCGACCGCAGCCGAGACAGATCCCCCGGCAGATCATTCGCGGTGAGGGACGTCTTGACCGCCGACATCCCGCACCCGATGTCCACCCCCACCGCCGCAGGACACACAGCCCCCTGCATCGCGATGACCGACCCGACCGTTGCCCCCTTCCCGTAATGCACGTCCGGCATCACGGCGAGCCCCTTGATCCACGGCAGGGTCGCGACGTTGCGCAGCTGCTGGAGTGCGACGTCCTCGACCGACGCCGGGTCGGTCCACATGCGGATGGGTACCTTCGCGCCCGGCATTTCCACGTACGACATATCGTCCTCATTCCCCCGGAATTATCCAAAAGTCTTAAATCGCAAAACCGGCGCCAAGATCAACGAATAGGACAACGGACCGGCATCCACGGCTGTGCGTGCGATACACATGGTGCCCAGGGGTCACCCCCGCCCGGCAAGCGAATAAGCAGCGGGAACACGCACACAGTGAGAGGAGCCGACCGTGCAGCGGAAGGCCTATGTACCCGGCGTCGCGGCGCTCCTCGTGGCGTTGCTGGCCGGCTGCACCAGCGGCTCGGACGACGGCGGCACCACGGACGACGCGAACCCCGGTGACGCCGGCACCGCGTCGGCGGCCGCCGAACCCGGCCGCTACCGCACGCTCCCGGAGCCCTGCGCCGCGGTCGGCCAGAGCACGCTCGACGCGCTGCTGCCCGGCATCGCGCAGATCGCGGACGAGGCGCAGCGCGAGAAGGCGTACGAGGGAGAGCCGACGGTCACCTTCGACACGGACCGCAAGGTCGGCTGCCGTTGGAAGGTCGAGTCGACGGATGCGACCGACCGGCTGCTCGTCGATCTGGAGCGGGTGGTGTCGTACGAGAACGCGGTGAGCGACGACACCCAGGCGGAGACGCTGTTCGCGGAGAAGGCTGAGGCCGCCGATCTCCCGGAGCCGGCGAACTCCGAGTCGAGCACGTCCGACGTGGACACCGAGAGCGCCTCCCCGAGTTCGTCCCCTTCGTCCACGTCCGCCAGCTCCTCCCCGAGCGCCACGCCCTCCGATCTGCAGCCCCGGCTGCTCGACGACCTCGGCGACGAGGCGTTCCTGGACGACTCGCTCAGCAGCTCGGGTTCGACGGCTCAGCAGCGCACGGTGACTGTGGCGTTCCGCACGTCCAATGTGATCGTGACGGTCGTGTACGAGGAGCAGCCGGCGACGGTCGGTGTGGTGCCGGACAGCGAGGAAATGCAGGACAGGGCACGGGAGCTGGCCTCTCGGCTGGCGGACGCGCTGGCGGGTTGAGGGCCGCCCGGGCGCCTCGGCAAAGCGGCTGAACCAGAGCCGCACAGCTGCCTCACCGCGTACCGTGGCCCCTCGGACCCGATCCGACCGCAGGAGCACGAGCAGCGTCATGAGTGAAGGAACCATGCAGCGAGCAGCACAGCGATACCAGGGTGACCGGCGAGGCAAGCGTCTGAGCCGGGTAGTTCTCGGTGCGGCGGCAGTCCCGGTGATGCTGGTGGCGGCCGGCTGTTCCTCGGACTCCGGCTCGGACGACGCCGGTGGCAAGGAGTCCGCGGCCAGTGCCTCGGCGTCGGCGAGCGCGTCGCCGACCGTGCAGGCGGCGACGTACGCCTCGCTGCCCGATCCGTGCGACACCTTGTCCAAGGGCACGTTGGGTGATCTCGTGCCGAAGGCGTCGAAGTCCGGCAAGCAGGGCACCTCGGACGATGTGGCGACGCGGGGCAGTTGCTCCTGGTCGAGCCTGGACAACAACGGTGTCAAGGGCTCCCAGTTCCGCTGGCTGAACGTCTCGTTGCTCCGTTTCGACTCGGACGTCACGCGCGGCGAGGGCGACAAGCTGGCGCAGGAGTACTTCGACAAGCAGGTCCAGGACGCCCAGGCGGTGGAGGGCGCGAAGAACACCAAGACCGCGCCGGTCACCGGTACGGGCGAGGCGGCGACGCTGGTCACGTACGACCTGAAGAAGAAGGAAGGCTCCTTCAAGCAGCAGACGCTGGTCACGCGCGTCGAGAACGTCGTCGTGACCGTCGACTACAACGGCGCGGGTCTGGCCGGCGAGAAGACGCCGAGCGCGGACAGCCTGGCCAAGCTGGTGAAGAAGGCGGCCAAGGAGGCGGTGACCTCGGTGACGAAGGCGAACTCCGGCGGCGGCGTGGGTGCGGGTACGGGAAGCTCGGCGAGCCCCTCGCCGTCGAAGTCGGCGTCCAAGTCGCCCTCGACGTCTACGTCGAAGTCCGCATCTCCGTCCAAGTCGGCTGCGAAGAAGAGCTGAACAGAGGCTGACAGCGCCTACCGGCCACCCGTGCGCCGCACACATGTGCCACTCTGTTGCGCGCAACAACACGCAAGGGGAGGGGATTACGGGTGGCCGCGCCAGTGCAGTTGACCCGGACGCACCGCGTTCTCATCGGCGTCGTCGTGTTCGGTGCCGTGATCATCGCCGGTATCGGCTTCGCGGGGTCGTACGCGGCCGTCCGTGAACTCGCCATCCAAAAGGGCTTCGGGAACTTCAGTTACGTCTTCCCGATCGGCATCGACGCGGGTATCTGTGTCCTGCTGGCCCTGGACCTTCTCCTGACGTGGATCCGTATCCCGTTCCCGCTGCTGCGCCAGACGGCGTGGCTGCTGACGGCGGCGACGATCGCCTTCAACGGCGCGGCCGCGTGGCCGGATCCGCTCGGTGTGGGCATGCACGCGGTGATCCCGATCCTGTTCGTGGTCGCGGTCGAGGCCGCCCGGCACGCGATCGGCCGTATCGCGGACATCACGGCCGACAAGCACATGGAGGGGGTCCGCCTCACCCGCTGGCTCCTCTCCCCGCTGCCCACGTTCCTGCTGTGGCGCCGCATGAAGCTCTGGGAGCTCCGCTCCTACGAGCAGGTCATCAAGCTGGAGCAGGAGCGTCTGGTGTACCAGGCGAGGCTGCGGTCCCGCTTCGGCCGCGCCTGGCGGCGGAAGGCTCCGGTGGAGTCCCTGATGCCGCTGCGGCTCGCGCGCTACGGGGTCCCGCTGGCGGAGACGGCTCCGGCGGGCCTGGCGGCGGCGGGCATCGAGCCGGCCCTGCTCCCTCCGGCGCCGGTGCCGATGGCGACGCAGCAGGTCGAGGCGCCGGTGCCCCAGCGCGCCGTCGAGGCCGCGCCGGTCCCGCAGCAGGCGGTGGCTCCCGTCGAGGAGCAGTACCAGCAGGTGCCGGAGGAGAGCCCCTGGTTCGCTCCGCCCCAGCAGATCGAGTACCAGGGCGACTACGACCCCTCGTACGACCCGGAGCAGTACGCCCAGTGGTACGCGCAGGAGCAGCAGGCCGAGCAGTACTACCAGCAACAGCAGCAGCCGGTGTACGAGGAGCCCTCTTCGGAGGAGACCGGCAGCTTCCCGATCCCGGTCGGTCCCAGCCGTACCCGGGAGCTCGGCGAGGGCGGCGGCAGCCCCGAGCCGGACGAGGAGTCGTACTACCAGGTCTTCAAGAAGTCGATAACGGGCAGCGGCTACCCGACCCCGCGCGAGTTCAGCGAGAACGTGGAGGCGGAGTTCAGCCTCATGCTCCCGCCGGACGAGTCCAAGCGCATGGTCAACCGCTTCACGAACCGCTACAACGCGGAGCTGGAAGAGGACCACATCGCGTAGCGGGATCCGGTACGACGATGGGGGCGCCCGGTGCTGAACCGGGCGCCCCCATCGTCGTAGAACCGGCCTTTACGCCCCGAGCAGGGTCCGCACCCGCTCCTGTCCCACGGCCAGCAGCAGCGTGGGCAGTCGCGGACCGGTGTCCCGCCCGACCAGCAGGTGGTAGAGCAGCGCGAAGAACGTCCGCTGTGCGGTCTTGATCTCCGGCGGCAGCTCCTTGGGCGTGGCGTCGGCGGAGAACCCGGCCTGGACCTTGGGCACGCCGTAGACGAGGTGGGTCAGTCCGTCGAGCGACCAGTGCTCGGCGAGTCCGTCGACCAGCAGCCGCAGGGACTCCGTGGAGGCCTCGTCGAGGGACTTGAGCAGTTCGACGTCGGGCTCGTCGCGCACGATGGTCCGCTGGTCGGCGGGGACGTGCGTGTTGATCCAGGCCTCGGCCTTGTCGTAGCGCGGCCGGGCCTCGTCGAGCGAGCCCAGCGGGTTCGCGGGGTCGAGCTCGGACAGGATCCGCAGCGCCTGGTCGGCGTGCCCGGCGGTGATGTCCGCGACGGACGCGAGGGTCCGGTACGGCAGCGGCCGCGCGGTGCGGGGCAGCTCGCCGCCTGCCGTGCGCACCGCACGCGAGTGCGCGGCGACGTCGGCGGGCAGGGCGGAGCCGTCCGCGACCTTGGCGTCCAGCTTGTCCCACTCGTCGTAGAGCCGCTGGATCTCCTGGTCGAAGGCGATCTTGAAGGACTGGTTGGGCCGGCGCCGGGCGTAGAGCCACCGCAGCAGCTGCGGCTCCATGATCTGGAGCGCGTCACCGGGCGTGGGCACGCCACCCTTGGACGACGACATCTTCGCCATCCCGGAGATCCCCACGAAGGCGTACATGGGCCCGATGGGCTGCTTCCCGCCGAAGATCCCGACGATCTGCCCGCCGACCTGGAAGGAGGATCCCGGGGACGAGTGGTCCACACCGCTCGGCTCGAAGACGACGCCCTCGTACGCCCACCGCATCGGCCAGTCGACCTTCCAGACCAGCTTGCCGCGGTTGAACTCGTTGAGCCGCACGGTCTCGGAGAAGCCGCAGACGTCGCAGGTGTACGTCAGCTCGGTGCTGTCGTCGTCGTAGGCCGTGACGGTCGTCAGGTCCTTCTCGCAGTTGCCGCAGTACGGCTTGTACGGGAAGTACCCGGCGGCACCGGACGAGCCGTCGTCCTCGGCGGCGGCCCCGGACCCTTCGGCGGCTTCGAGCTCGGCCTCGTCGAGAGGCTTCTGCGACTGCTGCTTCTTGGCGGGGGCCTTCTTGGTCCGGTACTGGGCGAGGATCGCGTCGATGTCACCGCGGTGCTTCATGGCGTGCAGGATCTGCTCGCGGTACACCCCGGAGGTGTACTGCGCGGTCTGGCTGATCCCGTCGAACTCCACGCCCAGCTCGCCGAGCGCCTCGACCATGGCGGCCTTGAAGTGCTCGGCCCAGTTCGGGTACGACGATCCCTTCGGCGCGGGCACGGAGGTCAGCGGCTTGCCGATGTGCTCGGCCCAGGAGTCGTCGACGCCCGCGATGCCGGCCGGCACCTTGCGGTAGCGGTCGTAGTCGTCCCAGGAGATGAGGTGCCGGACCTGGAGCCCCCGGCGCCGGATCTCGTCGGCGACCAGGTGCGGGGTCATCACCTCACGCAGGTTCCCGAGGTGGATCGGCCCCGAGGGTGACAGCCCGGAAGCGACGACGACCGGTTTGCCCGGGGCCCGACGCTCCGACTCCTCGATGACCTCATCCGCGAAACGGGAGACCCAGTCGGTGGTCTCGGTGCTCTGAGCCACGGGGCACGTCCTTCTTTCTCCTGAGGCAGCCGGTACGGTCTACGGCTGGCGCTGCCATTGTCCCAGTTAGCCGGGCGAGCGCGAAAACGCCTTTACGCGACCGTGCCCGATAGGCGGCGCAGCCGCCTGTTAGGGGCGCGGGGAACTGCGCGACCAGCCCCCACGGCCCCGCACCCGGCATCGATACGGAAAAACCCCTTTGCGACCCCGTGGGATACTGACAGCGACTATCAACCCGGCCCCCGACCAGAACGGCACCCATACCCATGGCCCCGGTCACGTCCATCACCGCGAACGTCAACGCACGCCTCGCCGACGCCCTCACTTCCGCTCTCCCGGAAACCGACGGAGTCGACCCCCTGCTGCGACGTAGCGACCGGGCCGACTACCAGGCCAACGGGATCCTGGCCCTCGCCAAGAAGGCGAAGGCCAATCCCCGGGAACTGGCCGTCCAGGTCGTCGAGAAGATCACCAAGGGCGACCTGCTGGCGGACGTCGAGGTCTCGGGCCCCGGCTTCCTGAACATCACGGTCACCGACAAGGCGATCATCGACACCCTCGCCGCCCGCGCCGCCGACGGCGACCGTCTCGGCGTACCCCTCAAGGACAACCCCGGCATCACGGTCGTCGACTACGCCCAGCCGAACGTGGCGAAGGAGATGCACGTCGGCCACCTCCGCTCCGCGGTCATCGGCGACGCCCTCCGCAACATGCTCGACTTCACCGGCGAACAGACCATCGGCCGCCACCACATCGGCGACTGGGGCACCCAGTTCGGCATGCTCATCCAGTACCTGGTCGAGAACCCCGGCGAGTTGGCCCCGGCCGAGGACGTCGACGGCGAGCAGGCGATGTCGAACCTGAACCGGGTCTACAAGGCCTCGCGCGCGGTCTTCGACGCGGACGAGGAGTTCAAGGAGCGCGCGAGGAAGCGGGTCGTAGCCCTCCAGTCCGGCGACAAGGAAACTCTCGAACTCTGGCAGCAGTTCGTGGACGAGTCGAAGGTCTACTTCTACTCGGTCTTCGAGAAGCTGGACATGGAGATCCGCGACGAGGAGATCGTCGGCGAGTCCGCGTACAACGAGGGCATGCCCGAGACGGCCCGTCTCCTGGAGGAGATGGGCGTAGCAGTCCGCTCCGAGGGCGCACTGGTCGTCTTCTTCGACGAGATCCGCGGCAAGGACGACCAGCCGGTCCCCCTGATCGTGCAGAAGGCGGACGGCGGCTTCGGCTACGCGGCCTCCGACCTGACGGCGATCCGCAACCGTGTGGTCGACCTCAACGCGACGACGCTGCTGTACGTCGTGGACGTACGCCAGTCGCTGCACTTCAAGATGGTCTTCGAGACGGCCCGCCGCGCGGGTTGGCTCGGCGACGACGTGACGGCCCACAACATGGGCTACGGCACGGTGCTGGGCGCGGACGGCAAGCCGTTCAAGACGCGTGAGGGCGAGACGGTCAAGCTGGAGGACCTCCTGGACGAGGCCGTCGAGCGGGCCACTGCGGTCGTGCGCGAGAAGGCCGAGAAGGTGGGCCTGACCGAGGAGGAGATCGTCGAGAACGGCCGGTACGTCGGGATCGGCGCCGTGAAGTACGCGGACCTGTCGACCTCGCCGAGCCGGGACTACAAGTTCGACCTGGACCAGATGGTCTCGCTGAACGGCGACACCTCGGTCTACCTCCAGTACGCGTACGCCCGTATCAAGTCGATCCTGCGCAAGGCCGAGGACAAGCGGCCGACCGCCCACCCGGGGCTCGAACTCGCCCCGGCGGAGCGGGCGTTGGGCCTGCACTTGGACGCGTTCGGCGAGCTCCTCGCGGAGGCGACCGCGGAGTACGCACCGCACAAGCTGGCCGCGTACCTGTACCAACTGGCGTCGCTGTACACGACGTTCTACGACCAGTGCCCGGTCCTGAAGGCCGACACCGAGGAGCAGAAGGAGAACCGCCTGTTCCTCTGCGACCTGACCGCCCGCACCCTCCACCAGGGCATGGCCCTGCTCGGCATCAGGACGCCCGAGAAGCTCTGAACCGACACGGCGGCGGCCCGTCCTCCCCACCGGGAGGACGGGCCGCTGCCGTTTCGACGCGCTGCCCCTACACCCAGCTCGGCAGGTGCTCCTGCGTGTAGCGGGCCCCGAAGCCGCCGTGCGGCAGGATCTCGTCGATCGCGGCGAGGTCGGCCTCGGTCAGGGCGACGTCCGCGGCACCGGCGTTCTCCTCGATGCGCCGGACGCTGCGGGTGCCCGGGATGGGCACGATGTGCTCGCCACGGGTGAGCAGCCAGGCCAGGGCCAGCTGGGAGACGGTGGCGCCCTTGGCCGCGGCGAGTTCGCCGAGCCTGCTGACGGCCTCGACGTTCTTCTCGTAGTTGCCGGGCTGCCAGCGCGGGTCGGTGTTGCGCATGTCGGAGGCGTCGTACTCGCCGGCCGGCCTGGCGGTGCCGGTGATGAAGCCGCGGCCGAGCGGGGAGTAGGCGACGAAGCCGATGCCGAGTTCGTCGAGGACCGGGAAGAGCTGCTCGGTCTCCCGCTCGAACAGGGAGTACTCGGTCTGGAGCACGGACACCGGCTGCACGGCGTGGGCGCGGCGGATGGTCTGCGGTCCGGCCTCACTCAGGCCGAAGTACTTGACCTTGCCCGCGTCGATGAGCTCCTTGACGGTCCCGGCGACCTCCTCGATCGGCACGTTCGGGTCGACGCGGTGCTGGTAGAAGACGTCGATGTGGTCGACGCCGAGGAAGCGCAGGCTGTTGTCGGCGACCTTGCGGATGTTGTCGGGCCGGCTGTTGAGGCCGAATCCCTGGGACAGGTCGGACAGGTCGAAGCCGAACTTGGTGGCCAGGACCACGTCGTCGCGGAAGTCCTTGACCGCCTTGCCGACCAGGATCTCGTTGGAGCCGGTGCCCAGGCCGTAGAGCTCGGCGGTGTCGATGAAGGTGACGCCGAGCTCGTGGGCACGCTGGATGGCGGCGACTCCCTCCTGCTCGTCGCCGGGGCCGTAGGCCATGGTCAGGCCCATCGCGCCGTAGCCGAGCGCCGAGACGGTGAGGCCCTGGCTGCCCAGTGTCCGCTGCTGCATGACGTGCTCCTCGGTTCCATGACGAGTCAAACCAAAATGTTTGCTTTTATCGACCCTACGCCGCCCCACCCTCCTTCGCCAAACAGAGTTTTTTGGCCAGGTAGTCTCGGAGCATGACCTCTTCGGCCGCCGCGGACTCGACCCGCGACCGCATCCTCACCGCGGCCAGGGCCGAGTTCGCCCGGTACGGCATCGCCGGCGCGCGGATCACCCGTATCGCCAAGGCCGCCAGGACCAGCACGGAACGCCTCTACGCGTACTTCCGCAGCAAGGAAGAGCTCTACGGGTTCGTCGCCGGCCAGGAGATGGCCGCGGTGACCGAGGCGACCCGCCTGGACACCACCGATCTGCCCGAGTACGCCGGGCGCGTGCACGACTACTTCCTGCGCCACCCCGACCGCTTCCGGCTCATGAGCTGGGGCAGGCTGGAGCTCGCGGGCGACACCGCCCAGGCCGCCACCCGGGAGATCGTCCACCGCAAGGTCGAGCTGTTGCGCAAGGCCCAGGAGGCGGGTCACCTGGACCCCGCCTGGGACCCCGTCGACATCCTCGTCCTCCTCAACCAGATCGCCATGGCCTGGGCCGCCCAGCACGACCTCGCGGACGCCGCCGCCGGCCAGGTCCGCGACCCGTCCCCGGAGGCCCGCCGTGCCGCCGTCGTCGCGGCGGTGCAGCGGCTCTTCCCCGCGACCACGGGCACGTGACCGCCGCCCCGGTCCGCCCGGAATGCCCCCTACCGCGGTCCTCATCCGGACAAGTCCCGCCGTGAGCCGCCCGTGAAGACCTCGTGCACCCGTGGCACACCCGCCCCCGCGGGCCCCGGACACGACCCGGCGCTTCACCAACCCCCCACACCACGCTTCGCACACATCAAGTCGGCGCTCCCAAGCGCCTCTCGCTTTACTCGGCCGTAACAGCGTCCTGTTCGGCCACCCCTGTCGTTGACCGATGTACAACAACCCCGTCACGCTCCCCCTGGTCACTCCGAGTCGCATCGGCCCGGATGAGCCGGTGCCACAACCACGGGGGAAATCATCAATATTCACCGCAGATCAGTACGTTCGTTACGCGGGGCGCTCCTGGCGTTCACCGCCGCGACCACACTCACCGTCACCGCACTGGGCAGCCCCGCTCAGGCCGCGGAGGCGTCGGACACGGCCCAAGTGACCTACCAGGGCCACACGTTCACTGTCCCGGCCACCTGGGACGTCGTCGACCTCGCCGAGAACCCGGACACCTGCGTCCGCTACGACCGTCACGCCGTGTACCTCGGCAAGCCGGCCGCGGATGCCCAACAGAGCTGCCCGGCCGACGTGTTGGGCCGTACGGAGGCGCTCGTCCTGGAGCCGGGCGAGAGCTCCTCGGCCGCGCACGTCTCGGAGAACAGCACCTCGCACACGTACTGGGCGACGGCCGACGGCATCGCCGTCACCGCGTCCTACGGCGGGAACCGGGACGAGATCAAGAAGATCCTCGCCAGTGCCGGCCTCCCGGCCGACAAGGCCACCCCGGCGGCGACCTCGGCCGCCACAGCGGCCCGGCCGTCCGTCCAGGCCGTCCCCGCGGACGCCACGTCCTACCAGGGCAGGGGCTTCGACCGCTGCGCCGCGCCGCCGACCGCCACGATGAACGCCTGGAAGGCGGCCTCGCCGTACGGCGCCATCGGCTTCTACATCGGCGGCGTCAACGCGGGCTGCAAGGACCAGGCGAGCGCCGAGTGGGTGCAGACCCAGTACGCCAACGGCTGGCGGTTCATCCCGATCTACGTCGGCCCGCAGGCCGAGGCGGGCTCGGGCAGTTGCACGGGCGACTGTGTGGCGATCACCGACCCGGTCCCGGAGGGCGCGGCATCGGCCCGGGACGCGGTCGCGCAGGCGCAGGCCTACGGCCTCCCGGCGGGCTCGGTCCTCTACTACAACATGGAGCACTACAACTCCGGCCGCGAGAAGGTCCTGGCCTTCCTCCAGTCCTGGACCACCACGATCCACGAACTGGGCTACCGCTCGGGCGCCTACGGCAGCGCGTCCTCGCTCGCCACGGACCTGGTCGCGGCGAACGCCGGCGGCTACACCCAGCCGGACGTCATCAACTTCGCCCGCTGGGACGAGGTGGCGACGACCGAGGACCGCGCGATCCCGGCCGACATGTGGGCGAACCACCAGCGGGTCAAGCAGTACGACGGCCCGACCGAGGACGACCCCAACAGGGAGACCTACGGCGGGATCACCCTCGACCTCGACAACGACCTCCTCGACGTCGGCGAGGGCTCGACCCAGCCCCCGGTCCAGAAGGACACGACCCTGACCTACGACGGTCCGGCCACCGTCTCCAACGGCTCCCCGGCGGCCCTCTCCGCGACCCTGGCGGAGAAGGACGGCGGCGCCCCGGTCGCCGACCGCGAGGTCACCCTCACCCTCGGCCCGACGGACGCCCTCCAGACCTGCACGGCGAAATCCGACGCGGCCGGCAAGGCGACCTGCACCATCGACAAGGTGGCTCAGCCACTCACCGGCTCGGCCACCGTGCCCCTCAAGGCGGCCTTCGCCGGCGACGAGGCGTACAAGGCCTCCGAGGCCACGGCCGAGCTGAAACTCCAGTACGTCACCGGCCGCGCCTACGGCCTCTCCGCCCAGATCCCGGTCCTCGCCCTGCCCATCGGCATCGCCCCCACCCCGGACACCGGAGTGGTCCGCGCCGCCGACGCCAAGACGGTGGTCCCGCCCTGCGCGGCACCCGTCAACCTGCTGGTCCTGTCCGCCGACACCCTCTGCGCGAAGGTGGCGACGAAGACCGGCCCGAGCGGCTCCACCGCGACCGCGACCGTCGAGGACGCCAGGATCGGCCTGCCCGGCCTGCCCGTGGTCGCCCTCTCCGGCGTGACGGCGACCTCGACCAGCAGCTGCACGGCCACCACCGGCAGCACGGACCTGTCGCTGACGATCGCGGGCACACCGGTGGAGATCGGTGACGTACCGAACTATTCGATCGACCTGGGCCCGGCCGCCAAGCTCGTGCTCAACGAGCAGATCAGGACGGCGCACGGCCTCACGGTCAACGCGGCCCATCTGACCGCGGCGGGAGGCGTGGACGTGGTCGTCGCGTCGAGCGCCACGGACGCCTACAACTGCGCGTGAAACGGGGGACGTCAGCCATGCGCATCAAGAGACGCGGAACACTGCTCACGGGCCTGCTCACCACACTGGCCCTCGCCCTGACGGCCCCGGCGACGGCGGCCCGGGCGGCCGACCAGCCCGGCATCCTCGCCAAGCCCGCCTTCCTGGCCCCGTTCGAGTGCGACTCGGTGTGGACGTACTCCACCTACCCGGGCCACGGAAACGTCCTGGACTTCGTCAAGGCGCAGGGCGCGAGTGCCGGCGAACCCGTCCTCGCCTCGGCCGCGGGCACCGCCACCCGCCACAACCAGCCCGGCGGCGGCCAGTACATCCGGATCACCCACCCCGACGGCTGGACCACCGAGTACATGCACCTCGCCACCTACGAGGTCGCGGACGGCGCCCAGGTCGCCCAGGGCACCGTGATCGGCACGGTCGGCAGCACCGGCAACACCACGGGCCCGCACCTGCACTACGAGCAGGAACTCAACGGCGTACACCAGGACATCGAGCTGGAGGGCAAGGTCCTGTCGCCCTACCCGCCCGAGTACGGCGAGGAGTTCATCACCAGCACCAACGGCTGCGACGGCGACCCGGGCGACCCCGATCCCCCCGTCCTCAAGGACACCGCCCTCGCCTACGACGGCCCGGCCACGGTCTCCAACGGCTCCCCGGCACCCCTGTCGGCGAAGCTCACGGAAAAGGAGGGCGGAGCCCCGGTGGCCGACCGGGAGGTCACCCTCACCCTGGGCACGGACCAGACCTGCAAGGCGAAGACGGACGCGGCGGGCAAGGCGAGCTGCACCATCCCGGCGGTGGCCCAGCCGCTGAGCGACTCGGCCACCGTGCCGCTCAAGGCGACCTTCGCGGGCGACGAGGCGTACAAGCCCTCGGAGGCCACGGCCGAGCTGAAGCTCCAGTACGTCACGGCTCGCTCGTACGGCCTGAGCGCCTCCGTCCCCGTCCTGGTACTGCCGATCGTGATCGCCCCGACCCCGGACACGGGCGAGGTCCGCACGGCCGACGCCAAGACGGTGGCCCCCGCCTGCACCCAGAACATCAGCGCGGTGGTCCTGACGGCGGACGCCCCGTGCGCCGACGTCGCCACGACGACCGGCCCGAGCACCTCAACAGCCAAGTCCACGCTGGCCAGACTCAGCCTGGGCCTCCCCGGCCTCCCGGTCATCGAGGCGACCGGCATCACCGCCACCTCGACGAGCACCTGCACGGCCAGCACCGGCACCACCGACCTCAAGCTCACCATCGCGGGCACCCCGGTCACCGTCCCGGACGCCCCCAACCACACGATCGACCTCGGCGCGGGAGCCAAGATCGTCGTGAACGAACAGACGCGCACGGCGACCGGCCTCACGGTCAACGCCCTCCACATCAGCGGCCTCGGCGGCGCGGACGTGGTGGTCGCGTCGAGCACGAGCGGGGCCCACAACTGCGCATAGTCAGAAGCTAGTTGCCCGGACAGGCCCCGGCAGGGTGGACGAACTCGCACCACACCACCTTGCCGGGGTCCCGCTGTCCCACCCCCCACTTGTCGGCGAGCGCGGCGACGAGAAACAGCCCACGCCCACCCTCGTCGACCTCGTCCGCGACATGCGGCTCACCGCCCCCGCTGTCATGCACCTCCACCCGCAGCACATCACCGTCGTACCGCACCCGCAGCAGGAACCCCCGCCCGGGCGGCGCCCCGTGCAGAAGCGCGTTGGTCGCCAACTCGCTCACACACAGCGACACATCATCGGCCCGCTCCCACGCCGCAAGCCCCCAGTGGACGAGCGACCACCGCGCGAACCGCCTGGCGGCGGACACGGAACGGCGGTCGCGGCGATAGAACTGATCGCGCTGAACGGCGAGTTGGCTTGGCTCATTCACGGTACGAATGTCGCGCAGAGTCACTAGCGTGGATCAGCGAGTGAACCCGTACGGATTTTTTGTACGGGCTCTCACCCGGTGACGTACGTGGGACCTGGGGGATTGAGACCAACATGAGCGCGAAGAAGCCACCGCGGCCGAAGAACCTGACCTCCATGAAGATGCTGGGCAAGCAACTGGCCGCGGCCCGCCGCGCCGCGGGCTACACCCAGAGTGCCCTGGCCGCGCTGGTCAAGGTCGACGAGGAGACGATCGCGTCGATCGAACAGGGCCGGAGGTCTCTGAAACCGGACCTGGCCGTGTTGTTGGACGAGATCCTCCAGACCAAGGGGATGTTGTCGGTGGGGGTGGCGAACCTGCCGGAGATCGACCAGTTCCCGATGTGGGCGGAGCTGTATATGGAGCATGAGCGGGAGGCGATCGCGCTGTCCCTCTATGCCAACCAGGTACTGCCGGGGCTGCTTCAGACGCGGGCGTACGCGGAGACCGTGCTCCGGGAGCGCGTTCCGGCGTACGGCGAAGACGAGATCGAGACGAAGACGGCGGCGCGCGTCGAGCGGCAGGAGATCCTCCAGCGCGCGACCCCACCGACCCTCAGCTTCGTGGTCTGGGAGCCGGTGCTGCACCTGGCAATCGGCGGTCCCGAAGTTCGCGCCGGACAACTCCTTCATTTGCGCGCGTGCGCTGAACTGCCCTGCGTATCACTGCAGTTCCTGCCTATGAACAGCCCTTCACACGCGGGGCTGAACGGCCCTTTCGTCCTCGTGGAGACCCCGGACCATCAACACCTGGCCTACATCGAAGGCCAACGCGGCAGCCAATGGGTATCCGACGCAGATGAGGTGTCCATCCTCGCTCGCAAGTATGCGATGCTGCGAGCACAGGCCCTGTCCCCCTTGGACTCAAAGGACCTGCTGGACCGTCTGCTAGGAGAGCAATGAGCACCGAGGCACTTCAGTGGTTCAAGTCGACGTACAGCGGCGATGAGGGCGGCGAATGCCTCGAAGTCGCCTTTGCCTGGCGCAAGTCCAGCCACAGGAGCGACGAGGGCGGCGCGTGCGTCGAGATCGCCACCTGCCCCCACACCATCCACATCCGCGACTCCAAGACCCCCACCGGCCCCACCCTCCAGGTCACCGCCACCGCCTGGTCCGCGTTCATCGCGACCACCGCCTAGACCCGAACTCCCGCTCCCGCCCGGCTGTTTCCCTTCGGACGCCGTCCGAGCACATAGACACGCGAGTACGGCGAGGTCTCCTCGGACCGGTTCCGCAGCGCGTCGATGTCCGTGCCGGGCGGCCATCGTGTGCCGGTCTCGGACCACTGGATGCCGTTGAGTGCGGGGTCGTTGGGGTTCACCCCGGTGAGGTCGGCGTCGGTGAAGTCGTCCAGGGTGCCGTCGAGCAGCGCGGCGACGAGACCGTCCGTCGTCGGGAGGTGGAGACGGCGCCTGGCTTCGCGGGCGAGTCCGTCGGCGAGTGGGCGGGCGATGAGGTCGTAGGCACGGACGCGCTCGGGGTCCCGGGCGCGGGCGGCGGCGTCGAGGGTGTCGGTGAGGGCGTGGGCGTCGTCGCGGGGGCGGCGGGCCGCTCCGAGGTCGTGTTCGAAGGTGCGAGCGAAGACCGCGGCGAGGTTGAGGGCGGCGGGGAGGGTCAGGGCGGGCGGCTCCGCCAGCGCGAACCTGCGGGCGCGGGCGTAGTCGCGGGCGAGGTCGGCGAAACGCTGGACGTACGGGCCGGGGAAAGCCTCGCCGGTCCCCGTCCGCTTCTCCTCCCGGACGAGGTCGTCGAGCAACTCCAGCGCCCGGACCAGGAGTTCACCGCTGACGCAGGCGGCGATCACGGGATCCTTGCGCGCGGCCAGCCGCTGCTGCGCCGGGAGGGCGCGCAGGACCTCGGCGACATCGGCGTCCGGCATCCACGCGCGGTCCCCGGGATCCGTCGTACCGGAATCCACCGCGTCCACCGCGTCCACCGCGTCCTCGGCGTGGAGGATGCTCGCCAGCCCGCCCTCGACGTCCAGCACGAGGCCCAGTCCACGGACCACGTCCTCATGCCCGCCGGCCTGCTCCCGCACCTCGCTCAGCCCGGCGTCGGGATCGAGGAACCGGGCGAGTCCCAGGTGGAACTCCCCGTGCTCACGGGCGAGCCACTCGTCGGCCATCAGTCCTCCTCCCGCCGTGCGAGATGCTGGGCGACCGCCTTGCGCGCCTTGAACAGGTTGGACCGTACCGCCGCGCCCTCGATGCCGATCAGCTTGGCGATCTCGGCCGGTTTCCACCCGTCCAGCATGAGCGCCAGCACCTGCCGCTGCCGTGCGGGCAGGCCCCGTAACACCCGGACGATCTCCTGCTCCTGTAACCAGGACTCGGTCGCCTCGGGGCGGCACAGCAGGGTCGTGGACTCGGGCACTTCCTCGACGGGCTCCTCCACGCGCGTGGCGTGCCGGACGAACTCCCGGTAGGCGACCGTGTAGGCCCAGCTCTTGTGCGACCGGATCTCGCGCCATGAGCGATAGGCCTTGACCATCGTGTCCTGCACGAACTCCCCGGCCCGGTCCACCGGGGCGCCCTGGTAGACGAGATACGCGGTCAGCCTGGGCACATAGGCGCGGTAGAAGTGGCTGAACGCCTCCTCGTCCTCGGGAGACAGGCCGTACGACGGTTGCGCGACGCCTTCCGCGGGGGCGCCCTCCCCGGCGCCGCCGACCGGCAGCGGCTCCCTGGAGTCGCCCTCCCGCGGGCCCGGCTCCGTCACGCCGTCTCCCTCCCGTCCTGGGCGCACTGGCAGCGCGCCACCCGCCCCCGCTCCCGACGCTCGGCCCACCGTAGCCTCAACTCTTCCCGGATCAGGGTGACTACGTGCATTCCCAGCCCCGCCAGTGCGGTGACGACCGACGCCGTACCAGGGTCCATGCGCTGCTCCCGTCCACCGGGGCCCGCGCCGACCGCGAGCCCCTTCGCATGTAAGAGCCACCCCACCCACCCCGCGTGAACCACACCCCGCAAGTTCTTCAGTCGGCGCCCGCCTCAGCCTGCGGCCCCGGCGTTGTCAGTGGCTGCCCCTACAGTCGTCGGCATGGCAACGCTCCCCAACCCGCTGCCGAGGCTGGCCTCCCTCGGGCTCGGCCTCCCGCCGGGCAAGCTGATCGACACGACGGACGAGGGCCCGTGGCACGAGCCGCTGCTCTGGCTGGCCGACGACCGGGCGACCCCGGCCGCCTGGGCCGCCCTCCAGGATGCGCCCCGCACGCTCGGGCTGCTCCCGGTGGTCCTGGACATCGGCGGGGGCCATGGCAGCCCGCAGGACTGGGAGTTGGCACCGGACGAGATGTCGTACCCCGGTGATCATGACGCGGAGGAGGTCCTGGCGGACTTCTGGGAGGAGTGCTGCGCGGAGGAGGCCGGCGACTGGCCGGGCCTGGCGGAGGCAACCGCCACCGAGGCAGACCCGGACGCGGTGGCCACCGACATCGCCGACGGCTTCCTCTCCGCCGGCGGCTCCCGAAAGGAACCCCGCCTGGCCCTGGTCCCGGCCCGCCGCAGCGCCGACATCCCGACGGCGATCGGCTGGACGGGCGCGACGAACTACGGCGACGACACAGCCCGCCTCAGCGCGGTGCTCCGCTCCTGGGAGGACCGGTTCGGCATACGGGTCGTGGCGCTCGGCTTCGACCACCTGCGGGTCTCCGTGGCGGCCCCGCCCACGACACTCGCCGAGGCGCGGGCCCTGGCCGCCGAACACTTCGCGTTCTGCCCGGACAACCTCTGGCAGGGCGGCGACACCGTCCTGGAGGCCTACGCCGAACGCGAGTTGCTCAATCAGCGGGCCTGGTCCTTCTGGTGGGACTGAGGGACGGGGGACTGAGGGACGTCGATCCCGAACTCCTCGCCCAGCAGCCGCGCGACCTCCTCCTCGGAAACCTCTCGTTTGCTGACCGTGCCGTCGGGGGACGTCACGGTCAACTCCCGGCCGGAGAGGAACACATGCTGGTCACCGCGCATACGCTGCACATAGAGCCGCTGGGTGAACGGTGAGCGCGGGTTCGTCGCGACGAACCAGTTGAACACCTCGAAGTCGGGCCTCTCACTGGGGTCCAGGGTGAAGGAGTACTGCCGCCGCCACCCGCCCTCCCACGCCGGCCCCTGCTCGAAGGCCTCCAGCACCCACAGGTCCAGCGGCCCCCGGTGCGCCACCTTCACCAGCCGGTGCCGTCGCCCCGCCCCCTCGAACTCCTCACCCGCCACCAGCGGCACCGGCTCCAGCAGCGCACCCACCGCCCCGAACCCCACATCGGCAAGGTACGGCCGCGTCTCCCCCGGCACCTCCACCAACAGCGTCATATGGGTACGCGGCCGGCTCTCCAACCCGTCCGCACCCACCTGCACCCGCGCCGCCAGCCGAGTCACCCCGAAGCCCAGCGCCTCCAGGGCATGCAGCAGCAGGGTGTTGTGCTCATAGCAATAGCCCCCGCGCCGCCCCCGGACCAGCTTGTCCAGCAGATCACCAACTTCGAGCGAGGGAGCCGTACCGCTCACGGCATCGAGGTTCTCAAACGGAATCCCCCGCGCATGCGCAAGATGCACACCCCGCAGCGTCGCCACATCGGCAACCCGCTCCCCTCCCCACCCGATCCGGCCGAGATAAGCATCGAGGTCGAACTCCACAGTGTCGGACATGCCACCAACCCTAGGCACCCCACCCCACCCCGTCCGCAGCCCCCAGCCCCAACACCCCCACTCCATGAGACCTAGGACCTGAGCCCGACCCCACCCCACGCCCCCCAAGGGGCGCGGGAAACTGCGCGACCACCCACAACGACGCCGCACCCAACCAACAACCGGACGCCCCCCAAGGGGCGCGGGGAACTGCGCAACCACCCCCCACCGCCCCGCACCCAACCAACAACCGGACGCCCCCCAAGGGGCGCGGGGAACTGCGCGACCAGCCCCCACCGGCCCGCACCTCCCTCACCGCCCTCGCACCGCAGCCCTCAACCCCACACCCAACCTCCCCAGCCCCTCCCCAATCCGCTCCACCGTCTCCGTCACGAAGCACAACCGCAACGCCCCCCGATCAACCTCCCCCGCACAGAAGGGCGCCCCCGGCACATAGGCCACGTCATGCCGCACAACCTCAGGAAGCAAAGCCGCCGTGTCGTACCCAGAAGGCAACCGCACCCACAAAAACATCCCACCCTCAGGCCGATTCCAGACCGCCCCCTCCGGCAGCACCTCGCCAAGCCCCGCCAACATCGCGTCCCGCCGCTCCCCGTAGACCCCCGCGACCCGCGCCACATGCGCGTCAAGATCCCGCTCCTCCAGATACCGCGCCGCGGCAAGCTGGTTGACAGTCGGCGTATGCAGATCCGCGGCCTGCTTGACGACCACACACGCCCGCCGCAACTCACCCGGCGCCCGCAACCACCCCACCCGCAGCCCGGGAGCCATCACCTTGGAGAAGGACCCGAGCAGCACGGTCCGCTCCTCGGCCCCCGGATACGAGGCGATCCAGGGCAGCCGTTCCCCCTCGAACCGCAGCTCCCCGTACGGATCGTCCTCGACGATCCACACCCCGTACCGCCCCGCCACCTCCGCCACCCCGGCCCGCCGCTCGGCCGACATGGTCCGCCCGCTGGGATTCTGAAAAGTGGGCACGGTGTAGAACAACTTCGGCCGCTCCCGCACCACAAGCTCGGCAAGCGCCCCCACATCCGGCCCCTCCGCATCCCCCGGCACCGCGACGACCCGCGCCCCCGCAAGCCCGAAGACCTGAAGTGCCGCCAGATAACAGGGATCCTCGACAAGCACGGTGTCCCCGGGCTCCACGAGCGCGGCGGCGACCAAGGACAGGCCCTGCTGGGACCCGGTGGTGACGACAAGCTCCTCGCCCCCGGTGGCCAGCCCCCGCACCGCCATCCGCCGCGCCAGCGACTCCCGCAGCCCCGGCTCCCCTTCGGTCGTCGAGTACTGAAGGGCCTGCCCCGGCACCTCCTCCAGCACATACCGGAACGCCGCCGCGACCCCCTCCCGGTCGAACAGCTCGGGCGCCGGCAGCCCACCGGCGAAGTTGACGACCTCGGGCCGCGCGGTGACAGCAAGGATCTCCCGTACCGCCGACCCACCGGTCGACCGGACGCGCGAGGCGAGCGAAGGCAAGGCGGCAAGGGTGCTCGTAAGGCTCATGCCGAGCACCCTAGAGATATAGATGCCGCCTACAAATAGCTTTCCAGGATCCGGGATCAGCCGATCAGCCGATCAGCCGATCAGCCGATCAACCCTTGAGCCCGACCCCCGCGTACACATTGATGTCCGCGTCGGTCACATCACCGATCTCGGCGGGCGAGGCCCCGTCCGGCCGCCACCGATGCACCGGCACGACACCGGGCTCGACGACCTCCAGCCCGCTCTCGGCGAAGAACCGCTCGACCTCCCCCTTGGACCGCAGCACGAACGAGAACCCCCGCGCGGTGTACGTCTCCTGCACGGCCCGCATGTTCGCCGCGTTGAGATCCAGCGTGAGATGACTGACCACGACCCGGCTCCCCGAGGGCAAGGCATCGACGAGCTCGCGCACCACCCGATAGGCGACCTCGTCCTCGACGAAATGCAACACGGCCACCAGGAACAACGCGACGGGCCGCCCGAAGTCCAGCGTCTCGGCGGCCCGTTCGAGAATCCGCGCCGGCTCCTCGAAGTCGGCGTCGAGATAGTCGGTACGCCCCTCAGGGCCACCGCTCAGCAGCTCCCGCGCATGCGCGAGCACGACGGGATCGTTGTCGACGTACACCACCCGCGACTCGGGATGGATCCGCTGGGCGATCTGATGCACGTTCTCCGCGGTCGGTAACCCGGTCCCCACATCGAGGAACTGCCGTATCCCGTCCCGTTCCGCGAGCTCGGTGACGGCCCGCCGCATGAAGTCGCGGTTGTGCCGTACGTCCAGATACCCGCGCGGATTGGCGGCGAGCGCCGCGGCGGCGGCCTCACGGTCGGCGGGGTAGTTGTCGGTGCCGCCGAGGAAGACGTCGTAGACGCGCGCGGGATGCGCCTTGGTGGTGTCGATCTCCATGCTCATGGCCAACAAGCTAGCCCGCAAAGGCCGTAGAGACAGCGGACTCCCCCTCCCCGCATCCCACGACACACCTCCGGGACGCCACATCCCCGCAGGTCAGATCCGACCCCGCCCCGCACGCGTCCCAAACCGCCAGGCACCTTATGGCGACCACACCCACCCAGGCACCAGGCTGAGGCCACTCCTCACAGACGACCGACAGAGAGGCCCCTGCCGATGCCCGCGTCAGCGAACACGCACACCCGCGCACCCCGCCGCCTCCTGGCAGCGCTGACGGTCGTCCTGGCCACCCTCACCCTGACGGCATGCGAGGACGGCGAGGGCCTCCGAGACGAAGGCCCGTCGACATCGACGACTACCGAACCGCCGGCATCCGCGCAGCCTCAACAGCCCAGTAGGTGAGGATGTTCTGCGCCCCGGCCCGCTTGATCCCGGTCAGCGCCTCCAGAATCGCCCGCTCCCGATCGATCCAGCCCTTCTCGGCGGCGGCCTCGATCATCGAGTACTCACCGGAGATCTGGTAGGCGGCGACGGGCACGTCCACGGCATCGGCGACCCGGGCCAGCACATCGAGGTAGGGCCCGGCAGGCTTCACCATCACCATGTCGGCCCCCTCCTCCAGATCGAGGGCCAACTCCCGCAACGACTCCCGCACATTGGCGGGGTCCTGCTGGTAGGTCTTCCGATCCCCCTTCAACGAGGACCCGACGGCCTCCCGGAAGGGGCCATAAAAAGCAGAAGCGTACTTGGCGGTGTACGCGAGAATCGCGACATCCTCCCGCCCGATCTGATCAAGGGCATCGCGTACGACCCCGATCTGCCCGTCCATCATCCCGCTGGGCCCGACGACATGCGCCCCGGCATCGGCCTGCACCTGAGCCATCTCGGCATACCGCTCCAGGGTGGCGTCATTGTCGACCCGCCCCTGGTCGTCCAGCACCCCGCAGTGCCCGTGATCCGTGGTCTCATCCAGGCACAGATCAGACATCACGAGCAGCTCGTCACCGACCTCGGCCCGCACATCCCGCAGCGCGACCTGGAGGATCCCGTCCGGATCGGTCCCCGGCGTCCCCAGAGCGTCCTTCTTGGACTCCTCGGGCACCCCGAACAGCATGATCCCGGAGACCCCGGCCTCCACAGCCTCGACGGCCGCCTTCTTCAGACTGTCCCGGGTGTGCTGCACAACCCCCGGCATGGCCGCGATCGGCACGGGCTCACTCACACCCTCCCGCACAAAGGCGGGAAGGATGAAGTCAGCGGGATGCAACCGCGTCTCGGCGACCATCCGCCGCATGACGGGAGAGGTCCGCAGCCGCCGCGGCCGGCTGCCGGGAAAGGATCCGTACGTCGTCATACCCCTACGCTACGCCCGCCTCAGACCCCCCTTTGCCGACGAGCCGTCGGCCCGAAGCCCCGCACCCCAGTGGGAACGCACCCGCACTCGCGCAACGGCGAGCAGGGGACGTACCGGGGGGTGTCCGCCCGCAGCGTCGGGCGCCCGACCAAGTTCACCACCTGGAAGAACAGCCCCGCCCGACCGAGGACGGACACCCCCCGGTGCGGCCCCGACCCCCAACGACGAGAAGTGCGCAACGCGAACCCCCACGAGCCCGCACGGGCCGCCGCAGGCATAGCACCGCACCCCGCACATGCGCACCACTACCGACGGGTCCAAGCTGAAGAGACAACCCCTCCACCAACAGGAGGAGGCCCCCATGCCCACCCCCGACCTCTCCACCATCCAAGGCCCGGTCCTCCACGCCACGGACGAGGCCTACACCCCCGAAGTGACCGGCTTCAACCTGGCCGCTCCCCACACCCCCGACGTGGTCGTAGGCGCAACCAGCACCGAAGACATCATCACCGCACTCCGCTGGGCCTCAGCCACGAGCACCCCCATCGCCGTCCAGGCCACCGGCCACGGCGCGAACTACCCCATGGACACAGGCCTGCTGATCAACACGTCCCGCATGACGGACGTACACATAGATCCCGCAACCCGCACCGCCACGATCTCCGCCGGCGCGAAATGGCGCGACGTCATCAACGCCGCCGCCCCCCACGGCCTCGCCGCCCTCAACGGCTCCTCCACAGACGTCGGCGCCGTCGGCTACACCCTCGGCGGCGGCCTCCCCATCCTCGGCCGAGCCTTCGGCTACGCCTCCGACCTGGTCCGCTCCTTCAAGGTCGTCACCCCGGACGGCACCCTCCACGAAACGACCGCGACCAAGGAACCCGACCTCTTCTGGGCCCTGCGCGGCGGCAAGGGAAACATCGGCATCGTCACGGAGATGGTCACCGAACTCCCCGCCCTGTCCCGCATCCTCGGCGGCGGCATCTACTGCACGGGCGAGGACGCCGAACCCCTCCTGCGCGCCTGGGCGCAGTGGACCCCCACGGTCCCCGACGAGATGTGCACCGGCTTCACACTGCTGCGCCTGCCCCCGCTCCCGGAGATCCCAGAACCCCTGCGCGGCCGCTTCTGGTCCCGGGTGGCGGTGGCCTGGACCGGCGCGGAGGACGAGGGCCAGAACCTCCTGACCCCGCTCCGCGACGCGGCCCCCGTCGTCTTCGACACGGTGACGGAGATGGACTACACGGCGGTCGACATGATCTACCAGGACCCCGTGGACCCCCTCCCGGCAAGAGAGTCCTGCGGCTGCCTGGGCGAACTGACCCCCGACGCCGTGACAGCGCTCCTCGACGAGGCGGGCCCGAGCGCACAGGACTACGCCCTGCTCCTGGTGGAACTCCGCCACATGGGCGGCGCCCTCTCCCGCCCCGCTGCAACGGAGGACGCGGTCTGCGCGCGAAACGCCGCCTACCTCCTGGAGGCGGTGGGCGTCCTGGCCGGCCCGGAGGCAGCCGAGGCCGTGCAAACGGCCACGACCGCGCTGTACGAAGCGATGACCCCGTACGCCACCGGCTGCACGATGCCCAATCTCCACGGCCGCCCCGGCGACGCGCAGGACCGCGCCCGCGCCTGGACCCCGGAGATCTACGACCGTCTGCGCCGCACGAAGGAGACGTACGACCCCCAGAACCTGCTCCGCTACGGCCACACGGTGACGGCGGCCTGACAAGAACGCCAGACCGCCGCACCCACAAACATCCGCACCCGCACCCGCAGGATCAGGTCGTGGTGCTACGCCTCCGCCGCGCCCCAGGCCGACGCTCGCTCGGCCGAGTCACCGGATCCCCGGCCTCCACCGCGGCCGCCCGCCGCTTCAGCCCGAAGTCGGCCAGCGCCTCCGCGAGCTTGTGCACGGACGGCTCGGGAGCCATCACATCCACCCGCAGCCCATGCTCCTCGGCGGTCTTCGCGGTGGCGGGACCGATACACGCGATGACGGTCACGTTGTGCGGCTTCCCGGCGATACCCACCAGGTTCCGCACGGTGGAGGACGAGGTGAAGAGAACGGCGTCGAAGCCACCCCCCTTGATCGCCTCACGGGTGTCGGCCGGCGGCGGCGAAGCGCGCACGGTCCGATAGGCGGTGACGTCGTCGACCTCCCACCCGAGCTCGATGAGCCCCGCGACCAGCGTCTCGGTGGCGATGTCGGCGCGCGGCAGGAAGACCCGGTCGATCGGATCGAATACGGGGTCGTAAGGCGGCCAGTCCTCAAGCAGCCCGGCAGCGGACTGCTCACCACTGGGCACCAGATCCGGCTTCACACCGAAGGCGACGAGCGCCTTGGCGGTCTGCTCGCCCACCGCGGCGACCTTGATGCCCGCGAAGGCGCGCGCGTCGAGCCCGTACTCCTCGAACTTCTCCCGCACCGCCTTGACGGCGTTGACCGAGGTGAAGGCGATCCACTCGTACCGCCCCGTCACGAGCCCCTTGACCGCCCGCTCCATCTGCTGAGGCGTCCGCGGCGGCTCGACGGCGATCGTCGGCACCTCGTGCGGCACGGCCCCGTAGGACCGCAGCTGGTCGGAGAGCGAGGCCGCCTGCTCCTTCGTACGCGGCACGAGCACCCGCCACCCGAAGAGCGGCTTCGACTCGAACCACGACAACTGCTCACGCTGAGCAGCGGCGGAGCGCTCACCGACCACGGCTATCACCGGCCGCCCGCCGTCCGGCGAGGGCAGCACCTTGGTCTGCTTGAACAGCTGGGCGATGGTCCCCAGCGTCGCCGTCCACGTCCGCTGACGAGTGGTCGTACCAGCGACCGTGACCGTCAGAGGGGTGTCCGGCTTGCGCCCGGCGGCGACGAGCTCACCGGCGGCGGCCGCCACGGAGTCCAGGGTCGTCGAGACGACCACGGTCCCGTCGGACGCCCCGACCTCGGTCCAGCACCGGTCGGAAGCGGTCCGCGCATCCACGAACCGCACATCGGCGCCCTGCGCGTCCCGCAGCGGAACACCCGCGTACGCGGGCACACCGACCGCGGCGGCGACACCGGGAACGACCTCGAAAGGCACCCCGGCGGCGGCGCACGCCAGCATCTCCTCGGCGGCGTACGCGTCGAGCCCGGGGTCCCCGGACACCGCACGTACGACCCGCCTGCCGCCCCGCGCGGCCTCCATGACAAGATGTGCGGCATCCCGCACGGCGGGGGTGGCAGCGGTTGTTGACGAACCGTCAACAACCGTTAGTTGGGGCGCGCCTGTGCCCGGATGCGGATCCGACGAGGGATCCGAGTCCGTGTCCACGACGGCGACGCCTGAGCGAGCGTGGACGCGCACGACGTCGAGCACTTCATGCTCGGCGACGAGAACGTCCGCGTTCCCCAGCGCCTCCACGGCGCGCAGAGTAAGTAGTCCCGGATCCCCGGGTCCGGCACCCAGGAAGGTGACGTGCCCGTGTTCAGGTCCGGCGGCAGGAAGGGTGGTGGGGCTCACTGTGCTCGCTCCCCCATCAGACCGGCCGCGCCCTGGGCAAGCATCTCGGCAGCGAGTTCACGGCCGAGCGCCATTGCTTGGTCGTACGTCTCGGGCACGGGACCGGTGGTGGACATCTGCACGATCCGCGAGCCGTCGGTGGTACCGACGACGCCGCGCAGGCGCATTTCCTTGACAATCTGCCCGTCGGCCAGCAGGTCGGCCAGCGCGCCCACAGGGGCGCTGCAACCGGCCTCCAGGGCGGCGAGCAGTGACCGCTCGGCAGTCACGGCGGCCCGCGTGAACGGGTCGTCGAGCTCGCCGAGCGCGGCGATCAGGTCCGCGTTGTCCGCGGCGCATTCGATCGCGAGTGCTCCCTGGCCGGGAGCGGGCAAAACCGTGTCGACTGAAAGAAAGTCAGTCACTTCGTCGATGCGCCCGATGCGGTTCAGCCCGGCCGCGGCCAGCACCACCGCATCCAGCTCACCGTCGTGCACATACCGGATCCGGGTGTCGACGTTCCCGCGGATCGCGACGGTCTCGATGTCCAGCCCATGGGCGCGTGCGTACGCGTTGAGCTGGGCCATCCGCCGCGGCGAGCCGGTACCGATGCGCGCCCCGCGGGGCAGGTCGGTGAACTTCAGCGCGTCCCGGGCGACGATGACGTCACGCGGGTCCTCGCGCAGCGGGATCGCGACGAGCGCGAGCTCGTCGGGCTGCCCGGTGGGCAGGTCCTTCAGCGAGTGCACCGCGAAGTCGACCTCCCCCTTGAGCAGGGCCTCCCGCAGCGCGGTCACGAACACGCCCGTGCCGCCGATCTGCGCGAGCTGCTCCCGCGACACATCGCCGTACGTGGTGATCTCGACGAGCTCCACGGGCCGTCCGGTCACCTGGCTCACGGCGTCCGCCACCTGCCCGGACTGGGCCATGGCGAGTCTGCTCCGCCTGGTCCCGAGCCTCAGTGCCTTCTCAGTCATGCCGGCCCTCGGTTCTTGCTGTTCTTCTCGGTGCTGTCCTCGGCGCGGGACACGGCGTCGACCGTCTCCTGGTCGAGGTCGAACAGGGTCCGCAGCGCGTCCGCGTACCCGGCACCGCCGGGCTCGGCCGCGAGTTGCTTGACCCGTACGGTCGGCGCGTGCAGCAGCTTGTCGACCACACGCTTCACGGTCTGGGTGATCTCGCTGCGGTGCTTGTCGTCGAGCCCCGGCAGCCGCCCCTCAAGGCGGGCGATCTCCCCGGCGACGACATCGGCGGCCATGGTCCGCAGCGCGACCACGGTCGGCGTGATGTGCGCGGCCCGAAGCGCGGCCCCGAACGCCGCGACCTCGTCGGCGACGATCCGCCGCACCTGGTCCACGTCGGCCGCCATCGGAGCGTCGGCGGAAGCGTCGGCGAGCGACTCGATGTCGACGAGGCGCACTCCGGGAATCCGGTGCACGGCGGCGTCGATGTCACGCGGCATGGCGAGATCGAGCAGAAACAGCCCGGGCGCCGGCTGCGGAGCGACCGGCTCGGGCCTACGCCGCTCAGGAATCCGCCCGGCAGCGGCGGCAGCGGCGGCGAGCGCGGCGATGGCGTCGGCTTCGTCGGCCGCGCCGGGGATACGGACCATGCCGTTGTCGACCCAGGCGGCATGCTGCTCGAGCTCGGTGGCGGCCATCCCGGCGACGGCGGCTTCCCCGAGCACGGAGAACCCGGCGGTGGCCTGGACGGCGTTCAGATCGAGCGGACAGTTCTCGTCATCGACCGCTCCGCTCAGGCTGCGGGCGGTCGTGCCGCCCGGGGCGGCTCCCGACCCGAAGCGGGACGGCACCTCGCCGACACCGGCGGGCGGACCCACCACCGGGCCCGCGGCAACGGCCTCGGCGACCTCGGATGCCGTCAGCACCAGCCCGGTCGCCCCGGTACACGACACGACAACATCGGCACGTGTCAGCTCGCCCGGCACCGCGTCCATCGGTACCGCGCGGGCCACCACGTCCAGGTCATCGGCGTCGTTCAGGATCTCCGCGAGCCGCTCGGCCCGGTCCGACGTCCGGTTGGCGATCACGATCTCGCCGACCCCGACCCGCGCGAGCGTCGCCGCGGCGAGCGAGGACATGGACCCGGCACCGATAACGAGGGCCTTCTTGCCGGAGGCCCACGCGTCGACCGCCGTACCGGAAGCCAGCTGCTCCAGCCCGAAGGTCACCAGCGACTGCCCGGCCCGGTCGATCCCGGTCTCGGAGTGCGCGCGCTTGCCGACCCTCAGCGCCTGCTGGAACAGATCGTTCAGCAGCCGCCCGGCGGTGTGCAGATCCTGCGCCTTGGCGAGCGAGTCCTTTATCTGCCCGAGGATCTGCCCCTCCCCGACGACCATGGAGTCGAGCCCACAGGCCACGGAGAACAGGTGATGGACGGCCCGGTCCTCGTAGTGCACGTACAGATAGGGCGTGAGCTCGTCGAGCCCCACCCCGCTGTGCTGGGCGAGCAGCGTGGACAGCTCGGCGACACCGGCGTGGAACTTGTCGACGTCGGCGTACAGCTCGATCCGGTTGCACGTGGCCAGCACCGCGGCCTCGGCGGCCGGCTCCGCGGCGACCGTGTCCTGCAACAGCTTGACCTGGGCGTCAGCACTCAGCGCCGCCCGCTCCAGGACGCTGACCGGAGCGCTGCGGTGGCTCAACCCCACGACGAGGAGACTCATGCCGGCATCACGGCGGGTACGTCCCCGTCGGGCCCTTTGTCGGCGGTGTCCCCACGACCGGCGGCGCCGGCACCGGCGCCGTCGGCACCGGCGGCGGCCTCCTCACCGGCCTTGCGCTGCTCGTGGAAGGCGAGGATCTGGAGTTCGATGGAGAGATCCACCTTGCGCACGTCGACGCCGTCCGGGACGGTCAGCACGGTCGGCGCGAAGTTCAGGATGGAGGTGACCCCGGCGGCCACGAGCCGGTCGCAGACCGGCTGGGCGGCACCGGCGGGAGTGGCGATCACACCGATCGATACGCCGTTGTCCTCGATGATCTTCTCCAGATCATCGGAGTGCTGCACCGGGATCCCGGCGACGGGCTTACCGGCCATGCCCGGATCGGCGTCGATGAGGGCGGCGACCCGGAAGCCGCGGGAGGCGAAGCCGCCGTAGTTGGCGAGAGCGGCGCCGAGGTTACCGATACCGACGATCACAACCGGCCAGTCCTGGGTCAGGCCCAGTTCGCGGGAGATCTGGTAGACGAGATACTCGACGTCGTAGCCCACACCACGGGTCCCGTAGGACCCGAGGTAAGAGAAGTCCTTGCGCAGTTTCGCGGAGTTGACCCCCGCCGCGGCCGCGAGCTCCTCGGAGGAGACCGTGGGTACCGAGCGCTCCGACAGTGCGGTCAGCGCGCGGAGGTACAGCGGAAGCCGGGCGACGGTGGCCTCGGGAATCCCTCGGCTACGGGTCGCCGGTCGGTGAGTTCGGCCAGTTGCCACGGTGCTCCTGCGGGTAGAGCGGGGCTGCAGGCGGTCACACGTACCTAGACCGCCCCGTCGAAAGCAGGCTATGTCTTTGTGAACGCGTGCACAAAGATGGTGTCCGATTTGCCCGGCCAACGTGACCGGGGTCACGCGCGTCTCTCTCGGGGGCAAAACCGCACACTCTCCTCAACAATCCCGCCCCCCAGGACCAAGTCGCCATCGATCCTAAGCGACCGGTCGAGGGAGTTGGACTACTCGGTCAGTGCCGTCCTCAAGCGTTTCTCGTCCACGCGCCAGAAGGTGTGCTGGTCTCCGTCGACCAGGACGACGGGGATCTGTTCCCAGTACTGGTCGTGGAGTTGGGCGTCCTGGGAGATGTCCTTCTGTTCCCAGGGGACCCCCAGATCCCCGCACACCCGCTCGATGACGATCTGTGCGTCATCACACAGATGACACCCCGGCTTACGGATGAGGGTGACGAGCCGGTCCTCGGGGGCCTTGGCCGGCTTACGACGGAAGATGGGACTCATGTAGGCCATTCTCGCGCGGCCTGCGCGGGGCCGGGATCGCCTTGTTTAACGGCCCGGTCGCGGAGAGTTCACACCCTTCGAACCTCTCGGCTCCGGAAGCTCCGAACAAACTGGCTATGCTCACGCCATGGCCGCTCTCGGATGGCTCACTCCCCGTAGGCGCTCCGCCACGGCGCGGAGCGTGTTGGCAGGCGAGGCTTCGGCGGAGGCCGCTCGCAAGTCGTCACAGGAGGTCGAGGAGACCTCCGCCCCAGGTGAGGAACCGGAGTTCCCGGTACTCGGCGACGACAAGGCAGCCGCCTTCTTCGACCTCGACAACACCGTCATGCAGGGTGCGTCGCTGTTCCACTTCGGCCGGGGCCTGTACAAGCGGAAGTTCTTCGAGACCCGCGACCTCGCCCGGTTCGCCTGGCAGCAGGCATGGTTCCGGCTGGCCGGCATCGAGGACCCCGAACACATGCAGGAGGCCCGCGACTCGGCCCTGTCGATCGTGCAGGGCCACCGCGTCTCCGAGCTGATGTCCATCGGCGAGGAGATCTACGACGAGTACATGGCCGAACGCATCTGGCCCGGCACCCGAGCCCTCGCCCAGGCCCACCTCGACGCGGGCCAGAAGGTGTGGCTCGTCACGGCGGCCCCGGTCGAGATCGCCGGAGTGATCGCCCGCCGCCTGGGCCTGACCGGCGCCCTGGGCACGGTCGCGGAGTCGGTGGACGGCGTCTACACGGGCAAACTGGTCGGCGAACCCCTGCACGGCCCCGCGAAGGCGGAGGCGGTCCGAGCCCTGGCATCGGCGGAGGGTCTCGACCTGTCCCGCTGCGCCGCCTACAGCGACAGCCACAACGACATCCCCATGCTCTCCCTGGTCGGCCACCCCTACGCGATCAACCCGGACACCAAGCTCCGCAGGCACGCGAGGAACCTGGACTGGCGCCTCAGGGACTACCGCACGGGCCGCAAGGCGGCAAAGGTGGGGATTCCGGCAGCAGCAGGCGTAGGCGCGGTAGCAGGAGGAACTGCAGCCGCGATCGCTCTGCATCGCCGCCGCCGCTAACCCACCTAAGGGGCGCGGGGAACTGCGCGACCAGCCACAACGAACTCGCGCCCGAAAAACCAGAAGTACCCCCCACCCTCCTCATCCAGTCCTCTTGTCGGCACACGGCCACAACACGCCCCGACCCTGACCGGAATCCGATCTCATCTGATCAACAACCGGTCACTCTCCGGCACTTGATAGGACGCCAATCGGTTACAGAAGCGACGTAATCGATGATTTGAGCAACTGGGTGTAGCAGTGCCTGCACGAAGCGTTATTCTCCTCAGACGCAAACCGGTACCCCTCCGTCGCTACGACGGGTGAACGGTCCCGCACTGCACGTGATGGAAGCTCTGCCTCTGGGAGTCCCGTGTACCCACACGTCGGGGTTGACGCCTCGGGCCTGGCTACGCTGCGCGCAACGGTCCAAGACCTGTTGCGCGGCTTCGTCCCCACCGCGTACGCCGTCCCCGCCCTCGCCGTAGCCACGGCGCCGATCGGCCCGTGCTACGCACTCGCCGACGGCTCCGCGGCCGTCGGCAGACGAGGGCGTTCGACCGGCACCACCACCGCGCGCCGCCCGGCCGCGGACAGCGACAGCGCCCGCATGATGGATCTCGTCGAGCGCGCCCAGGCCGGCGAGGCCGACGCCTTCGGACGCCTCTACGACCAGTACAGCGACACCGTGTACCGGTACATCTACTACCGGGTGGGCGGGAAGGCGACCGCCGAGGACCTCACCAGCGAGACGTTCCTGCGCGCGCTGCGCAGGATCGGCACCTTCACCTGGCAGGGCCGTGACTTCGGCGCCTGGCTGGTGACCATCGCCCGCAACCTCGTCGCCGACCACTTCAAGTCGAGCCGCTTCCGTCTCGAGGTGACGACCGGCGAGATGCTCGACGCCAACGAGGTCGAGCGATCCCCGGAGGACTCCGTCCTGGAGTCCCTCTCCAACGCCGCCCTCCTCGACGCCGTGCGCCGCCTCAACCCACAGCAGCAGGAGTGTGTGACGCTCCGCTTCCTCCAGGGCCTGTCGGTCGCGGAGACCGCCCGCGTGATGGGCAAGAACGAGGGCGCCATCAAGACCCTTCAGTACCGCGCCGTGCGCACCCTCGCCCGGCTTCTCCCGGACGACGCGCGCTGAGGCGGCCCACCGGCTCCGCACGCTCCGCGACCGCCAACTCACCATCGGTGAAAGTTCGTTGACTTCGCGGTCCGATCATCCGCAGTCCGTAACCCAAGTGCCGCGCCGCTCGTTGTGCAGGATGCAGGCTCCCTGTGGTCACTCCCTGGCCGACTTCGCTCACTCGATCGTGTGGAAGTCGTCAGGGCGTGCAACCCTCAGGACCCCCTGGGGAGTCGACCGTCATGACGAGAGGAGGTGCCGCCAGTGATCGCGAACGTATCGGCACACCGGCGGGCGAACGCCTTCGCCCAGGCCCTGGAGGAGTCCGACCAGGGTCCGGCGGCCGAGCACTCCGAAGGACCGGACCCGGCCCCGGCAGCCGCGGAACGGACCGAGCAGGGCCGCATGTTGGCCCTCACGGAGTGTCTCGGTGAGCTGCCCAGGCCGGAGCTGGACCCCGAGGTCAAGGTCGTCCAGCGGGCCCAGCTGGTGGCCGCGTTCGAGGCCATGCTCCAGGAAGGCACCGTCGGAGGCGAGGCAGCGGATCCCTCGGTGCCCGAACAGCGTTCCCATCGGGCGCGGGGCACACACCGGGCATCCCCGCTGGGCAAACTGCGACCGCGTTCCCGACTGACCAAGGGCCTCGCGGCCGGCGGACTCAGTGTCGGGGTCGCCGCGGGTGCCTTCGGCGGAGTCGCCGCCGCCAGCTCGGACGCCCTCCCGGGCGACTCGCTGTACGGCCTGAAGCGCGGGATCGAGGACTTCAAGCTCAACTACATGTCCGACGGGGACGACGAGCGCGGCCAGGCCTATCTCAACCAGGCCTCCACGCGTCTCAACGAGGCCCGTCGGCTGATGGACCGCGACCGCGGCGGCCACCTCGACCACGAGTCCGTGGGCGAGATCCGCCGCGCCCTGTCCGGCATGCAGCACGACGCCTCCGAGGGCCACCGGCTGCTCCATGAGGCGTATGAGCGCGACCCGGGCTCCCTGGGCCCCATCCAGGCCCTCGACGCCTTCTCACGCTCGCACCGCGAGGTCTGGGGCGCGCTCCGCGACCGGCTGCCGGTCCAGCTCGGCGATGTCAGTCAGCAGGTGTCGTCGGTGTTCGACGCCATAGACGAAGAGGTCGCCCCGCTCCAGTCCCTGCTGCCCCAGCCTCCGGCCCAGGGCGGCGGCCAGGACCAGCGGCAGGGCGGTTCCGGCTCGGCGTCCACCGGCACGTCCGGCTCCGGCCGCACGGCCGCGCCCAGCACCGGCAACGGCACGTCGGACAACAGCGGCTCGACCGGCACCAAGAGCCCCAGCAACTCCTCCACGTCCGAAGGCGAGAGCGACGGCCTCCTCGGCGGCAACACCGGCGGCCTGCTCGACCCCACCCAGGACAGCACCAGCACGGCCTCCCCGTCCACGAGCATCCCGTCCCAACCGGACGTCACGCTCCCGCCCCTCCTCCCGGGCCTCCTGCCCGGCCTGGGCATCGACGGCGAGGACGCGGGCTAGTTCTTCCAGTACGACGATGGGGGCGCCCTTCTCCGGAAGGGCGCCCCCATCGTCGTACCGCTGAAAGCGCTAGAAGAACACCGACCGCCGCTGCACCAGCAACTTGTAGAGCGTGTGCTGGATCTGCTCCCTGACCTGGTCCGTGAGGTTGAACATCAGCATCGGATCCTCGGCGGCCTCCGGCGGATAGCCGTCCGTGCGGATCGGCTCGCCGAACTGGATCGTCCACTTGGTCGGGAGCGGGATGGCGCCCAGCGGGCCCAGCCAAGGGAAGGTCGGCGTGATCGGGAAGTACGGGAAGCCGAGGAGACGCGCCAGGGTCTTGGCGTTGCCGATCATCGGATAGATCTCCTCCGCGCCGACGATCGAGCACGGAATGATCGGCGCCCCGTTGCGCAGCGCCGTGGAGACGAAGCCGCCGCGGCCGAAGCGCTGGAGCTTGTACCGCTCGCTGAAGGGCTTGCCGATGCCCTTGAAGCCCTCCGGCATCACCCCGACCAACTCACCCTGGCCGAGCAGCCGCTGGGCGTCCTCCGCACAGGCCAGCGTGTGGCCGAGCTTGCGGGCGAGCTCGTTGACCACCGGCAGCATGAAGACCAGGTCCGCGGCGAGCAGCCTGAGATGCCGTCCCGCGGGATGGTTGTCGTGGACGCCGACCTGCATCATCAGACCGTCCAGCGGGAGCGTCCCGGAGTGGTTGGCGACGATCAGCGCGCCACCCTCCGCCGGGATGTTCTCGATGCCCTTCACCTCGACCCGGAAGTACTTCTCGTACACCGGCCGCAGCAGCGACATCAGGACCTGGTCGGTCAGCTCCTCGTCGTAACCGAAGTCATCGACGTCGTAGTCACCGGTGAGCCGCCGCCGCAGGAAGGACAGCCCGCCCGCGATCCGCCGCTCGATACCGCCGTCGTCCTGCGCCTTCTGCGGCGGCTGTTCCTCACGCGTCACAGGGACATCATCCTGCGCCGGCGCCCTGCTGGGCAGGGGCTGGACCTCACGGACCACCGCGGGCTCGGCCCCCTTGCGCCTGCTCCCCGCGCTCCGGCGCCGCGACGGCCGCTGTACGGCAGCCCCACGGGACCGGTCGTCGTCGAACGGAATGACCTTGGCGTCCGCCATCGTTGATGCGCTCCTCAGTTGGCGCTCTGCGTCGGGGGGTGGCCGCCGCCCAGGACGGGCAGCGCGGCGATCCGGTCCACGGCCCCCGCGAGGGCCTCCGGCGGCACCAGTCCGGGTCCGCGACCGCGCGCGAAGTCCGCGAACGTCTCCGCCGTCGTGTACTTCGGCTGGAATCCGAGCGTCTCGCGCATCTGGTCCGTCGCCACGACCCGGCCATGTGTGAGCAGCCGGATCTGCTCGGGCGAGAAGTCCGTCACCCCGAGCGTACGCACCAGCGAGCCCGCCCAGGTGACCGCCGGCAGCAACAGCGGCACGGTCGGCCGCCCCAGCCTGCGCGAGCACTGCGACAGCAGCAGCACCCCGTCACCGGCGATGTTGAACGTCCCGCTGTTGAGCGTGCCCCGCTCCGGCTCGTGCGAGGCGATCCGCAGCACCTCGATGACATCGTCCTCGTGCACGAACTGCAACCGGGGGTCGTACCCGAGCACGGTGGGCAGCACGGGCAGCGAGAAGTACGAGGCGAGAGGCGTATCGGCACTGGGCCCCAGGATGTTGGCGAACCGCAGCACACACACGGCCACATCGGGCCGCCGCCGCGCGAACCCCCGCACATACCCCTCGACCTCGACGGTGTCCTTGGCGAAGCCGCCGCTGGGCAGCGACTTGGGAGGAGTCGTCTCGGTGAAGACGGCCGGATCGCGAGGCGCGGACCCGTACACATTGGTACTGGACTTCACGACCAGCCGTTTGACGGTCGGCGACTTCTGGCAGGCACCGAGCAGCTGCATGGTGCCGATGACGTTGGTCTCCTTGACCGTGGTCCGGCTGCCACTGCCCAGCGCCATGGCCGTCACATCCAGGTGTACGACCGTGTCGGCGCCCGTCTCCGCGAGCACCCGCGCGATGGTGGGCTGCCGGATGTCGGCCTGGATGAAATCGGCGCCGCCCAGATGGTGCTCCGGCGGCACGGCGTCGACGGCGATCACCCGGTCCACCCGCGGGTCACGCTGGATCCGTCGTACGAACCGGCCCCCCAGCTGACGGGCCACCCCGGTCACGAGCACGACCTTGCCCAAGATTCAGCGCCTCTCTTCAAGCACTCGTCCCCTGCGTACCCTGCCGTGTTCCCCGTCTGCGGCCAACCTAGCGGGTCGATGTTGCGCTGTGATGACCGCCGAATGCACGAAGTGACGACTTGCACAGACGTACGACGAGACCAAGCCAGCCGGTGTCAGACGTACGCACAGAGCTTCGCATCCGATTCCGGGTATGCGTGTGGCCCCCCACCGGGTGTGGTGGGGGGCCACAAATCACGCTGCTTGCGCGGCGTCGCCTTACTTCTTGTTACGACGCTGAACGCGCGTGCGCTTGAGCAGCTTGCGGTGCTTCTTCTTAGCCATCCGCTTGCGCCGCTTCTTGATAACAGAGCCCACGACTACCCTCGCTCACTTCTCATCACTCGGCGTTTGGGCGCCATGGGCCCATACGACCTACGAGGGGCTAGCCTACCCGCCCGAGCGCTGAGCTCGTAATCGAGGGGGAAAGGGGGATCCCTGCTGTGCCCTGAGGATCCCCCCGCCCCACAGCCGTCAGGCGGTTTCCACCCCCACATAGCTCTCGCGAAGGTACTCGTGAACCGCTTGCTCGGGGACGCGGAAGGACCGCCCCACCCGGATAGCGGGCAGATGACCGCTGTGCACCAACCGGTACACGGTCATCTTCGACACTCGCATCACCGAGGCGACTTCCGCCACGGTAAGGAACTGAACCTCGTTCAGAGGCCTCTCGCCAGCTGCAGCCATGACACACCTGAACCTTCCGCACTCGACGGCCACCGGCTTCCCCTTCCGGTGACTCTTCGTCGTTGCGTGCTCACTCCCCAATGTAGGGGCGGGTGATGCGAGTGGGGAAGAGGTGCACCCATCGGCGGCCTACTGTGACAGACACGCTCGATTGAGTACGTAGCGGGTAAGCGGCCGGTAGTAATCAGACCGCACAGCGTCATCAAGTGGAACGACGACGGACACGACCCCCTCGGCCTCCCCCACGAAGAGCGCGGGGTCATCGGTATCGGCCAGCCCAATGGCCTCAAACCCCAGCTGACCTGCCCCGCAGACCCACCCGTGATCCCCGATGACCAGCTCGGGAAGCACCCCGCCCTCGTCCGCGGCGGCCGCCAGAGCAGCCCGAACCGGGAGGGGCGAGTGCGTGTGTGCGCCGGTCGCACGACCGGAGCTCGGCACCCCCGGTTCTCGCACGAACGCGACTCCTCGTACGTAGTCAAGGTTGTACGTGCGTAGACCGAACCGGGTCGTTATGTCGACACAGCGACCATGCGCAGGGGTGAGGACGGTACATCCCGCCGCCGACAGCGCGTCCGCCAAGGCGGCGTAGAACCCGAGCAGTCGGTGCGGATGCCCGGTGCCGAGGAGCACGGTGCCGCCACGCTGGGCAACTGCCCCGATCCGCTCGGCGAAGGCATCCAGAGCGACCAGAGTCCGCTCAGGATCGATCACATCATGGCCTTGGGTATGCCTCGGCTCGCCAGAAACCCCACATTTATCGGCCATCAATCCGATCAAATCCCGCTGCCCCCAAGTCCACTCGGGATCGATCCCGATCAGCACACGTGGATCACGAGCAGCGAAAAGCCGATAACTCCGCAGGCTCTCCTCCCGGGAGGTAGCCACGGGCCCAGCCAGACGAGCAGCCAACAGATGAGCGCGAAGCGCGCCGGTGCTCAACACGGGAGTGATGGTGACGGACGGAAGCAGGACACGGGAGGCGAACGAAGAAACACCGCACAGTTGGCGTAACGGGCCCTCCGCCCTACGCCGACAAGCCCTACGCCGACAAGCCCTCCGCTTTACCCCAGCGAGCCCTCCGCCTTACGCCAGCAGCCCCCGGAGCGGAAACACCGCTCGCCGAGCGGCCAGCACCGCCTGGTCCAACCGGTCCGCCGGGTCGTACCCGTCCTCCCAGTCGGCCCAACTCACCGGCCACCGCCCATCGGTCATCCGCATGGGCGCCAACTGCCGGGTCCGCGCGAACACTTCCTGCCGCCAGCCCTCGGGGATCACACTCTCCGGCTCCACGGCCCGCCCCGCGGCGATCCCCACCAGATGCGTCCAGGACCGCGGCACCACATCGACCACCGCGTACCCGCCCCCGCCCAGCGCCACCCACCGCCCCTCGGCGTACTCGTGCGCCAGGTCGTGACACGCCACCTGCACAGCCCGCTGCGCGTCCAGCGAAACAGCGAGATGGGCCAGCGGATCCTCGAAATGCGTATCGGCGCCATGCTGGGTCACCAGCACCTGCGGCCGGAAATCGGCGATCAACTCCGGTACGACCGCGTGGAACGCCCGCAGCCACCCCGCGTCCCCGGTCCCCGCCGGTAGCGCCACATTCACCGCGCTCCCCTCCGCCGAGTCCGCCCCCGTCTCCTCCGGCCACCCGGTCTGCGGAAACAGAGTCCGGGGATGCTCGTGCAAGGAGATCGTCAGAACCCGCGGATCCTCCCAGAACGACGCCTGCACCCCGTCCCCGTGATGCACGTCGACATCGATATAGGCGACCCGCTCGGCCCCCAGCTCCAACAGCCGCGCGATCGCCAGCGACGCGTCGTTGTAGATACAGAACCCCGACGCACCCCCCGGCATCGCATGATGCAGCCCACCCGCGAAGTTCACCGCGTGCAGAGCGTCCCCACGCCACACCGCCTCGGCGGCCCCCACCGACTGCCCGGCGATCAGTGCGGACACCTCGTGCATCCCCGCGAAGGCCGGATCATCCATGGTCCCCAGCCCATACGACCCGTCCGCCGCCCCGGGCTCCACCGACGCCGCCTTCACGGCCTCGATGTAGTCCTCCCGGTGCACCAGCCTGAGCGTCGAATCCCCAGCAGGCTTCGCCGATACGACGTCCACCTCCCGGTCCAGCCCGAAGGCACTCACCAGTCCCCGGGTCAGAGCCAGCCGGACCGGATCCATCGGATGGTCCGGACCGAAGTCATAGCCCGTTACTGCCTCGTCCCACATCAGCTGTGCGCGGCCGCTCATGCCCGCCACCGTATCGGTCCGGTTGAGCGTCGAACGACCGGGCGTACACAAGCGTCACCAGCACCAACACCATCGGCACAAGCATCGCCCCGCGATAACTCCACGCATCACCCAACGCCCCCACCAAGGGCGAACCGATCAAAAACCCGACATAGTTGAAGACATTGAGCCGAGCCACAGCAGCGTCCGAAGCCCCGGGGAACAACCGCCCGGCAGCCGCGAAGGTCTGCGGCACCAGCACACACAACCCCAGCCCCAGCAACGTGAATCCCAGCATCCCCACCCAGGCCCCGGGCGCCGAAGCCACCACCGCGAACCCGAGCGCGGCCACCACGGCGCCCGCCCGCACCACCACCACGGCCCCGAACCGCCGCACCCCGAAGTCCCCGAGGCCGCGCCCGATCAAAGTGGTGACCATGTAGACGTTGTACGGCACGGTCGCCATCTGCTCGCTGCTGCCCAGCACGTCCTGCAGATACTTCGCGCTCCAGTTGGAGACGGTCGAGTCCCCGATGTACGCGAAGGTCATCACCAGACACAGCGGCAACAGCAGCTTGAAGGCGAGGGCCCCACCCTCACCGCCGGCCTTGTCCTCCACCGGCTCGGCGCCCCCGTCGACGTACCAGCGACTCCCGACGAGCGCGGCCGGCAGCAGCACCACCACGACCGGCAGATACGACACGAACAACGCGAGATCCCAGTGCGCCCCCGCCCACGCCAGCGAGGCCCCGACGATCCCACCCAGACTGAACACCGCGTGGAAGCTGAGCATGATGCTCCGCCCGTACGCCCGCTGGAGACTCACCCCGAGCATGTTCATGGACGCGTCCAGCACACCCACCGCGAGCCCGAACGCGGCCAGCGCGACCCCCAGCTCGACCGTCGACCCACCCGCCCCGACCCCGAGCAGCGCCAGCAGTACGACGGGCTGGGCCCACCGCAGCAGCCGGCTGGGCGGTATCCGCTTCACCAGCTTCTCGGTCGACACACTCCCCACCCCGGCGAGGATGGGCACAGCGGCCAGAAAGGCCGGCAGCAACGCGTCGGAGACCCCGTACCGGTCCTGAATGGCCGGGATCCGGGTCACCAGCAGGGCGAAGGCCACGCCCTGGGCGAAGAAGCTGAACGCCAACGAGGCCCTGCCGCGCCGCAGCACATCTGTCATGGCGGCGAGCGTAGGGCCCCGGACTACCCGTGGGTAGATCCAGCCAAAGATGAATTTCGCTCAGCTTTGTTAAGGAGGCCTCACAACGCCTCAGACGGCGACCACCCGGCTCACCACCGCCACCCGAACCCCGACCCCGGATCAGACCAGCAGACCCACCAACTCACCCATGTCGGAGAAGAGTTGAGTGGCATCAGCGAGCTTGTCGGCGGGCGTCATCGCGGTGAACCCGTACACATCCATCCCGGCCGCGACAGCCGCCTGCACCCCCAACGGACTGTCCTCGACCACCACACACCGCTCCGGCGCGACCCCCATCCGCTCGGCGGCATACAGAAACAGATCCGGCGCCGGCTTCCCACGCCCCACATCCTGCGAACTGAAGACCCGCGCCTCCTCGAACCACCGGTCAAGCCCGGTCGTCCGATGCCCCACCCGAATCCGCTCATGACTCCCGGACGAGGCCACGCAGTACGCCACCCCCTCCGCAGCCAGTTTCTCCAACACCCCCACAGCACCGACCACCGGCTTCAGCTCCCGCTCGAACGCGGCGAACACCCGCCCATGAAAGACATCATCGAAGTCCTCGGGCAACCGCTCCCCGGTCCGCTCCTCGATCAGGTCGTGGATCCGGTGCATCGCGGACCCCATGTAGTCACGGATGGAGTCCTCGTACGACGTCGGATGCCCAAGCTCGGTGAGGTAGCCGGCCAGCAGCCGGTTGGAGATCGGCTCACTGTCGACCAGGACGCCGTCGTTGTCGAAGATAACCAGGTCATAGCGCATGCCATTTACCCTAAACGCAAAAAGGCCCACGCCTGATGGCGTGGGCCTTTTCTAAAAATTGTTCGGCGGTGTCCTACTCTCCCACAGGGTCCCCCCTGCAGTACCATCGGCGC
>NZ_JBIAVQ010000024.1:0-116425 GCF_042894505.1 Streptomyces sp. NPDC001536
CGCGGTCAGGCCACCCCCATCGGGATACCGCATCACACAGAGATACACCCACCCACGAGATCACCGTCACCCTAGGCCGAAAACCTCAGTAGCTGGCGCTCGCGGCCGGTGAGCAGGTCCAGGGACCGCGGCGCCCGAGAATCCTCAGCCAACTCCGCGCGCACGTGAACGGCTTCCTGCTCAAGCCGCAGCGCCCCGCACGTACGGGCCACCGCCTCGGCCGCGTCCAGCCGGGCGACCGCGGTGTCCCAGCCGCGGGCCGCGTGGGCTGAGCGGCCCCGGTCACCAGACCAACACCTCCGCGCGCCGAAAGCCGTTCGCCGGACGTATGCGTCCTGGACGAGCAGTGCGAGCCGCTCGGCGTAGGTCTCTGCCCTCGGACATGACACCGCGAGCCGCGACGGCAACAGCACCGGCGGTGCCGGCGGCAGTCCGTCGCCGCCCGAGCCAATTGCCCCGGAACGCGCAGGGCTGACCTGTCGCGGGCGTCGGCGGGCTCGTCCTCGTCCTGGCGCCGGGTTTCTCGGCTGCCTTCCTGATCGGCATCGTCACCGCCGCACTGTGACAGAGGCGTCCGAAATGCCTGGTAAATGATAGTTGTGCAAAACGTTTTGCATGCCTAGTTTGTGCTCCATGAGCGCGAGAGCAGCCGCCCTGCCGGGTGGCCTTGTGGTGTCCGGGTGCGATGTGCTGCGCATTCCGGCGGAGGGCGAGTGCGAGATCCTCCGGTCGCACGACATCGTCGTGGCGGACGGCCGTATCCAGGAGGTACGGCCGACCGGCAGCCTGCATCCGAGCGACGCCGCCGAGGTGATCGACGGGCGCGGCCTGCTCGCGGTACCGGGCCTGGTCAACGCCCACACGCACAGCCCGATGGTGCTGATGCGGGGCGCCGCCGAGGACGTGACGGTGGAGGGCTGGTTCAACGACCGCGTCTGGCCGATGGAGAGCAACCTCACCCCCGACGACGTACACGCCGGCGCGCTGCTGGCCTGTGCCGAGATGATCCGCTCCGGTGTCACCACCTTCGCCGACCACTACTTCTTCCCCGAGCGGATCGCGGAGGCGGTCGCCGAGACCGGCCTGCGGGCCGACATCGCGCCCACCTACTTCAGCAGCCGCGGCCAGGCGGCCCTGGACGCCACCGTGCGGTTCGCGGAGACCTGGCACGGAGCTGCCGAGGGCCGGGTCACCGTCTCGCTCGGGCCGCACGCCCCGTACACCGTCGACGACACGGACCTGAAGGCCCTCGCCGGACACGCCCGCCGACTCGGACTACGTCTGCACATCCACGCCGCCGAACACCTGGAGCAGACCGAGTCCAGCCTCGCGCGGCGCGGCGCCACACCGATCCGGGTGCTGCACGAGACCGGGGTCCTGGAGGCGGGCGCCCTCATCGCCCACGGCTGCGGCATCGTCGAACAGGACCTGCCGCTGCTGGCCGAGCATGCCGATCGGACCGCCGTGGCCTGCTGTCCCAAGGTGTATCTCAAGCACGCGCTGTCCCCGCTCACCCCGGTCCGCGACCTGCTCGACGCCGGCGTCACGGTCGCGGTCGGCACCGACGGGGCCGCCGGACACAACACGCTGGACGTGTGGGAGGCGCTGCGGCTGCTGGCCCTGACCCAGAAGCAGGCGGTGCGGGACGCGACCTGGATGACGGTCTCCGACACCCTGCGCCTGGCGACACGCGGCGGGGCCCGTGCCCTCGGTCTGCAGGACCGGATCGGGGCGCTGGAGCCGGGCATGCGCGCCGACATCGTGCTCACAGATCTGTCGGGCTCGCACTGCCGTCCCCTGCACGACCCACGCGCCGCCCTCGTCTACAGCGCCCGCGCCAGCGACGTACGCACGGTCGTGGTCGACGGCCGGGTGCTGATGCGTGACGGACGCCTGCTGACCGTGGACGAGCCCGCACTGCTGGCGGAGGCCGATTCCCGGGTGGCGCGGATCCTCGACACCTCCCACGGAAGGGCGGTGCAGCACTATGACCCATGAGTCGTACGGGCAGCACAGATCCGACGACCGCCCGGCGGTGCGCAGGCCCGCCTCCATCAAGGACGTGGCCGCCGCCGCGGGGGTCAGCCCCACCACCGTCTCCCATGTCCTCAGCGGCAACCGGCCGGTCAACGAACAGACCGCCGCCCGCGTCCGCAGCGTCGTCAACCGGCTCGGCTACGTCCCGGCCTCGCTGGCCCGCAGCCTTCAGGCCGGCTCCACCTCCGTCATCGGCCTGCTGATCCCCGACATCAGCAACGCCTTCTTCGCCGAGCTGGCCAAGGGCGCCGAGGACGCCGCCCACGACCTGGGGTACGGGCTGATCCTGTGCAACACCGAGTTCGACGCGGAGCGCGAGGACCGCTACCTCGGCATGATCCGCAGCCGGTTCGTCGACGGCATGGTGTACGCCTCGGGATCCGCGCCCTCGCGCCGGCGGCTGGAGTCCCTGATGGGGAAGTTCCCCATCGCGCTCGCCGACGAGGAGGTCGACGGCCTCGAGCGTGCCCTCATCGCCACCGCCGACCATGAGGGGGGCGGGCGGCTGGTCGGTGAGCATCTGCGGGAGCTCGGTCACCGCCGGGTGCTGATGCTGACCGGTCCGCGCGGGCTGCGCAGCGGCGTCGCACGCGCCGCCGGCTTCGTGCGGGCCTTTGGTGGTCATGTCGTCGAACGCGTCGGCGACTTCAAGGAGGCTTCCGGCTACCGCCTGGTGGCCAAACTGCTCGAGGAGGGCGGCCTGGACTGCACGGCCGTCTTCGCGGCCAACGACCTCATGGCCTTCGGCGCTCTCACCGCCCTCACCGAGGCCGGACTTTCGGTCCCCGGGGACATCTCCGTGGTCGGCTTCGACGACATCCGGGCCGCCTCCCAGATCAGCCCGCCCCTGACCACCGTCCATCAGCCGGCCTACGACGTGGGCCGCACCGCCACCGCGCAGCTCCTCCAGTACGTCTCCCGGGGCGAGGTCCCGCCCGCCTCCCGTCACACCCTCCCCGTCACCCTCAAGGTGCGCGGCAGCACGGCGCCCGCCGCCCGCTGATCCCTCCCGCCCGTCCCGCAGGACGCGGTGTCGTACCACCCCTGTGCCCAAATCCCCCTTCTGAAAGGCGGTTTCACCATGCCCAGAGTCCTCGTCGTCGGCGAGTCCTGGTTCACGTACACGGTCCATCAGAAAGGCTTCGACGCCTTCCACACCGCGGAGTACACCGAGGGCGGCGGCGTCTTCCTCGAGGCGCTGCGCTCGCGCGGGCACGAGGTGACGTATGTCCCCGCGCACGAGATAGCCACCCGGGTCCCGGACTCCGCGGACGGCTTCGACGCGTACGACGTCGTGGTCATCAGCGACGTCGGCGCCAACAGCTTCCAGTTGCCGCCGCAGACCTTCGGACACTCCATCCCCTGCCCCGACCGTTCCGAGCTGGTCCGGGCCTTCGTGGAGCGGGGCGGCGGGGTGCTGATGATCGGCGGCTATCTGACCTTCAGCGGCATCGACGCCCGCGCACGCTGGGGGCGTACACCACTGGCCGACGCGCTGCCGGTGGTGATGGTCGACCGGGACGACCGGGTGGAGCTCCCGGCCGGGGCTGTGGCCGAAGTGGTGGCCGATCACGCTGTCGTACGAGGGCTGGAGCGGCTCTGGCCGGCGCTGCTCGGACTCAACGAGGTCACCGTACGGCCGGAGGCATCCTTGCTGGCCGAGTGCGCCGGACATCCGCTGCTCGTCGTCGGCGGGCACGGCGCAGGCCGTTCGGCGGCGTTCACCTCCGATGTCGCACCGCACTGGGCCCCGCCGCCGTTCCTTCAATGGGAGGGCTATGCCGAGCTGTGGGACCGGCTGGTGCGCTGGCTGGCCGGGGCGGAGCTGTGATGCCCGCGCACGGCACACCGCACATCGCCGCCGCGCCCGGCGACTTCGCCCCCTCGTGCTGATGCCGGGCGACCCGCGCCGAGCGCGCCGGATCGCCGAGACGTTCCTGGAGGGCGCCCGGCTCGTCACCGAGGTGCGCGGGATCCTCGGCTACACCGGCACCCACCGGGGCGAGCCCATGTCGGTCCTCGCCTCCGGCATGGGCATCCCGTCGGTGTCGATCTACGCGACCGAACTGCTGCGGCACTACGGGGTACGCAGGATCGTCCGGGTCGGTACGGCGGGAGCGATCCCGGCGTCGGTGGCGCTGCGGGACGTGGTGATCGCCTCCGCCGCGCACACCGACTCGCAGGTCGGCCGGCTGCCGGACAGCGGCGTCACCCTCTCCCTGACCCCGTCCCATCGGCTGCTGGGCGCTGCCGTCCGGGCCGCGGAACAGCAGCAGCCGGGCGGCGGGGGAGCGGTGCGCATCGGACCGGTGTTCAGCACCGACCACTTCTACCTGGACAGGCCCGCCGTCTTCGACACGCTGGAGCGCAGGGGCACCCTCGCTGTGGAGATGGAGGCCGCGGGGCTCTATGCCGTCGCCGCCGCCGAGGGCGGGGAGGCACTCGCCGTGCTGACCGCGAGCGACCACCTGCGCACCGGCGAGCAGCTCACCGCCGCCGAACGGGAGACGTGCTTCGCACGCGCCGTGCGCATCGCGGCCGACGCCCTGCTCGCCGACTGAATTTCGCGGTTCAGAAATCAAACCGAAACCGGGCACCGTAGCCAAAACGTTTTGCACTTCTTAGTGTTCAACGCAATCACTCCCCCCGAACCGGCTCACACATGATCAGGAGAAAGCAGATGAGGAATAGAAAGAGCGCCGCCGCGGCGCTGGTGGCGGGAATGCTCGTACTCGTCGCATGCGGTGGGGCGGACGGGGATTCCGGCTCGACGGGAGCCTCCGGCAAGCCCCGCGTCAAGCTGGTGATCAACGGCGGGCTGGGCGACAAGTCGTTCTTCGACTCCGCCCACGAGGGCCTGGAGCGCGCCGCGAAGGACCTCGGCTACGAGCTCAAGGTCGTGGAACTGGGCTCGGACCGCACCAAGTGGGAGCCGGGTTTCGAGGACGCGGCCGCGGCCGACGACTACGACATCCTCGCAGCCGGCACGTTCGACGTCACCGACTACATCGGCGATCTCGCCCCGCAGTATCCGGACAAGAAGTTCTGGGTCTTCGATGCGCCTGTCGACTACAGCGGCAAGAACGGCACCTGTTCCAACAAGTGCGAGAACGTGTACTCCGTGACCTTCAAGCAGAACGAGGGTGGATATCTCGCCGGATTCCTCGCCGAGAAGCTCATCGCCGCGAAATCCCTGAAGGGAGCCGAATCCCTGACGAAGGCCGGCGTCATGGGCGGTGTGAAGATCCCCCTCATCGAGGACTTCGTCGTCGGATTCAAGGCCGGATTCACGGCGGCCGGAGGCAAGGACTCAAACGTCCTCACGCAGTACGTCGGCGGCGACAAGCCCTTCGGCGACCCGGCCAAGGGCAAGGAGATCTCCAACGCCATGTACGGCCAGGGCGCCGCGCTGGTGTGGCCGGTCGCCGGGCTCTCCGGGCTCGGCACCTTCGAGTCCGCGGTCTCGGCGAAGCGCTACGCCTTCGGAGTCGATTCCGACCAGTACCAGACCCTCACCGACCCGGCGCAGAAGAACTCCGTCGTCACTTCCATCCTCAAGAACGTCGGCAACGCCCTGTACAAGGCGGCGCAGGACGACCAGAAGGGTTCCCTGAAGTACGGCGCCGTCGAGACCGTCGGCCTCGCCGAGGACGCCGTCGGTTACGTGAACGACGACCACTTCAAGGAGCTGGTGCCGGAGAAGATCCGTACCGAGCTGGAGGCGGCCGCCGACCAGGTGAAGTCCGGCTCCGTCAAGGTCCCCAGCGCCCTCTAGCCGCCCGAATTCGAAACGGTCCCGACGATGAACGAGTCATGGCACGCCGCAGGTCCGGCCGTCGCCGCCCGAGCGGTGACGAAGACCTACGGCAACGGGGTGCGCGCGGTCCGCGGCGTGGACCTGACGGTCCCACCCGGTGAGATCCGGGCGGTGGTCGGTGAGAACGGCGCGGGCAAGTCCACGCTGATGAAGATGTTCTACGGCCTGGAGCAGCCCTCGTCCGGCGAGATCCTGATCGGCGGACGGCCGCGCACCCTGCGCGGCCCGGCCGCCGCGATCGCGCTCGGCGTGGGCATGGTGCACCAGAACCTCATGCTGGTGCCCTCCTTCACCGTCGCCCAGAACGTCGTCCTCGGCGTCGAGCCCGGCCGCCGCGGCCTGGTGGACGCGAGGGCGGCGGTCGAGATCACCGCCCAACTCGCCGAGGAGGCCGGACTCGCCGTCGACCCCAAGGCGCGCATCGACGAGGTGTCCGTCGGAATGCGCCAGCGCACCGAGATCCTCAAGGCCCTGCACCGCCGGGCGAAGGTGCTGATCCTGGACGAGCCGACCGCCGTCCTGACCCCGCAGGAGACCGAGGACCTGTTCGCCGCCGTACGACGGCTGCGCGACGGCGGGATGACGGTGCTGTTCATCTCGCACAAGCTGCGCGAGGTACGGGAGATCAGCGACCAGGTGAGCGTGATGCGCGCCGGCTCCCTGGTGGGCACCGTCCCCACCGCCGACGCCACCGAGCGCTCCCTGGCCGCGATGATGGTCGGCCGCGACCTGTCCCTGGACGTCGACCGGGTCCCGGCCCGCCGGGGCGAAGTCACCCTGCGCGTACGGAGATTGGGATACGAGGCGCCCACGGGCCAGTCGCTGCACCGCCTCTCCTTCGACGTCGCGGCCGGGGAGATCGTCGGCGTGGCCGGCATCGAGGGCAACGGGCAGAGTGAACTCGCCGAGATCCTGGCCGGGTTGCGCAGCCCCACCTCCGGCACGATCCACGTCGGCGGAACCGACACCGCCGGACTCGGCGTCGCGGGCCACCGCAGGGCGGGCGTCGGCTACGTCCCGGAGGACCGGTTGCACAACGGCGCCGCTCTGGACGAGTCGATCGCCGACAACCTCGTCGTCGACCGCCACGACCGTCCACCCCTCGCCCGCCGCGGCGTCCTGCGTCCCAAGGCCGTGCGCGCCCACGCCGAGCGGCTCATCAGCCAGTACGCGATCCGCACCCCCGACCCGTCCGTGCCCCTGCGCGCACTGTCCGGCGGCAACATGCAGAAGGTCATCGTCGCCCGCGAACTCTCCGCCGGACCCCGGCTGTTGATCGCCTCCCAGGTCACCCGCGGGGTCGATATCGGCGCCATGCGCTTCATGTACGAGCGTCTCGTCGCCGCGCGGGACGACGGCGCCGCCGTCCTGCTCATCTCCGCCGACCTGACCGAACTGCTCGCGCTCTCCGACCGGTTGCTGGTCCTCAAGGACGGTCTGCTCGTCGGCCGGTTCGACGACACACGCGGCCTGACCGAGAAGCATGTCGGCCTCTACATGCTCGGCGTCGAACACCACGACGACAAGCACCTGACGGCAGGCCTCGCCGCCGGTGAGGAGCCCACCCCATGACCAGCACCCTCGTCGAGAGCGAGGACCGCCGGGAGTACCGGGCCACCCGGCGCCGCGGCCTGGCCGTCGACCTCAGCATGACCCTGGCCACCGTCCTGGCCGCCCTCGCCGTCGGCTTCCTCGTCATCCTCGCCACCGGCAAGGATCCGATCGCGGCGTACGAGGCCCTGCTCACCGGGCCCCTGGAACGCTCCTTCCGGGTCGGCCGCTGGCTGGAGGACGCCACCACCCTCACCCTGCTCGGCCTGTCCGTCGCCATCCCCTTCCGCGCCCGGCAGATCAGCCTGGGCGCCGAAAGCCAGCTGTACGCCGGTGCCTTGGCGGCCGCCGTCGTCGCGATCTTCCTCCCGCTGCCGCCGGTCGCCGCCGTGATCGTCCCGCTCGTCGCCGCGGCCGCGGCAGGTGCGGGCATGGGCTTCGTACCCGGATCCATGAAGGCGCGCCTGGGCGCCAACGAGATTGTGGCGACACTCATGCTCAACGCCATCGTCGTCCGCGTCTACGACTACCTGGTCAACGGCCCGCTGAAGGAGCCAGGCAGCAGCGCCGTGCACTCCGAGCGCCTCCAGCAGGACTCCGTACTCACCCCGCTGACCGACTGGTTCGGCATACCGCTCGGCCGGTCCAACGTCGGCCTCGTCCTGATGCTGTTCACCGCCGCCGCGCTGTGGCTGCTCATCACCCGCACCCCGCTCGGCTATCGCATCCGGATGACCGGCGCCAACTCCGACTTCGCCGAGTACGGCGGCATCCGGGTGCCCCGCGCCATCGAGTGGAGCTTCGTCATCGGCGGCGCCGTCGCGGGCCTCGCCGGAGCCCATCTCGTCCAGGGCGTCTACGGCCGCCTCGAACCCGGCATGGCCGGAAGCCTCGCCTTCGAGGGGATCGTGGTGGCCCTGCTGGCCAGGAACAACCCGCTGGTCGTCGTGATCGCCGGACTCTTCTACTCCTACCTGCGCGCCGGGGGAGACATTATGGAACAGCAGACCGACGTCGGCACCGAGATCGTCGTCGTCATCCAGGCGGTCATCGTGCTCCTGGTCACCGCACAGGCCCTGCCGGACCTGCTCAAGCGGCGGATCGCCCGTAAGCAGGCGGCACACAAGCAGGTGGACGCCCGATGAGTTCCGTACTCGACGTCGTCCTGAGCAGTGCCTTCCTGGCGGCCGCGCTGCGGGTCGCCACACCGTATCTGCTCGCCGCCTTCGGCGGACTGGTCGCCGAACGCGCCGGCATCAGCAACATCGCCCTGGAGGGCCAGATGCTGGCCGCCGCCTGCACGGGCGCGCTGGTCGCCGGCTACAGCCACTCCGTGGCCCTGGGAGCCCTCAGCGGGATCGCCGTGGCCACACTCCTCGGCCTGCTGCTCGCCGCGCTGCGCCTGGAACTCGGAGCCGACGCGATCATCGCGGGCATCGGCCTCAACCTCCTCGCCTCCGGTGCCAGCGCGTACGCCGTCTACACCCTCCTGGACGACAAGGGCGGCACCTCCGGCCTCGACAGCGGCACCCTGCCGACCGTCCCCCTGCCCGGCATCGAGAGCATCCCGGTACTCGGGGACGTGCTCAGCGGGCAGAACCTGATCACCTGGCTGGCCTTCCTGGCCGCCCCGTTCGTCGCCTGGCTGTTCTACCGCACGCACTTCGGCTTCCACCTGCGCGCGGTCGGGGAGATGCCGGACGCCGCAGCGTCGGTCGGCATCCCGGTGCGACGCGTCCAGTACGCCGGACTCGCCCTCAGCGGCGCGCTCGCCGGACTCGCCGGGGTCTTCCTCAGCATGGGCTATGTCTCCTTCTTCGTACGGGACATGACGGCCGGCCGCGGCTTCATCGCCCTGGCGGCGGTCTTTCTCGGCGGCCTGCGCCCCTGGGGCGTCTTCCTCGCCGCCCTCGGTTTCGGCGCGGCGGAGGCCCTGGCCGTACAGCTCGGCACGCTCGACGTGCCGCCCCAGCTGGTATCGACGATCCCGTACGCCATGACGCTCGTCGCCCTCGCGCTGTACGCATGGCGCCGCAAACGCCGGGGCGTGGGGCAGGCGGCTCCGGCCTCGCTCTGACACGCCTCCCGGCACACGTCGTAGGAGACCGGTGATCTGGTGGCTCGGGTGAGGACATCGTCGCCGAGGGGACCGTGAGGTGCTGGCCGCGACCATCTTCGTGGCCGCCTCGGGCTGCACCTGGAACCAACTGCCACCGGGCTTTGGACTGTCGGGAGTGACCGCCTTCCGCCGGTTCACCGAGTGGAGTAAGGCCTCCGGGTCCTCAAAGGGGACAGTTGACGGGACCGAATCGGACCGACCGTGGCAAGAAGGGTTCGAAAATCCACCTCATCGTGGACCGCAGTGGGCTGCCTCTGCCGGTCGGCATCTCGGCGGCGAACCTCCATGACAGCCAGGCCCTGATCCCGCTGGTCCGCGGTATCCCGCCCATCCGCTCACGCCGCGGCCCCCGGCGTCGGAAGCTCGGCAAACTGCACGGGGACAGGGGCTACGACTACCGACACCTGCGGCGTCGGCTGTCCTCCCGCGGCATCGACCCTCATATGCCACTGCCGACGCGCCAACTGACATGGCGTCTTACGCGGCGGGGGCGACGAAGCGGTAGCCGACGCCGCGTACGGTCTCGATCAGGGCCGGGTTGCGCAGTGTGGCGCGCAGGAACGCGATGTGCACTTCCAGGGTGCGTCCGGTCCCCTCCCAACTCGTGGGCCAGATCTCGCTGATGATCTGCTCCCGGGGGATGACCACGCCGGGACGCTGGGCCAGCAGGGCGAGCAGATCGAACTGCCTGCGGGTGAGCTCGATGTCCGAACCGTCCACGCTGACCTGCTGGGTGAGCAGGTCGATGTGCACGGGGCCCAGGCGCAGAACCGTCTCTTTGCTGGCGCTGTCCGGGGTGTGCGATTCCAGGATGCCGAGCACATTGCCCGCGTGCCCGTAGCCTGACCGGGACGAGGGAGAGTCGGGCGTGGCAGGGCTGCCCGCGGTTGATGGACCTGGTGTTCGGTAGAGGTAGCCGATGCCTCGGGCCGATACGATTGATGTGCTGCCGAGGGCGGTTGAGTCCAGTTTCCCGCGCAGGCGCGAGATGGTGAACTTGACCTTGTCGGTGTCCCGCCCGTTGGGGTCGTCCCAGGCTCGTGCGAGCAGTTTGCGAAAGGGCTGGACGACTCCCGTGTTGCGCACGAGCAGGTCGAGGACGCGGAACTCCGTGGGTGTCAGCTTCAGCGGCACGTCGGCCACGCTGGCCTCAAGGCTTTGGGAGTCGAGCCGTAGCAGGCCGTCGTCGTAGATGTTCTCCGCCCAATGCTCCGGTGATCTGCGGCGGTGCAGCACTCGCGCCATGCGGGCGAGGAGTTCCGCGGTCTCGTAGGGTTTGACGACGTAGTCGTCCGCCCCCAGGTTGAGTCCGTGCAGACGGGAGCGGCCATCGCTGCGTGCCGTCACGACGATGACGGGTACGTCACTGACGGCCCGAAGCCGGGTCAGGATCTCGTAGCCGTCTATGTCTGGGAGTCCGAGGTCCAGCAGTACCAGGTCGGGCCGTTGGGCATAGGCCGCGTGCAGGCCGGCAGATCCAGATCTCTCCTGGATGACGGCGTAGCGGTGCTGGACCAGGACCGCGGTCAGCGCCGCGGCGACGTGCGGATCATCTTCGATGAGGAGAATGCACGCCCGGCGGCCGACACCGGCTGGCGCCGGAGCGACCGCCATTGCCTCGTCGTCGGCCTTGCGCTCGTCCGCTTCGTGGGGCAGCGGGCGAACCTCAACTGAGGAGGCGGGCACCCCGCTGTTGATCAGGAACGACATGGTCATGTCGTAGCACTCGGCGCAGACTTGGCTTTCGGTGTCCTTCACCCTCACGGCATGCCGCGCGGTCCGGTCGCATCGGCGGCCGGCGATGTTCGTCGCGCACTGGCGCGAAGCGGCAGTATCAGCAGATTCCTTCTGTCGGTTACGGGACCGCCGAGCCGCCGATCTGCAGACGTCCGAGCAGTACTGGCGTGGCCGACCGGTGTCCGAAGCGGGTGGCAGCGGCTCACTGCACTCCCGGCACGCGCGGTCTGCCATCCCCATGACACGGCCTCCTCCTCGGATGGACCGCGAGCATGACACGAAACCCGTTTTCGTGACGCGCCATTAGGTGCAATTGGGAGAGCACCCCTTGGCTGGGGTCGGCGGTCCATGTTCTCCTGGATGTAGAGGGCCTGACCGCCTCTCGACGATCAGGCCCCTGGTTTCATGACCGCTCGTGCTTGCCGGCGTCGACGATCATGTCACCGACCGCGATGAGAGCCCTTGCCCATTGGGCAAGGGCCTCGTGCTGTTTCAGGGTCGCCACCGTGTCCACGACGAGCAGCACGGCTCGCAACCCCATCCACCACGAGCTCACATCCCGCGGATACCACCTCATGGGCGTTCCGGGACCGGCTGAGGGGGGTTCGTCGCCCTCCGCGGCCGTGCCAGGATCGTCCGGCTCTGAGGTTCGGCACATCGGTCACCTCCTCTCGACAGCGACCGCGACCATCGCGAGCTGTCGCGACGCGCACGCGGTGGATCCGCGAGTCGCCGGTTGATCGTGCGAGAGGAGCTGGAAGGTGTGTGGGCCCCCATTGCCTGAAGTGGTTCACTTACCGTCCCCCAGAACACGCCCACCGGCAATAACGCGCAATCAACGTAGCGCCAGGGCCAGTTGGAGAGAGCCGCAGTGCTCGCTCAACTGGAGGGCAGGAGCCGTGTCGGCTGGTTCGGGACGAGTAGGGGGCTCAACCCGCGGGCCCAGACGGCGAAGGCACAGACCGCATGGTAAGTGCGGGGGCTCTGAGTGAGGAGCCCGCCGAGACCTCCTGTGCCTCACCTGCCTCAAGATCACCAACGCGCCAAAGCCGGCATGCACCAAGCTGTACACGTGACCACGCTCGCGATTAGGCCGCGCCTGTCCGCTGCTGCGCCCTGCGCTCCTCCTCACCGCGTGGAACACGGTCTGAGACGGCTGCGGGGGAGCGGTGGGCATACCGAGTGGGTGGCTTGCGCCGCTAGCACAGTGTTCTGTTCTTTCATCGTGCGCAGCCGGTCAGCGCACGCAGCAATCCTGCGTCCGCGTGCGGTCGTCCCGGACTCGTAGAACGTCTCACAGCCACCGAATCATTGGCCGGGAACTAGGATCCTGGGTGATCTGTTGTGGGGTATGTCGAAGGGGCGCCCGTGGCCAAGCTCGTCCGGCAACAGCAGGTGGATGTCTTGGTGGGCTTCTACGCTTTCGGGCTGCAGGAGAGCGACGACGTCGATCTGCCGGTTCCCTTCCCTGACGATTTCGACTTCGATGCCTTTCTCAGCACGCATCCCGGGCGGCTGGACATCACCAGCGGCGGTCACACCCACACCGCCACGGTCAGTGTCGAAGTATGGGACGGGCCCCCGCCCGGGCAGGATCCGGCGGGCTGGGACGAGCAGGCCGAGGCCGACTTCGTTTCCACCAGCGGCGATGTCGCGGTGTGGTCGATGCATGTGGGCCGCAGCGACGATCTCATCACGCTGGCTGATGCGGGAGGATCCTGGCGGGTGCGGGTCAGCTGCGCGGGCCGTGCCGCTGCCGCGGCCCTGTCTGAGGGGGAGGGCACCGGACACGGCGTCGAGCGCTATCTGATCCAGTTCTGGCCGGCGCATTCGTGAGCGAACCGTGGTGGCGGGCCGAACCCTCGGTCCGCCACCACCGTGTGTGGGCGACCGGCCTTAGCCGACGATCTTCACGATGAAGCCGTCGTTGTATCCGTCGATCAAGCGGTTCTTGGCGTAGAAGCTTTTCAGATGAGGCCGCCGTTCCTGTTGTCGTCCTTCGGGATTGGTTTCGCGGAGAAGTTGAACTTCTTTGCTTCGTTGTCGTAGTCGTGCTCTGCGGCCCCTTCATAGGTGCTCGCGAAGGGTATTCGTCGCACTCCTTCGGCCCGTTGGCGGTGTAGTTGGCTCCCAAGTAGCGCTTGCACTGCTTGACCGCTGCTGCCCGGTTCTTCTCGTTACGGGCCGCGCTCACTGTCCGATGCAGCAGCGCTTCGGCCTCTTGGCCTGGCACGTTCTTCGCCGACATGTACGGCTTGGTGTCTTGCGGGACGAGGAACGCCTGCCTGATGTGTTGCGCTTCGGCACGTTCGTCGGCGCCCTCCTCGGCGTTCAAGGTGAGCGTGGGCACGTAGCTGAACGTGGCCGCGCCCTTGTTGTCCGGGTTGCCCGCGCTGGTGGAGTTGGCCAGGTACGTTGCGGTCTCCCAGCGCGGCGCGAGCATGAACAGCTTGCCGCCCTGGGCACCGCTCAGCGCCCACCCCGCGGGCGGGCCGTAGCTGATGCCGGCTCGTAGACCGCGGAAGAGCAGGTCTGTGGCACCCGCGCTGCCCTGCCCTGGGTTGGCGTGCATGGTCTCGTGGAAGGTGCGCAGCGCCTTCAGTTCCGTGAAGGTCTTCGTGCCCGGCTTGTTGCCGCCCCGGGTGCAGCGCGCTCCGGCCGGCCAGCTCTGCGGGATGTTGCCCTTGGTCGTGATGGGCATCGAGACCGCGCCGGTCGTGCCGGTGGTGACGAAGTCGGTAAGCAGTACTGGAAGTCGATCGTGCGGCTGTTCTCGGCGATCGTGTCGACCACCCGGACGTTGAACCCGCTCTCGCCGACCGGCTGATTGTTGCGCACCCAGGTCCGCAGGAACGGCGCCGCAACACCGCAAGCACGGAATGAACGTACAGGTCAGCGCGGCCCCGGACGGCACACCACTGTGGTTCTCACGCGCGGCACCGGGGCTTCCCATGACCTCACCGCGGCCCGCGCTCACGGCATCATCCAAGCTTGCCTCTCCGGCTCTGGTGGAAGGAGCTGTACGGGGGCTTCAAGGCCTTGAGCCATGGTCCGTCCGCTCCAAACGCCCGGCGGCGGACGTTGGACATGAACCGGCTGGCCGGGCCCCCGGGCGCACGTCCCTGATCCCTTGGCAGCGCCTGTGTCGGACGCGGAGGTACTTCTGCCGGTGCCAACTGCGGGCCGCAGCTGCAGCCTGGCATCGTAGGGCAGCCAGGCCTGCGCGCCGCGACTTGCTTCGGCGGGGACCGGCCCGTGCGATGGCCGCGTTGATTGGAAGGCCGCCCCTGCGACCATCGCCCAGGTGGTCGCAGCACCAGGCCGAGCGCCGACAGCGCGGGCAGGGGAAGCCCCATGGAAACCGCGAAAGAGCCTCCGGCGGAGAGGATGACCCCGGGCAGGGATGCTCCGGGGGTGTGGGTGAGGACGGCAGTGCCGGTGGCCACGATTGCTTCGGGCTCTGTCATGAGAGCCCGTCTGTCCTTCGTACCGGTCCGGCCGGCCCCCCGACTACCCCGGCAGCCTCGCATCACCGCACGTCACAGCACCCGTCGCCACGGCAGATGGGGCGCGGCCCGGACCAGGGCGGCCGCGATCAGCCCGATCAGTGCGCCTGCGGCCACGTCGGAGGGGTAATGCGCACCACTGTGTATCCGCTCCGCGGCCACCGCCGCGGCCGACACGCCGCAGGCGGCCCCGGCGGCCGGCCACACCGGCGCGACGGCGCCCGCGAAACCGAAGGCGGCGGCGGTGTGCCCGGAAGGGAAGGAGGAGCTGTCCGGGCGCTCATCGAGTTCCTCCTGGGGAACCCACTCCTCGGGCGGGCGGCGCCTGCGGTACAGGGGCTTGACGATCGCGTTCGACAGCACCTGCGCGGTCGTCATGGCGGCCACCCCCGCGGCGGCGGCCGTGCGGCCGCGCCAGCCGCCGAAGGCGGCCATTGCCGCGGCTGCGGCCCACCAGAGCTTGGTGCGCTCGGCCGCCTCCTGCACGGCGGGCGCTGCCCGTCTCACCCAGGGCGGCCCTGAGGCGATCGCCCGCCTGGCCAGCCGATGATCTCCTTCGTGCAGATCCGCCGTCGTCCCCATGATCAGCCGACTTCCCTTCCAGAGCCCTCGCACACCGGTGGTATGGATCGTCTTCGCCGTCACCGGGACCGGCGCGGCTCCCGGGGCGAAGCCCTGGACGGGCTCGCGCAGGTCCCGGCGCCTCAGTCGAGGCGGCGGTGGTCCTCCTCGTCCCATTTACGGGTGTCGCGCGGTTGCACGTACGGCTCCTGTGCGGCCGGGTGACCGCCGGCAACGGCGCGCTGGCGGTGCAGCTCGGCGTCGAATTCCAGACCGAGCAGGATCGCCAGGTTGGTGATCCACAGCCACACCAGAAAAATGATCACGCTGGCGAAGGTGCCGTAGGTCTTGTTGTAGGAGGCGAAGTTGGCCACGTACAGCGCGAACCCGGCCGAGGCGATCATCCAGATCAGCAGAGCCAGGAAGCTGCCCGGGGTGATCCAGCGAAAGCCACGCACCCGTACGTTCGGCGTTGCCCAGTACAGGATCGCGATCATGAATGTGACCAGGAGGATCAGCACCGGCCACTTCGCGATCGACCACACCGTCAGGAACGTGTCGCCGACTCCGAGCGCGGTGCCGACCTGGCGGGCCAGGCCGCCGGTGAACACCACGATCACCGCACTGATCACCGCCAGGACCATCAACACCACCGTCACGCCGACGCGCACGGGCAGCACCTTCCACACCGGGCGGCCCTCCGGGACGTCGTAGACGGCGTTCGCACTGCGGATGAACGCCGCCACATAGCCGGACGCCGACCACACCGCGAGCACCAGACCCACGATCGCCATGATCGAACCGATCCCGGCGTTGCCCTGCATCTGCTTGACCGCGCTGCTGAGGACGTCTCGCGCCGCGCCCGGGGCGAGCTTTTGGATGTTGTCCAGCACCTGCTGCGTCGCCGACTGCCCGACGATCCCCAGCAGCGAGACCAGCGCCAAAAGCGCCGGGAACAGCGCCAGGATCCCGTAGTAGGTCAGGGCCGCCGCCCGGTCGGTCAGCTCATCCTTCTTGAACTCCTTCACGGTGCCCTTCAGCACCGCCCTCCAGGAGTGCTTGGGCAGATCCGTCGGAGTGTCCGGCGCCCGCCGCTCCACCTGCTCATCCGGCCCGGCCTCAGGCTCACGCGCGGCCTCGGCCTCCTGGCCCGCCACCGTGTGCCCGCCGTGCCTTCCATGCCGCTTCACAGTCCGCACCATTGCGTACGGGTAGCCGGGTACGCATACCTCACACGCACACTCGTGACAAAACACAACATTCTAGGGTGTTGCACGACAAAGGCCGTGACGGAGAGCTGGCGCCGCCAGCAGCGATCCGGGCAAGCCGGGGCAGACCGGGGCGGGCTGGCGCCGCTGCCGCTCGCACCTTCTCCTGGCTGCGCAGGAGGAGGTCTCTGAGCCCGCTGGACACGATCACGCGGACGGGGGACAGCGGCAGGTGGCGGTGTGCAGCCGTGGCCGGTTTGTTGGTCGGGCCGGCCACGGCCGTGGTTGTACCCCGGACCACGGGCGCGACCACGGTCGTACGCACGTCGTCGGCTACCCCGACCACGCATCACCGTGATCATCAGGTTCGGCTTCCAGGTGCAGCTGGAAAGGCTCACCATCACCAACGGTGCTGGCGGCTTCGGCGGCGGCATCCTCAACCAAGGCGGCACAGTGACACTGACCCGCTCCCCAGTGCGCAACAACCGTCCGGACAACTGCGCTGGCACTCCTGTCCCCGGCTGCAGCTGATCCCCGCCCCAAAGCGGGGACCCCGTCCCCCCGCTGGTCTCCTAGTTCGGAGAAGAGACGAGCCCGAACGAGATCGCCCCGCTCCAGATGCTCGCGGGCACGGCGTACCTCCCTGCCCCGGGCACCTCCAGCCTAGGAGCGGGCACGCCGCTCGGCACGAGGGCGGGTGCCCCGCTGCGCGGCGGCTAGGGCGGGTGTCGAAAGTGCTTCCAGGTGTACGAGTTGGATGCGCAAGGACGAGCGCAACTCGGTGGCGTCTGGAGTGGAAGTCAGGAAGGCTCGCGCGCATGGTCTCGGTATTGCAGAACGTGGCGATTGACTGTGCGGATGCCTACGAGCTGGCCCGGTTCTGGAGCAGGGTGACCGGCCGTCCGCTGCATCCGGAGGACAAACCGGGTGATCCGGAGGCTCAGGTATTGCTGGCGGAGGGCCCGGTGCTGCACTTCAACCAGGTGCCCGAGTCCAAGACGATCAAGAACCGGCTCCATCTGTGTTTGCGCCCAGAGACCTCGCGTGAGCAGGAGGTGGAACGGCTGCTGAGCCTCGGCGCCACCTTCGTCACCGATCACCGGAATCCCGATGGCTCCGGCTGGGCGGTCCTCGCTGATCCCGAAGGCAACGAGTTCTGCGTTCTGCGCAGCGAGTCCGACCGAGCCGCCATGACTGCCTGACGCTTCTGCAGCCGTCCTGGCCGGTTTCGGATGAGTGCTGGGCACAGCCACTCGTTGTTGGCCGCGACGAGGACGGTCGCCACCCGACCGGGTGGCCGGGGCGTGTGGTCAGGCGCGGGTGCTGGGGTAGCGGACGCTCGGGCCCTACTTGTCCCGGACGGGTGCCATGCATCGCTGGCACAGGGGGGGAGCCGCCGCTGCCGTAGCGGTGGGTCTTGCGCTGGCAGCCGGCGAACTGGCCGACACGGTCGCCGGAGCAGAGCAGCGCGGACGGGTCCGGCTCGGAGACCGGCGGCGGGGGAGGGAGAGGCATGAGTGAGGGGGCCTGCTCCGGGTGATGGGGTGAATCACCGGGAACGCAGCATAACGAGCAGGTGGTACGGGTGTTCGATCAGCGCGCCGCGGGGAGGGGGGTGAAGCCGGGCGGGCGGATAAGTCGAGGATGTTCAGGCGGACATCGGGCTGGCAGTGGCTGCAGCCGGGCAGGCTGGCCGTGAGGAGGCTGCGGGCTTCGTCGCGGTCGACGGGACGGTGGCGCTCGCCGGTCATGTGGCAGTCGCCGGCGTGGACCTGGACGGGCGGGTGGCCGTCTCATGGGCAGCGTCAGCCGAACCCGATGAGCGAGGTGGCGACGCACACCGTCAGCCAGGTTCCGGCCGCTTGATCACCGACCGGCAAAGCCGGGAGCCCCTGCCTTCACAGCGCTTGTGACCTGCGGCTATCCTTTCGCCGCTGTCGTGCGGACGAACGTGAAGCCGTCCATTCGCCTTGGGGGAGGGGATCGGCAGCCATCCATTCGCCATGGGGGCACATTGAACCTGCGTACGCGCCGCAGATCCGCGGCGCTCACCACCGCCGCCGCACTCGCGGCGGGCCTCATCGCCGCGCTTCCCGGGCCGGCCGACGCCGTTCCCGGCAACTGGCCGGCCACCGACGGCAAGCTGCTCTACACGGACGTCGGCGATCAGATGGCGTTCGTCCGTCCCGACGGGTCATCGTGGTCCCAGTTCCACCCGACCGGACACCAGGGCGCCTGGTCCGCCGATGGCAGCCAGATCGCCTTCGTGAACCCTCACGACGACCATCTCCGCACGGCGTGGGCGGACTCCGAGGACACCGGTGTCGACATCGCCATGCCGTCGGGCAGCGGCTGGCATCCTGCCGATCCGACCTTCTGGTACGGCGGCGGCGACGTCGTCTTCACGGCCGGCGGCCGGCTGCGGTTGACCGCAGCCGACGGCACCCGCACACCGAAGGCCCTGTTCGGTACCGATGTCGACGGCTGCGACTCCGAGCCAAGCGGCGCGGTGAACGGCATGCTGGCCTTCGTGCGCACCGGCACGAGCTGCGGGACCGCGGGCGCCCCTGCCGTCTGGGTCTACAACGGCCGCTCCGGGGCGTTGACCAAGCTGGCCGACGACGCCAAGGACCCGAGTATCTCCCCGGATGGCCGGTCAGTGGCCTTCACCCGGTCGGTCGATGGGCACAGGCAACTGTTCAAGGTCAGCGCCGACGGCACCGGGCTCACCCAGCTCACCACGGACGCCGTTGACCATCATCGGCCCGCCTGGTCGCCGCAGGGCAACCGGATCGCGTACGACGTCTACATCTCGGGCGACCCCGACGTCGCTGACGGACCCCAGGTGCGCATCCACGACCTCGGCACGGGCACGCAGACGCGGGTACCCCAGGGCACCGGCACCGACGTGGCCTGGCAGCCGCTGAGGAACAACGCGATCTCCCGGGTCTACGGCTCCGACACCTACGACACCAACATCGCGTCGTCCAAGTGGACCTGGAACACGGTCGGCGCCGGCGCGGCCAGCCTGCCGAACGCGAACGCGGCCGTGCTCATCAGCAAGTCCGACGCGGCCTACGCCACCACCGCGACATCGCTGGCCGGCAAGAAGCGGGGGCCGGTGCTGATGACCTCCGGGACGGTCCTGGACTCCTCGGTGCAGACAGAGCTCAAGCGCATGCTGCCCAAGGGCAAGACGGTGTACCTGGTCGGCGGCACCAGGATCCTCAGCAGCGCGGTGGCGTCCAAGGTGACCTCGCTCGGGTACGTGGCCAAGCGGCTGTCCGACGTCTCGCGCTACTCGACCTCGGTGGCCGTGGCCAAGGCCATCACCAGCACACCGAAGTACGTCTTCCTGGCAACCGGCACCGAATACCACAACGCCCTCGCGGCGAGTTCCGCTGCCGGTTCGATGGGCTCAGCCGGTACCGCGACCGTCCTGCTGACCGAGGGTGGGACCATGACCGCGTCGGTCTACGGGTACCTCAACAAGTACAGTCCCGCCACGACGAAGATCATCACAGTGGGGACCGACACCGAGTCGGCGCTGACCAAGGCGTACAAGGCCGGGAAGATGCCGAACTGGCCCGGCTCGTTCAGCTACTACCGGGTCACCGGCGCCACGCCGCAGTCGAACGCCATGCTTCTCGCCGACATGTGGTGGTCGCTGCCGTCGAACGCCGCCGTCGCCTCCGCGGGGAGCTGGCGGGGCGGTGTCTCCGCGTCCTCGGCGATGACCACCCACGGTCCGCTGCTGTGGACCGACGTCACCGCACTGCCGTCCGACACCAAGCGGTACCTGATGCGCATGTCGTCGAGCATGTACCACGTGGCCGTCTTCGGCGGCTCGGGATCGGTCGACGGCTCCGTCATCCCCAAGATCGGCGCGGCCATCGGCGTGGGCACCCACTACGTGTACACGCCGTACTACAAGGGCGTGGCACCGCAGATCCCGACCACGCAACCACTGCCCGGCGCCATCGGGTCCACGCCGAGCCCGGACCTCGCGCCCCTGCGGGTGGCGACAACGCGGTAGCCCGCACGGCCGGCAGGGCCCCGACCGGTCAGCCGCTCGGGGCCTTCAGCGCAGCCGCATGTCCGATACTGACCGTTGACCGAAGGGTGCGGGCATGCCGGTGGTGAGGCGTCAAGAACTTGAGCCGTATGTCGAGTTCTACGCCCTGTGGGCCGAGGACGCCGATGAAGACGAGCCCGGAGAGAGCCCTGAGCCCGCTGAGGCTGAACTCCTCGAAGTGCGTGAGCGGCGTCTGTGCTTCAGGAGCGGCGGTCACACACATCATGCGTCCTTCACCGCGGAGGTGTGGGACCAGGAGCCGCCGGCGGACGAGCGGGAGATCTGGGAGTCGAGCGCGGATACCCAGTGGTATTGCCGCTCCGGGGAGATGGCGCTGTGGTCGTATGGCGGTCCGAGCGAGCCGGTCGTGGAACTGGGGAGGCCAGACACACTGTGGCGGGTGCGCGCTTACGTGAGCGGGCAGGAGCGAGTACGCGAGCTCGCCCAGCAGGAGGTGCCCGCCGGGGTGGAACGGGTCCTGGTCCAGTTCTGGCCGGTGTGCCGTGGTGGGGATCGTTGAGCGGCTGGTGCCAGACGAGTTGTGGGAGCTGTTCCAGCGAGTGGTAGCGGAGGCGCCGGTACGACCTCAGGGTGGTGGCCGTCGTCGGCATGGTGACCGGGAGGTGCTGGCCGCGATTGTGTTCGTGGCACGTCTGGTTGCACGTGGCAACAGTTGCCGTCGGCGTCGTTCGGGAACTCGCTCTCTCAACGCTGCATTTCGGCCTCTTGCTCATCCAGTTCGGCGTTGCGCGCCGCGGGCACGGGCACACCGGAGGTGACGCCGGCTTCGCCGAACGCGTCTACGGCAACCCAGTACTCCGCGCCCGAGTTCAGCGAGCGCAGGTCGAGTTGGGTGCGCTCGTACACCAGCCAGCTGTGGTACAGCTTCTGCGGGTCACGTCCGTAGCGGACGTTGTAGCCGATCGCTCCGGGGGCGGCGTCCCAGTCGATCCTGGCCGTGCGGTCGTCCACGCGGGCGGCCCGGGCACGCACGGAGGGCGGAGCCTCGCCCTCGCCTGTCCCGAAGACACGGATCCCGCTGACGGCGAAGGTGCCGTCGAACGGCATCCGGCCGCTGGTCACCCTGACGAATCGGGTCTCCTGTGGCGCGTCGAGGACGATGAAGGCGTGCGGAGCGTCGGTGTCCGTGTCGCGGGAGTCCCGGACGACGGTCCACTCCCTGCCGTCCTTCGACAACTCGACCAGGATCTCCGCCGGCTGATGGCCCGGAAAGACGCCCCGCCAGGAATGGCCCAGGTCCACTCCGTCCCGAGCGTGAGGGGCGGCGTCGGCCAGTTCATGGTCCGCCAGGTTGATCTGCACGGCGTGGACGGTCTTGTCCGTGCCGAGGTCGACGGTCAGGGATTCGCCCGGTTCGCGGCCTGCGGCCGCCCACCACGTGCGGACGTTCTCGTCAACGGCCGACGCGGGGTCGTGTCCGGTGGCCGAAGACGACGCGACTACGTTCGCCTTGTAGGAGAGCAGCATCCAGGCGGGGGGTGTCCACGGGTCGAACGGGCCGTCCGGGACCGTCATCGGGTAGTCGGCGAAGTTCTGGTTGCAGAACAGCACTCCGTCGTCGTCGAAGCCCGCGGGGAAGATTCCGACGCGGCGCTCGAACACGTCGTTCACCGAGATCCGCATCGTCGCCGCGTGCCACCAGTTTCCGTGCAGGTCCTGGAACGTGCTGCCGTGTCCCGCCCCGGTGATGAACCCGCCCGGCTTCGACGAGAACGGGCTGTCGAGGGAGTAGGTGAAGGGTCCCAGGGGCGCCGGGGCTGTGTAGTACCCGTCGGCGTAGGTGTTCAGCTGTGTGCCGGGTGCCGAGTACTGGAGGTAGTAGGTGCCGTCGCGCTCGGTCATCCAGGCGCCCTCGATGTAGGGGTCGGTGCCCATGGCCATCGCGGCGAGCCGCTCCCGCTCGGTCTTCGGCGGTACGACGACGTGGTCCTCGCCCAACTGCTCCCAGCCGTGGGCCAGGACGTCGGAGCTGATCAGCGGCGACGGCTCACCGACCGGACCGAACGTGTCCGAGAGACGGACTCCCTGGATCGGGGTCCTGCTGTCACAACCCCAGTAGAGGTACACGGAGTTGTCGGTGTCCTGGAACAGGTTCGGGTCCCAGAAGGGGAAGGTGCCCGGGGTGACCTCGACGAAGTCGTCGGACAGAGGGTCGACGCTCCGGAAGAAGGGGCAGTTGTCCTCCTTCCGGGACGCGCTGACATACAGGGCGCCGTTCACCTCGCGGACGTCCGGCGCGTAGTCGAGGGCCGGCAGCTTGGCCGTCGCGCGGTACTTCCACCGTACGAGGTCGGTCGAGTGCCAGAAGCCCGCCGACATCGAGACGAACATGTAGTAGCGGTCCCGGTACAGCACGATCGACGGATCGGCCGCCTCCCGGTGCACGCTCCGGTGCGGTTCAGCGATCTTCATGCCTCTGACCGTGCCGGTGAACCGGATGTCCTGGTAGCGGTAGGCAAGGTCGAGCGGGTTGCAGAAGATACGTTCGGTCGACGACAACGGACTTCCTTCCAAAGGGGGTTGTGCGTCTCAGCTATCGGCGGACGACGGCCTGCGGCCCACCAGTCCCAGCCGGCGGCTCCGCAGTCGCTGTGGAGCGGGGCTTCAGCATGAGGAGACCTTTCTGAACTCCTTGACTCGGCGGTGCGACGCGGTACGGCAAGCGGGTCACACGTGTTGCCGTGCCGCGCGCCGCCGGCGCTGTTCGGCCGGGTCCGCGACCGGTGCGGCGAGCAACAGCCGCTGTGTGTATGGGTGTTCGGGGGCCGTCGTGATGTCGCCCGCCGGTCCGGTCTCGACGATGTCGCCCCGGTGGATCACGCTCACCCGGTGGCTGATGTGCCGGATGACCGCGAGATCGTGCGAGATGAAGAGATAGGCGACACCGGTGCGCCGCTGGATGTCGACGAGCAGATCGAGAACGCGCGCCTGCGTGGTGAGGTCGAGCGCGGAGACCGGCTCGTCGCACACGATCAGCCGGGGAGCGGGCGCCAGCGCGCGGGCGATGGCGACACGCTGCCGCTGGCCGCCGCTGAACTCCCGGGGCAGCCGCTGCGCCGCGTCCTTCGGCAGCCCCACCTGGTCGAGGAGTTCCGCGACCCGCTGCCGGGCCTCACCCGGCGCGGTGCCCTGCACGACGAGCGGCTCGCTGAGGATGTCGCCGATGGTGAGAGCGGGGTTGAGAGAGGAGTACGGGTCCTGGAAGACGACCTGGATGTCCCGGGACAGCGCACGTCGTTCCTTCCGTCCGGCGTGGGTGATGTCGTGGCCCCCGAAGCGGACCGTGCCGGCGCTGGGCGCGGCCAGGCCGAGCACGGACCGGCCGATGGTCGTCTTGCCGGAGCCCGACTCGCCGACGACGCCCAGGGTCTCGCCCTGTCCCACGGTGAGCGACACACCGTGGAGTACCTCGTGCGGACGGGCTCTGAAGCCCCGCCCGGGGTAGGTGACGCGCAGCTCGCTCACCTCCAGCAGTGTGGTCATCGGGTCTCCTTCTCCAGGGCGCCCATGGAGGCGGCCGGTGGATCGGTGCGCAGGATGCTCTCGTCGAGGATCGAGTCCAGGAGGCCCCGCGTGTACGGGTGTTGGGGCGCGGCGAACAGCTCCTCCGTGCCGCCGGTCTCGACGACCGTGCCCTCGCGCATCACGGCCACGCGGCCACAGATGTCGGCGACCACACCGAAGTTGTGGGTCACCAGCAGTACGGCCATGTTCAGGTCCTTCTGCAGATCGCGCAGCAGGTCCAGGATCTCCGCCTGGACGGTGACGTCGAGGGCGGTGGTCGGCTCGTCGGCGATGAGCAGCAGGGGCCTGCTGGCGACGGCGCCGGCGATGAGGACGCGCTGTGCCATGCCGCCGGAGATCTGGTGCGGGTAGGAGCGGAAGGTGCGTTCGGGTTCGGGGATGCCGACCCTGGCGAGGAGCGCCAGGACCCGCTTTCGGGCCTCGTCCCTCGACATGGGCGTCGCGGCGCGCACTCCCTCCACGAGCTGGGCGCCCACCGTGACCGACGGGTCCAGGTTGGACATGGGTTCCTGGGGCACGTACGCGATGGACGTCCCCCGCACCGACCGCAGTTCGCGCTCGCTCAGGCCGAGCAGCTCACGCCCGTCGAGCCGGATCGAACCGCGCGTGACGACCGCCTCCGCGGGCAGTACCCCCAGCACGGCGAACGCGGTCTGCGTCTTGCCGGAGCCGGACTCGCCGACGAGGCCGAGGGTCTCCCCGGCCGCGACACTCAGGGTGATGCCGCTGACGACCTCCTTCAGCTCGCCGGTCGGCGTCGGATAGGCGATGGCCAGATCCTCCACCGTGAGCAGTCCGGAGACGGCGGCCGCCTGGGTGGCCGACGGCCGGTACCCGGTTGCGCTGACGATCCGGACCGGCTTGGGACGGCCGCCCTCCAGGGCGTCCCGCAGCGCGTTCCCGAGCAGCACCAGCGAGGCGGTGATGACGCCGAGCACGAGGCTGGGCCACAGGAACTGCAGTGGCTCCTCGTACAGGTTGGAGAACCCCTCGGAGATCATCGCGCCGAAGCTGGGCACCGTGTTCGAGCCCACGCCCAGGAAGGCCAGACCCGACTGGACGGCGATCGAGGAACCCGCGAGGAACGCCGTGGCGATGACCACCGGCCCGCGCACCACGGTGAACACATGCCGCCGCAGGATGCGCCTGTCGGGCAGCCCCGACACCCGGGCGGCATCTACGTACAGCTCGTTCTTCACACCGAGGACGAGGTTGCGTACGAGCCGGTAGACGCCCGGGGAGAGCAGCACCCCGAAGATCAGCATGGTGGCCTTGTAGTCGCCCTTGGTCACCGGCATCAGGACGATGAGCAGGAGCAGCCCGGGGAACGTCATGATCAGACTGAACACCCACTCGGTGACTCCGCGCACGCGCCGCCCGAAGTACCCCCCGATCAGCCCGGACGTGATCCCGATCGCCAGGGCGATGCTCGCGCCGATGAGCGCCGAGACCACGCTCGTGTTGATGGAGAACAGGAGCCTGGCGTAGATGTCGCGTCCGCTCTTGTCCCCGCCGAGCAGATAACCGTGGTCGCCGACTCCGGCGTTGACGGCGTCCAGGTTCGCCTCGTTGGCACCGTGGTCGGTGAGGATGGGGGCGAGCAGCCCGAGCAGGACGATGACGATCAGCAGGCTCGCGCTGGCGACGGCCTGGGGGTCGGAGAGCAGGCGCCGCAGGGTCGACCGGCGGCGTGCGTCAGCGTTCGGCGTTGTCAACTGGTCATCCTCGCCTTCGGGTTGAGCCAGCCGTTGAGGAGATCGACGACCAGGTTGACGGCCACGACGAGGAGTACACCGAAGAGGCTGATGCCCATGATGATCGGGACGTCGCCCTGGAGGGAGGCGTTGAACGCGTACTGGCCGAAGCCGGGCAGAGCGAAGATCTGTTCGATGATCAGTGCGCCGCCGAGCATCTGGATGAACTCGAGGGACAGCACCGTCAGGGCCGGTCCGGCGGCGTTGCGCAGGGCGTGCCGGAGCACGATGGAGCGGGTGGGGATGCCCCGGGTGCGCAGGGTGCGGACGTAGTCCTTGCGCAGTTCGCCGATCATGGCGCCGCGGATCTGCGAGGTCAGGCTGGCGACCCCGCCCATCATCAGGGCGACGACGGGGATGGCGATGCTGCTCGCCCAGCGGGCGGGGCTCTCGCTGAAGTCCGTGTATCCGGTGGCCGGGAACACATGCAGCTTGATGGCCAGTGCGTAGACCAGCGCGATGGCGACGAGGAGGCTCGGGACGAGGTAGCCGGTCATCGCGGTGGCCTGCGCGAACCGGTCGACGGCGCCACCGCGCGCGGCGGCGGCCACCCCGAGGGCGACGCTGATGACCGAGGTGGCCAGCAGTGCGACGACGACGATCGACAGGGTGACGCCGAGCCGGGCGGTGATCGCGGAGCGGACCGGTTCGCTGGTGTAGTAGGAGGTGCCGAGCTCACCGCGGACGGCGTGCGAGAGCCAGTCGACGTACTGGCCCGCCAGGGGCCGGTCCAGGCCCATCTGGGCCTTCTGGGCGACGACCTGCTGTGGCGTGGCGCCGTTGCCGAGGACGCTGCTCGCGACATCGTCGAAGGAGGTGCTGAGCAGCAGGAACGTGATCATGGTCACCAGGACCGCGAGCACCAGGCCCGCGGTCAGGCGACGCAGCACATAGAGCGTCATGGGTGGCGGCTCACCCTCCGGACTTGGACGAGCCGGCCACGCCGAACTGCCGGATCGTGGACATCGTGGAGGAGCCGTCGCCGAGGTAGGTGATGCCCTTCTTGGTGGCCCAGTCGCTGCCGAGGTAGAAGACGGGGGACAGCCAGGCGTTCTCGACGCCGAACTCGTTGATCTCCCGGTAGATTCCGGCGGCCTTCGCCGGGTCGAGCTCCTTGGATGCCTGGTCGAGCAGCTTGGTCAGCTTCGGGTCGGTGGAGTGGAAGACGTTGCGGAAGCCGGTCTCGGTGTAGAAGCTGCGGGTCATGATCGCGTCGGAGGCGAGGCCCTCCACGAGCAGGAACATCGGGTACTTGCCGGACGCGACGGCGGAGGTGGTCTGCTGGGCGGGCACCGGCTCCCAGGTCACCTTGATGCCGATGTCGCCGAGCGCCTGGGTGAAGAGCGGTTCGAAGCTCTTGGTGAAGACGAGGCTCGGCATGGTGACCGAGAAGCCCTTCGGGTAGCCGGCCTCGGCAAGCAGCTTCTTGGCTCCGGCGACGTCGTAGGGGTACTTGGCGTTGAGCGCCTCGTCGTAGGCCTTCCCCTTCGGGTTGAACACCTGGTCGGTGGCCTTGCCGGAGCCCTGCAGCACCTGGGTGACCATCTTCTGTCGGTCGAAGGCCATGTTGATGGCCTGGCGGACCCGCAGATCGCCCAGCGGCTTCAGCTTGGTTCCGGCGCGGTCGCCGAGGACGAGGTAGGCGCCCGCGGTCGCCTCCACATGGGTGATCTCGAAGCCGGCCGCCTTGAGCGCGGACAGCTGCGAGACATCGGCGGTGCCGGCGTTGGTCTGGCCCGCCTTGAGGGCGTTGGCCGACGCGGTCGGGTCGGTGATCACGCGGATCTTGACCGTCTTGAAGGGGTACGCCTTCTTGTTCCAGTAGTCGTCGCGCCGGTTGAGGACGTACACCGAGCCGTTGACGGTGGTCTTGGTGTCGAGGGTGTACGGACCCGAGCCGACCGGGTTCAGAGCGGTGCTCTTGTCGGCCATGGTCTTCGGGTCGCCGATGACCCCGGGTGCGGTCGACAGCGCGGCGAGCAGCGAGGCCTCGGGCCGGGAGAGCTTGAGGACGACCGTCGAGGCGTCGGGTGCCTCGACCGAGGAGACGGCGGCGAGTGACAGCTGGCTCTGCCCGGGCGTGGAGCGGATCCGGTCCAGGGTGGCCTTCACCGCGTTCGCGTCCACCGGGTCGCCCGAGCTGAACTTCATGCCCTGGCGGATCTTCAGGGTCAGGGTGCGGCCGTCCGCGGAGTACGACCAGCTCTGCGCGGCGCCGGGGTGCAGTTCGCCCTTGTTGTCCTGGAGGAGGAGCGTGTCGAAGATCGAGTCCCAGACGTAGGTCTGCTGGCCCTCGATGAGCTGGGCCGGGTCGAACGAGTTGGGCGTGCCGAGGATGGACAGCGCGAGCGTCGTGTCGGTGCCGGAGTTCGACGTGGCGGCCGGGGTGCTGTCGCACGCCGCCGTGGCCGTCGCCAGCAGGGCGATGGCCACGGCGGCGGCCAGGGTCTGCGAGCGTCGGCGCAGCCGCGGCCCGGGCCGGGAATGCGAAGAGTGGATGCGCATGGGTGGATTCCTTCGTCCTGGAACCTGAAGAGCCGAGACGTGTGTCGGTCTGTCGGTGCGGTCATGCACGGATGCATGCCTGGGCTGATGCACGCGTGGGGGTGTGCGGCGGAGCCGTGAGTGTGGCCGGAGGCGGCGAACAGGGCCGCTGCGGCGGTCGCGGATCCGCCGGCGCGTCCTGACGCGAACAGTTACCACGTGGTCGAATTTCATTCGGAAGGTAAGCCTCGGTGGCAGGCGCGGGAAGGGTGCGTACCGCGTTCGTAATCAGAGCGTTATCTGGCGGGAAATCGTCGGGCTCCGCCCCCTTGTGCTCGCGGCTGTCGCCGCCCACACTCCGAGCAGGTCATGAAAATCTAAGCCTTGGAAGGTTTTGGGGACGTGTCACGGGATTCAGGAAGAGGAAGCGCGCTGTGAGCCAGGCCAAGGCCCGCGGCCCGTACACCAAGACCCCGGCCAGGCGGGCGGAGATCGTCCGGGCGGCGCGCGAGAGCTTCGCGGAACACGGGTTCACGAAGGCCTCGCTGCGGGACATCGCCGAGCGGGCCGGCATCACCCACGCCGGGCTGCTGCACCACTTCCGCAACAAGGACGACCTGCTCGCCGCCGTGCTCGCCGAACGTGACACCGAGGAGCGGCGGTACGCCGAGTCGAAGGTCCCGGACATGGACCATCTGGCGCCGTACCTCGGCGACATGCTGCGCCACCACCAGAAGGCCCCCGAGCTGATGCGCCTGTGGATTGAGCTCGCGGTGGCCGCCTCACGTCCGGAGCATCCCGCGCACGGCTACTTCGTGCAGCGCTACGCCTGGGGAAGCGATCAGTTCGCGCGGGGCATGCGCGGCAAGGCCGACCGCGGAGAACTGCACGAGGCCCTTGCCCCCGAACACGCCGCCACCCTGCTTCAAGCCGTGCTGAACGGCCTGCAGTTGCAATGGCTGCTCGACCAGGATCTCGACATCGTCGGGCCGGTCCGGGCCTTCATGCGCATGACCTTCCCGCAGGCCGCAGAACGAGAGGACGAAGCATGAGACCCGGCACCCTCGCCGTCCAGCTGTACAGCGTGATCGATGCTCTGGCGGCCGATCGCCCCGGCACTCTCGCGCGTCTCGCCGCGCTCGGCTTCCGGTACGTCGAGCCGTTCGCGCTCGGCCTGTGGAACACGCCCCCGGACGAAGTGGCCGCCGCCGCACACGCGTTGCGCGCGGACCTGGACGAGGCCGGTCTCGCGGTCAGCTCCATGCACATCGCCGTCTCGGCCGACAGCCAGGCCTCCGCGATCGAGACCTGCCGCATCCTTGGTACCGACACCGCCTTCGTACCGATCCCCTGGCTTGTCGACGGTTTCGACGAGCGGTCCCTGGAGACCCACGACGGCGTACGCGCCTTCGCCGCCCGGCTCAACGAGGCGGCGCGCGAACTGGCCGGGGCGGGCATCCGGCTCGGCTACCACAACCACCACTTCGAGTGGGCCCGACTGCCCGGCGGAGCCCACGCCTTCGACGTCCTGTGGGACCTGCTCGACCCGGAGATCCTCGCCGAGGTCGACGTCTACTGGGCCGCCGTGGCCGGCCAGGACCCGGTCGACGTCATCAAACGCCTCGGGGAACGCGCCGTGACCGCCCACCTCAAAGACGGCCCCGCCGCACGCGACACCCCGCAGACACCCATCGGCACCGGGGACATCGACATCCCGGCGGCATTGCGCGCGGGCACCCATCTGCGCTGGCACATCACGGAGATCGACCAGACGGAGGCCGACCGCTTCGAACTCCTCGCGGCCAACCGACAGACCCTGCTGGAGGGCGGACTGACCCTGCCCTGACGAGGGGTGCGTCCGACCTCGCCCAAGATCACACCGATACCTCCGGGAGGGATCATGCGCGGTAGTACGCCGTTCCTTTGGGGAGCCTCCAGCTCCCCGCACCAGACCGAGGGCAACAACGTCAACAGCGACTGGTGGGTGATCGAAGGACGCACGCCGGGCCTGGAGAGGAGCGGCGACGCGCTCGACAGCTACCACCGCTTCGAGGAGGACATGCGCCCGCTCGCGGACGCCGGCCTCAACGCCTACCGCTTCGGCATCGAGTGGGCACGCGTCGAACCGGTGCCTGGACACTTCTCCCGGGCCGAACTCGCCCACTACCGGCGCATGATCGACACCGCCTTGTCGCTCGGCCTGACGCCCGTCATCACACTCCACCACTTCTCCAACCCGCGCTGGTTCGCCGAGGAGGGGGGTTGGCTCGGGGAAAAGGCGGTCCAGCGGTTCACGCGCTACGCCGAGGCCGTCACGGACATCCTGGGCGACGTCCCCTGGATCGCCACCATCAACGAACCCAACATGCTCGCGATGATGATCACCATCGAGCGCCAGGGCCCGGCCGGTCCGAGCAGCGGCCCCCAGGGTCTGGCCGCGGCCGACAACACCCGCCCGAAACTGCCCGCCCCCGACCCGGAGATCGGCGCCGCCCTGGTCGAGGCCCACCACGCTGCCCGGGAGGTCGTCCGCGCCAACACCGACGCCGCCGTGGGCTGGACCGTCGCGAACCGCGCATTCGCCGCACGGCCCGGCGGCGAGGACAAGCTCCGCGAGATCGAGTACGACTGGGAGAACCTGTACCTCGAAGCCTCGCGGGGTGACGGCTTCGTCGGAGTCCAGTCGTACTCCAGCGAGTGGGTCGGACCCGACGGCATCGAGCCGCATCCGCCGCACCCCGACAACACCATGGCGGGCAAGGCGTACCGGCCCGACGCTCTCGGCATGGCGGTCCGTCACACCTGGGACGTCACCGGCGGGGTACCGATGCCTCGTGACCGAGAACGGCATCGCCACCGCCGACGACAATCGACGGATCGCCTACACACAGGAGGCCCTCGACCACCTGTTCGCCGCGATCGACGACGGCATCGACGTGCGGGGCTACCTGCACTGGAGCGCCCTCGACAACTACCGCTGGGGCGACTGGAAGGCGACTCTCGGCCTGATCGCCGTAGACCGTGAGACCTTCGAGCGCCACCCGAAGCCGAGCCTCGCCTGGCTGGGCGCCACCGCCCGACGCGGGCGCCCCTGAGACCCGGCCCGTCGGACCGGGCCCCGGTTGGCCTCAACCCGCCTTCCCCACCCGCCGAGTGGCACTGAACCTGCCGCAGGGGAGCGGCTCTACGACGGTGCCGTCAGGGAAGACGACGCGTGCCGCGGTGGCCGGGGGGACGTCGACCGTGACGGTGAGTTCGGCGCCGGACATCCGCCACTCGACGACGATCGTGCCCTGCGGGGACTCGTGCGTGCCCCGGGCCCATGGCACGGACGGGTGCGGGACGGGCGCGACCTCGAAGGACTCCCAGGCGACCGACCCCGGCGTCTGCCGCAGCCCCAGGACGTGGGTGTGCAGGAAGCGGACCACCGCGCCCTTGCTGTAGTGGTTCAGGGAGTCGTGCGCGGCGCCGGACTCGTCGACGCCCTCCCAGTCCTCCCAGATGGTCGTCGCGCCGCGGTCGACCATGTACAGCCAGGACGGCGCGGTGCGCTGGAGGAGCAACTCGTAGGCGACGTCGGCGTGTCCGGTGTCGGCGAGGACGGGGAGCAGGTCGCCGGTCGCGAGAAAGCCGGTGCCCAGATGCGTGCCGGCCGCGCGGATCAGCTCGACCAGGCGCGCGGCGGCGGCCTCGCGCAGTGCACCAGGGACGAGGTCGAGCGACAGCGCGCGCACATAACCGGCCTGGGTGTCGCCTGCGGTGCGTCCGTCGGGGGACAGGAACTCGGTGCGCCACGCGTCACGGACCCGCTCGGCGATCTCGGCGTAGCGGTCCGTGTCCTCGATACGGTCCAGCACACGTGCCACGCGGGCCAGGGTCGCCGTCGAGCGGTACAGGAAGGCCGTACCGATCTCGCCCTTGTCAGCCATGAACCAGGCGACAGGATCGTCCTTGACCGGGTCGACACGGCTGCCGTCGGCCGCCCTCACCCGGGGCTCGGTCCACTCACCCCAGTGGAAGGAGCCGTCCCACAAGTACCGCTCGTGCGGCAGCGGTTCGGCCGAGCGCTCGGTCCGGGACGGGTGGCGGGTGGTGCGGGCGGTCATGAGCGCCCACTCCACCCAGCGGACCATCGCCTCCCAGTTCTCGGCCAGGACCTCCCGGTCGCCGTACGACTCGTACAGCTCCCACGGGACGGCGACGACGGCGTCTCCCCAGCCGGCCGAGCCGGTCATCATGGCGAACTGGTCGTCGAGGTGGTGTTTGATACGGCGTCCGTCGGGCGAGAAGTTGGCGATCCGGCCGTCGGGCAGCTGGTCGTCGCGGACGGAGCGCAGCCACTTGCGGCTGAACCCCAGGACGTCGTACAGGCGTGTCGCGGTGGGGGCGAAGACCTGGTAGTCGCCGGTCCAGGCGAGACGTTCGCGGGTCGGACAGTCGGTGGGCACGTCGACGGCGTTGCCCCGGAAGCTCCACTCGGCGATCTCGTGGAGGCGGTCGAGGTCACCGTGCCCGCAGGCGAACGTGCCGGTGCGGCGCAGGTCCGAGTGGATGACGCGCATGACGAGGCTCGCCGGGTCGAGGGGGGCGCCGTCGCGGTGGACGCGGACGTACCGGAAACCGTGCACGGTGTGGCGCGGCTCGAACGTCTCGCCACCGCCCGCGGACACGACCTCGTCGCGCTGGACGAACGGGATCGGGGCCTGGCCCGGGCGCGTGGCGTCGAGGTGGGCGGTCGTCAGGTCGCCGTCGGGGCCGAGGTGTTCGCCGTGGTCGACGACCGTGCGGGTGCCGGCCGGGCCGAGCTCGGCCAGCGCGATCCGGCCTGAGGCGTTCTGGCCGAAGTCGGCGATCCACACGCCGTCCTCGAGCTGTACGACGGCCTGTGCGGGGCGTGACTCGATCACGCGCACCGGCGGCGCGGGCGACCAGTCGATGGCGGGCGCCTCCACCTGGTCGACAAGGACCGGCCTGCCGGCCCCGGGCCGCAGACGGAAGTCGGTGGTCTGTCCGTCCATGAGGTCGGCCCGGGTGATGGCCGACTCCGCGCTCGTCCACGTCCCGTCGGTGCGGACGACCTGCCGTGCGCCGTCCTCGTAGACGATGTGCAGTTCGGCCCGTGCGCCGGGCACGGTGCCCCAGCCGGCCGGTTGGCGGAAGGCGCCGACCTGACCCCGGTACCAGCCGTCGGACAGCAGGATCTCGAACCGGTTGTCGCCCGCCTCGACGGCGGTCGTGACGTCGGACGCCTGGGCGTAGAGCGTGCGGTCGTAGGAGGTGGACCCCGGCGACAGTTCAGCGGTGCCGGCCCGCGAACCGTTGACATACGCCTCGTACACCCCGAGTGCCGTCGCGTACAGCCGTGCCGAGCGCACCCCGGCCCGCGCCTCGAACCGGGCCGACAGGACGTACGCGGGCCGTCTGCCGTAGCCGGCGTCGCCGGACTCGGCGGGGCTGATCCAGTGCGCCCGCCAGTCCGCGGCGAGGAGACCTGTCTCGAACGCGTGCCACTGTGACCACGGCGAGTCGCCGTCGCCGCCGAGCGCCCGGACCCGCCAGACCACCCGGCGACCGCTGTCCAGCGCCGCCCATGGCCACGGAACGAACCGGTGCCCGCCCACGGCGGTGGCCACAGCGGGTCGCCCCTCGCCGTCGACGGTGCACTCCACCTCGTACGCCACCGGGCGTGCCGCGTCCGACGGTGGCTTCCACGACAGCCGGGGCGTGGGGCCCGAGACGGGGAAGGTGTCACCGCCGCTGTCGATGCCCAGGTCGTACGGTGCGTTGTGCATGCTGTGCCTTCTTGGAACTCGGTGGAACGGGAAGCTTCTAGGGACGCCGGCCGGGAGGCGGCGCTACCGGACAGACCTGATCTTGAACTTGACGATGAGGCCACCGACCAGTGCCAGGACCGCGCCGATCAGGTAGAGCTGGGTGTAGTTCTTCTCGCCGCCGTCGCTGACGCCGAGGGTGATGACGAGCGGGGCGATCAGCGGGGCGACGGCGCTGGGGATCTTCTGTGCGAAGGCGACGACGGCGAGGTAGCGGCCGGCCTCGGCCCGGTCCGGGAGGACGGCGAACACGATCGCCTGGTCGACGGCGCTGAACACCGCGATGGCGAACTGCATCAGCACCGCGCCGACGACCAACTGGGGCAACGAGTGGGCGAACGCCTCGGTGACGGCCCCGGCGACGAACACCGCGGAGCCGATCAGGGCGAACAGCTTGCGCCGGCCGAGCTTGTCGGAGAGGAAGCCGCCACCGATGGCGCCGCCCGCCGCGGCCACCACGCCGACTGTCCCGATGACCGCCACGATCCCGGCGACCTCCTTGACCGGCAGGTCGAGCCGCTGCGCGTAGAAGAAGGTGCCGAAGGCCGTGTTGAAGTACAGGCCCATGAAGAAGACGAAGCGGCCGAGCCAGTTCCAGCCGAAGTCCGGGTACTTGCGCGGGTTGAAGCCGTAACTGGCGACCATGCTCCTCAGGGTCACGCCGCCGGTGCGCACCAGCGCGCGGGAGTCGCCCTCGGGCTTGAACACCGGGAACAGGATCACCAGAACGGCGCCCAGTACGCCCGGGACCAGGAACACCAGGAAGGTGCTGGAGGCCACGCCGTACGCGAGACCGATACCGATCACCGGGGCGATCTGGGTCATGACACTGGTCAGGGCGGAGACCCGGCCGCGCTGCTCCTCGGGCACCCGGTCCGCCTGGACGTTCTGTACGGCCTGTCCGGCGGTGGCCCAGCCGATCATGCCGACCGCCCACGCCACGCCCAGCAGCAGGACCGACGGCGCGAGGGCGACCCCGACGAGTGCGACGGTGCCGAGCAGGGCGCCGCCGACCATGAAGGGGGCGCGGCGGCCGAACCGGGAACGGGTCCGGTCGCTCCAGAGTCCGATGAGGGGGCTGAGGACCAGGTAGAGGAACTGGGCGGACCCGGTGACGTATCCGAGCCGCTCCTCGTGTCCCGGTGCCAGGTCGTCGATCCGCACCGCGAGCGAGTAGGAGAGGGGGACCATCAGGGCCAGGGAGCCGCCGAAGCTGGCGGTCATCAGCCAGAGGAGGTAGTCCCTGCCGACCTTCTGCAGCGGCGGTGCCTCGATCTCGGACGGGGCGGGCGGCTCGGTGGGGCGCCCGGCGGCGTTCTGAGGTGACGCCGGGGGAGGGGAAACCGCCACGCTGACGTCCCGGTCGTCGTGAGGCATGAGGACTCCTTTGTCACATGATCGCAAGGGGTGGCGGCAAGCCGGTGGGCGGCGGGACGGCCGTGGCCGGGCCGCTGGGCAGGGGAGGAGAAGCCGCGGCGAAGAACGGTTGTTCGGTCAGAGCCGGCAAGGCGCCGTGGGGTGGAGCGGTTCTGGCTGCCGGGATGTCGGCGGCACGGCATCGACCGTGCCGCCGACTGGACCCGCTGCGGTGCGGGTCCGGGGAATGCGGAGTGCGGTGGCGGCCAGTGCCGTCGGAGCCGGGATCCTGCGATGTGCGCCGCGGGCGACTCCGGGATGTCGGCTCAGGAGACGCCGGTGGGGCACGACCGGGGCTTCGCCTACGCACAGGAGGGGCCGTGGCATGGCGCCGCTGTGTGCGGTGCCTTGAGCGGACCGGTCGCCTGAGGGCGCCGGTGTGATTCGGCCCTGCGCTCTGTGGGGTGGCGGGCCGGGCCACGGGCCCGCCTTGTCGGTCGTTGCGGCAGGGCGGCATCGGGGTGTTGCGGAGGGTCGCCGTTCTCAGTCGGCCGCGGTCTGGCCGGGCTTGTGGCCGCCGAGGCCGTGCCAGCGCCGGCGCAGGGCGAACGCGGCGGACTTGGGTTTGCGGTCGCGGGTGAAGACGCCCTTCTTGTTGCCGTCGACGCGGTGGATGCCGGGCGAGGTCTGGAAGTCGGCGAAGTTCCACACGTGTTCGCCGACGAACTCGGGGATGCGGTCGAAGACCCGGTGGTACATGGCGAGGAAGTCGCTCTGGTACTCCTCGCTCCACGGGGTATCCCAGACGGAGTGCAGGCCGGGCTGGGTGTCGGCGCCGTACTCGGACATCATGACCGGCTTGCCGAAGCGCTGGACCCACCCCCGCAGGTCCTGCTCCAGGTACCCCTCGGCGGTCGCGAGGTCACCCGTGAACAGGTACCAGCCGTAGTAGCGGTTGATGCTGAGTACGTCGAACAGGTCGCCGATCTGGTCGTTCTGCGGCGTCGCGAACATGACGGCGGCGTAGGTGAGGGGCCGGGTCGGGTCGAGCTTGCGGGCCAGTTCGACCAGCGGTTCGAAGTATTCGCGCGCACCGTCCTCGTTGGAGGCCGGCTCGTTGGCGAGACACCACATCACCACGCTCGGGTGGTTCCTGTCCCGCTCGATCAACTCCCGCAGGTGCTGGGCGTGGACGTCCTGGGTCGTCCCGCCGAAGTTCTCCGGGGCGAAGGTGGGGGTCGGCGGAATGCCGGTGAGCCCGCCCTGGACGCCCAGGTTGAGGCCGACGGCGGCGGTCTCGTCGATGACGACGATGCCGTGCCGGTCGGCGAAGTCCAGGACCTCTTCGGCGTAGGGGTAGTGGGACGTGCGGAAGGAGTTGGCGCCGGTCCACTCCATCAGCTGGAAGTCGTGCACGAGGTAGGCGTCGTCGTGGCCCTTGCCGCGGACGGGGGTGTCCTCATGCTTGCCGAAGCCGGTGAAGTAGAACGGCTCGCCGTTGATGAGGAAGTCGGTGCCGCGCACCTCGACGGTACGGACGCCGAACGGTTGGGTGTAGCTGTCGACGGTCTCGCCGTCCACGGCCGGTTCCACGACGAGGTCGTAGAGGTAGGCCGCGCCCGGCTGCCAGAGCGTGACGTCCTCGATGCGCAGGACGCCCTCGGGGCCTTCGCCCTCCGCGACGGTCCGGCCCGCCTCGTCGGTCACGCGCACCCGCACGGTGGCCGTGTCGGCGTGTTCGCCGGCGGTCTCCACGCGGTAGCTGACGGTGCCGGCCGTGCCGTCCCGTCCGGTGACGACGGTGACGTCCTCGACGAAGGTCGTCGGCGTGCTGTACAGGCGGACCGGGCGTGCGATGCCGGCGTAGTTGTAGAAGTCGTGCAGGTACGACTGCCGTTCGCGGCCGTCGGGGCCGGTGGTGACGGTGCCCGGCGGGATGGTCACGTTGGTCAGGCGGTTGTCGACGCCGACCGTCAGCCTGAACTCGGTGCCGGGCTCGACGATGCCGGTCAGGTCCGCCTCGAACGGTGTGTAGCCGCCGGTGTGTTCGGCCACGAGCCGTTCGTCCACGTAGACCTGCGCGGTATGGGTGACGGACCCGAAGCGCAGGACCACGCGCTCGCCGGTCCAGCCGCGCGGCACGCGCACCTCGCGCTGGTACCAGACGACTCCGACATGGTCGCGGATCTCCGGGTCCACGAACAGGTCGTTGTAGCTGGCGGGTACCGGGACTTCGAGCGGCGGGGCGAGCCGTGACGTCCAGGGAGTGGAGCCGGCCCGGGTGTCGAGGGCGAACCGCCATAGGCCGTCGAGGCCGAAGACGTCTCGGGTGGGGGTGGTACGGGGCGAGAGCATGAGGTTCCTACCGGGTGCTGGGGCGGTCGGGGGTGGTGTGCGTCAGGCCGTTTCACCGGCGTCGGCGAGGAGTGTGCTGCCTGTCATGAACGCCGAGAGGTCGCTGGCGCAGAACAGCACCACCCTGGCCACGTCGTCGGGCACGCCGAGTCGGCCGAGCGGACCGGGCTGCATCACGGACATGATCGTCTCGGAGTCCACGCCGGCCGCCGCTGCCGCCGCCATGTTCCCCTCGGTCGGTACGAACGTCGGGGCGACGCCCAGTACGCGGATGCCGAACGGGGCGAACTCCAGGGCGAGTTGCCGGGTGAGGCCGCGTGCCGCGTGCTTGGAGCCGACGTACGCGGCGAGCCCGGGGGCCGTCCCGCGGAACCCGGCCGTGGAGACGACGTTGACGATGACGCCCCCGCTGCCGGCCTCGCTCATCCGGCGCGCGGCCTCCCGGGAGCCGAGGAAGACCCCGCGGGTGTTCACGGCGAACACCTCGTCGAAGGCCTTGTCGGACATCTCCAGCGCGGGAACGCTGGGGAATATCCCGGCGTTGTTCACCCAGATGTCGACCCCGCCGAGCTCCCGGACCGCGAGGTCGGCGGCGGCCACGACGCTGTCGGGGTCGGTGACGTCCAGATGGGTGGCCAGGGCGCGGCCCGGGCCTCGGGCGCCGAGAGCCTCGGCGGCGGCGGTGGCGAGCTCGTCCTCGATGTCCGCGACGAGCACGTCCGCTCCCGCCTCGGCCAGCCGCTCGGCGACGGCCCGGCCGAGCCCGCGGCCTGCGCCGGTCACGACGGCGCGCCGCCCGGACAGCGAGACGAGTTCGGTCAGGGACTTGGACGAGACGTCGGGTATGGATACCTGCACGGTGTGTCCTCCGTGTGAGGGTGCGGTCAGATCCGGCCGCGGCGGGCTGTCTCGCCCAGCCACGCGAGAGAGGGCTTGGGGCGGCGTTCGAACGTCTCGCGGTCGACCGCGACCAGGCCGAACGTCGGCGCCCAGTGGCCCCACTCGTAGTTGTCGAGCAGGCTCCAGTGCAGATAGCCGCGGGCGTCCACCCCGTCGGCGATCGCCTTGCCGAGGTGCTCCAGGGCTTCGCCCGTGTAGGCGATGCGGCGGGTGTCGTCGCCGGTGGCGATGCCGTTCTCGGTGATCAGGATCGGCAGGCCGCCGGTGAACTCGGCGGTGTGCCGTACCGCGATGCCCAGGGCGTCGGGCCGGTAGGCGGTGCCCACGAGCGTGTTGTCCGGGTGCGGCGGGTAGGGCTCGATGCCGTCCGGGCCGACCCACTGGCTGGAGTACGACTGCACGCCCACGAAGTCGTCGCCGCGCGACCCCTCCAGGTAGAGGTCCTCCCAGACGTGCTCCAGTTCCCGCTTCTTCTCCTCGGCCCCGGGACGGGCCACGAAGGCGCGGTTGGCGACCGTCCATCCGACCTTGGCGTTGGTGCGCTCGCGCAGCACCTCCCGCGCGGCGTGGTGCACCTCGACGAGCCGTTCGCCGATGGCGGTGTCGGGGGCCGGCAGCGGTGGACGCGGGCCTTCGTTGTCGAGGGTCGGGCTCTGCCACTCCCCGTCGGCCTGCGCGTTCTGCATCGCCCGCGCCATGCCGGCCATGATGGCCAGCATGTTCGGCTCGTTCATGGTGACGACCCACTCGACGCCGTCAAGGATCGGCGCGACCGTCTCGACGTAGGTCCGGAACCGGTCCACGGCGCGCTCCCCGAGCCAGCCGCCCTCCTGGGTGAACCAGAGCGGGCTGGTGAAGTGGTGCAGGGTCACGACCGGGGTCAGGCCGAGCTCGAAGGCCGTGTCGATCATGCGCCGGTAGTGGGCGAGTTCGGCGCGCGAGACCAGGCCGGGTACGGGCTCGATGCGGGCCCATTCGATGCCGAAGCGGTAGGCGTTGAGTCCGGCGTCCGCGAGCAGCCGCATGTCCTCGTGGTACCGGTGGTAGCTGTCGCATGCGTCGCCGCTGCGCTCCATGCCCGGGATGCGCCCCTCGTTGGCCCAGAAGTCGCTGTTGAGGTTGTTGCCCTCGATCTGGTGCGGTGCGGTGGAGGCTCCCCAGAGGAACCCGGGCGGGAATTCGGTCATCGTCGACTGCTTTCCTGAGTGTCGGTGGTGCGGGCCTCGTGGCACTTGCGCCGTTCACCAGGCCGTTCGGGCGCGGTGGGCGGTGGCCTCAGTGCGGGGGCGTCGAGGGTGGAAGCGAGCTCTCCGGCCGGGCCGGTCGCCCGGACGTGGCGGGGGGAGTGGACGCTCACGCAGTGGCTGAGTACGAGGAGTGCGACGACCACCAACGCTTACCGTGTGGTTAGTTTTCGTTGGGACGGTAGACCGGGATCGCAAGGGCGGGAAGGATGCCGCTCGGCTTCGTGATCAGAACGTTATATGGGGGCGTCTTGGTCGCGGGGAACGCGTGCGCACGGTGAACACGGCAGGCACCGGCAGCCCGTATCCCGAGCCCGAGGGGTGGATGCCGGGGGAGCGTGACCTGGCGTCGGCCGTCGGCCGTCGGCCGTCGGCCGTCGGCGTCGGCCGCGGCGCGCTCGGCGCTGGAGGATCTGGGGCGGCGGATCGCTGCCTGCGGGGAGGGGGACGGGCCGCTGGTTCGGAGGAGTTCGAGCGCTGTGGCGGCGCGCTGCATCACGGCTTCGCCGTCAGGCGCCGCCGCTTGATCCAAGTCCCACGACCCGAGCGGGGGCGGATCGCCGCCGCCCGTGGGCGAGATCCTCGGACTGTCCGCGAGGTCGGCGTGATCACCTCAGGGCGCGCGGCGATACGTTCATTCCGCGGCGCGGTCGTGGTCGAAGAGCAGGCGTACGAAGTCGGTGACGGGCCCGGCGATGTCGAGGTCCTGGTCCAGCACCCACTGCAACTGGAGCCCGTTGAGCACGGCATGGAAGAGGATCGCCGCGCTCTCCGGGCTGACGCCCTCGCGGAGCCTGCCGCGTGCGGCCTCGTTGTCGAGCCCCTCGGCGAACTGTGTGCGCCCGCGTTCGTAGCGTTCGGCGAAGTAGGCGTGGGCGGGGTGATCCGGCCGCGAGGCCGCGGCGGCGAGCTCGATCCACAGGCGCATCAGCTCGGGCGCCTTCTGGTGGTGGCGGATGAGCTCGCCGAGGTAAGGGGCGAGGTGGTCCAGGCTGTCCACTGCTTCCAGGCCCTGCTGCCATTCCTCCGCATCGCGTTCGGCGAGCACCTCGGCGAGGAGTTCGTCCTTGCTCCGGAAGTGGTGCAGGAGGCCGGCGTGGGTGATGCCGGCTCGTTCTGCGATGTCGCGCAGCGAGGCTTTGGCGTAGCCGTTCTCGGCGAAACTGTCGCGTGCCGCTCGTACGATCTCCGTCTTGCGGGCCGGCGTCTTGGCGTACGGTCCACGCGCTTTGGCCTGACCCACTGTGCGCTCACTCTCCTTGATCAAGCAGGTCCGGGACGGTCCTACGCCGCAGTTGAGCCATTAAAGCTTCCCATATGGTCGGGATTCACGTTCCGTTCTGCGGCGACTGTAGACCGCTGAAAGGTAACGCTCTGGTCACGAAGGTCGATCGCACCCTTCCTGTGCCTGTCGCGCGGGTCTAGCGTCCGACCGGAAATCAACCGCATGGTAAGGGTTCGCGTGATCGCTCCTCCCGGGCCGCCAGAGGAGACGAGCGCGCTCATGGGCAACGGTGCTGACGCGCCGCCGGATCGATAAGCACGCACCCCGACATCTGTACAGCGCACACCGCTTCAGCTCCATCGCGTGAGTCCACCCCCGAACACGCCTATGCACAGCGGCTGTCGCTTGCGGCACCGGTCGCGGACCCGGTCGAGCCGCGGAATCAGCGCGCGGAGCGGCGGTCCGGCGGTCGCCCCCTCCGGTCGCCGGTCTCCGTCTCGACCCACCCATCGAACAGGGGAGCTGACGATGGCTCAACCGCCCCCGGGATCCTCTGACCTGCGGTCACGGCGGCGCACGGGGTGCAGGCGCCGTCCGGTGGCGCCGACCGTGCCCTTCAGTTGTCGGCAGGGGCGCCCTCGTAGTGCTGGAGGAACTGCTCCACGAACTCGAGGGCCTCCGTGTGCCGGGTGGTCATGCCCATCGTGTTCTCCATCATGAGGATCCGGCCGAGGGCGTTGGTCAGCATGAGGAGCACGGCTGGGGACACCTCCGGCGGCAGTTCGACGCCCGTCTCTGCGAGACGGCGGGTGAGCACCTCCAGTTGCGCCTCGCGGTAGCGCTCGGCACGGTCGGCGAGTTCGGCGCGGATCGTCTTGCGGTGATTGGCCAGCGCGGTGAACTCCGTGGTCAGCGCGTTTCCCGGGTGGCTGGCGATCTGCCACAGAGCGTGTATCGGCTGAGGGCCTTCCAGTCGACGGGCCACCCGCTCCAACTCCTCGTCGCCACGCCGTCGCAGCACGGCGAGGAAGAGGTCGTCGAGGGTGCGGAAGTAGTACAGCACCAGCGCCGGGGCGACCTCGGCCTCGCGGGCCACCCGACGGACGCCCACGGCGGCGTATCCCTCCTTGAGCATCAGCCGCTCGGTGACATCGAGCAGGACCTGGCGCGTCTTGGAGTTCTCGGTGCCCATGCGGCGAGGTGCGGTCATGCCGCTCATTGTCCTTGACGGCACCGGAGAGCGCTGTTAAACAGTTGTTCAACGCTCGTGTTAAACAACTGTTCAGCATGGACGGAGGGCCAGGCACATGGCTCGCTATACGGGCACCCGCACCCCGCGCGTCGAGGACGCCCGGCTCCTCACCGGCACAGGGACCTACGTCGACGACGTCGTACGGCCGGGGATGCTCCACGCCTGCTTCGTGCGCAGCCCCGTCGCACGGGCTCGTATCACGGGCATCGACGTGTCGGACGCCCGCCGACTGGACGGCGTACAAGCCGTGTTCGTCGCCGCCGACCTCAACCCCGGTGTCCGCGAGCAGTGGTACACGCTGAACGGACGCGACGACCCGGACACCCCCCGCCCGCCGCTCGCGGAGGGCGAGGTGCGGTTCGTCGGGGATCCGGTGGCGATGGTCGTCGCCCGGGACCGCTACACGGCCGAGGACGCCGCGGAATCGGTGGTCGTCGACTACGAAGAGCTGCCCCCGGTCGTCGACTACGCCACCGCGCTGGAGTCCCCGGAGTCGGTCCACGCGACCCACCCGGGCAACCTGGTGGGCGAACTCGCCGGACGCCCGATGGAGGAGCTGGCGCCCGTCTTCGAGGGCGCCTCGCGGGTGGTGAGCGTGACGGTCCATCAGCAGGCCTACGGACCGGTGCCGTTGGAGACGCGCGGCATCGTCGCCGAGTGGTCCGCGCCGGCCGGGGAGATGACGATCTGGGCGGCGACCCAGTCCCCGCACGAGGTCCGCTCCTTCTGCGCACGCCTGCTCGGCGTCGACGAGCACCGGGTGCGGGTGGTGATGCGGGACACGGGCGGCGGGTTCGGACAGAAGGTGCTGCCGCAGCGCGAGGACATGTGCGTGATGCTCGCGGCGGCCAAGCTGCCCGCCGCGCTGAAGTGGATCGAGGACCGGCAGGAGCACCTGCTGGCGGCCGGCCAGGCACGCCACGAGCACGGCGAGGCGAGGCTTGCCCTCGACGACGACGGCCGGATCCTCGCCGCCACCCTCGACCACGTCCAGGACGCCGGCGCCTACCCGACCCCGTCCCCGGTGCAGAGCGGCATCGCCGTCGGCCTGCTCTTCCCCGGCCCGTACCGCATCCCTCAGGGCACCTTCCGCTCCCGGTTCGTGTTCTCCAACACCAGCGGACGGGTGGCGTATCGAGGCCCCTGGCAGTTCGAGTCGATGGCCCGCGAGGTCCTCCTCGACACCGCCGCCCGCCGCCTCGGCATGGACCCGGTCGAGCTGCGCCGCCGGAACATGCTGCGCCGCGGGGACCTGCCGACGGCGAACTTCAACGGCATGCCCTACGACCACATCACCCCGTACGAGACCTTCGAGCAGGCCCTGGGGATGCTGGACTACCCGGCCTTCCGGCGTGAGCAGAAGGACGCCCGCGCCCAGGGGCGCCACCTCGGAGTCGGCACCTGCACCTACGTCGAACCGACCGCGGGCGCCACACCGTTCCACGGCACCGAGGGCGCGACCATCCGCATCGAGCCCTCCGGAAAGGTCAACGTCTATATGGCCGGCGGCTCGTGCGGGAACAGCCTGGAGACGACCGTCGTGCAGCTCACCGCCGACGCGCTCGGCGTGGCCATCGAAGACGTCAGCACCATCCAGGGGGACACGGCACTCACGCCGTACGGTGCCGGAACCGGTGGCAGTCGGTCGGGTCCCATGACCGCCGGTGCGATCGCCGAGACCGCGGCCGGATTACGGGCACGCATCCTCGCCATCGCCGGGCACCGGCTCGAAGTCGCCGTGGAGGATCTGGAGTTGACCGGCGGCCGGGCGTCCGTGAAGGGCGACTCGCAGCAGGCCGTCACCCTCGCCGAGATCGCCGACCTCGCCTACTTCCAGGTCCACGCCCTGCCGCCGGGCATCCCGGCCGGACTGGAGGCCAGCGGCCGCTACCGCACCCCGCACCTGATGATCTGGGCCAACGCCACCCATCTGTGCACCTGCGAGGTGGACGTGGTCACCGGCGCGGTGAAGCTGCTGCGGTACATCGTCAGCGAGGACTGCGGGCCCATGATCAACCCCAGTGTGGTGGAGGGGCAGATCTACGGCGGGACCGTCCAGGGCATCGGCGGCGCCCTGTACGAGCACCTCGCCTACGACGACGCCGGCAACCCGCTCGCCACCACCTTCATGGACTACCTGCTCCCCACGGCCACCGAGGTGCCCGTCATCGAGCTCGGGCACATCGAGACACTCAGCCCAGGTCCGGGCGGTCACAAGGGAGTTGGCGAGGGCGGCGCGATCGGATCCGCCCCGGCCGTGGTGAATGCGGTCGCCGACGCCCTCGCACCGCTGGGCGTGGAGATCAGCCGACTGCCGCTGACACCGGCCTCGATCGTCGAACTCGTCGATCGGGCAAGGGCGGTGAGCACATGAAGCCGGCCGCGTTCGACTACCACGCACCCTCCGACACCGAGGAAGCGACCGGGCTCCTGGCCGAGCTCGGCGACGAGGCCAAAGCGATCGCCGGAGGCCAGAGCCTGGTACCCATGCTGGCCCTGCGCCTCGCGTCCTTCGCCCATCTCGTGGACCTGCGGCGGGTGAGCGAACTGCGCGGTATCGAGCACCGCGGCGGGACGCTCCGCATCGGAGCCACCACCACCCAGGCCACCCTCCAACGCTCGGAAGAGGTACGTGCCGCGGTACCCCTGCTCGCCCGGGCCACCCCGCTGATCGGCCACTTCCAGATCCGCAGCCGAGGCACCATCGGCGGCTCGCTCGCCCACGCCGACGCCGCGGCCGAGTACCCGGCGGTGGCCCTGACGCTGGACGCCGAGCTCGAAGCGAGTTCGGTGCGCGGGCGTCGTACGATCCCGGCCGCGGGCTTCTTCACCGGCACCTGGACGACCGCCCTCGCCGACGACGAACTGCTGACGGGTGTCGCGTTCCCCGTCTGGCGGCGGCCCCGCGGGTTCGCCGTGGAGGAATTCGCCCACAGAAGTGGGGACTTCGCCCTCGCCGGTGCCACCGTCGCCGTGGGACTCGACTCCGAGAGCCGCGTCGACCGCTGCGCCATCGGCCTGTTCGGGCTCGGACCGGCTCCCTGCCGGGCCCGCACGGCGGAGACGGAACTCATCGGATCCGCACCGGACGAGGACCGGGCCGACGACATCGGGAACCTCGCCATGGCGGGTCTCGAAGCCGTGCCGTCCGACCTGCATGGCTCGGCCGGCTACCGCAAGTGCGTGGGTGCCGCCATGGTGGCCCGCGCCTGGCGCCGTGCCGTACGGGAGGCGCTCCATGACTGACATCGGCATCGAGATTCAGGTCAACGGCCTTCCGCGCCGCGACACCGTGCCGCCCCGGCTCACCCTCGCCGACTTCCTGCGCGTCAACTGCGGCCTCACCGGCACGCACTTGGGGTGTGAGCACGGTGTCTGCGGTGCCTGCACGGTGCTGCTGGACGGCGAGGCCGTGCGCGCCTGCCTGGTGTTCGCCGTACAGGCCGACGGAAGCGAGGTCACCACCGTCGAGGGGATCGCCTCACCGGACGGTGAACTGTCCGCCGTACAGGCCGCGTTCCGCCAACACCACGGGCTGCAGTGCGGGTTCTGCACCCCGGGCTTCGTCGTGTCGGTCACCGCCTTCCTCGCCGAGAACCCCAAGCCCACCGACGAGGAGATCCGCGAGGCGCTGTCCGGGAACCTGTGCCGCTGCACCGGCTACCAGGGGATCGTCAACGCCGTCCGGGCCGTCGCCGACAGCGAGGACTCCGTATGAAACTCCAGAACACGCTCACCGTCCCCGCGTCCGTCGAGGAGGCCTGGCGGGTCCTGCTCGACATCGAACGCGTCACTCCGTGCGTGCCCGGGGCGACGCTCACTTCCCGCGACGGCGACAGCTTCCAGGGCCTCATTAAGGTCAAGCTCGGCCCCGTCACCCTGACTTACCGCGGCACCGTCAAGTTCCTGTCGCGGAACGAGGCGGACCGGACGGTGGTACTGGAGGCCAGTGGACGGGAGACCCGCGGCAACGGCACGGCCAAGGCGCTGGTGAGGTGTCGTCTGGCCGGCTCCGGCGCCAACTCCACCGACGTGTTCGTGGACACCGACCTCGCTGTCACGGGCAAGCCCGCCCAGTTCGGGCGCGGTGCCCTCGCCGAGGTGGCGGGTGCCCTCATCGGGCGGTTCGCCGAGAACCTGGCCGCCGAACTCGCCGTAGCCGCTCCGGCCACCGCCGCCGAACCCGCCGCACCCATCCCGGCCCCCGTCGTCGCCGAACCCCTCGACCTCATCGACGCCGCCGGCGAGGGCGCTCTCAAGCGCATCGCGCAGCCGGCCACCGCGCTCGCCGCGCTGCTCCTCTTCGCGCTCCTCGTGCGCGGCCGCCGACGCACCGACCGGTGACCAGGCCTCTCCGCCACGGTCATCCCGCTCCAACCCAACACCCCGCCCCAGGAAACGAGGTCACTCATGCCCGGACGAGTCGAAGGCAAGGTCGCCTTCATCACCGGCGCCGCCCGCGGCCAGGGCCGCAGCCATGCCGTGCGGCTGGCAGAGGAGGGCGCCGACATCATCGCCGTCGACGTGTGCAAGCAGCTCGACGGCGTCACGTTCCCGATGTCGACCCCCGAAGATCTGGAGGAGACGGTCAACCAGGTCCAGAAGCTGGGCCGTCGTATCCACGCCGTACAGGCGGACGTCCGTGACCACGACGCCCTCAAGGCCGCCGTGGACGACGGCGTCGCCGAATTCGGCCGACTGGACATCGTCGCGGCCAACGCCGGCCTGGGCAGCGACGGCGCCACGCTCGATGCCATGGAGGAGAAGACCTGGCGCGACATGATCGACGTCAACCTGACCGGCGTCTGGCTGTCCGCCAAGGTCTCCATCCCGCACATCGTCGCGGGCGGGCGGGGCGGCTCCATCATCCTGACCAGCTCCGTGGGCGGGCTGAAGGGCTACGCGAACATCGGCCACTACATCGCCGCCAAGCACGGCGTCGTGGGCCTGATGCGCACGCTGGCGGGGGAGTTGGGGCAGCACAGCATCCGTGTCAACACGGTGCACCCCACCCAGGTCAACACACCGATGGTGATGCACGAGGGCACCTACCGTATGTTCCGCCCCGACCTGGAGAACCCCACCGCCGACGACTTCGCGGCCGTCTCCCAGGGCATGCACATGCTCCCCACCCCGTGGGTGGAGCCGCTGGACATCAGCAACGCCGTCCTCTTCCTCGCCTCCGACGAGGCCCGCTTCGTCACCGGCGTGACCCTGCCCATCGACGCCGGCGCCCTGCTCAAGTGAGCCGCACAGCAAGGGAGTTGTGCCCATGACCACCGCCGACACCATCTACTGGGACCCTTACGACCCCGCCCTCGCCCGTGACCCCTATCCCCTCTACGCACGACTGCGCGAGGAAGCCCCGCTCTACTACAACGACCAGCACAAGTTCTACGCCGTCAGCCGGCACGCCGACGTCCAGCGGGGTCTGGCGGACTGGCAGACCTATTCCTCGGCCCGGGGCGACATCCTGGAGATCGTCCAGGCGGACATCGAACTCCCGCCCGGCACCCTCATCTTCGAGGATCCGCCCGTCCACGACATCCACCGCCGCCTCCTCGCCCGGGTGTTCACACCCCGCCGGATCTCCACCCTCGAGCCGCGCGTACGGGCCTACTGCCGACGTGCGCTCGAACCCGTCACCGGAGCCGAGCGGTTCGACCTCGTCGAAGCCGTCGGCGCCGAGATGCCGATGCGGGTGATCGGCATGCTCCTGGGCATCCCGGAGGCCGACCAGCCCGCCATCCGCGACTACACCGACGACACGCTGGGCACCGCGGACGGCGGGAAGATCAACCACGAGGACATCCTCAGCACGGACGCCTTCAGGGACTACATCGAGTGGCGCAAGAAGCACCCCTCCGACGACCTCATGACCGAGCTGATGACGGCCGAGTTCGAGGACGAGAACGGTGTCACCCGCACCCTCACCGATGAGGAGGTGCTGACGTACTGCACGGTGGTCGCCGGTGCCGGCAATGAGACCACCGGCCGCCTCATCGGCTGGTTCGGCGCCCTCATGGCCCGCTACCCCGAAGCGCGCCGGGAGTTGGCGGCCGATGCCGGCCTCATCCCGAACGCCATCGAGGAGATCCTGCGCTTCGAGCCGACCGGTCCGTTCACCGCGCGCTACGTCACCAAGGACGTGGAGCTCTACGACCGTACGGTGCCGGCCGGCAGCGCCATCCTGTTCATCCAGGCCGCCGCCAACCGCGACCCCCGGCGCTTCGACGACCCGGACCGCTTCGACATCCACCGGGTCACCCAGCACATGAGCTTCGGTGTCGGCGCCCACTACTGCCTGGGCGCGGCCCTGGCCCGGCTGGAGGGCCGGATCGCGGCGGAGGAGATCCTCAAGCGGTTCCCCGGCTGGGACGTGGACTGGGACCACGCCGAGCTGGCGCAGACCTCGACCGTCCGCGGCTGGAAGACGCTGCCGCTGGTCATCGAAGGAGCCTGATGACGACCGAGCGGTGGAGCATCACCGTCGACAAACGGATGTGCGTCCGCACCGGGCTGTGCGCCGCCTCCGCGCCCGAGCGGTTCGAGCTCGACGAGAACGGCCAGGGGCACGCGAGGTCCGCCACCCTGCCCGCGTCCGAGGAGGTGCTGGAGGTGGCGGAGTCGTGCCCGATCGAGGCCATCGGCATCAGGGACGCGGACACCGGTGAGCGGGTCTTCCCGCCGCCCGGCGCCTGAAATTTCCTTCAACTGACTGACTGCTGAGGCAGTTGACTTCACACCACTCCATAACTAGATTCCTGTCATACGGAAATGATGTTCTCGAATCTGCGTAACACTGCTCTCCAAGGGGTCTGGTGTCGTGGTTCAACCGTCCGTGAAGGAACAGATCGTCCTGGCCGCCGAGCGGCTCTTCGCCGAGCACGGCCTCGATGGGGTGTCTCTGCGCCAGATCAGCGCGGCGGCCGGGAACGGCAACAACACGGCGGTGCAGTACCACTTCGGCACGAAGGAGCACCTCGTCCAGGAGATCTTCGAGTACCGCCTGCCGGAGCTGAACGAACGCCGCAGGCTGCTGGTCGCACGCCAGTGCCCGGACGATCTCAGGTCATGGGTGGAGTGCCACCTCCTGCCCGTCCTGGAACAGGGCGAGCAGGAGGGCAGTCACTACCTGAGCTTCGTCGCGATGCTCCAGCAGCACGGCCGCCGGGATGTCTTCGAACGCCTTTCAACCGAACTCGCCAAGCCCACCACCGACTTCGTCGAGCGGATCGGCACCCTTCTGCCACACCTTCCCGAGCCGTTGCGCGGCCACCGCATCTCGCAGGCCCTGGCCTTCGGTGTGCATGCCGCCTCCGAACGCGAACGCACCCGGGCCCGCGGCGGGCACGTGCTGTCCTTCGCCGTCCACGTCGGGGACCTGCTGGACGGCCTGGTCGGCTTCCTCCAGGCCCCGGTCTCCTCGACGACCTCGTCCGTGCTCGGCGAGACCGGGACCGGGACCGAAACCGGAGCGAGTGAACCGGCCCTGCCGCTTCATCCCTGAACTGCCGCCCTCCCACCCGCGAGCGGAGGAACGACGTCGCGATGAGTATCGACCTGCACAACGCCGTGGCGGTGGTCACCGGCGCCGGCAGCGGGATCGGCCGCGCCGCAGCCCACGCCTTCGCCCGGCGCGGCGCGCGCGTCGTGGTCACCGACCTCGTCGCCGAACGGGCGCACACCGTCGCCGGTGAGCTCGGTGACCGGGGTGTGTCCGCGGGGTGCGACGTGACCAGCCTCGACGACCTGCGAGCGGTCCGGGACCTGGCCCTTGCCCGCTTCGGCCGCATCGACCTGGTCATGAACAACGTCGGCATCCTGGCCGTCGGGCCCGTCGAGGACATCCCCCTCGATGCCTGGCAACGCGTCGTGGACGTCAACCTGTTGGGCGTCGTCCGCAGCAACCTCGTCTTCTTGCCTCACCTGTTGGCGCAGGGCTCCGGTCACGTCGTCAACACCGCGTCCACGGCAGGCCTGTTGCCCTACGGATTCGACCGCCTGCCGTACACCGCGACCAAGCACGCAGTTGTCGGCCTGTCCGAGGCGCTCGCGCTCTACCTGCGCCCACGCGGCATCGGCGTCTCCTGCCTGTGCCCGGCCGGCGTCGCCACCAACATCGTCGAGCAGATCAGCTTCTACGGGGACCCGGCACCGCCCCGAGGCCCCGACTTCCCGGTCCTGGACGCCGATTCGGTCGGTGAACTCGTCGCCGAGGGAGTCACCCACGACCGCTTCCTCATCCTCACCGCACCGCAGGCCGCCGACGAACTGCGCGAGCACGGTGCCGATGTCGACGCCTACCTGTCCCGTCTGACGAAGGATGCCCCATGAGCAGCACACTCGACCGGCTCCGCCTGGACGGCAAGGTCGCCGTCGTCACCGGCGGTGCCGGCGCCATCGGCCAGGTCTACGGCCGTGCCCTGGCCCAGGCCGGCGCCTCCGTCGTCCTCGCGGACCTCAACGGCGAAGGCGCCGAGCAGGCCGCCAAGACACTGGCCGGCGACGGACTGCGTACGCTCGGCGTGCAGGTCGACATCACCGACCGCGCCTCCGCCGCCGACATGGCGGCGAAGACCACCGACGCCTTCGGCGGCATCGACATCCTGGTCAACAACGCCGCCCTCATGGCCGAGATCCCCCAGGTCGACATCCTCGACCTGCCCACGGACTGGTTCGACCGGGTCATGCGCGTCAACGTCCTCGGCGCCGTCATCTGCGCGGGCGCGGTCAAGGCCGCCATGGTCGAGCGCGGCGGCGGACGCATCATCAACCAGGTCTCCGCGGGCGCCTTCATGGGCGGCGGCATCTACGGCGTCAGCAAACTCGCCCTGGTCAACGTCACCGTCGGCCTCGCCCGCTCCCTCGGCCCGCTCGGCATCAACGTCAACGCCATCGCCCCCGGCCTGGTCGAGAACGAACCCGGCCTGCGCAGCCTGCCCGCCGACCACCCCGCACGCGCCGCCCTCACGGCCGCCATCCCGGGCAAGAAGTCCGCGCCCGCCGAGGATCTCCTCGGCACGCTGCTGCTGCTCGCCTCCCCGGCCGGCGAGTGGATCAATGGCCAGGCGATCAGCGTCGACGGCGGCTGGGTCACCCGGCTGTGACGCGCGCCGGGACACCCAGGACACGGGTCGGCTTCATCGGACTGGGCAGCCAGGGCGCACCCATGGCCCGCCGCATCGCCGAGGAGTCGTTCCCCCTGACGCTGTGGGCGCGCCGAAGCACGTCGACGGACGCGTTCGCCGACACGGCCGCCACCGTGGCCGCCACACCGGCCGACCTGGGAGCGGCCAGCGACGTCGTGTGCCTGTGCGTCGTGGCGGACGCGGACGTCGAGGACGTACTCCTGCGACCCGACGGCGTACTGACCGGCATGGCTCCCGGCGGGCTCGTCGTCCTCCACTCCACCATCCATCCCGACACCTGCCGACGCGTCGCCGACGAGGCCGCCAAGCGGGAGATCGCCGTGGTGGACGCCCCGGTCAGCGGCGGAGGCGGAGCAGCCGCGGAACGCAGGCTCCTGGTCATGACCGGGGGACAGGAGGCGGACGTCGCCCGTTGCCGCCCGGTGTTCGACACCTTCGCCGACCCGGTCATCCACCTCGGACCGCTGGGCAGCGGCCAACTCGCCAAGCTCCTCAACAACTTCGTGTTCACCGCCCAGGTCGGCCTGGCGCTGGACACCTTCTCCCTCGCCGACGGACTCGGCATGGACCGCACCGCGGTCGCACAGGTGCTCGCGCACGGCACCGGCGGCAGCCGCGCCGCAGCCATCCTCGCCGCTTCCGGCTTCAACACGAACGGACTGCGCCAGGCCCTGCCGCTGCTGCGCAAGGACGTCGGCCTCCTGCTCGACGTCGCCGCCACGGCCCGGGCGCCCCGGCCGCCGACGCTCGCGGGCCTCACCGCACACACCCTGTCGACGCTGGGCGAGTTTCCAGCGCCCTGACCACCGCCCCACCCGGACGACCCCAAGGCGGCACCGACATGACCACGTCCCTGTCCCACGACCTCGGCACCACCGGCCCCCTCGTCGACGGCACCTGGCTCGACACCACCTCCGCCGGCCGGCAAGACCACATCAACCCCGCGACCGCCCGCGCCAACGGCACCGTCCTGCTCGCCGGACCGCAGGAGGTCGACACGGCCGTCGCGGCGGCGAGGAACGCCTTCCCGGAGTGGCGGGCGATGTCCCCGGACCAGCGCCGCCGCATCCTCCAGCGCGTGGAGGAGCTGATGCTGGAGCGCGTGCCCGAGCTCGGCCGGCTCAACACCCTCGAACTCGGCGTCCCCTTCCGCACGTCGGCGGCGCTGGCCCACCTGTCCGCGGGCTGGTTCGGCTACTACGCAGGCTGGGCCGACAAGCTGGAGGGCGCCACCATCCCGCCCAGCCCGCGCATGGTGCCGGGCCTCGACTACACCGTCCCCGAGCCGTACGGCGTCGTCGGCGTCATCCTGACCTGGAACGGCCCGATCATGTCCGTCGGCATGAAGCTCGCCCCCGCGCTCGCCGCCGGTAACTGCGTCGTCGTCAAGTCCCCCGACCTGGCCCCCTTCACCGTGGCCCGGTTCGCGGAGATCGCCCTGGAGGCCGGGCTGCCCCCGGGTGTGCTGCACGTCCTGCCCGGCGGCCCGGCGGCCGGCGAGCGGCTGGTCCGCCACCCCGACGTCGCGAAGATCTCCTTCACCGGCGGCATCCCGACCGCGAAGAAGATCCTTGACGCGGCACGGCACACCCTCAAGCCCGTCCTGCTCGAACTCGGCGGCAAGACAGCGAACATCGTCTTCCCCGACGCCGACCTCGGCGAGGCCGTCGCCGAGACCGTTCGCTCCTGCTTCACCCTCTCCGGCCAGGGCTGCAACCTCACCACCCGCATGCTGGTCCACCGCGAGGTGTACGACAGGGTGGTCGCCGCGACCGGCGAGGCGGCCGCCGCGCTGCGCGTCGGAGACCCCTTCGACCAGGCAACCGCCCTCGGCCCGGTCATCGGCAGGACGGCCCACGAACGCATCCTGGGGATCATCGAACGCGCCGCCAAGGACAGCCGGTTGGTCGTCGGCGGCCACGCGACCGACTCCTCGACGCTGCCCCCGGACAACCGCGACGGCTACTTCATCGACCCGACGGTCCTCGCCGACGTAGACCCGCACAGCGAGGTGGGCCGGCACGAGGTCTTCGGCCCGGTGCTGTCCCTGATCCCCTTCGCAAGCGAGGACGAGGCGGTCGAGCTGGCCAATTCCACCCCCTACGGCCTCGGCACCGCCGTACACACCCACGACGTGTCGCGGGTCCAGCGCCTCGTCCCGCAGCTTGAGTCGGGCACCGTGCTGGTCAACGGGGCCTCGGGCCAGCCGCCGGGCGCCCCCTTCGGCGGCTACAAGCAGAGCGGCTACGGCCGCGAAGGCGGCAAGGAGGGCCTCTACGAGTTCCTCCAGACCAAGAACGTCTTCATCCGCGCGTGAAGCCCCCAGGAGGTACCCCATGGCAGACGACCGCGTGGAACACACCATCACCGAGGTCATGGCCGGCGATCGACCACCCACCACGACGACCCCGTTCGGCCGCGCCGCACGTGACTTCCTCTACGGCGAGGTCTGGTCCCGCCCCGGACTGAGCCGCCGGGACCGCCGCTGGGTCACGCTGACGTGCGTGGCTGCCGCCGACTCCCCGCAGCCCATCGAGGACCACGTCCACGCGGCGCTCGAGAGCGGCGACATCGCCCTGGAGGCCATGCTGGAGCTCGTCCTGCACTTCGCGGTGTACTGCGGCTGGCCAAAGGCCTCCCATCTGGAGGGAGCCATCGCCCGCCAGTGGGACCGCATCCACCGCGAACGCGGCGAACAGACACCGCCCTGGCCGCAGTTGACCAACGACACGCTCGGTCCCGGCGCGTGGGACGAGCGACTCAAACGCGGCGTCGAGGAGTTCATCGACGTCAACCTCACGCCCGCACCGCCCGCGAACTCGCCGTACCGGCACGCCGGCATCCTGGGCTTCGTCTTCGGGCACGTCTGGCAGCGCCCCGGACTGACCCGCCGCGAACGCCGGATCATCACCGTCGCCAGCGTCGCCCTCGACGACTCGCCCGTCCCCTTGCAGACGCACGTCAGGGCCGCGCTCCACTCCGGCGACCTCACCAAGGAGGAGATGGACGAGATCGTGCTCCAGTTCGCCGCGTACTACGGCTTCGCCAAGGGGGAGGCGCTCGCGGACGCGGTGGAGACGGCGTGGGCGTCCAAGGCCGACTGACCGGAGTGCTGCGGCACGATGAGGCCCCCTCCACCAGGCTCCGCGCCGTGAGTCATTGCTTCAGACCATTGTGTTTCGGCCGAGTCTGTTCGTAAGCTTTCCACATGGAAGGTATTGAAACGATTCAATGCCTTGCGGGGGAGGGACACCCCTGCTCCAGCGCGGTGCGCTTACGAAGGGAATCTGAGCCGTGGCCGAGGAGAACAGAAGTGCGTTGAGCCGCCGACACATGCTCGGCATCATGACGGCCGCGGCGGCCGGGGCCTCGCTGCCGCTCGCCGCCACGCCGAACGCCGTGGCGGCAACAGCGGGCGGGCACGGTTCCGCACCTGCGAAACTGCAGGTCAACTCGCGGTTCGCGCCCCTGGGCGCGGAGACCGCGCCGGCGTTCAGCTGGGTGCCTCCGGTGGCCAGGCAGACCGCGTACGAGATCCACGTCGGCACCAGGCCGGGCAAGGCCGACATCTGGCGCAGCGGCAAGGTGGCGAGCTCGAACAGCGCCGAGGTGGCCTACGGGGGCGGCGCGTTGCGGTCCGAGCAGGCGTACTTCTGGCAGGTGCGGACCTGGGACGAGAAGGGCGCACCCGGCCCCTGGAGCGCCCCGGCGACATGGGAGACCGGCCTGCTCAAGGGCGAGAAGGACTGGTCGGACGCGCGGTGGATCGGCGGCCGTGAGACGCAGGACCACGACTGGAAGGACCTGACCGCGACCGTCGCCTTCCGCGGCGGGACCGACGCCGCAGGCGGACTGTCCCTGCTTCTGCGCGCCGAACCCATCGGCAAGAACTGGGGCGAGGGCCTCAACTGGACCGTCCGGCAGTCCGGCGACGACATGCAGCTGGTCATGAAGACCAGCCACTACGCCGGCAACACCTGGGTGGACGACGGCACCTCCCAGCCGAACTGGGGCGTCGACCACTACGACCCCCAGAGCGAGACCAACCCCACCACCGCGGGCACCCGCAGCGTCCCGGTCGGCACGGTCACCCTCCCCGCCGCCACCGGACTGACCAAGGACACCTGGGCCACCCGCGACCACACGGTGGTGGTGGCCGTCAGCGATCTCACCGTGACCACCACCGTCAACGGCGTCGAGGTCGACAGCCGCACCCTCACCGGGGACCAGATCCGCCGCCACGGCAGCTTCGGCTTCGGCGGCGGCACCTCCGCCACCGTCCGCAGCGTCAAGGTGACCGGCACCGGCGCCCGCGACTTCGCCGCCGACCTGACCACGGGCGCCAACCCGTTCGAGAACGGCATCGGCACTCTCGCAGGTCTGACCTTCCCGCCGAAGAACCCCTTCATCCCGTCCAAGAACAGCGTGCTGCCGATCGCCAACCCGGCCCCCGTCCTGCGCCGCGCGTTCACCCTGCCCCGAGGGCGCCGTATCGCGAAGGCCCGCCTGCACCTGAGCGCCGCCGGCAACGTCACCTTCACCGTCAACGGCGCCCCGATCACCGTCGACGGCAAGCAGCCGGCCCGGGACCGCACCAACGTGCCCCGCCTGCTGACCGACCAGAGCACCTACGACCGCACGGTCCTGTACGACACCTTCGACGTCAGCGCGCTGCTGGAGGCCGGCCGGCAGAACGTCGTCGCCGCCGAACTCGGCCGCGGCTGGTACGGCGTCACCACACCCCAGGAGTGGTACTGGCAGCTCGCCCCCTACGCCGGCCAGCCCCGACTGCGCGCGAAGCTCGTCGTCACCTACACCGACGGCTCCCACACCACACTCGTCACCGACCAGGACTGGCTCAGCGCGGACGGGCCCACGACGTTCGACTCCGTCTACTCGGGTGAGAAGTACGACGCCCGGCGTTCGGAGGAGCTGGGGGAGTGGCGCTCGGTCGGCTACCGCACCGGCCGCGAGTGGCGCCCGGCCACCGTGCTGATCCCGCCGGGCAGTTGCTCCGGCCCGTCACCGAAGTACCACGGCGCGCTGCCCGCCACGACGATTCCCGACGGCTTCAGGCCCGCCGTCATGAGGGCGCATGAGGCGGAGCCGGTGCTGGTCAACCAGACCCTGCGCCCGGTCTCCCTCACCGAGACGGCGCCCGGTTCGGGGATCTGGGTCCTGGACTACGGCCAGATCCTCACCGGCCTGGTCCGTCTGCAGCTCACGGGCATACGCCCGGACAAGGAGGGCCTCACCCTGCGGATCCGCGGCGGCAACCGGATCGTCGCCGGCGACGGCACGGCCGCCTCCCCGCTCTCCGTGGAGGAGGAGAACTTCCAGCACGACGCCAACCTCCAGACGCACTACTACACCCTCGGCAGGCGGTCGTCGCAGACCTGGGAACAGCAGTTCAGCCACTTCGGCTTCCGCTACCTGGAAGTGATGAACCTTGAGGCCGTCCTCGGGCGAGCCCCCGACCTGAAGCGGGACGCGGACCTGCTGACCGGCGGCGTCGCCCGCACCGGATTCGCTCGCACCGGCACCTTCACCACGGACAACGCCCTCATCAACCGCCTCCAGCGCAACCTGGAGTGGTCCGAGCAGAACAACCTCGTGCAGAAGCCCACCGACACCCCCTCCCGGGAGAAGAACGGCTGGACCGGCGACGCCATGGCCAGCTCCGAGTCGGAGTCCCTCACCTGGGACGTCAACGCCGTCTTCACCACCTGGCTGCGCCACTTCCCCGACGCCCAGATCTCCACCGGCCAGCTGCCCATGGTCGTCCCCCTCGGCAAGGGCGGATTCGGCTACGACCGCACCCCCGGCTGGAACGCCACGTGGAAGGCGGTGCCCGCCTGGGACTCGGCGTACTTCGTCATGCCGTGGGAGCTGTACACGTACTACGGCAACAGCAGCCTGTTCGCCGAACTGTACGACCACCAGGACACGCTCCTGACGTACTACGTGACCCTGTTCAGCCCCGAGAACGACTACAAGTTCGAAGCGTCCCTGGGCGCCTACTCCGGTGCGGAGAGCCCTGGCAGCAACGCCGTAATCAGCCTCGCCTTCTACATCCACTTCTGCGACTACATGGACGAGGTGGGACGCATGATCGGCCGCGAGCGTCGGGCGGCCCACTACGCGCGGCTGGCACGAACCCTGCGCAAGGCGTTCATCGCCAACTACTGGGATGCGTCCAAGGGCCACTTCACCCAGGGCAGCATCTCCAGCGAGAACGCGATGGCCATCGCCTTCGACCTGGTCCCCGGCTCGGACCTGAAGCCGGATGACCCCCGCTACCTGGCCGGCACCAAGACGCTCGCCGAGAACAACAAGGCCCTCGCGAAGCTCCTCGCCGACCGCATCGTGGCAGCGGACCATCACATCCAGAACGACATGTACGGGTCGCGCTACGAGTTCAACATCCTCAGTGAATACGGCTACACGGACGTCGCGCTGAAGGCCGTCACCCAGACCGGCCTGCCCGGCTACGTGTACCAGATCGCCAAGGGCGCGACCTCGCTGTGGGAGCAGTGGACCGACCGGCTCTCGGTCAATCACCACTACCGTTCCAACGTGGCGACCTGGTTCTACCAGAGCCTGGCCGGCATCAAGCCGACCTCGACCGCCTACGAATCGCTGCGCATCCGCCCGTACATTCCGTCGGTCGAGGTGAACAGCAGGGTCCCGAAGAACACCGAGGACACGGACCTGTCGCCCGCGCCCCTCGACCATGTCAGCGCCTCGATCGACACCGTGCGCGGCAAGGTGTCCTCGGAGTGGCGGCGCCGCCCGGACGGCAGGATCGACCTCGCGGTCACCGTGCCGTACAACACCGAGGCCGAGATCTGGGTCCCCACGCAGGGCAAGCCCGTCACCGCGCCCCGGGGCGCCGCCTTCGTCCGAGACGACACCTCGGGCGGCGCGCCCTACAAGGTGTTCCGGGCCTGGGAGGGGTCTTACCGCTTCAACGCCGAGTGACCTGGCCCGCAGGCCGCCGCGCCGTGCCGAGTTGTCGCCATCGGCACGGCGCGGCTTCGGTTGGCCGGACGGTGTCCGGTGCCTGTCCGGCGAGTGCTCAGGCGCCGCCGGCGGGTGCCGAACACCCGGCGGTGTTCTCGCAGGCGAGTGGTGAGGAAGCGCAGGGCCGAGCGGGCCAGATCCGGCCCGGACGGCGGATTTTTCTGTGCGAGTCGCGCTGAGGTGTGGGTCGGACGTGAGGGTTTTCAGCGCGCCGCGCCGATCGGTTGCGGCTGGGCGTCCCGGTCGTCGTGCCGACGGCGGCGGCCGACCAGGTACGCGGTGAGGGCGAGTAGTGCGGCAAGGGCGATGAGGGTGCAGACGGCGCCCCAGCCGAGCTGGACGTAGGCGCGGGTGCCGAGCCATGACCCGGCGCTGCCGCCGAGGAACGCGCAGGTCATGTAGCCGGTGTTGAGACGGCTGCGGGCTTCGGGCCGCAGGGCGAAGATGCGGGCCTGGTTGGCGACCTGGCCGCACTGCACCGCCACGTCCAGAAGGAGCAGTCCGGCGGCCAGGGCCACGAGCCCGGCGACCCCGCCCATGGAGCCCGCGGTGAGCACCGCCGCCGCGGCGAGGGCGGCCAGGATGCACCACAGGTTCACCCGGTCGGCGCCGAACCGGTCCACCCAGCGCCCGGCCGCGGGCGCGCAGAACATGCTGCCCGCGCCGATCAGTGCCAGCAGTCCCACGGCCTGCGTATCCATGCCGTACGGGGGGCCGGTCACCAGCAGGGCCAGCGCGGTCCAGGCCGCGCTGAACCCACCGAAGAGCGTGACCTGGAAATACACGGAGCGCCGCAACTGCCGCTCGCCGCGCAGCATGCGCAGGGTGTCGGCGAGCAGGGTCGGATAGCGGTCGTGCACGGCCGGGGCGTTGCCGGGCAGGGCGAGGCCGAGGACGACGGCGAGCAGCCCGGTCAGCACGGCGGCGACGAGGTACGGAGCACGCCAGCCGAGGTGTTCGCCCAGCACGCCGCCGAAGGTGCGGGCCAGGAGGATGCCGCCGATGAGGCCGGCCTGCAGGGTGCCGATCACGCTACCGCGTCGATCGGACTCGACCAGACCGGCGGCCATGGGCAGCAGGAGTTGCGGGACCACGGTCGCCACGCCCACCACGGCACCGGCCGCGAGCAGCGGGCCGGTGGCCGGGGCGAGACCGGCGACGAGGAGGGCGAGGCCGGTCGTCGCGAGCAGCCCGGTGATCAGCGGACGGCGGGGGAGGCGGTCGCCGAGCGGCACCAGCAGGAAGATGCCGACGGCGTAACCGAGCTGGGTCACCGTCGCGACGATCGCGGCAGTGGCCGGGGCGACACCCAGGCCGTCGGCGATGAGCGGGGTGAGGGCCTGTGGGAAGTAGACGTTCGCGACGCCGACACCACAGGCCAGCGCCATCAGTAGAGGCAGCTTGCGGGACATCTGTCGTCTCCAACCGAACGAACTGGATGGTTCGGTTTCGAGGCTGGCATGTGAGCCTTGGATTCGTCAAACGAACCAGTTCGTTACCATCGGACGCATGGCATACGACTCCACGGCGACCAAGGAACGCATCCTCGCGGCGGCGACCGCGGAGTTCGCCGCGCACGGCGTCGCGGGTGCCCGGGTGGACCGTATCGCCGCCGAGGCCAAGGCCAACAAGCGTGCGATCTACGACTACTTCGGCGACAAGAGCAAGCTCTTCGCCGTCGTTCTGGAGCGCGCCCTGGCCGGTCTGGCCGAGGCTGTCCCGCCCAGCGACGATCTGCCCGGTTATGCCGAGCGCCTCTTCGACTATCACCGCGCCCGCCCGGAGGCCCTGCGCCTGGTGATGTGGGAGGCCCTGGAGATCGGCGACCGGCCCGTCCCCGCGGAAGAGGCCCGCACCCGTCATTACCAGGACAAGATCGATGCCGCCGAGTCCGCCGGTCCGGGCGGTGACGCTCGCACGCGTGTGTTCTTCACCCTGGCCCTGGCGAGCTGGAGCATCGGCATGCCCCAGTTGCGGCGTATGGTCCTCGGCCCCGACCACAGCCTCGACGACCTCCGTGCGGACATCGCTCGGGCCGTCCAGGCCCTGCCGGCAGATGCCGGGCCTCCCGGCCCGGCGTAGCAGTCAGGCGGTACGACCGGTTCGTCTCGTCGGATGCCGGGCTGCGCCCGTCCGTGTCGGCGTCCGCCCGCGCCCGGGGCCGTCCGGCTGACAGGCGGCCCCAGGCGGACGACGGGGTGATCAGCTGAGGCGCTCCAGCACCATGGCCATGCCCTGCCCGCCTCCGACGCACATGGTCTCCACGCCCCACTGCGCGTCGCGCGTGCGCAACCCGTTGACCAAGGTGGTCATGATGCGCGCGCCGGTCGCACCGAACGGGTGGCCCAGCGCGATGGCCCCACCGTGCACGTTGAGCTTGTCCATCGGGATGCCCAGTTCGCGCTGGGAGGCGATGACCTGCACGGCGAACGCCTCGTTCATCTCGAACAGGTCGATGTCCCCGACCGACAGGCCGGCGTGCGCGAGGGCGCGTCGGGTGGCCTCGACCGGCCCCAGGCCCATGATCTCGGGGGACAGGGCGGAGACGCCGGTGGCCACGATCCTGGCCAGGGGAGTGATGCCGAGCTCTCGCGCCCTGACATCGCTCATGATGACCACGGCGGCGGCTCCGTCGTTCAGCGGGCAGGAGTTTCCGGCGGTGACCGTGCCGCCCGCCCGGAAGGCCGGCGCGAGACCGGCGAGGGCCTCGGGCGTCGTGCCGGGGCGCGGACTGTCGTCGGTCGCGATCACCGTGCCGTCGGGCAGCCGGACGGGGGTGATCTCGCGGGCGTGGAACCCGGACCCTGCGGCCTGGGCGTACAGCTGCTGGCTGCGCAGGGCGTAGTGATCCTGCTCCTGACGGCTGATCCCGCAGAGGCCCGCCACGTTCTCAGCGGTCTGCCCCATGCCTATGTAGACGTCGGGGAGCAGGCCGTCGGAGCGGGGATCGGTCCATTGGCGGTTGGTTCGCGCGTCCTCCGCGGTGCGTTCCCCGGCCTGCGCGAATGCCGGGTTCGCAACGTCGTCGGCGTCCCCTCCGGTGGGTCCGAAGTGCTGGTAGCGGGAGACACATTCCACACCCGCGCTGACGAAGGCGTGACCTTCTCCCGCCTTGATGGCGTGGAAGGCCATCCGGGCGGTCTGCAACGAGGAGGAGCAGAAACGGTTGACCGTGGTGCCGGGCACCTCGTCCAGCCCCAGCTGCACGGCCACCCGTCGCGCGATGTTGGCGCCGTGCTCGCCGCTCGGCTCCGCGCAGCCGAGATGAAGGTCGTCGATCCGTGTCGGGTCCAGTCCCGGCAGCTGGTCGAGGGCCGCGCGGACCGCCGTCACCGCGAGATCGTCCGGGCGGACATCCCTCAGGGAACCCTTGACGGCGCGCCCGACGGGCGTGCGGGCGGCAGCGACTACGACGGCTTCAGGCATGTCTTGCACCTCTCGGGACGGCGGGTGGGTGCGTGGAGGGCCGATTCGAAGGCGGCCCTCCACTGAAGAGAATGCTAAACGGACCGTTTCGCATGTGGTGCAGGGTTGCCCAGGCTGTGCGGGGGGTTCCGACGTGCGCACCGAGGGGTGGAGCGCACGCGTCGAAAACATCATGTGACCAGGTCAGAGATGGTTTTGTCGGCAGCCGTGTGATCGTGTCGCGGCGTACTGCGGCCATCAAAAAATAACTGGCATCGATCCTAGACGTTCCGTTTCGATTGACCTACTGTGAGGGCACCTCGTGCAGAGAGGAGCACTCCAATGACGGCGTGCTTTCGACAGGCGGTGTTCGTTCCGCCCCCCGTTTGTGTCGTTGCCGACGAGTTGGGTTTCTTCGCTCACACCGGCCTTGAGGTCGAGACCGTGCTGATCGAGTCGTCGACGGACCAGCGTGACCGGCTGCTGACCGACGACGTCGACGTGGGCGTCACGGCCATCGACAACCTGGTCGTCTGGAACTCCGGCGGAGGCGACCTCAGGGCCGTCGCCGAGATCGAGTCGACGACACCGCTCCGGCTGATCGCACAGCCCTCGGTGAGCGGGCTGGAAGACCTGCGGGGCGCCGTGCTCGGCGTGGACGCGCCCGACAACGGCTTCGCCGTCGTGCTCCGTCATCTCCTCGGCCGGCACGGCCTCCCGCCCGGCGCGTACGAGTTCGAGCCGGTGGGCGGAGTGCGCGAGCGCTTCGAGGCCCTGCGCTCACGGTCGATCGCCGCGGCGTGGCTGGGTCCGCCGCTCGACGAGCTGGCCCGACAGGAGGGGTTCGTCTCGCTGCTCGCGGTCGAGGACGAGGTACCGGACTTCCCCGGACAGGCCGTCGTGGCCGGGCCCACGGCGCGGCAGGCGGGACGGGAGAACCTCTCGCTCTACCTCACGGCCCTCGACAGGGCGCGGCAGTGGCTGCACGCCACCGACGACGAACAGATCCTGGACGTGCTCACGAGCGGCGGGTACCCACCGGCCTCGGCGCGGGCCGCGCTGCGCACGCGCCCCGCCTCGCTGGCTCCTGCTCGCGCCGGTCTGGAGTGCGTCCTGACGATGCGCGACAAGCTCGGCATGATGCCCGACCGGGCGCCTGGTGTCGACGACCTGTACGACGGCCGCCCGCTCGGCTTGGAGCTGCGTTCATGACGCCCGGCCTGGTCACGTCCGACGGCCATCGCGACGACGCGGGGCGCGTCACGGACGGTCAGGTGGCGAAAAGCGTGCGCCGGATGCTCAGCGAGGACCGTACCCGCGAACTCCTTGGAATACGGGTCGATTCGGCGGCCGACGGGCGGGCGCGCGCACGGATGCGGGTCCGGCCGGACATGGTCAACGGTCACTCCGTCGTACACGGAGGGCTCGTGTTCGCGCTGGCCGACACCACCTTCGCCTGTGCCGTCAACAGCTTCGGCCCGCCGGTCGTCACGGCGAGCGCGGACATCGCCTTCCGGCGCCCCGGCCACCTCGATGACGAACTGACCGCCGAAGCGGTGACCCGCTCCTGGCAGGGCCGTTCAGTGACCTGTGAGGTCACGGTGCGGCGAGGTGACGACGTCATCGCCGAGTTCAGCGGGCGGGGGGTGCGACTCGTGGCGACGGACGGGAATCCGTCGGCCGGGAGCGATCCGGACCCGGGCAGTCCGTCCGGACGAGCCGGCCACGAGGAGCACCGCGCCCGTCCGGCGGGCGCGGACACCGACGCGGTGGACTGACCGGCCCTGCCAGGGCACGCGTCGGGCCGCCAGGCCCTGTCGTCGGACGCCGAACGCCCAGGCCGTCCGGCGGACACGCGGGGATGCAGAGATCAAACGGTACGTCCAAGTACCAGAGCCGCTAATGGAGTTCAGGTGTCACAGGACTGTGAAGTCATCGTTGTGGGTGGTGGACCCGTCGGGGTGATGGCCCTCGCGTTGCTGGGCCATGCCGGTGTACGGGCCGTGGGGATCGAGCGCGAGCCCGAGATGTGGCGACAGGCGCGGGCCGTGCACTTCGACGGTGAGACCGTGCGCTCCTTCCAGGCCATGGGCCTCGGAGAGGAACTCTCCGCCCGGGTCAAACCGATGTGCGACTACCGCATGGAGAACGAGGACGGCGAGACCCTGGTGTCCCACGCCACGGGGCAGATGGGGCCGCAGGCATGGCACTCGGAGGTCCTGTTCCATCAGCCCGAGGTCGACGGGCTGCTGCGCGCCGAAGTGGCGCGGCTCGCCGACGTGGAACTCCGGCTCGGCACCACGCTGCTGGACATCCAGCAGGGCGACGACTCGGTCCGCTGCACCGTCCGCACCCCGGAGGGCACGACACGGACACTCACCGCGCGATGGGTCATCGCCTGTGACGGCGGCACCTCGACCGTCAGGCGCACGCTCGGGGTACCCGGCGAGAACCTCGGCACCGACGATCCGTGGCTCGTCGTCGACGGACACCTGCGGGGGACGGCGGGAATCGAGGGCGACATGGTCTTCCTCGGCCGGCACACCCGTCCCGCGCTCTGGATCAGGCTCCCCGGTGACCGGGTCCGCATGGAGTTCAAGGTCCTCCCCGGAGACGACCCGGAGGAGATCGTCACACCGGCGGGCATCGCCCGGCTGAGCCGAGGTGTTCTCACACCGCAGAACTTCGAACCCGACCGCAGCGTCATCTACACCTTCCGCGCACGGCTGGCCACGTCCTGGCGGGTCGGCAACGTGTTCCTCGCGGGCGACGCCGCTCACCTGGCACCTCCGCTGTTCGGCCAGGGACTGTGCGCCGGACTGCGGGACGTGGCCAACCTGGTGTGGAAACTCCGGCTCGTCTCACGAGGCAGAGCCCCCGAGTCCCTGCTCGACACCTACGAGTCCGAACGCAGGGACCACGCCCGGTACTGGGTCCAGCAGGCGGCGACGATGGCCGGACTCGTCCAGACCACCGACCCCGTGATGGCCGCCCGGCGGGACGCGCACATCCGCGCCAACCCGGCCGACAGCTACCCGCCGGCACCGGCACTGGGCCCGGGTGTGCACACCGGCCCCGCCGACCCGCACGGCGGACGGCTCTCGATGCAGCCGATGCTGCCCGACGGGACCCGCCTCGACGACCTCGTCGGACGCCGGTTCCTGCTCGCGGCCACGCCCGAACTGCGGGCCGGGCTGCCCGATCCCGTACGCGAGGCGCTGGAGGAGGAGCCCGAGGTCGTCGTACTGACCTCCCCTCAGCACGTGGGCCAACTGCTCGCCTCGGTCGAGGCCCCTGCCGTCCTGGTCCGTCCCGACCGCTATGTGCTCGGAACGGCACACACCCCCGAACAGCTCGAAGCGCTGCTCCGGCTCCTGCCCCTCACGGGCGCCCTGGAACCCCCTCGCGAGATGAGCCCACCGCAGCAAGAGACCACCGCGCAGCACTGACCGGACCGCGCGCAGACACTGTTTCCCCCACAGGAGTTCACATGCCCGACCAGCCCATCACCCACCTTCGGCACGTCGACATCGCGGTTCAGGACTACGACAAGCAGGTCGCCTTCTACGAGCAGCAGTGGGGGCTGACCAAGGCCGGTTCCGACGGCGACGTCACCTACTTCGCCGCCGAGGGTTCACCCGAGCAGTACGTCGTCCGGGTCCGTCGCTCTGAGGACAAGCGCCTCGACCTGGTCTCCTTCGGCGCCGCCGACCGCGCCGCGGTGGACGGCCTCGCCACCCGCCTCGCCACCGACGGCGTGCAGCTGGTCAGCGAGCCGGACACGCTCCAGACGCCCGGCGGCGGCTACGGCTTCCGGTTCTTCGACGTGGAGGGGCGGACCATCGAGATCTCCACCGAGGTCGCCACCCGCACCCACCGCAGGATCGAGGAGCGCGAGGACATCCCGGTGCGGCTGTCCCATGTCGTGCTCAACTCCCCGGAGCCCGAGCGGATGATGGCCTTCTACGAGAAGTACCTGGACTTCCGGCTCTCGGACACCAACGTGCACCCGCAGCTCGGCGGGATCATGTGGTTCCTGCGCTGCAACCCGCAGCACCACAGCATGGCGATCGCGCGCTGTCCCCATGTCTCGCTGCACCACGCGTCCTTCGAGATGCGCGGTCTGGAGGAGTACATGCGCGGCAGCGGCCGTTTGATGCGCGACGGGATCCACAAGGTCTGGGGGCCCGGCCGGCACCGCGCCGGGGACAACACCTTCACGTACTTCCACGACCCCAACGGCAACACCATGGAGTACACCACGGAGCTGGAGACCCTGGACGAGGACACCTGGCACCCCCACCTGTACAGCACCGACGACCCGGAGACCTCGGACGTGTGGGGGACCTCCAACCCGATGAACGACTTCGTGTCCCGGGAGATGTTCAACGACCCGGACCGGGGGTTGTTCGTCGCACCGCCGGTGTGACGGCCGGGCGGACGGGGGTCAGGACTCCTCGTCCGGCGACGGACGCGCTGCCAGGCCGCGGATCCCCAGGTCCACGAGCTGTTCCGCGAGCGCGTCGTCGAGCGGGACGCCGCCGAAGAGGAGGTGGAAGTAGACCGGGGCGTAGAACATCTGGGCTGCCGACGCCGGATCGAGGTCGGACCGGAAGACGCCCTCGTCGATTCCCCTGCGCATCAGCTTCTCGACGGCCGCGGCGCGCTCCTGCCAGAACCGCGCGCGGAAGTTGGCCATCGTCTCGGGGTCGTACTGCCCCTCGGCGATGATCTGGGCGACCAGCTTGCCCTGCGGGCCGGCGTAGCGGGAGATCAGCGACTTGAGGTGCGTCAGGAGGGCCTCGCGCACCGGCACCCCTTCGGGGATGCGGGTGTGCGCCAGGTGGTTCTCCATGAAGGCGTCGATGACGACCGCGGCCTTGTTCGGCCACCACCGGTAGATCGTCGCCTTGCTGACCTTGGCCCGCTTGGCGATCGCCTCCATGGTCAGTTTCTGCACCGTGATGGCGCGCCTGCCGTCGCGGACAAGGAGGTCCATGGTCGCGTCGAGGATCGCTCGACGACTCGATTCGCTTCGTACAGCCACGAAGTGAAAATACCCCACTCACGGCCTCATCTCCCAATGCCAGTAGGGGATCGACAAGGCAATTCATTCCCCATACGATACGAAACGTTTCGAATAGAAAGAGGAGCCGCAGACATGAAGCTGGGTCGGATCTCCACACCTTCCCCCGACGGCGAGCAGATCAGGCTCGTCGCCGTACGGCCCGACGAGGGCAGGGTCATCGACCTGGCCAGGGCCTATGCCCTGGGCAGGCAGGCGCAGCGCGCGACGCCGGACGCGGCCCGCCGGCTGGCCGCCGCCCACTTCCCGTCGAGCATGGCCGCCGCCATCGCCGCCGGGCCGGCGTTCCTCGACGCCGCCCACTGGGCCGTGGACCGGGCCGCCGACGACGCCTCGCTGCCGATCGAGGGGCTGTCCTGGGTGGCGGCCGTCGACCCGCCGGTCATCCGTGACGGACTGACCTTCCCGGCGCACATGAAGGGGTTCTCCGAGAAGGTGGGCGGCGGACTGCCCAACCCCCAACTGTTCAAGACGCCCGGCTACTTCAAGGGGTCCACCGGAGTGGTCTACGGCCACGACGAGGAGATCCCCTACCCGGCCTACTCCGAATTCGTCGACTACGAACTGGAGATGGGCCTCATCGTCGGTGCCGCGGGCCGCAACCTGACCCCCGACGGCGCCCGTGCCTACCTCTTCGGCGTCACGATCTTCAACGACTTCAGCGCCCGTGACATCCAGGGGCCCGAGATGGGCATGGGCATGGGTCCGCAGAAGTGCAAGGACTACGCGTACGGCATCGGTCCGTGGATCACGACCGTCGACGAGCTGCCCTCCGTCGACGGCCTCAAGGGTGTGGTCCGCGTCAACGGCGAGGTCTGGAGCGAGACCAGTGCCGAGGGAATGATCTACACGCCGGAGGAACTGCTCGCCTACGTCTCCATCAACGACCGCCTTCAGCCCGGCGACCTCATCGGCTCCGGCACCCTGCCCAACGGCTCCGGCCTGGAGCTGGACCGGCGGCTGTCGCCCGGAGACGTCGTCGAACTCGAACTGGAGGGCGTCGGTGTCCTGCGTAACCGCATGAGCGCCGAGCCGGACAAGGCCCCCTGGTGGCCCGAGCCCCGTCCGTACCCCTTCGGTACGCCGGCGAACTGACGACGGGACCAAGAGAGATGAGCAACCCGCACGCCATCAAGCCGGTACGGCGCATCGTCACGGGTCACACCGCCGACGGCCGTTCCACCGTCGTCAGCGACGGCCCGGCCCCGAACGTCTTCGCGTCCGACACCGTCGAAGGGTTCGGCGCGATCGTCCCCTGGCAGACCGAACCGGGCGATGTCAGCAACGACGGCAGCCAGGACGCGGCCTCCGCCGACGTCCAGGTGCCGATGTACCCCAAGCTCGGAGGAACGGTCTTCCGGATCGCGAGCTTCCCGCCCGACACCGCCTACACCGACGTCGCCGCCGACTCCCTCTTCGACGACATCGACGGCGAACACGCCCGCGCCGCCGCGCCCCCCGCCGCCGGCGACCGCCACTTCTGGTTCCACCGCACCGACAGCCTGGACTACGCCCTCGTCCTCGAGGGCGAGATATGGCTGCTGACGGACGAGGGAGAGACCCTCGCCAGGGCCGGTGACGTGATCATCCAGCGAGGCACGAGCCATTCCTGGTCCAACCGCGGTGACACGACCTGTCGCGTGGCCTTCGTCCTCATCGGCGCCCTGCCCGTCGACACCGCTGTCTCATGACCACCCCGCACGACACCCTGTGGACGCCGAGCCCCGCCCGGCGGGAGGGCAGCGAACTGGTTCGCTACCGCCGTGGGCTGAAGGACTACGACGGCGGCGACGACTACCTGGATCTCTGGCGCTGGTCGACACAGGACCCGGGCCGGTTCTGGGAGTCCGTCGCCGAGTTCGAGGACGTACGACTCGGTGGTACCCCGACCGGCCCGGTGGCTCCCCGGGAGATGCCCGGCGGCACGTGGTTTCCCGGCCGTACCGTGAACTACGCCGAGCATGTGCTGCGCCGCTGCCCGGGCGAGGCGCTCGTCGTCGTGGACGACGACGGCACGTCCCACAAGCTTTCGCGAGCCGAACTGCGCGGCCAGGTCGCCGCCCTCTCCGCCGCGCTGCGCCGGATGGGCGTGGCCCACGGCGACCGGGTGGCCGCCGTCCTGCCCAACCGCGCGGAGGCCGTCGTAGGGCTCCTCGCCTGTGCCGCGGTGGGGGCCGTGTGGTCGGTGTGCTCCCCGGAGTTCGGCGCGGACGGGGTGCTCTCGCGGTTCGCCCAGCTGGAGCCCAAGGTCCTGATGCTCACGGACGGCTACCACTACGGCGGACGGACGCACGAGCGCACGGACGAGATGCGTACCGTGATCGACCGGCTGCCGTCGGTGGAGCACGTGCTCTGGGTCGACCACCTCCACCCCGGATCCCCGCCCACGGCGGACCGCCCCGTGTCGCTCTGGGGCGCGGTCACGGCCGGGGGAGACGAGCCGGAGTTCGACGAGCTGCCCTTCGACCACCCGCTGTGGGTGCTGTTCTCCTCCGGCACCACCGGGGCCCCCAAGGGCATCGTGCACGGCCATGGAGGTGTCCTCCTGGAACACCTCAAGGTCCTGCGGCTGCACTCGGACCTGAGGGCCGGCGACCGCTTCCTCAACGTCGCCAGCACCAGCTGGGTGGTGTGGAACATGCTCGTCTCCGGGCTCGCGGTCGGCGCCACGATCGTTCTCCTGGACGGGAACCCGGTCCGCCCCGACCTGGGGCGCGTCTTCCGTGTCGCCGACGAACACGACGTCGGCACGCTCGGTGTCAGTGCCGGATACCTGCACGCCTGCCTCAAGGCCGGTCTCGCCCCTGAGACCGGGGCACTGCGGACGGTGCAGGTGACCGGATCACCGCTGTCCACCGACGGTTTCCGCTGGGTCCACGACCGGCTCGGAGACGTGTGGCTGACCTCCATGAGCGGCGGCACCGACGTGTGCTCGATCTTCGTCGGCGGCGCCCCCACGCTGCCCGTCCGCGTGGGGCGCATCCAGGCACCGGCGCTGGGCGTCTGTGTCGAAGCCTGGGACGAGGACGGCAAGCCCGTGATCGGCGAGCGGGGCGAGCTGGTGATCACGCGGCCGATGCCCTCGATGCCGCTCCGCTTCTGGAACGACCCCGACGGCCGGCGCTATCGGGAGAGCTACTTCTCCGTGTATGCCGGAGCCTGGCGGCACGGGGACTTCATCGAGTTCGAACCCGACGGCAGCAGTGTGATCCACGGTCGCTCGGACTCCACCCTGAACCGGCAGGGCGTGCGCATGGGGCCGGCGGACATCTACCGGGTCGTCGAGGCGCTGCCCGAGGTGCGCGAAGCCCTCGTCGTGGGCGCCGAACTGGGCGAAGACGCCTACTACATGCCGCTGTTCGTCGCCCTCCAGGACGACGCTGAGCCCGAAGCGGTGGCGCGGCGCATCAACCAGGTGCTCCGGGAGGAGCTGTCACCGCGGCACGTGCCCGACGAGGTCGTGCCCATGCGCGGGATCCCGCACACCCGCACGGGAAAGAAGATAGAGGTGCCGGTCAAGCGCTTGCTGCAGGGAGCTTCCCTGAGCGACGTCGTGGACCTGGGCGCGGTGGACGACTGCGCGCTGCTCCAGGAATACGCGGAGTTCGCCCACACCCGCCGGAAAGCATGAGGAAACCATGAGCCAAACCCCTTTCTCACTGGGAACGTTCGCCGACGGACAGTCCGGTCCCTTCCCCGGCATCGTCGTGAACGACAGGGTGTACGACACCCGGACCGTCCTGCCCGAAGCCACGACCACGTCGGACCTGCTGGCCGACTGGGACACCTCCCTGGAGGTGCTCCAGTCCCTCGCCGACGCACCCGAGGGCGACGGGCGGCCGGTCGGCGAGCTCACCGTGCTCGCCCCGGTCCATCCGCCGGGCCAGATCTTCGGCGCCGGGGCCAACTACCGCGAGCACGTCATCCAGATCACCGTGGCGCACCGCCTGGGGACGGCGGACGCCACCGAGGAGGAACTGCGCGAGCAGGCCGCCCGGGAGATGGACGAACGCGCCGCGCACGGCGAGCCGTACGTGTGGGTGGGCGTCCCGTCCGCGATCAGCGGCCCGTACGACGACGTCGTCCTGCCCTCCCTCGGGGAGAACCACGACTGGGAACTCGAACTGGGCGTGATCATCGGGCGCGAGACACGCGAGGTGAGCCGTGACGAGGCACTGGACCACGTCGCCGGGTACACCGTCTGCAACGACCTGACGACGCGCAGCCTGGTGCCGCGACCGGACATCCCGATGATGGGGACCGACTGGATGAGGGCGAAGAACCAGCCCACGTTCTACCCCACGGGCCCCTACCTCGTGCCGGCGCGGTTCGTGCCCGACCCGCAGGACCTGGACATCACGCTCCGGCTCAACGGCAAGGTCATGCAGAAGGGCAACACCAACGACATGATCTTCGGGGTGGCCGCCCTCATCTCGTACATCTCGCACCGGGTGACGCTGCTGCCGGGCGACATGATCATCACCGGCTCCCCGCAGGGCAACGGCTCGCACTACGGCCGGTTCCTGCGCGCGGGCGATTTGATGGAGAGCGAGATCACCGGGCTCGGCACGCAGCGCAACCTCGTGAGGTAGCCGCCGTCACGTCCGTTGCCTGACCTCGAATCGCAGTGAGTGGGCGGTGAGCTTCTCCAGCAGTGCGATGAGCGTTGTCTGCTCGTCGGCGCTGAGCGAGCCCGCCCACTCCTGTTCGCGTTCGTTGTGCGCCCGGAACGCCGTGGTGATCGCGTCCAGACCGCTCTCGGTGAGGCTGAGGCTGACCGCGCGTCCGTCGTGCGGGGCGCGCACCTTGGTGACGAGACCGTCCCGCTCCAGCGTGTTCACCAGCGCCGACACGGCCGCGCGGCTCATGCCGGACAGCTCCGCGACCTTCTTCGCCTCGACGGGGCTCGACAGCCAGATCGCGAACAGCACGCGGAAGCCGGGCCACGACCATCCCCGGGGCCGGTGGACGGTCGATTCCAGGTCGTAGACCAGCATGTTCGCGGCCCGGTGGAGGGTGAGCACCAGCCGCATCGCCAGCGGGTCGACGCCCGGGAGCTCACGGCTCGCGCGGTTGACCGCGTGATCGATGAACGACCAGAAATGCAGGTGCTCGTTGTCCGAGGGCTCGTGGTTCACACCAGGAGTGTAGGCCGGACCTCGTGCCGCTCCGGGGGTTCCCAAGAGCGGCCGGGCCCGGTACCGTCCAAATAATCAAAGCTTTGATTACATGCTTTGGTCAGGATCTTTTGCGCTTCGTCCCCGGCCTTGCCGGACCAGCGCCGACTCTCCCCGGCTTCCGGGAGTGCACAGCCGGCGATCGACTCAAGGAGTCCTCCTCATGTCCCAGACTCTCGCCCCGCCCAGCCCCGGCGCCCTGCGCGCCTGCATGTCCCGGTTCGCCACCGGCGTCACCGTCGTGACGTACGCGGGCGAGGACGGTCCCCGGGGCGCGACCATGAACTCCTTCACGTCCGTCTCCGCCGATCCCGCGCTGGTGCTCGTCAGCGTCGCCCGACGCGCCCGCTGTCACGACCAGCTGATCGACAGCCCCTTCTGCGTCAACATCCTCGGCGCCGAACAGGAGCCGATGGCCCGGCTGTTCGCCGGGGCGCCGGGCGCCGCCGAGCCCCGCTGGGCGACCGGGGCTCGGGTGCCCCGCCTCGCGAACCCCCTGGCATGGGTGGAGTGCGAGCCCTGGCGGGCCTACGACGGCGGCGACCACACCCTCGTCGTCGGCCGCGTCACCGACCTCGGCCACCGCGACGGCGACGCCCTCACCTACGCCTGGAGCCGCTTCGGCACCGCGGCCGAGTCCACCGACGGCATCGAACACCTCATCTGAAACCCCACCCGCTGATCACCTCCCCAGGAGAACCACCATGGCCGCACGCACCGGCAAGGAATACCTGGAGCGCCTCGCCGCCTCCCGCCCCACCGTCCACATCCAGGGCGAGACGGTCACCGGCGGCGTCCAGGACCACCCCGCCTTCCGCAACGTCGTCCAGACCTACGCCGAACTGTTCGACCTCCAGCACTCGGACGAGCACAAGGACGTCCTCACCTACACCTCGCCCACGTCCGGCGAGCCGGTCGGCACGTCCTTCCTCAACCCGAAGACCCCGGAGGACCTTCTCAAGCGCCGCAAGGCGTTCAAGGTGTGGGCCGACCACAGCAACGGCATGCTCGGCCGCACCGGCGACTACATGAACAGCTCCCTGATGGCGCTCGCCTCGGCCGCCGACTGGTTCGCCCAGGCCAACCCCGCCTTCGGAGAGAACATCCGCCGCTACTACGAGAAGGTCCGCGAAGAGGACCTGCTGTGCACGCACACGCTGATCCCGCCGCAGGTCAACCGGTCCGTGGCCGGTACCCAGCAGGCCGGCGGCAAGCTCGCGGCCCGCATCGTGAAGGAGGACGACAACGGCGTCGTCATCCGCGGTGCGCGCATGCTCGCGACGATCGCCCCGTTCGCCGACGAGATGTTGGTGTTCCCGTCGACCGTGCTGCGCGGCACCCCCGAGGACAAGCCGTACTCGTACGCCTTCGCCATCCCCAACGACACCCCGGGCCTGCGCTACATCGCCCGCGAACCGCTGGACTACGACCGCCCGCGTCACGACCACCCGCTCGCTACCCGCTTCGAGGAGTCGGACTGCGTGGTCGTCTTCGACGACGTGCACGTGCCGTACGAGCGCTGCTTCGCCCTCGGCGACGCCGAGCTGTGCAACGGCTTCTACTCGCAGACGGCGTCCGTGGTGCACATGACCCACCAGGTCGTCACCCGCACCACTGCCAAGACCGAGTACGTCCTCGGACTGGTGACGCTGCTGACCGAGGCCATCGGTATCGAGCAGTTCCAGCACGTCCAGGAGGACGTCGCCGAGATCATCACCACGCTGGAGATGCTGCGGGCCTTCCTGCGCGCGGCCGAGGCGGACGCCGAGGTCAACGAGTACGGGGTCCTCACTCCCGCCTGGGCCCCGCTCAACGCCGCCCGCAACCTCTACCCCAAGCTCTACCAGCGCTTCCCGCAGATCCTGCGCAAGCTCGGCGCCTCCGGCCTGATGGCCACCCCGACCGAACTCGACATCACCGGCCCCGCCGCCGCCGACATCGAGGCGTACCTGCAGTCGGCCACCCTGACCGGCCCCGAGCGCGTCAAGCTCTTCCGCCTGGTGTGGGACACCTGCATCTCCGCCTTCTCCAGCCGCCAGGCGCTGTACGAGTACTACTTCTTCGGCGACCCGGTCCGGATGGCCGGTGCGTACGTGAAGAGCTACGACCGTGAGCCGTACAAGGCCAGGGTCCAGGCCTTCCTCGACCGCGCCTGATCCCGGACGGACGACATGACGCACCCGCTCGGGAACCCCCCGTCGAAGATCATCGCTCTGCATCTCAACTACCCCAGCCGCGCCAAGGAGCGCGGCCGAATCCCCGCTCACCCCTCCTACTTCCTCAAGCCACCCTCGTCGTTGGCGGGCACCAAGGAGGCGCTCGTCCGCCCCGAAGGATGCGAACTCCTCGGCTTCGAAGGCGAGATCGCCCTCGTCATCGGCTCGCGCGCGCAGCGAGTCAGGCCCGAGGACGGCTGGCAGTACGTGCGCTGGGTGACCGCCGCCAACGACGCGGGCGTGTACGACCTGCGCTACGCCGACCGCGGTTCCAACCTCCGTTCCAAGGGCGGAGACGGCTTCACTCCCATCGGGCCGCGCCTGCTGGACGCCCGCCAACTCGACCCGGCCGCCCTCCGGTTGCGGACCTGGGTCAACGGCGAGCTGGTCCAGGACGACACCACGGACACTCTGCTGTTCCCGTTCGGCGAGCTGATCGCGGACCTGTCGAGGCAGGTCACCCTGGAGCCGGGGGACGTCATCCTCACCGGCACGCCGGCCGGCGCCTCCGTGGTCGCCCCCGGTGATGTGGTCGAGGTCGAGGTGTCGGGCAACGGGCTGTCCACCGGACGCCTGCGCAATCCCGTCGCCGCCGGCCCCGCCCTGGAGCCGTACGGGGCGATGCCCAAGGCCGATCCGGCGGAGCATGAGGCCGCGTACGGGACGGCGTACACGCCTACGCCGCTGCTGGACAAGCAGATCGAGGAGGGACTGCGCTCGGTCGCCGTCGCCACCCTCAGCGCACAGCTCCGTGCCCGCGGCCTGCCGCACATGTCCATCGACGGCGTCCGCCCCACGCTGCCGGACCGGACCATGGTCGGCGTCGCGCACACCCTGCGCTACCTGCCGCTGCGCGAGGACCTCTTCAACAAGTACGGCAACGGCATGAACGCCCAGAAGCGGGCGATCGAGGAGCTGCGGCCGGGCCATGTGCTCGTGATGGACGCCCGCCGCGACACCTCCGCCGGGACCCTCGGTGACATCCTCGCACTGCGTGCCCAGATGCGTGGTGCGGCCGGGGTCGTCACCGACGGCGGCCTGCGCGACAGCGCCGCGGTCACCGAACTCGGCCTGCCCGTCTACCACGGCGGGGAGCACCCCTCCGTCCTGGGCCGCCGCCACGTCCCCTGGGACACAGGCGTGCCCATCGCCTGCGGCGGCGCCCTGGTGCAGCCCGGCGACCTGATCGTCGGTGACGCGGACGGCGTCGTGGTCGTACCGCCCGAGCTGGCCGAGGAGCTGATCGCCGACTGCGGGGAGCAGGAGCTGCGGGAGCGCTTCATCACCGAGCAGGTGCGTGCCGGGCACAGCGTCGACGGGCTGTATCCCCTCGGTCCCGACTGGCGCGAACCGTTCGACCAGTGGCGCCGCAGCCAGGACCCCTCGCAAGCCTCGCAAGGAGAATCCGCATGAAGTTCCGCAGTGACCCGTCCGCCATCCGCGGATCCATCGCCCCGGTCGTCACCCCGTTCACCGACGAGGGCGCCGTCGACCACGACAGCCTGCGCTCCCTGATCCGCTTCCAGCTGGACTCCGGTTCGCACGGCATCTCGCTCGGCGGCTCCACCGGCGAGCCCAGCGCGCAGACCGTCGCCGAGCGGATCGCCGCGATGCGTACGGCCGTCGAGGAGATCGGCGACCGGGTGCCCTTCCTGCCCGGAACCGGCTCCCACAAGCTGAACGAGACCCTGGAACTCACCGCCGCGGCCCAGGAGTTGGGCGCCGACGCGGCCCTGGTCATCACGCCGTACTACGCGCGGCCCACGCAGGAGGCCCTCTACGAGTGGTACGCGAGGGTGGCCCGGGAGTTCCCGGACCTGCCGATCGTCGCCTACAACGTGCCCTCGCGCACGGCCGTCGACATCGCGCCGGAGACGGTGAAGCGGCTGTTCACCGACTTCGACAACTTCGTCGGGGTCAAGGAGACCACCAAGGACTTCGAGCACTTCTCGCGCGTGCTGCACGCCTGCGGCCGCTCGCTGCTGGTGTGGTCCGGCATCGAGCTCCTGTGCCTGCCGCTGCTCGCCCTCGGCGGCGCCGGCTTCGTCAGCGCCGTCGCCAACCTGGCGCCGGGCGCCGTGGCCAGGATGTACGAGCTGTGGGAGGCCGGGGACTTCGACGGCGCACGTGACCTCCACTACCGCCTGCACCCGCTGGTGGACCTGCTGTTCGTGGAGACCAACCCGGCCCCGGCGAAGTGGGTCCTTGCCCAGCAGGGACGGATCGCCTCGCCTCATGTACGGCCACCGCTCATCACGCCTACCGCCCCGGGCCTGACCTGTATTCGCGCCCTCCTCGCCGAGGGCGGGGACCTGACGCAGCGGCTCGCACCGCAGCAGAACGGAGCCGACAAGTGAGCGCCGCCCCCGAGGGCCTGCCCTCGACCATCCGGCACTGGATCGGCGGCGAACTCGTCGACGCGGCCGACGGCCGCGCCTTCGATGTCACCGACCCGGTGTCCAACACCGTCTACACACAGGCCGCACGCGGTGCGCGGGACGACGTCCAGCGGGCCGTCGAGGCGGCGCAGGCCGCCTTCCCCGGCTGGTCGTCCATATCCAACCGTGAGCGTGCCCGCGTCCTGTACCGCGTCGCCGACGCAGTCGAGGCCCGCCACGACCGGCTCGCCCGCTTCGAGTCGTACGACTCGGGTCTGCCGATCACCCAGGCCAAGGGCCAGGCCCGGCGCGCGGCGGAGAACTTCCGCTACTTCGCCGACGTCATCGTGGCGCTCGGGGAGGAGGCCTTCCGGCAGGGCGAGGAGCAGTTCAGCTACGTGGTCCGCACCCCGGTCGGGGTCGCCGGCCTGATCACTCCGTGGAACACCCCGTTCATGCTGGAGAGCTGGAAGCTCGCGCCGGCCCTCGCCTCCGGCTGCACGCTCGTGCTCAAGCCCGCCGAGTGGACGCCCCTGTCGGCTTCGCTGTGGCCGGAGATCTTCGCCGATGCGGGTGTGCCGGCCGGAGTCGTGAACATAGTCCACGGCATCGGTGAGGAGGCCGGGCAGGCCCTCGTCGACCACCCGGACGTGCCCCTGATCTCCTTCACGGGCTCGACCGACACGGGCCGCCACATCATCCGTTCCTCGGCCGAGCACCTCAAGACCACGTCGATGGAGCTGGGCGGCAAGTCCCCGGTCGTCGTTTTCGCCGACGCCGACCTCGAAGCGGCCCTGGACTCCGTGGTCTTCGGCGTGTTCTCGCTCAACGGCGAGCGCTGCACGGCGGGTTCCCGGGTGCTCGTCGAGCGCCCGCTGTACGAGGAGTTCACCCGCCGCCTCGCCGAGCGCGCCGAGCGGGTCAGGGTCGGCCTGCCCTCCGACCCTGCCACCGAGGTGGGGGCGCTGGTCCACACGGAGCACTACGAGCGCGTCCTGAACTACGTCGAGATCGGCAGGAAGGAGGCCCGGCTGGTGGCGGGCGGGATCCGCCCGGACCACCTGTCCGAGGGCAACTACCTCCAGCCGACCGTGTTCGCCGACGTGTCCCGTGACGCCCGTATCTTCCAGGAGGAGATCTTCGGCCCCGTCGTCGCCGTCGCGCCCTTCGATGACGAGGCCGAGGCGGTCGAGCTGGCCAACGCCACCCAGTTCGGCCTGGCCGCGTACATCTGGACCTCGGACCTCAAGCGCGGCCACCGCATCGCGCACGCCGTCGAGTCCGGAATGATCTGGATCAACTCCCACAACGTCCGCGATCTGCGCACCCCCTTCGGGGGAGTCAAGGCATCCGGCGTCGGCCGCGAGGGCGGCGCCCACAGCATCGACTTCTACACCGAGTCGAAGATCGTCCACGTCGCTCTCGGCGACGTCCACACCCCCCGCTTCGGAGCCGCCTCATGAGCACAACGGCACCCGACGTGGTCCGCTCCGCCTACGCCCAACTGGCCGTCACGGACCTGGCCAAGGCCCGTTGGTTCTGGGTGGACATGCTCGGATTCCATGTCCAGTACGAGAACGCCGACTCGCTCTACCTGCGCGGGACCGACGAGCTCACTCATCACTCGCTCGTGCTGCGCAAGGGGGAGATCGCCGCTCTCGACCACATCTCCTACCGCGTCCGCACCCCTGAGGACGTCGACAAGGCGGAGAAGTTCTTCACCGAACTCGGGCGCCCCGTCAAGCGGTTGAAGAAGGGCGAGGGCACGGTCGGAGTGGGAGACGCCGTACGCGTCGTCGACCCGCTCGGCTTCCCGGTCGAGTTCTTCCACGAGATCGAGCGTGGTGAGCGCCTCATCCAGCGTTACGACCTCCATCGCGGCGCCCAGATCGCCCGCCTGGACCACTTCAACATCTGCACCCCCGACATCCCGGCCGCCTACGCCCACTACAAGTCCCTCGGCTTCGGCTGCTCGGAGACCATCGAGGGCGACGAGCACGAGCTGTACGCCGCCTGGATGTACCGCAAGCAGACCGTCCACGACGTGGCCTTCACCGGTGGCGCGGGCCCCCGCCTGCACCACCTCGGGGTGGCCACCCACGAGTCCCACCAGGTATTGCGGACCGCCGACATCTTCGGCGCGCTGCACGAGGAGAAGCACATCGAGCGCGGGCCCGGCCGGCACGGTGTCTCCAACGCCTTCTACGTCTACCTGCGCGATCCCGACGGCCACCGGGTGGAGATCTACACCTCCGACTACTACACCGGCGACCCGGACCACGAGACGTACCGGTGGAGCGTCCACGACGACCGCCGCCGCGACTTCTGGGGCAACGCCGTCATCGAGTCCTGGTACAAGGAGGCGACCCCGGTCCTCGACCTCGACGGGCGGCAGCAGCCGGTGAGCAGCTCCCTGCTGGACGAGTCCGCCGTCCGGGTCGGGGCCGACGGACTCGGCTGACCGCGTGGAACAAGGAGGGCCGCGGGCCAGGTGATCGTGACCTCGTCGAGCGCATGAGTGCGCTGCCGCTCGATCTGGACGCCGGTCCCTCCCGCGGGCCTGCTCGCTGGCCCACCGGGACGACCTGCCGCGTCGTGCGGGGTCGCTGAAGTACGGCTACGCCATCGGCGCGGCTGGCGGCCGCCCGTGGCGCTGACGGCAGGTCCGCCGGGCGCGATGCGGAGGCCCTGCCCCTGCGGCGTGGCCGGCGCCCGGCTCACCGGAACGCGTCGGGCAAGGTCGCCGCATGGTGGGAGTTGACCTGGCGACACTCCGCCTGGGGCCTCGGGTCTGCTCAGCAGTCACTCTCGGGGGCGAGCGCCTCGCGCTGAGCCGTCTGGGCCACCCGCATGAGGAGATGGCGGAGTTGGCGGGCGTCGTCCTCGTCGAGGTCGGCGAGCAGGCGTGCCTCGGCGAGGGAGAGGCTGTGCTGGGCGCGTGCGAGGTGGGTGCGTCCCTCTTCAGTGATCAGGACTTGACGTGCCCGCCGGTCGCGGGGGTCGGGCCTGCGCGTGATCAGCTGACGGGCTTCGAGATCGTCGAGCAGATAGGTCATGACGGTGCGGTCGAGGTTCACCTGCTGCGCGAGTGCGAGTTGGGAGGGGGGCTCACCAGAGGCCAGGGCGACCAGGACGAGGTAGCCCCGGTGCCCACCGGGCAGCTCCTCCATGCCACTGGTGGCCATGCGAACGAAGCTTGAGGAGATCATGCGGAGAGCCCACCCCAGCTCCGACTCGAGCCCGGCTCCGTTGGCAGAGGAAGGGGATGCGCTCATCCGGTCAATCTACCGCACTCACACAGCCCACCAGATCGTCTTGTCAGCAGAACATCTGTGGTGCATAGTTTCTGGCCATAGGCACAACCTGCGCGGACAGAAAGTGAGAACGCGATGAGTGCCAGCACCCCGCTGCAGGGCAGCACCACCAACGGCGCGGTCATCTTCGCCGACGGCGGCGAAACCAGCACGCTGCCGGTGTGAGGAAACCACCGTGGAGGTCTTCGCGATCGATGCCACAGGGCGGCCTCTGACAGGGGAAGAGCCCCGGCATCTCGCCGACTTGTCGACGAGCGCCACCCGCTGACCTCACTGTCTCCCCCGCGATGACCGGGCCCGGCTCTTGGCGGGAGCGTCACGACCCCCGCACGGAGTAGGGGTGTCACCGCCGGGCGAGAGTCGGCCCGTTCCGTGTGTCGGCACCTGCCGAACTACCCACCTGTGGAGCCCCATTGTCTACTCTCGCACGCTGGTGCTACCGACACCGGCTCGTCGTCGTGCTGCTCTGGCTCGGCCTGCTCGGCGGACTCGTCGCCGCATCGCAGGGCGCCGGAAGCGCCTACAACAACACCTTCTCACTGCCGGACACCGAGTCCACCAAGGCCCTGAACCTGCTGAGGTCGTCCTTCCCCGCTCAGGCCGGCGACACGGACACCGTGGTCTGGCACGTCGACTCCGGCTCCGTGCGCGAGAGCGCGACGAAGGAGCGGATGACTGACACCCTGGACAAGATCGCCAAACTGCCCGAGATCAGCAGTGTCACCAGCCCCTACAGTCGGCAGGGCGCGGCCCAGATCAGCAAGGACGGCCGTACCGCCTACGCCCAGGTGAACTTCGCCAAACTTCAGCAGGAACTCGACGATGCGGACATCCAACGGGTGATCGACACCGCTGAGGCGGCCAGAACCGACGGCCTGCAGGTCGAACTGGGCGGCCAGGCGATCGAGAGCACCGAGCAGACACCGCCGGCCAGCAGTGAGATCGTCGGCGTGCTGGCAGCCGCCGTAGTGCTCTTCTTCGCCTTCGGCTCGCTGTTCGCCATGCTGTTGCCGATCCTGACCGCGGTGGCCGGGGTAGGCACCGCCATCCTCGCCACCGGCCTGCTCAGCCATGCGATGACCATCGGTGAGATCGCCCCGACCCTGTCCGCACTCATCGGCCTCGGTGTGGGCATCGACTACGCCCTGTTCATCGTCACCCGGCACCGCAAGGGCCTGCAGGCCGGGCTCGACGTCCAGGATGCCCTGGTCAGAGCGGTGAACACCTCGGGGCGTGCCGTCCTGTTCGCCGGCGGCACCGTCTGCATCGCCCTGCTCGGCATGTTCGTCCTCCAGACCGAATTCCTCAACGGAGTCGCCGTCGCCTCGGCGCTGACGGTGGCGCTGACCGTGCTCGCCGCGGTCACCCTGCTTCCGGCCCTGCTGGGACTGCTCGGCACCCGCGTTCTCGGGCGGCGGGCACGGCGCCGGCTGGCCGCGGGCGAGCCACTGCCCGAGAACGCGACGTCCGGCCCCTGGGTCCGCTGGGCCGCTCTGGTCGAGCGGCGCCCGCGAGTGCTGTCCCTGGTCGCACTGGTGGTGATGGTCACCCTCACCCTTCCCGTGTTCTCCCTGCGCCTGGGGTCGTCCGACGCGGGCAACAACCCGGCGTCCACCACCACCCGCAAGGCCTACGACCTGCTGGCCGACGGATTCGGCCCCGGCTTCAACGGGCCGCTGCAGCTGGTCGCCGAGGCCCCCTCGGCCGCGGACAAGGCCGCCCTGACGGAACTGTCCGCCCGGCTGGAGAACGTCGAAGGGGTCGCGAGCGTCAACCCGATGCCCATCGGGCCCGGCTCCACGGTGGGCATCGTCCAGGTCGTCCCCACCACCTCCCCGCAAGACAAGGAGACCTCCGACCTGATCGACCGCCTGCGGGACGAGGTGATCCCCGCAGCCGAGAAGGGCACCGCCCTGAAGGTCCACGTCGGCGGACAGACCGCGATCTTCGATGACTTCGCGACCGTGCTCACCGGCAAGCTGCCGCTGTTCATCGCGGTGATCGTCATCCTCGGCGGGCTGCTGCTCATGCTCGCCTTCCGCAGCCTGCTGATCCCGGCCGTCGCGGCGGTGATGAACCTGCTGGCCGCCGGAGCATCCTTCGGCATCCTGATCGCGGTGTTCCAGTGGGGCTGGGGCTCGGAAGCCATGGGGCTCGGCCGGGCAGGTCCGGTGGAGGCCTTCCTCCCCGTGATGATGATCTCCATCCTGTTCGGCCTGTCCATGGACTACCAGGTGTTCCTGGTCAGCCGGATGCACGAGGAGTGGGTGCACACCAAGGACAGCGCCCGAGCGGTGCGCGTCGGCCAGGTGGAGACCGCGCGGGTCATCACCGCCGCCTCCGCCATCATGGTCTGCGTCTTCATCGCCTTCGTCTTCGGCGGCCAGCGCACGATCGCCGAGTTCGGTATCGGCCTGTCCGCTGCGGTCGCCCTGGACGCCTTCGTCCTGCGCACCATCCTGGTCCCGGCATCCATGCACCTGTTCGGCAAGGCCAACTGGTGGCTCCCGGCCTGGCTGGACCGCAGGATGCCCCACCTCTCCGTCGACCCGCCGGACGACCCCCTCCCGGCCCCGTCGCCGGACAGTCCGGCCCCGGAACCCGAGCCGTCCACCCGCCTCTGAAACCCGTCCCTGCGCGGCAAGGCGGACGAGGCACTTGTGTTCATCGACCTCCTCCGCCAGGCCGCAGCGCGACCGCTTCCGTCCCGCGACCGCCCAAGCCACGTCCATCGTCTGACCCCTACTCAGGTGAGTGTCATGACCAACCTGCTCATCCTCGGCGGCAGTGGCCGCACCGGAATACATGTGCTCACTCAGGCCGCCGCACGCGGCCACCGGGTCCGCGCGCTGGTGCGCAACCCCGACGCCCTCCAGGCTCCGGTCGGCGCCGAGTTGATCCAGGGCACGCCCTCGAACATCGACGACATCCGCAAGGCCGCCCAGGGCAGCGAGGCGGTGATCAGCGTGCTCAACAACTCCCGTGCATCCGACAACCCCTGGGCCAAGTCCGTCAGCCCGCCCACGTTCATGACCGAGGCCACCCGCAACACCCTGACCGTGATGGGCGAGCAGAACATCCGCCGGATCGTCCTCACCTCCACGCAGAACACCGGAGACGGCCGGGCCTCGGTCAACCCGGCCTTCAAGGCCCTCGTCAAGTTCTCCAACCTCAAGGCCACCTTCGACGACCACGACGGCGTGGACGAGGTCGTGCGCGCCTCCGACACCGACTGGACCCTCGTCCGGGCTGTCTTGCTCGCCGACAAGCCCGTCGTCACCCCGGTGCGGGCCGCCGAGGCCGGGACCGACAAGCCGGGTACGCGGATCAACCGCGGCGACCTCGCCGGCTTCCTGCTGGACACCGTCGAGCAGGCCACGTGGATCCACAAGGCGCCGCTCGTCTGGAACGCGGGGCGCTGAACGTCCCAGCTCGTCATGTCTGCGGTGATCGGGGGACGGCCGTGTCCTCCGATCACCGCCTTGGACGCCGGCGCCGGCTGTGGTTGGCAGACGGCACCTGGGAGCAGTTACGGGGTCACGGGCAGTCTGCAAGCTCCGGTCGGCCACCAGGATCACGATCGGGAACCGAGCACGGGAGGCATCATGCGGAACAGTGGGGGACTGAGGCGGCGAGCGGTCGGCGGTTTTAACGCCTGGGTCGTGAGACTCCGTTCGTCGCGTCGGTGGGGGAGGTGGGTCCGTCGCCATCTCACCGTCGTCACGTACACGGGGCGGCGGTCGGGACGAACGTTCAGCACTCCGGTGGCCTACCGGCGCAAAGGTGACATCGTCACGATCGCCGTGGCCTTCCCTGACGCCAAGAACTGGTGGCGCAACTTCACGGGGGACGGAGGTCCGATATCGCTCCAGCTGGAAGGAGCGGATCGAGATGGCCATGCCGTCGCCCAGCGAGGCGACAAGGGCCGCGTCCTCGTCACCGTACGGCTGAACGACCAACCGCGACCATGAACGGCCGCGTGTCCGGTGTGCGGGACGCTGTCGGCTCGGGTGCACAGCCGGTAGGCACGTCCGCTCGCCGACAGCGCGGTGGTGATCGAGTGACAGGTCCGGTGGTCCGAGGCGGCGAACGTTCCTGTCAGCAGGCGACGTTCGCGGAGCGGCAACGGCGAACAGCACGACGACATCGCCGGCGCTCAGTCCATGCGGATGATCCCCCGGCCGAGTGCGGCGGTGACAGCGGCGGTGCGGTCACCGACGTCGAGCTTGGTGTAGATGTGCAGCAGGTGGGTCTTGACCGTGGCCTCGGACAGGCGCAGGGCGCGGGCGATCTGCTTGTTGCTCTGTCCCCGGGCCACGGCGGACAGGACTTCGAGTTCCCTGCCGGACAGGCCGGCGCCCCGGTCGCCGCGCATATGGGCGAGGACCTTGGCGGCGACCGTCGGGGACAGTGCCGCGCCTCCCCGGGCGGCGGTACGGACGGCCTCGCAGAGCTCGTGTCGTGCGGTGTCCTTGAGCAGGTAGCCGACCGCGCCGGCGTCGATCGCGGCGGTGATGTCGGCGTCCGTGTCGTAGGTCGTCAGGACGAGTACCTGCACCTCGGGGTGGGCGGCGCGGATGGCGGCGGTCGCGGCGGTGCCGTCCATGCCGGGCATCTGCAGGTCCATCAGCACGACGTCGGGTGCGAGTGCGGCGGTCTGGCGCAGTGCCTCGGCACCGGTGGAGGCTTCGCCTACGACCGTGAGGTCGGGCTGGGTGGAGAGCATGGCGGCAAGCCCGTCGCGGACCACGGGGTGGTCGTCGGCGAGGAGGACCCGGATCGTGGGGCCGGTCGAAGTCCTCATGGCGCGGGGGCCATATGTTCGGTGCCCGACACGGCGGCTGAGGGTTCGGAGGACGGAGGCTCGACGGGGAGCGGCACCGTGACGGCGACGGTCGTACCCTCGCCCGGGGCGCTTTCCACCGCGAACGTGCCGTCCAGCGCGGCGATGCGCTCCCGCATGGTGTTCAGCCCGATGCCCGTATGCCGGGAAGCGGGTGCGAAACCGGTGCCGTCGTCCTGGATGTCGATCGCCAGGACATCGCCGAGGTAGGAGAGCGTGACCGACACACTCACGGGGCGGGCGTGGCGCCGGGCGTTGGTCAGTGCCTCCTGCACGACGCGCAGCAATTCGCCCTCGGTAGTGGGGGGCAGGGCGACCGGTCGGCCAGTCATGACGGTGTAGGCCTCGGTGCCGGTCTCCTCCGCGAGCCGGGTGGTGAGTTCGCGCACCGCGTCCGCCAGGTGCGTGCGGTCCAGCGGGGCGGGGCGCAGCGCGTGCACGAGGCGGCGGCTCTCGACGAGGTTGTCCCGGGCCGTGCGCATGGCCTGCTCGACGCGGCGGGCCGCAGGGGAGTCGGGTGACAGATCGTCGCGTGCGGCGTCCAGCAGCATGGCGATGGACGCGAACCCCTGAGTGAGCGTGTCGTGGACCTCCCGGGCCAGGCGCTGACGCTCGGCCAGGGTGCCCGCCTGCCGTTCCGCTGCCGCGCGTTCTGCCTGGGTGGCGGTGAGTTCGTCCAGGAGCCGCTGCCGCTTGTGGCTCTCGTGGTCGAGGGTGGCGACGTAGCAGGTGATGGTGACCGCCACCGCGGTGCCGAGGACGCAGCCGGTGAGCTCCCGCACGTCGACGGAGCCGTTGGTGGTGAGGCTCTGCCATGACCAGGCGGCGCCCAGCACCAGCACCCCGCCCGCCGACCACCAGGCCCGCCGCAGCCAGTACGGGCTCAGCACCGCCACGGCGACCGGGAGGAACGCGGGATCCACCACGGCCATGAACGCCCACCCGGCCAAGGCCCCGACGAGGTAGGGCAGCGGCGGGCGATCGGCGCCGCCGCGCAGCGCGATCCAGTACGCGTACCAAAGGGCGAGCCCCACCGCCGGGCCGATCCGCGACAGCGCCGCGCCGGTCGTCATGTCCGCCCCGGCCAGCGCACCCGGCATGGACAGGGCGAGCACGGTGGCGAAGAAGGCGTGCTGCCCCATGACCTTCCACCGCTCCCACTCCCACGCCTGTTGCAATGCCATGACCATCAGAGTAGGCGCACCCTCGTAGCGGGCGAATCAGCCGGCCAGCGGGGGCGGGTCCACCGATCGGTGGACGAAGAGCGCGTCGATCGGTCGATGTGTGTAAGGGGCGCGGGCGGCGACGATCGGCCCCGCGGCCGACGGCCTGCTGCTCCACCGCCCCTCGTGAGGAACCACCCGTGCCCCTGGCCTTCATTCCCAGCCCGTCCATCGGCGAGATCCACCTGGGTCCGCTGCCGCTGCGCGGCTACTCACTGATGCTGATCCTCGGCATCGCCGCCGCGGTGTGGCTGGGCGGCCGTCGTTGGGCCGCACGCGGCGGAGAGAAGACCGTCGTGACGGACATCGCAATGTGGGCGGTCCCGTTCGGTGTGGTCGGCGCCCGCGTCTACCACGTGATCACGTCCAGCGAGCCGTACTTCGGCAAAGGCGGCGATTCCGTCAAGGCCCTCTTCATCTGGGACGGAGGCATCGGCATCTGGGGCGCCATCGCCGGCGGCGCCGTCGGAGCCTGGATCGGCTGCCGCCGCAAGGGCGTTGCCCTGTCCGCGTTCGCCGACGCCGTCGCTCCCGGCATCGCGCTGGGCCAGGCCATCGGCCGCTGGGGCAACTGGTTCAACCAGGAGCTCTACGGGCGGGCCACCGATCTCCCCTTGGCCCTGGAGATCGACCCCGCGCACCGGCCGGAGGCCACCCCGGACCTGGCCACTTACCATCCCGCGTTCCTGTACGAGTCGTTGTGGTGTCTCGGCGTGGTCGCCCTGGTCCTGTGGGCCGACCACCGCTTTCACCTCGACCGGGGCCGGGCGTTCGCGCTGTACGCCGCCGCGTACACCGTCGGCCGCTTCTGGATCGAGTACCTGCGGGTGGACGAGGCCCACCACATTCTCGGCCTGCGCCTGAACGACTGGACCGCACTGCTGGTCTTCGCCGTCGCCGTCACCTACCTCGTGGCGGCGACGCGGCGCGCGGCCGACAGGCGTACCGGCGTCGACGCCGGCCGTCTCCTTCACCAGGTGGCTGCCACCAGCAGCCCCAAGAGCTGACCAATGTCCTTCTCACAACCTGGAGTTGCCATGTCCCGTGTTTCTGAGACGCTTCCCTCACGTCAGGGTCCGCTCGTGGTGGCGGGAGGTGTGGTCATCGCCATCCTGCTGTCCTCGTTGGTGAACGCGCTGATCGCGGTGCTGGCGCACGCCCTGGGTGCACCGGATGACTTCGACCCGTTGGAGCCCTCGTCGTACATCTTCCTGACCACGCTGGGAGTGCTGGGAGGAGCCGTCGGATGGGCCGTCATCCGCAGGTTTTCCCGCGATCCCGAACGGCTGCTCCGCCGGCTCGTCCCGTCGGTCGTCGTGGTCTCCTTCGTTCCGGACTTCTTCCAGTTCGGCGACGGCGAGGTGACCGGTGTGGTGGCACTGCTCCTGATGCACGTCGCGGTCGCGGCGATCGCGGTGCCGACGTACCGCAGGGTCATGCCACTGAGCTCGGTGCGGTGACCGCAGCGACCGCTGCACCCGATCGTGTCAGAACTCCCCTCCCTCGTCGTCCGGTTGTCCCTCTCCCACCCGGAGCCCACCATGCCCGCCCTGCTGGATCCCGTCCTCGACCTGCTGATGCTGCGCGGAACCGTCACGGCCACCGAGCCGATAGCCGCCCGCATGCGCCGTCTCCGCATCGAGGGCGACGCGCTCGCCGGACTGATGGTGCGCCCCGGACAGCAGGTGCGCGTACTGGTGGGCAACGGGCTGACCCGGCGTACGTACTCGGTGTGGCACTACGAACCCGCCGGTGCCGTCGAGCTGTGCGTGCTGGATCATCCGGGCGCCGGGCCCGGCGCCCGGTGGGGGCGGACCGCCGCGGTGGGAGACCAGGTGCGGCTGAGCAGGCCGGAGGGCTCCTTCGTGCTGCGCCCGGACGCCACGCACCATTTCTTCGCCGGGGACGAGACCGCGGCCGTCGCCTTCGGGGCGATGCTGGCCGCGCTCCCCGAGGGCGCACGGGTCTCGGGCTGCGTGGAGACGGCGACGCCGGCGGACCGGCTGCCGCTTGCCCACGGCGACCGCCTCGACTGGCTGGTCAGGGGCGATACATCGCTGCCGGCCTCGGTACGGCGACTCGCTCCTGCGCCCGGCGGCGTCGCGTACGTCGCCGGGGAGGCGCGGACCGTGCAAGCGGTGCGGCAGGTGCTCGTACGGGAGGCAGGCTGGGACCGGCGGTCGGTCCTCACCAAGCCGTTCTGGGCCCCGGGCAGACGCGGGCTGGAATGACGACAGGGCCCTACGCAAGCCTTGAGGTCTACCAAGACAAGGCGCCCTCCGGGCAGAAGGGCTGCACCCCGGTCGTGAGCGACTCGCGGACCAAGTCGGAGGACAGGTCCTCCGGGCCGCTGGAGCGGATCGCGAACAGCCTCCCGCCGCCCGCCCGGACGCGGTGGTCGATGGCCTGGCGGCGCTCTCTTCCCGTCGTAGCGGTACGGCTGCTCGGCCCAGAGGCCCCGCGTCCCTCCGGGACTCGAAGCCGGGCTGCGGAAGCAGCCGTGGCCGGGGTCGTTCTCGGCGCGGGAATGCTCCCACTGCCTGGCGGTGGCACCGCAGTACCAAGGCCGGGCCGTCATTGGCTCCCCGGGTACCACCGTTTCCGGTCGACCGGCTCCTAGCGTGACAGGAAAGCAAGCCAGGAGGGGATCGGTCCCCGGGCACAGGGGGAAACAATGACAGGGCCGCAGAGCACTGAGTGGGTCCAGACCGAGCATGCATTCGGCCCGGCCTCCAGCGCGGCATGGGCCGACCGCGCCGTGGCGCCCGTGTCCACCAGCGCGGGAGAAGGCGCACGGCCGGAATGGCACAGTGCGCAGGACAGCGCGATCGCGCAGCTCAACGAAGGGCCGCACACGAGGGGTTGCTCCATGGCGAGCGTGTCCACGAGCATCTCAAGGCCGTCGACCAGGTCTGGCATGGTGAGGTGCGCCCCCGCTCAGGAACGCGAACTGCTTTCACGGCCGCAGGTGTCGCAGTCGGTACGCCACCGTCCGACATGCCCGCAGAGCATGGCCGTCCGCGCCGGGCTCTTGTCCGGTCCCCGCGTGGTGGGGGAGTTCGCCCCGCCGCCGTTCCACGCGCGGGTTGGACTCACCGTGTCGCTTCCGGGCCGCGGCAGGCGGCGACCAGACAAGTGCCGGGGCCGGTACGGAGGTTCCGCTGCGGGTGGTACCGCGGTACCACCGCGTCCGCGTCATTGCTCCCCTGGGTACCAAGATGCGCGGCTCCCGGACTCCTAGCGTTTGTGGTGAACGAAGCCCGCCAGGGGCCGGTAGCCAGATGCGAGGTAGTGACCATGATCGAGGCGCAGCAACTGACGAAGCGGTACGGCGAGAAGATGGCGGTCGACCGCCTGGACTTCGTCGTCAGGCCCGGCACCGTCACCGGGTTCCTCGGCCCGAACGGGGCCGGCAAGTCCACCACCATGCGCATGATCGTCGGGCTGGACGCACCGTCGGGCGGCAGTGTGACGGTCAATGGCAAGCGCTATGACCGGCACTCGGCGCCGTTGCAGGAGATCGGCGCGCTTTTGGAGGCCAAGTCGATCCATCCGGGCCGGTCCGCGTTCGACCACCTGATGGTGCAGGCCCACACTCACGGTATTCCGCGGCGCCGGGTGGAGGAGGTCATCGAGATGACCGGGCTGCAGGCGGTGGCCAAGAAGCGGGCCGGCGCCTTCTCCCTCGGCATGGGCCAGCGGCTGGGCATCGCCGCGGCGCTGCTGGGCGATCCGGCCACGGTCATGCTCGACGAACCGGTCAACGGGCTGGACCCCGACGGCGTGCTGTGGATCCGCAACCTGCTGACCGGGCTTGCCGAAGAGGGCCGTACCGTCTTCGTCTCCTCCCACCTCATGAGCGAGATGGCGCTGGTCGCCGATCACCTGATCATCGTGGGACGCGGGCGTCTGCTGGCCGACACCACCGTGCAGGAGCTGGTGCGGCAGTACGGCGGGGACGCCGTGACCGTGGCCTGCGACCAGCCCGCCCGTCTGCGGGAGGTCCTCTCCGGGCCCGGTGTCGAGATCACCGGCGAGGTCGGCTCCGAGCACCTGCACGTCACCGGCCTGTCCGCGCGTGCCATCGGCCTCAAGGCCGCCGAGCACGGCATCCCCCTGTTCGAGCTCAGCTCCAGGGCCGTCTCCCTGGAGCAGGCGTTCATGGAACTGACCCACGACGCCGTCGAGTACCACGGCGCCGGCACCGTCGACACCCCTGGGAGGGCGGCATGACCACGATGACCGAGACCCACGACGCCACCACGACGTCCCCGTCCTCGCCCGAGGCCACACAGCAGGCACGTCCGCGGTACAAGGTCACCGGACTGCGGGTGCTGCGCTCGGAGTGGGCCAAACTGTGGACCCTTCGTTCCACCTGGATCACCCTGGCTCTCGGTCTGGTGTTCCTGATCTCGTTCGGTGTCATCGCCGCTGCGCAGTACGGGTCCGGCAGTGGCCTCGACGACGGCGGACCGGGCGGGGACCTGAGCAACGCCGACGCGCTGGGCCTGTCCCTGTTCGGTATCTCCCTCGCGCAGATGGCGTTCGGCATTCTGGGCGTGATGGTCACCGCCGGCGAGTACTCCACCGGCATGATCCGCTCCACGCTCGCCGCCGTCCCGCGCCGGCTGCCGGTGCTGTGGTCGAAGTCGGCGGTGTTCGGCCTGGTCACTTTCGCCGTCGGCACCATTGGTGCCTTGGTCGCCTTCCTGATCGGGAACGAACTGGTCTCCGGCACCGCGGCGGAACTCTCGCTGTCCGACTCCGGTGTCGTCCGCAGCCTGCTGGGCGCGGGTGTGTACCTCGGCCTGATCGCCGTGATCGGCACCGCGCTGGGCGCGTTGTTCCGCTCCGTCGCGGGCGGCATCTCCGTCCTGGTCGGCACGCTGATGCTGGTGCCCAATCTGACCTCGCTGCTGCCCAACTCGTGGGAGGACGACGTCAACAAGTACCTGCCCACCAACGCGGGTGAGTCGCTGTACTCACTGACCCACGACGCGGCGAGCCTCTCGCCCAGCGCCGGGCTCCTGGTCCTCCTCGGCTGGGCCGCGCTCGCACTGGCCGGCGCCGCGTACCGTCTGGTGCGGAAAGATGCGTGACCCGGCCCTTCCCCTCGGGGGGGGGGGGGGGGGGGCCGGGCGGGGGCCCCCCCCCCCCCCCCCCCGGGCCCCCCGGGCGCCGGGCCCCCCCCCCCCGCCGCCCCCCCCCCCCCCCCCCCCGGCCCCCGCCCCCCCCCCCCCCCCGCCCGCCCCGCCCCCCCCCCCCCGCCCCCCCCCCCGCCCCCCCCCCCCCCCCCCCCCCCCCCCCCCCCCCCCCCCCCGGCGGGCCGCCCCCCCCCCCCCCCCCCCCCCCCCCCCCCCCCCCCCCCCGGCCGTTCTGAGCCACGATGGACAGGGGACAGCCCATGAGCACCGACGACGCCACCCTGCCGGGGACGGCCTCCCACCCGTCACCGGGAGGAATCGAGGCCAGGTGGGACCACCCTCTGGTCAGGCGGGCGTCCTGTATCGGGCAGCGCTTCAGGGAGATCGACCAGAAGCGTCCGTGGCTGCTGGACGCCGGTCTGGTTGTCGTCCTGACTCTCGTGCTGTGCGTGCCAGACCTGATCTCCCCGCAGCAGCCGGAGGAGTTCGACGTCGACTTCACCCGCCTGCCCTGGCCGGGGACGGTCGCGCTGCAGGCGGGCCTGCTGCTGCCCCTGCTGTGGCGGCGCAGAAGGCCTGCCCTGACCTTCGTCATGATCGCCGCGGTGTTCCTCGTGGTGTGCGCTCTGGGGGTCTGGCTGCGCGCCGGGATGGCCGTGCTCATCGCCCTCTACCACCTGGCGCTGCACGGGCGGCCGCGCCATCTGCCCGTGGCCTGCGCCGCGCCGGTCCTCGCCATGGGGCTGGTCGCCGTGCGGCTGAGGGGTGAGGTGTCGATCGTGGACGGGATGTTCTTCCTGGGCACCACCGTCGTCGCCGCGGTCGCGCTGGGTCTCGTCGTACGCGTGCGGCGGGCCCAGCTGGCGGCCCTGCACGACCGCGCGGCCCGCCTGGAGATCGAACGTGACCAGCGCAGCCAACTGGCCGCCGCCGCCGAACGCACCCGAGTCGCCCGCGAGATGCACGACATCGTCGGCCACAACCTCTCCGTCATCATCACGCTCGCGGACGGCGGTGCGCGGGCGGCCGACCTCACCCCCGAACGCGGCAAACAGGCCCTGCTCATGATCGGAGACACCGGACGCCAGGCACTGGGTGAACTGCGTCGCACCTTGGGCGTCCTACGCGACCAGCACACCGCCGACACCGCCCAGCTCAGCCCGCAGCCGCGCCTCGCGGACATCGACGCCCTGTGCGCCCGTATCCGCGCCGCCGGCCCGCAGGTCGTCTACCGCACCAGCGGCGAGTTGGACAACCTCGACCGTGGTGTCCAGCTGACCGTCTACCGTATCGTCCAGGAAGCGCTCACCAACGCCCTCAAACACGCGGGCCGCGACACGCGCATCGACCTGACGGTGACCGCCCGGGACATGGAACTGCGCATCGACGTCCAGGACACCGGCCCGCGTCCGCAAGCCGCACGGCCGGAACAATCCCGAGACCACGGACAAGGCCTGACCGGTATGAGAGAACGCGCAGCCCTGTACAACGGGACCGTCACCGCGGGAGCTGCTCCCGGCGGAGGCTGGGCGGTGCGAGCCGTCCTCGACCTCACCCCGATCACCGGCCTGCCCCGTCCTGCCCACACGGGTGGTGCGGAGTGACCACGGTGCTCATCGTGGACGACCAGCCGCTGCAGCGCTTCGGCTTCCGCATGCTTCTGGAGAGTTCTCCCGGCACAGAGGTCGTCGGTGAGGCGGAACACGGCGGCGAGGCCGTCCGCATGGCCGCCGAACTCCGTCCCGACGTGATCCTCATGGACGTCCGGATGCCCGGCATGGACGGTATCGAGGCCACCCGCCGCATCATCGCGTCCGGCGGCCGCTCCCGGGTCCTCGTCCTGACCACCTTCGACCTGGACGAGTACGCCCACGCGGCCCTGCGCGCGGGAGCCAGCGGCTTCCTCCTCAAGGACGCCCAACCCGATGAACTCCTGGCCGGGATCCGCGCGGTCGCGGGCGGCGACGCCGTCATCGCCCCGGCACTCACCCGCCGGCTGCTGGACACCTACGCCCAGCACCTGCCCCAGGCCTCGCCCAGCCGCACACCGGACGACGACCCCAGGGTCCGCTCGCTGACCGAACGCGAACGCGAGATCTTCGTCGCCATCGGTCAGGGCTGGACCAACGGTGAGATCGCCGAGCGTCTGGTGCTGTCGGAGTCAACCGTGAAGACCTATGTAGGCCGTGTCCTGGCGAAGCTGGGAGCCCGCGACCGCATCCAGGCCGTCATCCTCGCCTACGACCTGGGCCTCGCCCGGCCGAGCGCACCCGAGTGAACGGACGCGCTCGGCTGACGCCAGAGGTCACGACAGGCTGCGCCTTCAGGCGGGGTGAATCGCCAAGGGCGGCAGCGGCGAGGCCTATGGGACGCTCCGCGATGCCATCGTGCGCTGCGAACTGGTGAGTGGCGCCGGGCAAGTGATCGGCAACGAGTGGGCGCCGGTCGAGCGCGACTTCACGAAACGGAAGTTCCGGCGCGTCTTGACGAACGTCGCGACGAGCCCCGTCACGCCACGCTCATGCCATGGGCCTTGCCGGTGCGCCACGTGCGGTCGCTCGACGTCACCCGCGGACGGCCCGTCGTGCGATGTGAGATCCGGAGCAGTGCGTCGGTTCCCGCGATGGGCCACCAGTACCTGGTGTCGGTACCTGTGAGGAGGCAGGCGGGGGTCGTCACCGAGTATGCGCTCCAGCCCGCCTCCAGCGCGACATGGGTCGACCGCACCGAGGCGCTCGTGTCCACGAAGGGCCGCACACCGAGTTGGCTCCATGGTGAGCGTGTCCACGAGCACCTCAAGGCCGTCGACCAGATCTGCAGGAGGACTCCAGGTGGTACCGCGGTTCCACCGCGTCCGCATCAGTGTTGTGCGAACAGTCCGGCAACTCGATACTCGTGAAGACCTGGCGGCAACTCGAGGGACCCATGCGCGTCGTCATCATGAGTGCCGCAGGTGAACGCCGTGATGTAACCATGTCCGCTGCCTCCCACGCGCCCATCGCCGACGCGATCGCGCGCGGAGACGCGACAGCGGCCCAGGAGATCCTGCACGCGCACATGACCTCGGCGATCGAGCACCTGGGCATCGAACGCGAAGGTACCCGGGAGACGGCCTGACCCTGGACCGACTCCGGACGACGTGACGGGACGTTGCACAGTGACGGTGCGTCCGGGGGAGCCGCTGGCCCGGCACGATCCGCCCGTCGGCCGACGGCGAGCGAGACGCGCGCCTCGGCGTCCGCATACGACGGAACGGTCCGCGCGCCGAAACGGCCTTGCGGCACAAAGTGGCGGGCTGCGAGCGACAGGGCTGGATCCCGCGGCCAGGACGGGCTCCGGCGCGTGACCTGACCTGTGGCCGGGCGTCCCGATGTCGTCGATGCCCCGGCCGTGCCCACGGCGGGTTCGGCGCACTCTTCCCTCGATGAGATGGCGCGGCTGCTCCTCGGACAGCACGGCGACCGGCGCCGGCCATCGCGCGGGGGAGACTCGACAGGCCGCGTCTGAAGCCCGCGTCGAGGGCACGCCGCATCCTGACCGGCCACGCGCTCGGGGGGCCTTGCGGGGTGTGTGAGACAACCGCAGGGCTGTGCCTGCCGCGCGAGCAAACGGTTGGAGCAAGGGCCGAATCCGCTCGACGGGCGGGGCGCCCCGGTGCGAACACTCCCGCGGTGCCCGGCGAGGAGAGCATCCTGCTGCGCGGGCTGGAGGCCTTCGCGGAGCCGGTCTACGACCAAGCCTCCGCGCGGGAGTTGGCCCGGCGCCCGGGTGTCAGCCACAACTTCATCAACGACCGGTACGGGTCCAAGGCGGCCTTCTGGCGTGCTGTGATGGACCACGCGCTGAGTGCGCAGCCGGCGCGCCTGCCGCAGGGGGATGGCTCGGTCGACGACGCCGAGTGTCTGCGGCAGATCGTCTCCGGTTTCTGCCGGACCGCGGCGGACGCGCCGCTGGTCGGACGGATGTTGGTCAACGAGTTCACCCTGGACAGCGAGCGGTTGGACTACGTGTACGAGCACTACATCGCTCCGACTCTGCCGTATCGGGAATGGTGGAGGTGCCTCTGGCGCGGCGTCTGGGCAGGCCCGAGCCTGCCTCGCCGGGACACCTCGCGGCCGCGGCGGAATCATTGGCGGCGATCGTGGGCAACGGACTGCTTGCGACAGGTGCGGCAAGTCGGCGCTGAGCTCACTTCGCGGCCCGGACGGTTCCTCGGGCCGGGGCGACCACCCCTGCCAGGGCCCTGCCGGGGCGACGGTCTGCCGCACCCACGACGACGCCACCTGCCCCGCGACTGGCCGCAGCCCTGTCGGCCACGGAGTCGCTGTCCACGCGCCCGGCCTTTCCCGGCCTGGGCCACTCTGTCGGAGTTGTATTCTAGTATCGTATTCTAGAAGTCGGAGGTGTTGTTCACGAGCCGCCTGAACGGTGGCGCACGCATGGGATGGAAGGGGTGGACGTGAAGGCGATCCAGTACGAGGAGCACGGCGGCCCGGAGGTTCTGCGGCTCGTGGAGGTCGAGGAGCCGCACGCCGGCCCCGGGCGGATACGGCTGAAGGTCATGGCCGGCGGCGTCAACCCCGTCGATTTCAAGCTCCGTCGCGGCTACATGCGGGATTTCCTGCCCGCGTCCTTCCCCGTCACCCCCGGCTCGGAGGCTGCCGGCATCGTCGACGAGGTCGGCGAGGGGGTCACCGGTGTCTCGGTGGGGGACGAGGTGCTGGGCTATACCGTCACCGGCTCCTACGCCCAGTACGCGCTGGCCGAGGACTTCGCGCCCAAGCCGGCCGGCCTCGACTGGGAGACGGCTGCCGCGCTGCCCGTGGCCACCAGGACCTCGGAACGAGCGCTGGACACCATCGGGGTGACCAAGGGTGAGACGGTGCTGGTGCACGGTGCCTCCAGCGTGGTCGGCTCCGTCGGCGTCCAGCAGGCCGTGGCCCGCGGGGCCACCGTCATCGGCACGGCCTCCGAGGCCAACCACGACTACCTGCGCTCCCTCGGCGCCCTCCCCGTCACCTATGGCGACGGTCTCGCCGACCGGGTCCGTACCGTGGCTCCGCAGGGCATCGACGCCGTCTACGACGTGACCGGGTACGGGGTCGTGGACGTCTCCATCGAACTGCGCGGCGGCACCACCGACCGCATTGTCACCGTCGCCGACCACGCCGCCCTTGGGCGGGGCGTCGCGTTCATTTCCGCTGACGGCGCGTTCGGCCCCCAGCTCGCCGACTACGCCCGCCTCGCCGCCGACGGCCGACTGGGCGTCCGCATCGCCCAGAGCTTCCCGCTTGCGGACGCGGCCAAGGCGCAGGAGCTGAGCGAAGCCGGCCACCCCGGCGGCAAGCTCGTCCTGCGCCCGTAAGAGATTCATCCCGCGCCCGTAGCAGGCACTCCGGGCATGACGACGGTGCTGCGGGCTTCGAGAGCAGGGGCGTCCTTTGTCAGAAGTGAGACCGGTACGTGCCGCCAGGTCGGCCTGGGTGGCGCTGTGGGTCGTCCTGGTCGGTGGCTACTGCTCGGTCCTCAACATCACGGTCATCAGTGTGGCGTTGCCGGACATCGCGGCAGACCTGGACGCCACGGGTGGGAGTGTCGACGTCGACTGGGTCGCGACGGTGTATCTCGTCGGCGTCGTTTTCGCACTGCCGGCCACGGGGTGGGTGGCCGACCGTTTCGGCCGGCGGAAGACGTACCTGGCCTGCGTCGCGGCCTTCGGCGCCGGCTCGGTTCTGTGCGTGCTGGCACCCGACATGCCGCTCCTGGTCGCGGGCCGTTTCGTTCAGGGTGTGGGCGGTGGAGCGTTGATCCCCGTCGGTATGACGATCGTCCTGGAGGCGTTTCCGCCGAACAAGCGGGGCACCGCGATGGGCATCTGGGGTGTCGGCATCGCGGGGGCGCCGGCCGCGGGGCCGGCGGTGGGCGGCTGGCTGGTCACCGCTCTCGGGTGGCGGTCGATCTTCGTGGTCTTCGTGGTGCTGGCGGTCCTGGCGTTCGTCCTCGCCCTGGTGCTGCTGCCGAAGTCCGGCTATCGCCAGCAGCGCCGATTCGACGCGCTCGGCTGGTGTCTGGCCTCCGCGGTCACGGTCCTTGCCGTGCTCGCGATCCGGCAGGCCCCCGCGCTGGGCGGCACGTCCCCGGTTCTCTGGGCCCTTGTCGCGACTGTGGTCGTGTTTTCCCTGTGGCTCGTGGTGCGGTCGTTCAAGATCAGTGATCCGCTCATCGACTTCCGGATGTTCGGGAACTGGACCTTCAACCTCACGGTGCTGGTGACCGCGTTCATCAACGTGGCCCAGTACGCGCGTCTGAACTTTCTGGCCGTGGAGCTGCAGACGGTACGCGGCTTCGACGCCCAGTACGTCGGACTGCTCCTCGCCCCGGCGGCCATAGGCGTCGCGGTGACCGGTCCGCTCGGAGGGTGGCTGACCGACCGGGTGGGCGCGCGAACCCCGGTGGTCGGCGGACTCGTTGCCGTCGTCAGCAGTATGTGGATGCTCGCGACCCTTCGCGTCGACACCCCGTCGCTTCAGATCGCCGTCATCCTGGTGCTCCAGGGCTGCGGCATCGGGCTGGCCAACATGCCGGTCATGGTGGCTTCGATGAACAGCCTTCCCCAGCGGTACGTCGCCCAGGGCAGCGCCATCTCCAACCTCACCGGCCAGTTCGCGGCCACGGCGGGCGTGGCCGTCTTCGGTGCGCTGCTGGTGGCCCAGGTGGGCAGCGTCACGGCGGAAGACGTCCCGGCCGGCGCCGCCCAGGAAGCTTTCAACAACCTCTTCCTGGTGGCCTTCTGGGTCGCTGTCGTCGGACTCGCCGCGGCGACCCTTCTTCCGGGAGCGCGCCGGTCCGCCGAGATCCATCGGGTCCGTGCCGACGAGTCGGCGGCCGAGCGTCCTGCACAGTAGTTCCCGAGGGCCGACCGGCGTTCCCCGGGCACGGACGCGAGGAAGGCGACTCCGGGCCCGACAGCCGAACGCGGTGCCGGTCGATGAAGACCGGCACCGCGTCAGCAGCGGCAGGCGTCAGGGTCGGCGGGGCGCCAGGACCAGCGACGCCGCGGTCGAGAACATGCCGCCGACGCCATGGGCGAAGCTCAGTTCGACGTCGGGGACGGGCACGGCCGCGGTGCCACGCACCTGCCGTACCGCTTCCTGGATGGCGAACATCCCGTACATGCCGGTGTGCGTGTACGAGAGGCCGCCGCCGTTGGTGTTCATGGGCAGGCGGCCGCCCGGTTCGGTGTTGCCCTCGGCGACGAACGCGGCTGCCTCGCCGGGCTTGACGAAGCCCAGGTCCTGCAGTCCGTACAGGGGGACGTGGGCGAACGCGTCGTAGATCATCAGGTGGTCGATGTCGGCCGGTCCGACGCCGGCCTCGCGGAAGGCGTCGGCGCTCGCGTCGCGGAAGGCCCGCGACGAGGTGAAGTCCTCCATCTGCGACACGGCCGAGTGCGCCGAGCTCTCGCCGGTGCCGAGGATGTACACCGGCCGCGACGGCAGATCGGCGGCTCGCTCGGCGGAGGTCACGATGAGGGCGCCACCGCCGTCCGTCACCACGCAGCACTCGGCCTGATGGAAGGGGTACGCGATCATCTTCGAGGCGAGGACGTCCTCGACGGTGATGAGGTCCCGGCGGAAAGCCCGCTCGTTGGGGTGGGCCCACTTGCGCTGCGCGACCGCGACAGAGGCCAACTGCTCGTCGGTGACACCGAACTCCTTCATGAACCGCAGCGCGGGCACGGTGAACATCGTGACGAAGCCGGCGGTCCCGTACGGCATTTCGAACTGCCCCAGCGAACTGCTGGCGGCGAACTGCAGACGCCCCTCTCCCACCCGGGAGCGGCCGGACTCGCCGTGTGTGATGAGCACGGCCGAGGCCATGCCCGCGGTGATGGCGGCGGCGGCATGGCGGACGTGAAGGAAGTAGGAGCATCCGCCGACGCTGGTGGTGTCGACCCAGCGGGTGCGGATCCCGAGTGCGTCGGCGACCTCGCCGGCGTGGAAGCCGGTGCTGGCCACCCCGTCGATGTCCGCCGGGGTCAGTCCGGCGTCGTGCAGGGCGTTGCGCGCCGACTCGAGGTTGAGGTGGAGGGCGGAGTGCTCCGGCAGGACGCCGAGGCGGTCGGTTTCCGCGGCTCCCACGATCGCGATCGAACCGGGCTTCATGCGGCCACCTCCGCCGGCGCGAACACGGGTACGGCGATTCCGTCGCGTTCCTGGAACCCGACCTTGAGCGGCATGTCCAGGACCAGGTTCTCGGGCGTGTTCTCGATGCCGACGATGTTCGTCATCATCCGGGGGCCCTCGGCGAGTTCGACGACGGCGATCGCGTACGGCGCGTCGTCCTGGAAACCCGGCGCCGGACGGTGGTTGATGTTGTACGAGTACAGCGTGGCGTCGCCGGACACGGTGACCCACTCCACCTCTCCGTCGAAGACGTAGGGCGAGCAGGGCCGAGGGTAGAAGAAGAACTTGCCGGTGGTGACGCAGCGCTGGATGCGCAGTTCGCCCCGTGCGGCGGCGTCCCAGAACGGCTGGGTCTCGGGCGTGGGTTCGGGCAGGGCCTTGGACATGGGTTTGGGCATGGTGTCCTCTGGGTCGGTCAGCGGTAGAGAGGGCTGAACTCGAGGTCGAGCGGTTCACCGGTGACGACGACGCCCTCGCCGGCCAGCGCACGGATCCTGTCGGGGGCGTAGCCGATCTCGGTGAGCAGCTCATGTGTGTGCTCGCCCAGCCCCGGGGCGTCGGGGTGCGGGCGCTGGGGGGTGCGGGAGAATCCCGCGAACCGGCCGGGCTGGGTGTAGACCGTCCCCGACACGCTGACGGCACGCCGCATCAGACCGTGCTCGTGCAGGTAGGGGTCGGCGCACACTTCACTGGCCGTGCGTACCTTCACCGCCGCGATGTGGTGCGACGCGCACCAGGCGAGCGCCTCGTCGGTCGTCCGGCCGGCCAGCGAGGAGGCGAGGGTCGCGGTGTCGATGTCGACGGTGCCGGGATCGGCCTGGACGCGGACGAAGCCGTCGCTGGTCGGATGGATGCGGTTCATCTCGTCCGGCCCGGTGAAGTCGTCGCCGCCCGTGGCGGGCGCGGGCCGGCCCGCGTAGTCGGTCAGCGCGGTCAGCTGCAGGAAGGCGGACGTCGCGGCCAGTGAGGTCGACAACTGGCGCACCACGCCGAACCGGGCCCGGTCGAGCAGGCCCAGCACCGCGGTGAACGCCCCCACCACGGCGGTCGTGTGGTCATTGACCGGCAGTGACAGGACCACCGGCTCGCCGGTGCCGCCTTGCGCGGTCATGATTCCGCCCGCCGCCTGCAGGACGGTGTCGTAACCCGGTCGTGGGGCCAGTGGCCCGCTCTCGCCGTAGGCGGTCACGCCGACGCTGATCGCCCTCGGGTTCAGCGAGGCCAACCGGTCGAAGCCGTATCCGAGGCGTTCCATGACGCCGAGCCGGAAGTTGTTCATGACGACGTCGCTGTGGCGCACGACGTCGTCGAGCGTGGCGCGGCCCGCGGCCGTGGACAGGTCCACAGCGAGGCTGCGGGTGGCGCGGTTGAAGACGAACCCGGTCATCCGCCATGGGTCGCCGACCGGCGGCTCCACTTTGACGACGTTGGCGCCCAACTCGGCCAGCAGCGCTGCGGCGTAGGGGCCGGCGACGAACGTGCCGAGCGAGGTGACCCGGACGCCGTCGAGCGGACCGCGTCCGTGCGTGGGCGTCGGCTTCGGTGGTTCGGTGCGGCGCTCCCGCAGTGAGGTGACCGGCACGCCCGGCATCCGCACGCGCCCCAGCTGTGGATGATCGATCTCCCGGACCATGCCGGTGGCCGCCACTTGCGGCCCGGAGAACCACTCCTCCCGGCTTTGCACGATCGTGCAGGGGATGTCGGCCGCTTCCAGGATGGCGATCCAGTCGTCGGCTGGCTTCGACGCGAAGTACTCGGCGAAGTGCGCGCGCACCCACGCGTGGTTGGAGATGTCCCACAGGGCGTCGAGCCGTCCGCGGATGCGGTCGTCGTCCAGGAGGTGGAGCGAACCGGTCGTCTCCAGTGTCGCCCGGGCGAACTTCGGTCCCAGGGCGCCGACGAACACCCACCGGCCGTCCGCGGTCCGGTAGCGCGTGTACAGCGGGTTGAGTCCGCCGGGTCCGATCGCGCGGGACTGATCCGCGGAGCCCTCGTCGCGCCCGTAGAGGTAGCCGAGGAAGATGTTCGCCGCGTGGACTCCGTTCACCTCCACGGTCTGGCCGCGTCCGGAGGTCTCGCGTTCCAGGAGCGCGGCCGCCGCGCACGTCGCCGACCACACGCCCTGGGCGATGGTGATGTACGGGTACACGTGGTCGACCGGCCGACCGGAGTACGAGGCCTGGACGGCGGCGAATCCGAAGTAGGCGTGGAGCAGTTCCGCGGACTCCCTACCGCCCGCCCACGGTGTCCCGTCGGTTGTGCAGGGCGGGGTGACGACCACGATCAGGCGGTCATGGGCTTCGGCCGGTACCTGGTCGGGACGGTCCACGAAACAGACGTCGGCACGGGCGAGCTCATCGGCGGGCGGGGTGCCGTCCGGCGTCAGGTGCCCGACGGTCTTGGCATGGTCGGTGAAGATGAACTGGGGCAGTGGCGGGGCGTCGTCGCCGGGTGCCTGGTACCGGACGACGTCGGCGCCGAAATCCGCCAGTAGTCCGCCGGCGAGGCGGCCGGCCAGCCCGTCGGTGAGGTCGAGTATGCGGAGTCCTTCGAGCGGCAACATTGGCGCCCTCCATGGTGACCTTGGGTCAACTGGCGGCCGGGCCGATCGGCGAAAACGGCAGCTGTCGCGCGGCTGCGCCAGTTTCTAGAATCGCGCTCTGATACTGGCATGCTCAAGTGGGGCAGTCAACAGGGGTGCATGAGGCCTCTGACCTGCTACGGTCGGATCAGTACTAGAACATCGCTCTAGTGCTGCCAACTGAGAACACTCGTGAAGGAAGGGGGTGTCCTGCATGCGGCAGAGGTATGCGGGAGTCCGATGAGCGGCTACCGCGTCGAGGGTGACGCCGATCGGTGCATCGCAGCTCAACAGTGCTCGGCGGTGGCGCCGGCGCTGTTCGGTCACGACGAGTACGGCGTCGTCGTGGTCACGGACCAGGAACCGGCCGAAGAGCATCGGGAGTCGGCTGAGTACGCCGCGCGGATCTGCCCGGCCCAGGCGGTCCGGGTGCTTCCGGGATAACGGGCGAACGGGCCTGTCGTGGGCCGGTCGACCCCTGTCGGCCGGCCCGCGACGCGCTGGCGGCAGTGCTTGGCGCAACCGGGAGTCCGCCACGGTTGACCAGAGCGAGATTCTAGGATTCAATTCTAAAACTGACAGGTCCCAGCGTGGGGACCAGCGACGAGCCACGCGGCCTGAACCTCGGAAGGGGCGGCATGATGGAGACGGTCGTCATCGTGGGTGCCGGTCTGGCCGGTGTCCAAGCCGCGGCCTCGACCCGGGAGCGTGGATACGACGGTCGGCTGGTCGTCGTCGGAGCCGAGCCCCACCCGCCCTACCAACGACCGCCGCTGTCCAAGGAGCACCTCCGCGACGGCCAACAGCTGGCGCTGCGCCCCCCGCGCTTCTACGAAGAGGCGGCCGTCGACATCCGTACGGGGGTGCCGGCGACCGCCATCGACCGGACGGCCGGCGAAGTGCTGCTGGCCGATGGCGAACGGCTGCGCTACGACCGTCTGCTCCTGGCGACGGGTGTCACGCCACGCGAACTTCCGGTCCCCGACCCGCCGCCGGGCGTCATGACACTGCGCCACCTCCAGGACGCGAACAGACTGCGGGCCACGGCGGTTGACGCGACCCATGTGGTGGTCGTGGGCGCCGGATTCCTCGGCCTCGAAGTCGCCTCGACGATGCGGGCGCTGGGCAAGCACGTCACCGTGATCGAGGCCGGAGGCCGCGTCCTCGGCCGCGGCGTGTCGAGTGTGGTCGCGGCCGTCCTCGAAGGAGCGCACGAGCGGGACGGCGTGGACATCAGGCTCAACGACTCCGTGCGCTCCTGGGCGACCCGGCGCGGTGGCCACATCGGCGGAGTGGTCACCAGAGGCGGCCGGTTGGTACGCGCGGACCTGGTGGTCGTGGCCGTCGGAGTGAGACCGAACGTCTCGCTGGCGGCGGACGCGGGCCTGCCGACGGCCGACGGGGTCGTCGTCGGGCCGGACTTGGTGACCGTCGATCCGCGTATCGCCGCGGCAGGCGACTGCGCGCGCGTCGTCGACCCCGCCATGAGTTCGTCGGTGCGGTTGGAATCCGTACAGAACGCGACCGATCAAGGCCGCACGATCGGCGCCTGGCTCGCGGACGGACAGGCCCGCGACTACGCCGCCGTGCCGTGGTTCTGGAGCGAGCAGGCCGGTCGGCGTCTGACCATCGCCGGGCTGGTCGGCGAGGGCGACGAGGTCGTGACCCGCGGCGATCCGGCCGCCGGCCCGTTCACCGCGTTCCACCTGCGTGAGGGGGTTCTTGTCGCTGCCGAATCGATCGACGCGGCCGCCGACCACCTGGCTGCGCGCCGCCTGCTGAGTCCGTCCGGCCTTCGCGGCGAACCGATCGACCGCGAACTGCTGGCCGACCCCACCGTCAATCTTCGTAGTTACGCGACGCACCGAGCCGAGGAGACCGTGCGATGACCGCTACCACCCAGTTCACCGATGTCGACGAGATCGACGTCACCGACATCCGCCTCTGGACCAGCGACCCGCATCCGGCACTGCACTACCTGCGCGAACACGACCCGGTCCACTGGCACAAGGCCGACCCGAAGAATCCCTTCGCCCCTCACCCGTTCTGGGTCCTGACACGGCACGAGGACATCGTCCACGTCTCGCGCCACCCGGAGTTGTTCTCTTCGGCCAACGGAATATCGGAGAATGCTATTGAGCTCCCCATGGGTGAGTTCGACACGTTCGCGATGCTCGGCGCCGACGATCCGTACCACGCGTGGATGCGAGGGCTGGTGAGCGCCGCGTTCACCGCGAAACTGGTCCGCGAATCCGAGCCCTACATCCGGGCGACCACCGTCGCTGTGCTGGACGAGGTGGCCGGACGTCGCGACCCGTTCAACTTCGTGCACGAGGTCTCGGCGAAAACGCCGATCCGCGTCATCGGCGACATACTCGGCGTCCCCCGGAGCGACCAGCACCTCCTGACGGAGTGGACCGACGCAGTCTCCGATCTCGACGACCTGACCATCGACTTCGAGAAGGGCACCGGACACTCGGCGAAGGCCACCGCGGCCGTGGCGGAGATGTTCGCCTACCTGGAACGCATGCAGCAGCAGCGGGCCGAGTCGCCCACCGAGGATCTGGTGTCCAAGCTGATGGGCGCCGAGATCGAAGGGGAACGGCTCAACTGGCAGCAGCAGCGGGAGTCGTTCTTCATTCTCGCGACCGCGGGCAACGAAACGACCCGCAACACCACCACCGCCGGCGTCCGGGCTCTGGCCGAACACCCCGACCAGCGACGCGAACTGATCGAGAACCCGAAGCTCATCAGGACAGCCGTCGAGGAGATGCTCCGCTGGGGAACCGTCGTGACTCACTTCCGCAGGACCGCGACCCAGGACACGGTGATCGGTGGCAAGCGCATCGCCAAGGGCGACTGGGTCCTCATGTTCTACAGCGCCGCCAACCGCGACCCCAGCGTCTTCCCCGACCCGGACCGGTTCGACATCCACCGCCAGCCGAACGAGCACCTGGCCTTCGGCGGCGGCGGCCCGCACTTCTGCCTCGGCGCCCCGCTGGCGCGCCTGCAGCTGCGGATCATGTTCGAGGAACTGCTGCAGCGGTTCCCCGACTACCGCGTCACCGGCGAGGCGGTGTTCAACGAGAGCAACTTCTTCCACGGCATCAAGTACCTGCCCGTCCAGCTCTACGGCGAGTGAGCCGCCGCGACTCCGACGACCCCTACGAGAGGAAATCCATGTCAAGCAGTTTGGCAGGCCGTGTCATTGTCGTGACCGGATCCGGGCGGGGGCTCGGCCGGGAACACGCGCTCCTGCTCGCCCGCGAGGGAGCGTCCGTGGTCGTGAACGACCTCGACGAGGACGGCAAGGGACCCGCACACGACGTCGTCGACGAGATCAAGGCACTCGGCGGCCAGGCAGTCGCCGACGGCAACTCGGTGACCACCTGGGACTCGGCGGCCCAGATCGTGCAGACCGCGATATCGACCTTCGGCCGGCTCGACGGCGTCGTGTGCAACGCGGGATTCCTGCGTGACCGCATGCTGGTCAACATGTCCGAGGCCGAGTGGGACGACATCATCAAGGTCCACCAGTACGGCACCTTCTACCTCCTGCGGCACGCGGCCGAGTACTGGCGCGGCAGGCACAAGGCAGGCGAGAAGGCCGACGCCTCCGTGGTCACCACGACCGCGATCTCCGGACTCCACGGCAACGTCGGACAGGTCAACTACGGAGCCGCCAAGGCGGCCATCGCGCTGATGACCATTTCCGCCTCCCGCGAGCTCGAACGGTACGGAGTCCGGGTCAACGCGATCTCGCCGCTGGCCAAAACACGTCTGACCACGGGCAGCCTCAACGGCGGCAACCCGATGGACTCGGCGCCGGACGACGCGCTCGCACCGTCCCATGTCTCGCCCCTGGTTGCGTGGCTGCTCAGCCCGGAGTGCACGTCCAACGCCCAGGTGTACGGCGTGTTCGGGCGCCAGATCCACCGCTACACGGGCTGGACGCCGGCCGAGTCCGCCTCCGCCGACGAGAACTGGACCGTCGAATCGGTGGCGGCCGCACTGCGCGGCTGGCCCGACCAGCACGATCCCGGGTTCATCCCCGGCATCCCGCAGCCGGCACCGGCGAGCTGACCATGCCGATCAACGACCGGATCGTCGGCCGCGAGCTGCGTGCGGTACAGGGAAGCTGGACCGGCCGGGACACCCGCCTCTACGCCCTGGCCGTGGGCGCGGGAGGGGACGATCCCGCGCGAGAACTGCAGTTCACGACGGAGAACACCGCCGGAGTCACCCAGCGGGTACTGCCGACCTTCGGCGTCATCGAAGGCTGCCGGGTCGGCGTCGGCGGCCCCATCGAGACGCTCGACGGCGTGGACCTCGCCCGGATGCTGCACGGCACCCAGCAGGTCGAGCAGCACCGGGAGCTGCCGGCGTCGGCGGAGGTGACCACATCGGGCCGAGTCACCGCGGTCTGGGACAAGGGCAAGGCCGCCGTGGTCGAAACGGAGGCGGTCACCGCCGACGCGGTGACCGGCGAGGCCTACGTCACCTGCCGCCAGTCCCTGTTCTTCCGTGGCTACGGCGGCTGGGGCGGCGAGCGGGGACCGAGCGGTGGCAGCGCCCCACCCGAGGCCAAGCCGGACCGCACTCTGGAGGCCACCACGCGCCTGGACCAGGCACTGCTGTACCGGCTGACCGGTGATACCAATCCGCTGCATTCCGATCCGGTCTACGCCAGTGCGGCGGGATTCTCCCGGCCGATCCTGCACGGCTTGTGTTCGTACGGGATCGTCGGGAGGCTGCTGCTGAACGAGCTGGCCGACGGTGACCCGGCTGCCTTCCGCAGTCTCCGTGGCCGGTTCTCCGCGCCGACCTACCCCGGCGACGAACTCGTCGTCTCCGTGTGGGGTGAGGGCACCGAGCATCCGTTTGTCGTCGACAACCAACGAGGGGAGCGGATTCTGTCGGACGGCCTGTTCGTCACCGGCTGACCCCCCGGGGCGGGAACCGTGCGGGAGTAGAATGCCGTGGATCGGTTCGGCCAGGTGGTGGCAGTCGATCACCACACTGTGAAGGAGGACAGGCGTCGCCGTGAGCCCAGCATCGACTTCTCGCGCGTCCGACGGGCTCGCCGACCAGATCGGGGAGCGGAAGGGCGAATGGCGCCGGTCGGCCGGGACGAGGAAGGCCGTGCTCGACGCCGCTCGTCGGCTCTTCAACGAGAAGGGCTACGACGACACGAACATCAACGACATCGTCACCGCGTCCGGGGTCAGCGTCGGCAGCATCTACCACCAGTTCGGCGGCAAGAAAGAGGTCTTTCGCGCGCTCGCCGACGCGTCGCTCGCCCGGCACCGGGAGGTGTCCGAGCGGGCGACCAAGAAGGCGGTCGGCGCGGGTGAGACGGATCCGCTGCGCATCTACGTCGAAGGCGCCAAGGCCTACCTCCTGGACACCTGGAAGCAGCGCGACATCGACCGCGTTTCCATTCTCCTCGAGGGACCTGCCCCTGAGGTCACCGTCTCGCGCGAGCAGCGGGCACGCTACCTGCGTGGCTCGCTCGGCATCACCATCGGCGAGCCACCCATGCCCGACGCGACTGGATACGCCCTGTACGGGCTGCTGACCGGGGCCGCGACGCAGCTGATGACCATCGAGGACCGTCGCACCGCCAACGCGGTCATCAACTACTTCGCCGACCTCATCCTCAAGATGGGCGACGCCGACTAGCCGCCGTTTTGTGGCCGTCGGGGGCCGACGGCGTCAGAGCACGAATCCACTTCTTCGCAGCATCGGCACTGGCCACGCGCCGTGCTGCCCCAGATCCAACCCTTCCCCAATAGAGCAACATTCTAGTATTGTGTTCTATGGCTCGTTAGACTCGTTGGGAGACAAAGGTGTCTGCTCACATTGACGTGCCTTCGCACGTCGAAGCCGCGGTAGTCCGCGACCCGGACGACAGGTTCACGCTGGAGAAGCTCGAACTGTCCTCACTCGGTCCACTCGACGTGCTGGTGAAGATCGCCGGCGCCGGTATGTGCCACACCGATCTGGCGGTCCGCGGGCCCGCCGGCCGGCCGCTGCGTCCGATCGTGCTGGGACACGAGGGTTCCGGTGTGGTGGCCGCGGTCGGCTCACAGGTCACCAAGGCAGCTGTCGGAGACCCGGTCGTCCTCAGCTACGACAGCTGCGGTGGCTGCGGCAACTGCCGAAGCGGCAGGCCCTACTTCTGCGCTACCTGGATGGACCGGAACACCGGCCCCGGCCTGTCCCGTGAGCACGCCACACTGGCTGACGCCGAGGGCCGGCCGGTCAACAACACCTTCTTCGGGCAGTCGTCCTTCGCGGAGTACTCCGTGGCGAGCCAGAACAACGTCGTCAAGGTCAGCCCGGAACTGCCGCTGGAGATTCTGGGACCGCTGGGCTGCGGGCTCCAGACCGGCGCCGGGGCAATCGTCAACGTCCTCCAGGTACGCCCGGGGCAGTCGGTCGTGGTCTTCGGCGCAGGCGCGGTCGGGCTCGCCGCGGTGATGGCCGCCCGGATCTGCGGGGCCTCCGCGGTGGTCGCGGTGGACGTGGTCGAGGGGCGCCGGCAGCTGGCTCTGGACGTCGGCGCGACGCACGCCCTCGACGGTGCCGCTCCCGAGCTGCTCGATCAGCTCCAGCGGATCACGTCCGGTGCGGACTGCGCCTTCGACACCACCGGCAGAGCAGCGGTGATCGCCACCGCTGTCGACGCGCTGGCGCAAGGCGGCACATGCGCCCTGGCCGCCCCGGGAGAGGAACTGCGACTCCCCGCCCAGCAGATCGTCTTCGGGCGCCGACTGGTCGGGGTGCTGGAGGGCGACGCCGTCCCTGACGTCTTCATCCCTCAGATGATCGACTGGTGGCAGTCCGGCGTGTTCCCCTTCGACAAGCTGATCGAACGCTTCCCCTTGCGGGAGATCAACGAAGCCGCCGAAGCCTCCACCAGCGGGCGAGTCGTCAAGCCCCTACTCATTCCCTAGCCCAGGTGCACCGTGACAGTGATCGAGCGTGACCTACTCATCGTCGGCGCGGGGCCGGTCGGCCTGTTCGCCGCGTACTACGCCGGTTTCCGCGGGCTCAGCGTCGCGATCGTCGACTCCCTGCCCGAGCCGGGCGGACAGGTCACCGCCCTCTACCCGGAGAAGCCGATCTACGACATCGCCGGCTTCCCGTCCGTCCGAGGACGGACACTCATCAAGAACCTCGTCGAACAAGCCGCCCGCTTCGACCCGACGTACGTGCTGGCCGAACGCGCGACGGAACTGGCCCACCGGGCCGACGGCACCCTCCGCGTGAGCACGGACGCCGGCACCACGTTCCACACCCGCGCGGCCATCATCACCGCCGGCATAGGGACGTTCACGCCTCGCCCGCTCCCGGCCGGACAGCACCTCGTCGGCCGCGGCGTCTCCTACTTCGTACCCGACCTCGAACAACACCGGGACCAGCGCGTCGTCGTGGTCGGGGGAGGGGACAGCGCCTGCGACTGGGCCCTCGCCCTCGAACCGATCGCGCGCACCGTGACCCTCGTCCATCGGCGCGCGACCTTTCGAGCCCACGCGCACACCGTCAGCCAACTGGCCCGCTCGACGGTCGACGTCATCCCCGAGGCCCAGGTCACGCAGGTGCACGGGGACAGCCGCGTCGAGAGGGTCACGATCACCGGCCCCGGCTCCACACCGACCGAGAGGGACACGGACGCCGTGGTCGCCGCCCTGGGCTTCACGGCCAACCTCGGGCCACTGCGCACCTGGGGACTCGAGCTGAGCGACAACCGCTACATACGCGTCCAGGACACCATGCGGACCAACCTGCCGGGCCTGTTCGCGGCCGGTGACATCACCGACTACGGCGGCAAGGTACGCCTGCTCGCCGTCGGCTTCGGCGAGGCGGCGACCGCGGTCAACCACGCGGCGGTCCACGTCAACCCGGAGGAAACCGTCTTCCCGGGACACTCCACCGACATACCGGACGGTTCGGCCAAGGAGACCACATGACCTATGTGATCGGTCCCGCATGCATCGACGTCATGGACAAGGCCTGCACCGAGGAGTGTCCCGTCGACTGCATCTACGAAGGCGAGCGAAAGCTCTACATCAACCCGGCGGAGTGCATCGACTGCGGCGCCTGCAAGCCGGTCTGCCCCGAGGAAGCCATCGACCTGGACCGGCTCCTCACCGGCGACCAACGCGCCTTCACCGCCGACAACGCCCGGTTCTTCAACGAGCCGCTACCGGGTCGCGAGACGGCCGTCGGAACGCCGGGAGGCGCCATCGCCATCGGCCCGATCGGCGTCGACACGGAGCTGGTGGCCGACTACGGACCTCGCTGACCGACCTACGAACAGGGGCAGACCGTGACCGACTCAGTTATGACCATCAACGGCGAGGCCGTCACCGGTGACGGCACCTTCGATGTCATCGATCCCGCCACCGGCGCTCCCATGGGAGCAGCGCCTCAGTGCTCGCCGGCTCAGCTCGACCTCGCCATGCAGGCCGCCCAACGCGCCCAGGTGCCCTGGTCGGCGGACCACGAGTCGCGACGCAAGGCCCTGCACGAGGCCGCCGAACTCATGCGGCGCTCCGCACAGGACCTCGGCCCGCTGCTGACCAGGGAGCAGGGCGCGCCGGTCGCGGGGTCCGTCGGATCGATCATGATCTCCGCCAACTGGCTCGACTACTACGCGGACCTGGAACTGCCCGAGAAGACGGTGCGGACACTCCCGGACCGGACGATCGAGGTGTCGCGCCGCCCGGTCGGTGTGGCCGCGGCGCTCACCCCGTGGAACGCCCCGATCCTGCTCGCGGCGTGGAAGATCGCACCGGCGCTGGCCGCAGGCGCCACCATGGTCCTCAAGCCGTCCCCGTACACGCCCCTCACCACGCTGGCGCTGGGCCAGGTACTCGCCGCCGCGCTGCCTCCGGGTGTACTCAACGTCGTCAGCGGCCTTGAGCCTCTGGGCCAACAGCTCGTGTCACACCCGATTCCCCGCAAGATCTCCTTCACCGGTTCGATCCCGACCGGCAAGGCCGTCGCCGTCGCCGCTGCCCAGGACCTCAAGCGCGTCACGCTCGAACTCGGCGGCAATGACGCGGCCATCGTTCTCGACGACGCCGACATCGACCGCGTCGCCGAGCCGCTGTTCATGTCCGCCTTCGCCAACTCGGGCCAGATCTGTGAAGCGACCAAACGCGTCTACGTTCCCGAGCGCCTGTACGGTCGGCTCCTCGACGCACTGGCCGATCTGGCTCGCTCCACGCCTGTCGGCTCCGGTCTCGACCCCGATGTCAGGTTGGGGCCGTTGACGACCGACTTCCAACGCGACTACGTCGAGGAACTGGTTGAGGACGCGAAAGCCGCGGGTGCGGCCATCGCGGCCGGCGGGCGCCGCCTTCCTGGTGACGGGTACTTCTTCGAGCCGACCGTCATCGGCGACGTCCAGGACGGTACCCGGATCGTCGACGAGGAGCAGTTCGGACCCGCTTTGCCCGTCATCGCCTACAAGGACCTCGACGAGGCGATCGAGCGTGCCAATGCCACGATGTACGGCTTGGCCGGCTCGGTCTGGTCACCTGACGTCGACAGGGCCCGCACCGTCGCGGCTCGTCTCGTGACCGGCCGCGTAAAGATCAACTCGGGTGGCCTGCCGTCCCCGGAAGCGCCGTTCGGCGGTGTCAAATGGAGCGGCGTCGGCGTGGAGAACGGTCCGTGGGGCCTGGAGGAGTACACCGATCTGCACGTCACGGAAGTCGGTGCCGGCCCGCAGTGAGCCAAGCGAAGAAGCAGGTGCTTGCCGCGGTGGGCAAGCAGACGGGCCTCCACCGGCTGCCGCAGCCGCGCCCGGCCACTCCACCTCCGCACGGCCTGGATCTCGCGCAGGGCCTCCGAGGAGAGATTTTGTCGAGCAGGCTGGCGGCGGACGTGCCGACGATCTCGTCCAGCGGGTAGCCCAGCACATGGACTTCCGTCTGCCCCGCGCCGCACCGCGCGCGTGCGGGATTCCCCGTACCGCCATCGCCATGCCCCGCCCGAACGGCACCTCGGTACGACGTCTGCCTGCGGCAACCGGGCGGTCCCCATCCTGCCCACTGTGCGGTGTCTCGTCGAAAGCCGGACTGCCGCAGGTTCGAGCTGGTGGCCAGTTGTCCGTGCCCCGGAGCCACCCGCGAGAAGGCCGCTGACCGACCACGAGCACCTGCTGCCTACCGTCGCGCCGCCGGCCCACCACACCGCAGGTCACCCTGTGACCTCAGTCGGAAGCAGCGCGGGCCGATCGGAGGTCTGCGGCCAGGACGCCGCTGCGTTTGAGCGCGGTGATCACGAGCGTGGTGTCGACGGCTCTCGCTCGGGCCAGGGCCGGGGAGCGCGTGACGAACTCGTGCAGGGCTTGCCTGCTGGGCAGGATGATGTCGGCGATCACCTGGTATTCACCCATGATGGCCGCGGCGTACCGCACGCTGGAGTGGGACAGGAGCGCGTCACCGATCGCGTCGACGTCGCCCGGCGACGCCTTGATCCACATCACGGCTTCGACCGGCAGGCCGAGCTGCTGCGGCTCGACGACGGCCCGGATGGTCAGAGTGCCTGCCCGCCGCAGCGCCTCCACCCGGCGCCGGGCTGTGGCTTCCGACACTCCCACGGTCCGGCCCAGCCGGTCGTAGGACATGCGCCCGTCCGTTGCCAGGGCCCGCACGATGGCGCGGTCGTCGCTGCTCAACGGTGTGGCGGGGTCGTCGGGTGACTGCGGGGGCGGCTGGAATTCCCGTAGGGCGGCGACCTCCTCGGCGGAGATCAGGTCGGGCTGCCACTGGAACCCGGTGCGGAAGTACTTCATGACGGGCAGCGTCGACATGGCCACCAGGCCCGGTGTCCCGGGCAGGTCGTCGTAGAGCAGGGCGGGCAGCGCGCCGGGTGCGGTGCGGATCTCGGTCACGCAGTCCACGGGGCCGGTGAGGGTGTAGGCGAAGGTGGTGTCCGGCCTGCGGGCCAGGGCCGAGGCGGTGATCTTCAGGGTCTGCGGCGTGCTGTGCACGCTGATGATCGAGGCCGCGCCGGGTGTGTGCCATCCGGCGACCACGACAACTCCCGATTCCAGCAGGAGCGTTCCGCGGCGGCTGACCGTGCGCTCCGCCTCGCCGAGCACCTCGGCGATGCGGCGCCATGACGCACGCCCCTCGACCTGTAGGGCACCGACGATACGGCGGTCCAGATCCTCTAGCATCGGCCAATCATATGGCCAGATCCGTCACCTTCAAGGCATCCATTGCCTGATTCCTGCTGAGCGCTGGACTCTGTGTGCCACCCACCCGTCCCCTCAATGGGTGCGACTCAAGAGAGACGCCATGTGCAGCAGAACCACCATGTCGGCGCCTTGCCGCTTCGATCTTCGGAGGACCTCATGACGACGACCGAGGCGAGTACGGCGACATCCTCCAAGCCCACGCGGATCACCCGCATGCAACGGCGGGTCCTGGCCGGCGGCAGCGTCGGCCAGTTCGTCGAGTTCTACGACTTCACGCTCTACGGCCTGTCGGCCGTCACGCTCTCCCAGCTGTTCTTCCCCCGTGACAGTGCCCTCGCCGGCCTGCTCGTCACTTTCGCCACCTTCGGTGTCGCGTTCGCGGTGCGGCCACTCGGCGGGCTGTTCTTCGGTGCCCTGGGTGACAGGATCGGCCGCCGCAAGGTCCTGTACTTCACCCTCCTGTCCATCGGCATCGCCACCGCGGCGATCGGAGCGCTTCCCACGTACGCTTCCATCGGCGCGCTCGCTCCCACCCTCCTGGTGCTGTGCCGACTCGTGCAGGGCTTCTCCGCCGGCGGTGAGTCCGTGGGCGCACCCACCTTCGTGTTCGAGCACGCCCCGGTGCACCGCCGCGGCTACTGGCTGAACATCACCCTCGCCGCCACCGCCCTGCCCTCCGTCGTCGCCGGCACCCTGATCCTGGTCCTCAGCAAGTCGATGAGCGACGAGGCGTTCATGGCGTGGGGGTGGCGCATCCCGTTCCTGCTCGCCCTCCCGGCGGCGTTCTTCGGCCTGTGGATCCGCCTGCGCACCGAGGAGAGCGAGGTCTTCCAGCGGATCAAGGCCGAGACGGCGGGCCGCAAGCGCACCCCGATCCGCCAGGCGTTCCGCCAGAACAAGGTGCGGATGCTTCAGGTCGTCTTCGTGCTCGGCCTGACCGCCATGGGGTTCTACTCGCTGGCCGGCTACTTCGTCACCTACGTCCAGACCGCGGGCGGTCTCAGCCGGGAACAGTCGCTGCTGCTCAACGCGGCGGCCATGACCGCCTACACGGTGCTGCTGCCCATCGGCGGCGTGATCGGCGACAGGGTCGGCCGCAAGCCGATGCTGATCGCCGGCTCGGCCGCGCTGGCCGTGCTCTCCATCCCGTGCTTCATGCTGGTCACCAGCGGATCCTTCCTGCTGGCCGGGCTGGGGCAGCTGCTCTTCGTCGTCCCGCTGTGCGTCTACGGCGGCGGCTGCTACGCGTTCTTCGTGGAGATCTTCGACACGGAGACCCGCTTCACCTCGGCCGCCATCAGCTACAACACCGCCTACGCGGCCTTCGGCGGAACAGCCCCGCTGGTCGGAACCGCCCTCGTGGGCGCCACGGGAGTCGCCGCGTCTCCCGGCTACTACCTGGCAGGGGCCGCCGTCGTCGTGCTCCTGCTGGTGACGCTGACCCGGCTCCCGGAGACCCGCGGCCGGAACGCCTGACCACACCGAATCCCCTGGGCCCCGCCAGCCGAGGCCCGGGGAGTTCGGCACTCATCCGATCTGACCTTTCCCTCGCGGACACCAGTCGTACGGCTGACCGCTCTACCCAGGGCACGGGTGCGTCCGCGGTGTCCGCGAAACCCATCATGCGAAGGAGCGACCGAGCGTGAAGTGCAGCTCAAGGACCGGCATCGAACTCTGGGGGGCTCTGCCGACTCCCTTTCTCCCGTCCGGGGAAGTCGATGAATTGGGCCTGCGACGCAATGTGCACCACTGCATCGACGCGGGGCTCGACGGCGTCTACTGCAACGGTCTGATGGGTGAGGGCTGGGCCCTCAGCCACGACGAGCGCAAGGGCATCGTCGAAGTCATCGTCGACGAGGCCGCCGACCGCCTCCTGGTCACCCCCGTCACCTCGGCGCCCACGCTCGACGAAGCCATCGCCCTCAGCGCCCACGCCCAGCGGGTCGGCGCCGCCTACTCCGTGCTGGAGGTTCCCGCAGCCGCCGATTCGGACCAGGATGTGCTCGATCACTTCGACGCGGTCTTCGCAGCGGTCGACATGCCGTTCGTGATCTTCAACCCGGGTAAATCCGGCACACGCGAAAGCACGCTGTCCCTGAAGGCGTTCGCCGCACTGTGCGAGCGACCGAACGTGAAAATCCTCAAGACAACGGCGGATCCCCACTCCAACAACCAGCTGCGCGATGTCGCGAAGGGAACCGGCGTCCGCGTTTCGGATCCCCTGGAGGAACACTTCTTCGAGAACCTGCTCGAACACGGCCAGGCACTGCTCTACTGCGACCCGGAAGGCTACCTGTACCAGTCAGCACACCACCGGCCGATCGAGGAGTACATACGCCTCTGCGGCGAGGGCCGCGTTCAGGAGGCGAAGGAGGTCTTCGACTCGCTGTCGGCCGTCCGGCAGGTCTACCGGAAGTGGATCATCGGACCGCTGGAGAACGGACACATGCCGAACGCGGCGCTGAAGAAGTGGTGTGAGCTGGTCGGCATGGCCGGCGGATCCGTCAGGCATCCGCTGAAGGCGCTCACCGCCGCCGAGTCCGCCGAGCTGGAGCACGATCTAAAGCAGGCGCTGGGGACCCGCCGTCCGGACTGACCCAGCGCCCCCGACACCTGCCAGTCTCCCTTCCACTCCGCTGCCCCCACATTCGAGTACCTCGATGCGACCTCACGCGACTCGGCAGGTCATGTCCCGTGAGGTGGCGTAGTCACGGCAGCTGTTTCGATTCCGGTTGTGGGGTGATCTGCGGCTCGCGCTCGGCTGGCTTGGTGGCTGAGAGGCCGGCCATGGAGGCTTCGGAGAGGTAGCGGCGGTCGAAGACCTACTGACTTCCTCGGGTTGTTGTCGGCTGCTGGATGAGGGGCAGTCTGGTGCCTGCCAGGCAGCCGTCGATGAGGTCGGGCTGGAGCTGGATATG
>NZ_JBIAVQ010000025.1:0-90322 GCF_042894505.1 Streptomyces sp. NPDC001536
AAACGCCCGGTTACATTCCGAACCCGGAAGCTAAGCCTTACAGCGCCGATGGTACTGCAGGGGGGACCCTGTGGGAGAGTAGGACGCCGCCGAACTCCTTTTATAGCTCTGGCTCTTGGGCAACCGCCCAAGAGCCAGAGCTATTTTGCGTTGAGGTAGGGTCAGGGAGCATCATTGGCACGTTTCCCACAGGAGGCCCCCGGGTGGAGGTCCAGGAGACTCGCGTCCAGACGGATCGAGTCCTCACCATCCCCAACATCCTCAGCATGGCGCGACTCGTTGGTGTGCCCGTCTTCCTGTGGCTGATTCTGAGGCCTGAGTTCGGAGGCCCCAAGAGTGACGGCTGGGCTCTTCTGGTGTTGGCCTTCAGCGGGGTCAGCGACTACCTGGACGGCAAGCTCGCGCGGCGTTGGAACCAGATCAGCAGCCTCGGCCGGCTCTTGGATCCGGCGGCAGACCGGCTCTACATTCTCTCGACTTTGGTCGGGCTCACGTGGCGCGAGATTCTGCCCATCTGGTTGACGGCTGTACTTTTGGCGCGCGAGTTGGTCCTGCTGGTGATGGTGGGCATCCTCAGACGTCATGGCTATCCGCCTCCGCAGGTGAACTTCCTTGGCAAGGCCGCCACGTTCAACCTGATGTACGCCTTCCCGTTGCTGCTGCTCAGTGACGGAAGTGGTTGGCTCCCGTCACTCGCTGCTATTTTCGGATGGGCGTTCGCCGGATGGGGTACAACGCTGTACTGGTGGGCAGGAGTCCTCTACGTGGTACAAGTCCGCCGCCTGGTCCGTGCGGACACCATGGCCGATTGAACTCGCCGGTAGGCGCGGCCCACAGTGGCTCGATGGCCCGCGGTGAGAAAGTGCGGGACAATCAGGCGGGTGAAGTCGGCTAGACCGTCATCTCTTAGAGGAGGACGCTTCCGACATGAAGGCCGTCGTGATGGCCGGAGGCGAAGGCACGCGCCTTCGCCCTATGACCTCAAGCATGCCCAAGCCGCTCCTGCCGGTGGTGAACCGCCCGATCATGGAGCACGTGCTACGGCTGCTCAAAAGGCATGGGCTCAACGAGACCGTCGTAACTGTCCAGTTCCTGGCCTCTCTGGTCAAGAACTACTTCGGTGACGGCGAAGAGCTCGGAATGGAGCTCTCCTATGCCAATGAGGAGAAGCCACTCGGTACCGCCGGAAGCGTCAAGAACGCCGAAGAGGCGCTGAAGGACGATGCTTTCCTTGTTATCTCCGGCGATGCCCTGACCGACTTCGACCTCACCGAGCTGATCAATTTCCACAAGGAGAAGGGCGCGCTGGTCACCGTCTGCCTGACGCGTGTACCCAATCCTCTGGAATTCGGCATCACCATCGTCGATGAGGAAGGAAAGGTCGAGCGCTTCCTTGAGAAGCCGACCTGGGGCCAGGTCTTCTCCGACACGGTGAACACCGGTATCTATGTGATGGAGCCCGAAGTCTTCGACTATGTCGAGGCAGATGTGCCCGTCGACTGGTCCGGCGATGTCTTCCCGCAGTTGATGAAGGAAGGCAAGCCGATCTACGGCTTCGTGGCCGAGGGGTACTGGGAGGATGTCGGCACCCACGAGAGCTATGTGAAGGCGCAGGCCGATGTCCTGGAAGGCAAGGTCGACGTCGACATCGACGGCTTCGAGATCTCGCCCGGGGTGTGGGTGGCCGAGGGCGCCGAGGTGCATCCCGATGCCGTACTCCGTGGCCCCCTCTACATCGGGGACTACGCCAAGGTCGAGGCCGGCGCCGAAATCCGGGAGCACACGGTCGTGGGCTCCAACGTGGTCGTGAAGAGCGGGGCCTTCCTGCACAAGGCCGTGGTGCACGACAACGTGTACGTCGGGCAGCAGAGCAATCTGCGGGGCTGTGTCGTCGGCAAGAACACCGACGTCATGCGTGCGGCGCGGATCGAGGACGGTGCCGTCATCGGCGACGAGTGCCTCATCGGTGAAGAATCGATCGTGCAGGGCAATGTGAAGGTGTACCCGTTCAAGACCATCGAGGCGGGCGCCTTCGTCAACACCTCGGTCATCTGGGAGTCCAGGGGCCAGGCGCATCTCTTCGGCGCCCGTGGGGTGTCCGGCATCCTGAATGTGGAGATCACGCCCGAACTCGCCGTGCGCCTCGCCGGCGCCTATGCGACGACGTTGAAGAAGGGCTCCACCGTCACCACGGCCCGCGACCACTCCCGTGGTGCGCGTGCGCTGAAGCGGGCGGTCATCTCCGCGCTGCAGGCCAGCGCCATCGACGTACGGGATCTGGAGAACGTACCGCTGCCCGTTGCCCGGCAGCAGACCGCGCGGGGCAGTGCGGGCGGGATCATGATCCGGACCACGCCTGGGGTGCCGGACTCCGTCGACATCATGTTCTTCGACGGGCGCGGTGCCGACCTGTCGCAGGGCAGTCAGCGGAAGCTGGACCGGGTTTTCGCGCGGCAGGAGTACCGACGTGCGTTCCCCGGTGAGATCGGGGATCTGCATTTCCCGGCCAGTGTCTTCGACTCGTACACCGGATCGCTGTTGCGGAATGTCGATACGACGGGGATCGCCGAGTCCGGGCTGAAGGTCGTCGTCGATGCGTCGAACGGCAGTGCCGGGCTGGTGTTGCCCAGTCTGCTGGGGAAGCTCGGTGTGGACTCGCTGACCGTCAATCCGGGTCTGGACGAGTCGCGGCCGACGGAGACCGCGGATGTGCGGCGCTCGGGGCTGGTGCGGCTCGGTGAGATCGTGGCGTCGTCGCGGGCCGCGTTCGGGGTGCGATTCGACCCCGTCGGTGAGCGGCTGTCGTTGGTCGACGAGAAGGGGCGGATCGTCGAGGACGACCGGGCCTTGCTCGTCATGCTGGATCTGGTGGCGGCGGAGCGGCGTAGCGGGCGCGTGGCGCTGCCGGTGACCACGACGCGGATCGCCGAGCAGGTTGCGGCCTATCACGGGACGCAGGTGGAGTGGACGACCACGTCGCCGGACGACCTGACGCGGGTCGGGCGCGATGATTCCACCATCTTCGGTGGTGATGGCAAGGGTGCCTTCATCGTGCCGGAGTTCAGCAGTGTGTTTGACGGTACGGCGGCGTTCGTACGGCTCATCGGGCTGGTGGCGCGGACGCAGTTGACCCTCAGCCAGATCGATGCGCGGATTCCGCGGGCGCATGTGCTCAAGCGGGACCTGGCGACTCCGTGGGCGGTCAAGGGTCTGGTGATGCGGCGGGTCGTGGAGGCGGCCGGGGATCGCTTCGTCGACACGACTGATGGTGTGAGGGTCGTGGAGACCGACGGGCGCTGGGTGATGGTGCTGCCCGACCCCGCCGAAGCCGTCACCCATCTGTGGGCGGAGGGGCCGGACGACGCGTCCGCACAGGCGCTGCTCGACGAGTGGTCGGCGGTCGTGGACAGCGCCGGGCGCTGAAAGTCGCAGCACGCGTGCGTGCCGGACAGGTGTCCCCAAGGGGGCCTGTCCGGCACGTCGGTGGGGCCATTCGGAGGTAGTGGTCGCGACGTGCGACGATGTGCGGCATGCCGCAGCAGCCCCCCGTTCGGAGTACCCCTACGCGCCCCGCGCGCCCGGACGCGTCCATGTCGCTGCTCACCAACGTCATGGACCACAGCCTCGACGACGGGTACGCCGAGGCGGCCGCCCGGAAGAAGGCCGCCGGCGACAGTGGGATGCCGAAGACGCTCCGGGCGAAGCTCGGGCTGGCCGCCGGGTTGGTGCTGGCCGCGCTGGTCGTGACCGTCGGGGCGGCGCAGGCGCGGGTGGCGGCGCCTGTCGTGGCCAAGGAGCGCGAGGAGCTCATCGACCGCATCGACCGTGAGACGGACGCGGCGGACAAGCTCGAGGACAGCGTCGACGAGCTGCGCGACGAGGTGAGCGCGCGCCAGCGCGAGGCGCTCAGGAACAGTGGCGGCAGCGGCCAGGCCGACCTGGTGGGCATCCTGTCGGGGGCCACCGCGGTGCACGGCCCTGGTGTGAAGCTGGTGGTGAACGACGCCAAGGAAGCCACCACCGGCGGTGACGGGGACCCGCGCGAGACCTCCGGGTTCTCCGACACCGGGCGGGTGCGGGACCGGGACATGCAGCGTGTCGTCAACGGGCTGTGGGAGTCGGGCGCCGAGGCCATCTCCATCAACGGGCAGCGGCTGACGGCGCTCTCGGCGATCAGGGCCGCGGGTGACGCGATACTGGTCGACAACAGGCCGCTGGTACCGCCGTACACGGTGCTCGCGGTGGGGGACGGGCAGCGGCTGAGCACCAGGTTCCAGAACAGCGCCGACGGGCTGTATCTGCACGCCCTGCAGGAGAACTACGGCATCCGGACGAGCATCTCCACGGAGGACGACCTCCGGCTGCCCGCCGCACCGAGTGTGATCGTACGTACAGCACAGCCGAGCATCGAGAAAAGTGAGAAGGGCACATCGTGATCGCCGTACTGGGCCTCGTCGTGGGAGTCGTGGCCGGCCTCTTGGTCCGGCCTGAGGTTCCGGCGGTCGTCGAGCCTTATCTGCCGATCGCCGTCGTGGCGGCGCTGGATGCCGTCTTCGGCGGGCTGCGGGCCATGCTCGACGGCATCTTCGACGACAAGGTCTTCGTGGTGTCGTTCCTGTCCAACGTGGTCGTCGCCGCGCTGATCGTCTTCCTGGGCGACAAGTTGGGCGTGGGGGCCCAGCTGTCCACGGGTGTCGTGGTCGTCCTCGGTATCCGCATCTTCTCCAACGCCGCGGCGATCCGCCGACACGTGTTCCGGGCGTGAGGCCGATGAGCAACCAGGACGAGACGTCGGAGAACAGGCTGCGCAAGGAGCTGCCCGAGGAGGTGCCCGCGACGGCCGCCGAGGCCGCCGAACCGGCCGGGGAGCAGGAACCCAAGCTGACCGGCCGCCAGCGGCTGGCGCAGGGGCTGTGGCCGCCGCGGGTGACCCGGGCCCAACTCATCGTCGCCGTGCTGCTGTTCGGCCTCGGCTTCGGGCTGGCCGTGCAGGTGGCCTCGAACAGCGACGGTGACAGCGCCCTGCGCGGCGCGCGTCAGGAAGATCTTGTGCGCATTCTCGATGAACTGGATGACCGTACTCAGCGTCTTGAAGACGAGAAGGCGGGCCTCGAGAAGCAGCGTGACGAGCTGGAGAACAGTTCGGACCAGGCCGAGGAGGCCCGCAAGCAGACGCTGGAGAAGGAGAGGCAGCTCGGGATCCTGGCGGGCACGGTGGCCGCGCAGGGGCCCGGTATCACGATGACGATCGACGACACGAAGGGGACGGTCGAGGCGGACATGCTGCTCGACGCGATCCAGGAACTGCGTGCGGCCGGTGCCGAGGCGATCCAGGTGAACGGGGTACGCGTGGTCGCGGGCACCTATCTGACCGACTCGGGCAAGAGCGTCAGTGTCGACGGGAACAAGATCAACGCTCCCTATCGTTTCAAGGTCATCGGCAAGCCGCAGGATCTCGAACCGGCGCTCAACATTCCTGGAGGGGTGGTGCAGACTCTCGAGAAGGAGCAGGCCACCGTCACCGTCGAGCGGTCCGCCAAGATCGTCGTGGACGCCTTGCGAGCGGCGAAGCAGCCTGACTACGCTCGGTCGTCCTCCCAGTGAACCGCGGGTGCATGGGGGACGTCCGGCCAGGGCATGAGGTTGCGGGGGGTCGGCGCACCGATTGGGTGGTGCGTGGTGGAAACTGTCAGGTGGATACGGACGTTGTGAGGATGTCCGGGTCGGCCGGTGTATGCAATCAGGGTTCGTCCTGCCCCACGGGCGGGTCTGTTTCGGTCAAGGGGAATCGCCCGTGAAGTTGTTTGCGAAGTTGTTCGGCAAGAGCGCGCGAGAGGGTAGCGACAACGCGAACGCGACCGCTCGTCATCGCGCACAGCCAGACGCGGAGGGTCAGCGCCCGCTGTTCCGGGACCAGGTGGGCGGCGACGTTCCCGGAGGTCAGGGCGCGCAGTCTGTTGACCCTGCCCAGTCCGGCGGCATAGGTTTCGGGCAACCGTCAACCTCGAGTACGGGTGGAGAGTTTTCCATGTCGGCCCTGGTGTGTACGAGGTGCGGTAACCGCAACGCGGAGAACAGCCGCTTCTGCTCCAACTGTGGTGCGCCCCTGCGCGGTACCCCCGAGCGCCCGTCGGAGACAACCTCCACGATCTCCATCTCCGGTCTCGAGGCCTACGACTCCGAGGTCACCGGCCAGACGCAGATGCCGATGCTCTCCCCGGAGGCGCAGGCGGCCGTCGACGCGCTGCCGCTGGGTTCCGCGCTCCTGGTGGTGCGCCGCGGTCCGAACTCGGGCAGCCGCTTCCTGCTGGACGGCGAGCTGACCACGGCCGGGCGTCATCCGCAGAGCGACATCTTCCTGGACGACGTGACGGTGTCGCGCCGGCATGTGGAGTTCCGTCGCCAACCGGACGGCTCGTTCACCGTCGCCGACGTGGGCAGCCTCAACGGCACGTACGTGAACCGTGAGCGGATCGACTCGGTGCCGCTGCACAACGGCGACGAGGTGCAGATCGGCAAGTACCGGCTGGTCTTCTACGCGAGCCAGCGGGGCTACTGACCCGCCCCCGGGCTCCGTCCGGGGGGACACCCCCAGGGAAGGTCCATGCTTCAAACACCGAGCGGCGGTGCCCGGGACGGTGCCGCCGCCGCGGACAGTGGGCTGATGAGCATCGGCACGGTGCTGAACGCGCTGCGTGACGAGTTCCCCGAAGTCACCATCTCCAAGATCCGTTTCCTGGAGTCGGAGGGGCTCATCGAGCCGCAGCGGACCCCGTCGGGGTATCGCAAGTTCAGCCCGGAGGACGTCGAGCGCCTCGGACACGTGCTGCGGATGCAGCGGGACCACTATCTGCCGCTCAAGGTGATCCGTGAGCACCTGGACGCGATGGAGCGGGGCGAGGCCGTCGCGCTGCCCCTTGTGGGGCGTCAACGGGACGGAGAGACGCTGCCCGACTCCTTCGAGGCGCCCACAGCCGCCCGGATCGGGCGGGCCGAGCTGCTCGTCGCGGCCGAGATCGGTGAGCGGGAGCTCGAGGAGTGGGAGTCGTACGGGCTGATCGCCCCACTGCCGGACGGGGCGTACGACGCCGAGACGGTCACCGTGGCGGCGCTCGTCGTCGAGCTGGGGCGGTTCGGGATCGAGCCGCGGCATCTGCGGGTGATGAAGGCCGCCGCCGACCGGGAGGCCGGTCTGGTGGACCAGGTGGTGGCGCCGTTGAGGCGGCACCGCAATCCGCAGACGAGGGCGCACGCGGAAGCCCGTACGAAGGAGCTGGCCGGGCTCACGGTGAAGCTGCACGCGGCGCTGGTGCAGACCGCCCTCGGTGTGCGGCTGCCCTGAGGGCCTCGGACGCCGGATCCGTCCCCCCGTTTCCGGCCCGACTACCCAAACGTCCCGGGCACGGCCTAGGGTTGCTGTGTGAACGAGCTCGATGTCGTAGGTGTCCGGGTCGAAATGCCCTCCAACCAACCGATCGTGCTCCTGCGTGAAGTGGGAGGCGACCGCTACCTCCCCATCTGGATCGGGCCGGGGGAGGCGACGGCGATCGCCTTCGCCCAGCAGGGCATGGCCCCCGCGCGACCGCTGACCCACGACCTGTTCAAGGACGTGCTGGAAGCCGTCGGCCAGGAGCTCACCGAAGTGCGCATCACCGATCTGCGGGAGGGCGTCTTCTACGCGGAGCTGGTCTTCGCCAGTGGGGTCGAGGTGAGTGCCCGGCCCTCCGATGCCATAGCGCTGGCGCTGCGTACCGGGACGCCCATCTACGGCAGCGACGGTGTGCTCGACGACGCGGGTATCGCGATCCCGGACGAGCAGGAGGACGAGGTGGAGAAGTTCCGCGAGTTCCTCGACCAGATCTCGCCCGAGGACTTCGGCACCAGCAGCCAGTGAGGCACGGCCGGACTCACCGTCTGACGGGGCGCCCGTGTCCGGTGACCACGGAAATGCCGGCATTTGCCAGCGGCGTGTGAGAGCGTCCTGCGGCCCGTCCCGAGCGCATTCGGCTAGCCTTTCCCCGCGGTGGGGTACGGGAAACCACTCCTAGGGTGATTATCACTCGGCGTGCCGAGTGTGGCGATCGTTGACGCACCCCGGGTGACTGCCTACCGTCGAGAAGGCAGGTCAAGGACGGAGGTCGGCGTGAGAAGCAGCGGCGACGGTACGGCTGGGGGTGCTCCCGGACGCAGTCTGGGGGCGAGCGGCCCGTACCCGCTTCACAGCAGCGCGGCCGATCACGTTCCGCAGCGACCGGCGGCTGTGCCGAGCAGCGGCGGAGGGGCGACGTCCATGGCGTCCGAGGAGATCGGCTACCGCGGTCCGACGGCCTGTGCCGCTGCCGGCATCACCTACCGGCAACTGGACTACTGGGCGCGCACCGGGCTCGTGGAGCCGAGCGTGCGGCCCGCCCACGGGTCGGGGACGCAGCGCCTGTACAGCTTCCGGGACGTCGTCGTCCTGAAGATCGTCAAGCGGTTCCTCGACACCGGGGTGTCGCTCCAGAACATCCGCACCGCCGTGCAGCACCTGCGGGAGCGCGGATTCCGGGACCTGGAGCGCATGACGCTCATGAGCGACGGCGCCACGGTCTACGAGTGCAGCTCGCCCGACGAGGTCCACGCGCTGCTCCAGGGCGGTCAGGGCGTCTTCGGGATCGCCGTGGGTGTCGTGTGGCGGGACGTCGAGAGCGCCCTGTCCCAGCTGCACGGGGAGCGGATCGACACCGGCGAGACCCTCGTCGGGCACAACCCGGCCGACGAGCTGGCGCGGCGGCGCAACCGGGCGGTCTGAGAGCCGCTCCGCGCTCGCGACGGGGCATTGTCAGTGGCGTAGGGCAGCATCGGAGATGTGAGAACCACGCCCACGATCCTGCATCTCGACATGGATGCCTTCTTCGCCTCGGCGGAGCAGGCGTCCAAGCCGAGCCTGCGGGGGAAGGCCGTCGTGGTGGGCGGGCTCGGGCCGCGTGGCGTGGTGGCCACCTGCTCGTACGAGGCCCGGGTGTTCGGCGTGCATTCCGCGATGCCGATGGCTCAGGCGCGGCGGCTCGCGCCGAACGCCGCGTATCTCGTGCCGCGCTTTGCGTTCTACCGGTCGATCAGTGATCAGGTGATGGGGCTGCTGCGGGCGCTGTCGCCGCTGGTGGAGCCGCTCAGCCTCGACGAGGCGTTCGTGGATCTGGAGGCCGGGGGCGCGGCCTGGGACGAGGAGTCGGCGCGGCTGGCCGGGGCCAAGCTGCGGGCCGACATACGGGCCGTCACGGGGCTCACGGGGTCGGTGGGGCTCGCCGCGTCCAAGATGCTCGCGAAGATCGCCTCCGAGCAGGCCAAGCCGGACGGGCTGGTCCTGATCGAGCCGGGGACCGAGCGGGCACTGCTGGGGCCCAAGTCGGTGCGGATCCTGCCGGGGGTGGGGCCGGCGACGGGGGACCATCTGCGGCGGGCCGGGATCCACACGGTCGAGGAGATCGCGGAGGCGGGGGAGGACGAGCTCGTACGGCTGCTGGGGAAGGCCCATGGGCACGGGCTGTACGCGATGGCGATGGCCTACGACGAGCGGCCCGTGGTCGCCGAGCGGGAGACCAAGTCCGTGTCGGTCGAGGACACGTATGACGTGGACATCCACGACCGGGTGCGGGTGGGGCTGGAGGTGCAGCGGCTGGCGGACCGGTGTGTGCGGAGGCTGCGGGGGGCCGGGCTGTCGGGGCGGACCATCGTGCTGAAGGTGCGGCGGTACGACTTCTCCACGCTGACGCGGTCCGAGACGTTGCGGGGGCCCACCGATGACCCCGCTGTCGTGCGGGAGGCTGCGGCTCGGCTGTTGGATTCCGTGGATACGACCGGGGGTGTGCGGTTGCTGGGGGTCGGAGTGAGTGGGCTTGCCGATTACACGCAGGAGGATCTGTTCGCGCAGGCCGCGGGGGAGCGGGGGGAGCTTGCGGAGGAGGAGCCGGGGAGCGAGGTGGCTGAGGAGACGCCGGTCGTTCCTGTCGAGCGGCGGTGGGTGTCGGGGCACGATGTGCGGCATGACGAGTTCGGGCACGGGTGGGTGCAGGGGAGTGGGCTGGGGAGGGTGACGGTGCGGTTCGAGACACCGGATTCCGAGCCGGGGCGGGTGCGGACGTTTTCGGTGGACGATGCTGCGTTGGCGGTGGCTGAGCCTTTGCCGTTGGTGCCGGTTGTGTGTGGGGCATCCGGCCTTCGGCCGGATCTGGGTTCCCACCCGCACCACCCGTGACGGTTTCGTTGTCGGGTGCGGGTGGCCCCTGGTGGCCGAGCGCCGTCGGCGGCTGCGGGTCTGTGCGCCTGCCGCGTCAGGCTTCCGCGTCCTCCGTGCCCGCCAGCTTGCCGAAGTCGTGGTCCGGGAAGGGGGGTGGTGGGGCCACGTCCAGGCCGTAGTGGTGGTAGAGCTGGAGTTCCTGGTCGGGGGACAGGTGGCGGCCCACGCCGAAGTCCGGGGCGTCCTTGATCAGGGCGCGGTCGAAGGGGACTCGGAGGGTGCCGTCGAGGAGTTCGCTGGGTTCCAGGGGGACGAAGGCGTCCCTGCTGAAGAGGCCGGTGCGTATGGCCGCCCATTCGGGCACACCGGTCGCGTCGTCGAGATAGACCTCGTCGATCGTGCCGATCTTGGTGCCGTTGCGGTCGAAGGCCTTGCGGCCGATCAGGTTCCGAGGATCGATGTCGGTATGCACGGGCCCTCCACTAGGTCGCGACTCGCAACGCATCCGTAGGAACTACGAAAGAGCACATTGGGGGAGGTGGCCACTCGAGGGGATCTCGAGGGATCCGCGTTGACCTCGCTGCTAGGCTGACAAGCGGCTGCCGACCCTGTGCGGGAGAGTCCTCCGGACACCGTTCGGAGGCGCCGAAGGAGCAAATCCTCCCCGGAATCTCTCAGGCACACGTACCGCACGGACGAGGCCACTCTGGAAAGCAGAGCGGGAGTACGGCTTCCGCTCTCACCGACGGTGAAAGCCGGGAGTCCTCGGGCGTCCCGGTGAAGCTCTCAGGTTGAGATGACAGAGGGGGAGGCCGTCCGGGTACCCGTGCCGTGGTGCCCCTCGCAGGTCGTGTCAGACCAGGAGGCCTCCGTAATGACCGCCCACCGCACTCCGCTCACCGAACTCGAGCAGGGGATCCCCTTCGAACAGCGCCACATCGGGCCCGACCACGAGGCGCGGGCCAAGATGCTCGCGCAGGTCGGCTACGGCTCGCTGGACGAGCTCACCGCCGCCGCGGTGCCGGATGTGATCAAGAACGCCGATGACCTCGACCTGCCCGGCGCACGCACCGAGGCCGAGGTGCTCGCCGAGCTTCGCTCGCTCGCCGACCGGAACCAGGTTCTCGGCTCCATGATCGGACTCGGGTACTACGGGACCTTCACGCCGCCCGTCATCCTGCGCAATGTCATGGAGAACCCGGCCTGGTACACCGCCTACACGCCGTACCAGCCCGAGATCTCCCAGGGACGGCTGGAGGCCCTGCTCAACTTCCAGACCATGGTCGCCGAACTGACCGGGCTGCCCACCTCCGGCGCCTCGCTGCTCGACGAGGGCACGGCGGCCGCCGAGGCGATGTCGCTGTCCCGGCGCATGGGCAAGAACAAGAAGGGGCTGTTCCTGGTCGACGCGGACGCGCTTCCGCAGACCATCGCCGTGATCGAGACCCGTGCCGAGCCGACCGGCGTGGAGGTCGTGGTCGCCGACCTCAGCGACGGCATTCCGGCCGATGTCGCCGGGCGGGAGATCAACGGCGTGCTCGTCCAGTACCCCGGCGCCTCCGGTGTCGTACGGGACATAAAGCCCCTGATCGAGCAGGCGCACGAGCTCGGAGCACTGGTCACCGTCGCCGCGGATCTGCTCGCGCTGACGCTGCTGAAGTCGCCCGGTGAGCTCGGGGCCGACATCGCGGTCGGGACCACACAGCGCTTCGGTGTGCCGATGGGCTTCGGTGGGCCGCACGCCGGCTACATGGCGGTGCACGAGAAGTTCGCGCGCAGCCTGCCCGGGCGGCTCGTGGGCGTGTCCGTGGACGCCGCCGGGCACAAGGCGTACCGGCTGGCCCTGCAGACCCGAGAGCAGCACATCCGCCGTGAGAAGGCGACCAGCAACATCTGTACCGCGCAGGTGCTGCTCGCCGTGATGGCCGGGATGTACGCCGTCTACCACGGGCCCGAGGGGCTGAAGGACATCGCGCGGCGGACCCACCGCTACGCGAGCATCCTCGCCGCGGGGCTCACCGCCGGTGGTGTCGAGGTCGTGCACGGCGCCTACTTCGACACGGTGACCGTCCGGGTGCCGGGCAGGGCCGCCGAGGTCGTCGCCGCCGCGCGCGAGAACGGCGTCAACCTGTGCCTCGTGGACGCCGACCGGGTCTCCGCCGCCTGCGACGAGACGACCACGCGGGCCCAGCTGAGCGCCGTATGGCAGGCGTTCGGGGTCGAGGGCGACATCGAGGCGCTCGACGCCGTCACCGAGGACGCCGTGCCGGCCGCGCTGCTGCGCGGCGACGAGTTCCTCACGCACCCGGTCTTCCACCAGCACCGCTCCGAGACGGCGATGCTGCGTTACCTGCGCCGGCTCGCCGACCGGGACTACGCGCTCGACCGCGGCATGATCCCGCTGGGCTCCTGCACCATGAAGCTCAACGCGACCACCGAGATGGAGCCGGTCACCTGGCCCGAGTTCGGGCAGTTGCACCCCTTCGCGCCCGCCGAGCAGGCCCAGGGCTACCTCACGCTCATCCGTGAGCTGGAGGAACGTCTCGCCGAGGTCACCGGGTACGACAAGGTCAGCCTTCAGCCCAACGCCGGGTCGCAGGGTGAGCTGGCCGGACTGCTCGCCGTACGCGGGTACCACCGGGCCAATGGGGACGAGCAGCGGACCGTGTGTCTGATCCCGTCCTCCGCGCACGGGACCAACGCCGCCAGCGCGGTCATGGCCGGGATGAAGGTCGTCGTCGTGAAGACCGCCGAGGACGGCGAGATCGACGTCGAGGATCTGCGGGCGAAGATCGAGCAGTACCGCGACGAGCTGTCGGTGCTGATGATCACGTACCCCTCGACGCACGGTGTGTTCGAGGAGCATGTCGCCGACATCTGCGCACAGGTGCACGAGGCCGGCGGGCAGGTGTACGTCGACGGCGCCAACCTCAACGCCCTGGTGGGGCTCGCCAAGCCGGGCCACTTCGGCGGCGACGTCTCGCACCTGAACCTGCACAAGACCTTCTGCATCCCGCACGGCGGTGGCGGACCGGGCGTCGGGCCGGTCGGTGTGCGTGCGCACCTGGCGCCGTATCTGCCCAACCACCCGCTGCAGCCCGAGGCCGGGCCGGAGACGGGTGTCGGGCCGATCTCGGCCGCGCCGTGGGGGTCCGCGGGGATCCTGCCGATCTCGTGGACGTACGTCCGGCTCATGGGCGGTGAGGGGCTCAAGCGCGCCACGCAGGTGGCGGTGCTCGGTGCCAACTACATCGCCAAGCGGCTCGAACCGCACTACCCCGTGCTCTACACCGGCCCCGGCGGGCTGGTCGCGCACGAGTGCATCATCGATCTGCGGCCGCTGACCAAGGCGACCGGAGTGAGCGTCGACGACGTCGCCAAGCGGCTCATCGACTACGGGTTCCACGCGCCGACGATGTCGTTCCCGGTGGCGGGGACGCTGATGATCGAGCCGACCGAGTCCGAGGATCTGATCGAGCTCGACCGGTTCTGCGACGCGATGATCGCGATCCGCGCGGAGATCGAGAAGGTCGGCTCCGGCGAGTGGCCCGCGGACGACAACCCGCTGCGGAACGCGCCGCACACGGCCCGCGCGCTCGGCGGGGAGTGGGAGCACGCGTACACGCGCGAGGAGGCCGTGTTCCCGGCCGGGGTGTCGGTCGCGGACAAGTACTGGCCGCCGGTGCGCCGGATCGACCAGGCCTTCGGCGACCGGAACCTGGTGTGCTCGTGCCCGCCGCTGGACGCGTACGAGGACTGAGCCGGTAGTGGAAGAAGGGCCCCGCTTTCGGCGGGGCCCTTTTCATGTCCCGGGCGGCTCACTCGGTCGCGAGGGAGACCTCGGTCGACTTGATCAGGGCTACGACCGGGGTGCCGGCGGTGAGGGCCAGGTCCTCGGCGGCGTCCTTGGTGATGGCGGCGGTCAGTTCGGTGCCGTCGACCGTCAGCTTGACGGCTGCCATGGCGGGGCCGGTGGTGACGGCGGTGACCGTGCCGGGGAGCCGGTTGCGGATCGAGAGGCCGTCGACGCGGCCCGTGGCCAGGGAGATCTCCGTCGACTTCACCAGGGCGCGTACGGCGGAGCCCGCCGCGAGGGCCAGGTCCTCGGCCGCCTCCTTGGTGATCGCGGCGGTGAGGTTCTGGCCGCCGGAGAGATGGACCTTGACCGTGGCCATCACCTCGCCGGGGGTGACCTCGGTGACGGTGCCGGGGAGTTGGTTGCGGATGCTCAACGTCATGGCATCAACCTATGGGCGTTGGCGTCTTACGCCGGGTATGCGTGCGTTTGCGTCGCCTTCACCGTGGCCCAGACCTCCGCGCCCGGGTGCAGGTCCAGTTCGGCCGCGGCGACCGTGGTGAGGTCCGCGGCGAGGGGGAGTTCGCCGGTGAGGTCGGCGCGGATCTGGTCGCCGTGGGTCTCCAGGCCGGCGACCTCGCAGCGCCAGAGGTTGCGGGCGCTGGAGCCGGTGGGGCGGTCGCGGTAGAGGGTCACGGCGGACGGGGGGAACGCGACGAAGGTCTCTCCCGTGAGGTCCTCGGTGGTGGTGATGTCGGGGCCGGCCTCCAGGCGGACCGTGTGGCCTTCCGACCGGCCCTTGTAGAGGTTCAGGCCGACGAGCTGGGCGATGTAGTCCGTACGGGGATGGCGGGCGATGTCGGACGGGGTGCCCTCCTGGACGATCCGTCCGTGCTCGATCACGACCAGGCGGTCGGCCAGGACCATCGCGTCCAGGGGGTCGTGGGTGACCAGGACGGCGACTGCCTCGAAGTCGGCAAGGTGGCGGCGGAGTTGGGAGCGGACCTCCAGGCGGGTGCGGGCGTCCAGGGCGGCGAGAGGCTCGTCGAGGAGGAGCAGGCGGGGGTGGGTGGCCAGGGCGCGGGCCAGGGCGACGCGTTGGGCCTGTCCGCCGGAGAGTCTGCGGGGTTTGGCCGTGGCGTGGTCGGTGAGGCCCATGCGGGTCAGCCACTCGGTTGCCTGGCGGCGGGCGTCTGCCTTTGTGGCGCCCTGGCAGCGGGGGCCGAACGCGACGTTGTCCAGGGCGGTGAGGTGGGGGAAGAGGAGGTAGTCCTGGAATACGACGCCTACGGGGCGGGATTCGGGGGGTGTGCGGTTCAGGTCGGTGCCGTCGAGGTGGAGGTGACCGGCGGTGAGGGGGGTGAGGCCGGCGAGGGCGCGGAGGGCGGTGGTCTTGCCTGCGCCGTTGGGGCCGAGGAGGGCTACTACCTCGCCGGGGGGTGCGGTGAGGGTGATGTCGAGGTGGAAGGTGGGGTGGGTGACGATCAGGTGGGCGTGGAGGCCGTCGGGTGAGTGCGGGTGGGGGGTGGGCATCCGGCCTTCGGCCGGATTTGTTTTCCCACCCGCACCGCCCGTGCTGCCTTCGTTGTCGGGTGCGGGTGGCCCCTGTGGGGGTTGAGCGCCGTCGGCGGCCGCGGGGTGGGTGTTCGGCATCAGATCTTCGTCCAAGGGATGTTCGTCGGCTTCTGGCCGGCCGGGCTCGTCATGACGCCGTCATCCAGCGGTCCCGCAAGCCCGCCAGTACCGCGATCGATACCGCCAGGAGCACCAGGCTCAGGGCGATCGCCGCTGCCGGGTCGCTCTGGAGGGCCAGGTAGACCGCGAGGGGCATGGTCTGGGTGCGGCCGGGGAAGTTGCCGGCGAAGGTGATCGTGGCGCCGAACTCGCCCAGGGCCCGGGCCCAGGCGAGGACCGCGCCGGCTGCGATGCCGGGGGCGATCAGGGGGAGGGTCACGCGCCGGAAGGCCGTGAAGCGGGAGGCGCCCAGGGTGGTGGCCGCCTCCTCGTAGCGGGGGTCCGCCGCGCGCAGGGTGCCCTCCACGCTGATGACCAGGAACGGCATCGCCACGAAGGTCTCCGCGACGATGACGCCTGCCGTGGTGAAGGGGAGCGTGACGCCGAACCAGGAGTCCAGCCACTGGCCCACGATGCCGTTGCGGCCCAGGGCCATCAGGAGGGCCACACCGCCCACCACCGGGGGGAGGACCAGGGGGAGGGTCACCAGGGCGCGGACCAGGCCGCGGCCGGGGAAGTCGGTGCGGGCCAGGAGCCAGGCCAGGGGGACGCCGATCAGGAGACTGAGGGCGGTCGCGGCCGTGGCGCACACCAGGGACAGGCGTAGCGCCTGCCACACCTCGGCGCTGGTCAGCTGCTCCGGGAGGGTGCTCCAGGGAGCCCGGACCAGCAGGGCGACCAGGGGGAGGATCAGGAACGCCAGGCCCAGCAGAGCCGGGAGGAGGAGGGGGAGCGGTACGCCCCTGACCGTCGACCGGGCGCGGCGGCGCCGCGGACCGCCCTTGAGGGTGTCCGCGGTGCCGGTCGTGTCGAGGGACGTCACGGCTTGAGGAACCCTGCCGCGGTCAGGACCTTCTGACCCTCGGCTGACTGGACCAGCTCGATGAACGCCTTCGCCGCGGCGGCGTTCGGGGCGTCCTTGAGCAGGGCGATCGGGTAGTCGTTGATGGCGTCGGCCGACTCGGGGAAGTCCACGCCCTCCACCTTGTCACCCGCGGCCTTCACATCGGTCTTGTAGACCACCGCGGCATCGGCCTCCTTGAGCTCGACCTTCGTCAGGGCGCTCTTGACGTCCTGCTCGTAGGAGACCGGGGTGAGCTTGAGGCTGCTGGCGTCCAGGGCCTTCTGAGCGGCGGCACCGCAGGGGACCTCCGCGTCGCACAGCACGACCTTCAGGCCCGACTTGGTGAGGTCCTTCAAGGAGGCGATCTTGTCCGGGTTGCCCGGCAGGGTGGCGATCTCCAGCTGGTTGCGGACGAAGGTGGCGGGCGTACCCGTGGCGTCTCCGGCGTCTGTGACGATCTTCATCGTCTTGGGGCTGGCCGCGGCGAACACGTCGGCGCCGGCGCCGCCCGTGATGCTGGCCGCCAGGGTGTCGCTGCCGCCGAAGTTGAAGGTGACCTTGGTGCCGGGGTGGGCCTTCTCGAACTCCTCGCCCAGGGTCGTGAAGCTCTCCTTCAGCGAGGCCGCGGCGAAGACGTTCACCGTGCCGGACAGCTTCGCCGACCCGGAGGCCGAGGTGTCGGAGCCGGCGGAGTCGGAGTCCGGGTCGGAGGAGGAGCAGGCGGTCAGCGCCAGCAGCGCGGCGGCTCCGGCACCGGCCAGCTGCAGGGTCCGGCGGGTCCGGCGCGCGGAACGGGTCATCACGGTCTGCTCCTTCACGTTCTTCGGGCATGGGCCGCTGGGGCCCGGCAGCGGCCTGTCGAAGACCGTGCGGCGATGATACTGCCGCACATGCAAGGCGTAAGTCTCCTGTTGCATTGCATGATCCGGCCTCATTGCGGGGTGGGGTGCGCATGTGCGTTTCTACGGGACTGCCGCGCGGGTACGGTCCTGCCGGCGGTGGTGTCTCGTGCAGCAGCTGGTTGCCGAACTGGCCGTGAGCGGGGATCTCGCCCGTCCGGTCCGGCTGACCGTGCCGGACCTGCTGCGCTGGGCGCAGCGCCGGGGGGGTGAGGCTGAAGGGGCCGGGTCTGACGGGCGTGCGCCCGGGGGGGCGGGTGGTGGGGCCTGGTGGGTCTCAGGTGCGGTCGATGTGTACGTTCGTCGACTTCACGCGGGCCGTGGCCTCCATGCCGACCTCCAGGCCCAGTTCCTCGACGGCCTCGCGGGTCAGCAGGGAGACCAGGCGGTGCGGGCCGGCCTGGATCTCGACCTGGGCGGCGACATCGCCGAGCTTGATGGCGGTGACGATGCCGGGGAAGGCGTTGCGGACCGAGGTGTACGACGGTTCCTCGTCGCCGGTGTCGCCTCTGGCCAGCTCGACGGAGAACGCGGCCAGGTCCTGGCCGTCGATGAGCCGGCGCCCGGCCTCGTCGCGGTGGGTGGCCACCCGGCCCGCGTCCGCCCAGCGGCGGGCGGTGTCGGGGCTCACGCCCAGGAGTCGGGCCGCCTGGCCGATCGTGTACGACTGCATGCGGATCACGATAGGGGCATCAACGGGGAACGGAGGGTGCGGGGTTGAGCGTTGGGTATAACGCGATATAGCTTTAGTCGGTCGCTGGGATCGGAGTGAGGGCATGTCGGGTGAGGTTGTACGGGGCGGTGTGAGCGCACCGGTCGGGCTGAGGGCCTCGCATGCGGACCGGGACCGGGTCGTGGACGTACTGCGTATCGCGGCGGGGGACGGCCGGCTGACCGCCGAGGAGCTCGACGAGCGTCTGGAGGCCGCCCTGTCCGCCCGCACCCTGGGGGAGCTGGCCGTGCTGACCGCGGACCTCCCGGTGGACGCGGCCGGTGAGGTCAAGGACGTCGTCCGGATCGAGCAGCAGGGCGGGTCGGCCGTGCGCGGCGACGGGTGGGTGGTGCCCCGTCGGCTGGAGGTCGAGTCGTCCTGGGGTGACGTGACGCTGGACTTCACCGACGCGGTGATCACGTACGACACGCTCTACGTCGACCTCGACATGCGGGGCGGGACGCTGCGGCTGGTGACGCGGCCCGGCGTCGTGGTGGAGACCGACTCGCTCGTCGTCGAGTACGCCCAGGTGAAGACGCGTCCAGCCGGTGACTCCGGCACGCCTGTCGTGCTGCGGGTGGAGGTCGGTGGGCGGCTGAGGTACGGCAAGGTCGTGGCTCGGGGGCGGCGGGGGTTCCTCAGGAGATCCCGGACGCCCTGAGGACCGACAGGGCGGTCTCGTCGTCGAGCTCCTGGCCGAGGTGGCGTAGGGCGTCCGTGCTCTGGCGCAGGGTGCCGTGTGCGAGTGAGTGGCGTACGCCCGTGTCCAGTTCGTGCCAGAGGAAGGGGTTGGTGGTCAGGACGCGGGGGTCGAGTTCCAGGCGGTTGCCGTGGGTGTCGCGGAGGATCAGGTGCGAGGAGATCTGGCCGTAGAGCTGTACTGACACCAGGGCGTCCGTGTGGACCCGGTGGTGGCCCGTGAGGCCCTGTACTTCCAGCCAGCCCGGTCCTGCCGTGATGCGTTGGGGGAAGAGGACCGCGAAGACCGTGGCGGACAGGGTGAGCCAGAGCAGGGCGCGGGTGAGGGTCAGGGTGCCCATGTCCCAGTCGACGAACAGGGTCAGGGCGGCGAAGGTGAGGGAGAGGCCGGCTGCCAGGCGGACGGTGCCGCGCCAGTGGCGGTCGTCGGCCGGGGGTGGGGGGTTGCTCCGTCCGCTCGGTCGCATGAGTCGACGGTAGGGCGAGACGGGGGTGGGTGGGTGGTCGCTGACGGTGCTCTGTCGTCGTTCTGTTGAAGATTGACGCGAATTTGATGGCGGTGCGGTTGCGGGTGCCATGTGCGGGTGCGTTGTGGGGTTCCGGCCTTCGGCCGGATCTGTTTTCCCACCCGCACCGCCCGTGCTGCTTTCGTTGTCGGGTGCGGGTGGCCCCTGTGGGGGTTGAGCGCCGTCGGCGGCCGTCGGGTAGTGCTGGCCGTCAGCCGTCAGCCGTCAGCCGTCAGCCGTCAGCCGTCAGCCGTCAGCCGTCAGCCGTCAGCCGTCAGGCGTCAGGCGTCAGCCCGTGTGGACCCTCGGGCGGCGGGTCCTGTCCGGTTCTGCCTCGCGGAGGACCTCTCGGGTGACCGGGGCCACCTCGCCCTGGCCGAAGAGGAAGAAGCGGAGGAAGTTGGCGAAGGGGTTGCCCTCGGTCCACTCGAAGTAGATGTGGGGGGTGCAGCCGGTGGTGTCGCGGACGTGGAGCAGCAGCGCGGCCAGGGCGTTGGGGATGGAGGAGGACTCCAGGGTCAGGACGCGGTAGCGGTTGTGGAGGACCTCGCCGCGTACCGTCAGGCCCGCCTCGAATTCGGAGGGGTCCAGGACCGTGACCTCGACGAAGACGAAGTCCTCCTGGCCGGGGATGTCGTTGTCCTCGCGGATCTGCTCGATCTTGTCGCGGTACTCGGCCTTGTCGCGCTGGTCGGGCTCGTTGGCGATGAAGCGGATCTTGCGGCTGGCGATGTCTCGGATGAAACGTTCCGCCATGGGGTCGAGCGTCACGCTCGTCACGCGGAGCTCGAAGGCGCGGGCCAGCCGGGAGAGCAGGGAGACCAGGATGATGCCGGCGATGAAGCAGGCGCCGATCTTCACGCCGTCCGGGCGCTCGATGACATTGACGACCGTCGTGTAGAGGAAGACTGCGGAGATCACGGCGAACGCGATCGTCCAGTTCCGTTGGCCGGCCTTCCGTGCCGCGATGGTGACCGCGATCGCTGCCGAGCTGATCAGGACCAGGACGCCGGTGGCGTACGCCCCGCCCTGCGCGTCCACGTCGGCGTCGAAGATCCATGTGACCAGGAAGGCGACCAGCGTGAAGACGATGACCATCGGGCGGACGGCCCTGGCCCAGTGCGGGGCCATGCCGTAGCGGGGCAGGTAGCGCGGCATCAGGTTCAGCAGGCCGGCCATCGCGGAGGCGCCGGCGAACCACAGGATGGCGATCGTCGAGACGTCGTAGACCGTGCCGAAGGCGCCACCCAGGTATTCGTGCGCGAGGAAGGCGAGGGCGCGGCCGTTGGCCTGGCCGCCGGACTCGAACTCCTTCTCCGGGATCAGGAGGGTGGTGATGAAGCTGGTGGCGATCAGGAAGCAGCTCATGATCACGGCGGCGGTGGTGAGCAGCTTCTTCGTGTCGCGGATCCGGCCGACCGGGTTGGCATCCGTCTCGCCCGGGTCGCCCTTCACATGGGGCATGACCGCGACACCGGTCTCGAAGCCGGAGAGGCCGAGAGCGAGCTTTGGGAAGACGATCAGGGCCACGCCGATCATCACGAAGACGTTGCCGTGCTCGTTGGTCAGGGCGGTCGACCAGTCGGTGATCACGTGGCCGGCGGTGATGACGTGCCAGAAGCCGACGATCACCACGACGACGTTCAGCGCGAGGTAGATGCCCACCAGGACGACCGCGACGCCGATCGCCTCCAGGAAGCCCTTGAGGAACACCGCGCCGAGCAGGGCGACCAGGATGAGGGTGATCAGGAGCTGCTTGTCGTGCAGGGCGCTGTTCAGGTGCGGGTTCTCGACCAGGTGGGTCGAGGCGTCGGCGGCCGACAGGGTGATGGTGATCAGGAAGTCGGTGGCGGCGAAGCCGAGCAGGGTCAGGACGAAGAGCTTGCCCTTCCAGAAGGTGAGCAGGCGCTCCAGCATCGCGATCGAGCCCTGGCCGTGGGGGCTCTCCTCGGCCACGCGGCGGTACACGGGCAGCGCGCCCGCCAGTGTCACGATCACCAGGACGATGGTCGCGATCGGGGAGAGCAGACCGGCGGCGAGGGCCGCGATGCCGGGCTGGTAGCCGAGGGTCGAGAAGTAGTCGACGCCGGTGAGGCACATGACCCGCCACCACGGCTGGCCCTCGGGCTCCGCCTTGGGCTCGGTCGGCTGGGCCGGTCGGCCGTGGTTGCCCTTGCCCATGTCGGACAGGCCTTCCAGCATCCAGGCGCGCAGCCGACTGGGCGGCGCGTGTTCGGTGGTGGCCATCGGGGCTCCTGTGTGCGGCTCAGCGTGCGGTTCCGGCCATCACACGGACGGCGGCATCAGCGTAAGCGGAGAGTGATGTCAGGGCCCACGGATGAGGGGGCTGGAGGCGTCAAGCTTCCGTTAAGACTGGCTTTGGGGATGTCTACGGGACGGCGAGAGGGGAGTGTGGGGGCGGGTTTGGTGCGGTTTGCAGCGAATTGGGGGGCGAGAGCGCGGGTCGGTGGGGGCGGACACCCAGCGTCATGTCGTACGCCTGGGATACGTCCAGGGGGCAGGCGTCACTCCAGTCCCGAGGTGCGGAGCACACGCTCGGCCGTCTCGCGGCCGACGCGCAGCACCAGCCGTTGGGCGACCCCGTCCCGGCAGCGCACGGACACCAGCCGGTCGGCCCGCACCCGGGGTGGGTGCAGCACGGCGAGGAGCAGCAGGGCGAGGAGCACCGACGAGCAGCGGACCGAGCTGCCCAGGTCAGCCGTCCAGTGGCGGTCGTACACCTCCCCTGCTGAGGCCTGCTCGCGTCGAGCCTCGTTGCGGTGTCCCATGGTGTCGAGCTCCGAGAGCCTGTGGCCCCGGTGTCTTGTCGCCGACCCCTTGGCCACCTACAGTGCCACTCCGTAACGTTCGCCAGATCATCCGAAAGTTTCGCCATCGTGCGACGCTCGAAGGGACTGACGCACATGCGGACGTACGACAACCCTGTGATCGGCGGGTTCCATCCGGACCCGAGTGTGTGCCGGGTGGGCGAGGACTACTACCTCGTCTGTTCCAGCTTCGAGTACTTTCCGGGCGTGCCGCTCTTCCACAGCCGTGACCTGGTGCACTGGCGGCAGATCGGCAACGTCCTTGACCGGCCTGGGCAGTTGGAGCTGCCCGACGACCTGCCCGCCTCGGCCGGGATCTATGCGCCCACCCTGCGCCATCACGACGGCCGCTTCTATCTGATCACCACCAATGTCGGGGCCCGCGGCAACTTCATCGTCACCGGCGAACGTCCCGAGGGGCCGTGGTCCGACCCCGTATGGCTCGACCTGGCCGGGATCGACCCCGACCTGGCCTGGGACGAGGACGGTTCCTGCTGGGTCGCCGTCGCCGGCTGCGCGGTCGCCCGTATCGACCCGGACACCGGCAAGGTGCTGGAGGGCCCGCTTCCGGTGTGGTCCGGGTCGGGCATGCAGGACCCCGAGGCGCCGCACCTCTACCGCGTCGGTGAGTGGTGGTACCTCCTGGTCGCCGAGGGCGGTACGGCCTATGGGCACAGCGTCTCGGTCGCCCGGGCGCGGTCGCCGCGCGGGCCTTATGAAGCGGCCCCGGCCAACCCGATCCTGACCCACCGCAGCACCGGCCTGCCCATCCAGTGCACCGGCCACGCCGACCTGGTGGAGGCGGCCGACGGCACCTGGTGGATGGTGCTCCTCGGCACCCGTCCGCGCGGGTACTTCCCGTCCTTCCATGTGCTCGGCCGCGAGACGTTCCTGGCCCCGGTGGAGTGGGTCGACGGCTGGCCGACGGCGGGGCCGGTGCGGGAGCAACACCCGGCGCCGGCCGCCTGGCACCCCGTCGAACTCCCGCCCGCGCGGGACGACTTCGACGCCTCCGATCTGGCCCCGCACTGGATCTCCCCGCGCCGCAGGCCGGAGGAGTCCTGGTCGCTGGAGGAGCGGCCGGGATGGCTGACCCTGCGGGCCACGGGGGCCAGTCTCGACCGGCCCGGACACACCTTCGTCGGGCGCCGCCAGCAGCACCACGACTGCCGGTTCGCGGCCCGGCTGGACCCCGGGGCGGGGCGTGCCGGCCTCTCCGTCCGCCTCGACGAGGCGCATCACTACGACATCGAGGTCGCCCAGGGCGAGGCGGCCGTGTTCGCCCGGATCGGCCCGGTGCGGCAGTGCCTCGCGCGGCGGACGGTGGAGCCGGGGCCGGTCACGCTCACCGTGGAGGTCCGCACGGACTCGCCGGTCTCCCCGACCGGGCAGGAGGGGGCGGGAGTTCGCGCGGGCGGCCCCGACGTGGTGGCGCTCGGGCTCGACGGCGTACGGCTGGCCGAGCTCGACGGCCGCTATCTGTCCACGCAGGTCGCCGGTGGCTTCACCGGGCGGGTGATCGGGATGTACGTCACCGAGGGCAGCGCGGCTTTCGACTGGTTCGAGTACGTGCCTGAGCCGCAGCCCTAGTTCCGGAAAGGTTCGGAAACTCTCGGTCCGGGCCGATCGGTGCCAACCGGCCCGGACCGCAGGGAAGTCGGCCGCAGATTCACCGCGTACAAGGGGTTGCCACCGTTTGTCAGCTGTCTCTAGGGTGCGGCAACAACGAACCTTTCTGGATCAACTCCGAAACTTTCGGTCCAGTGGGCGGGCGTAGACACCCCGTCCCGTACCCAAGGAGCACACCATGGGCGACCCGGCACTGTCCCGCCGCGGCTTCCTGGCGGCGTCCGCCGCGGCCGGTCTGGGCATGACCGCACTGAGTGGCTGCGGTGACTCGGATGAAGAGGGGTCGTCCGACGGGACGACCACCGTCGAGTGGTGGAACATCTCCACCACCGAGCCGGCCAAGGGTGTCTGGGCGGCCCTCGCCAAGAAGTTCGAGGCCCAGAACCCCAAGGTCAAGCTGAAGATCGTGCAGTTGGAGAACGACGCCTACAAGTCGAAGATGACGGCACTGATCGCCTCCGGGAAGCTCCCCGACATCTTCCACACCTGGGGCGGCGGCGTCCTCAAGCAGCAGGTCGACGCGGGACTCGTCGAGGACCTCACCGACCGGACGAAGCCATGGGCCGACGGTCTGCTGAAGGTGTCGAAGGAGGCCTACCTCCTCGACGACAAGGTGTACGGCATACCGTTCGACATCGGCATGATCGGCTTCTGGTACAACAAGGCGCTCTTCAAGCAGGCCGGCATCAGCGAACCCCCCACCACCTGGGGCGCGTTCCTCGAAGCCGTCAGCAAGCTGAAGTCGAAGAACATCACGCCCATCGCCCTCGCGGGCAAGGAGAAGTGGCCCGGAATGTACTACTGGGCCTACCTCGCGATGCGCACCGCCGGTGCGAGCGCCCTCCAGAAGGCCTATGACGACAAGGACTTCACCGGCGCCGAGTTCATCGAGGCGGGCGCCCACCTCAAGACCCTCGTCGATCTCCAGCCGTTCCAGAAGGGCTACCTCAACGCCGCCTACTCCACCCCGACGGGCCAGGCGGCCACCGTCGGCAACGGCAAGGCGGCCATGGAGCTCATGGGCCAGTGGGCACCGAACGTGCAGGCCGACTCCGGCAAGGGCCTCGGCAAGGACCTGGGCTTCTTCCCGTTCCCCGCGGTCGAGGGCGGCAAGGGCACCATCACCGAGGTGTTCGGCGGCGGCGGTGGACACGCACTGCGCAGGGGCGCCCCGCAGGCCGCCGTCGACTTCCTGAAGTTCTTCGCCTCCGAGGCCACCGACCTGGAACTGGTCAAGAAGACAGGCACCCTCCCGGTCGTCCCCGGCGCCGAGAGCGCCATCACCGACCCCAACATCAAGGCCGTACAGGAGCAGTTGAACGCCGCCACCGGCTTCCAGCTCTATCTCGACCAGGCGTACGCCCCCGCCGTCGGCCAGGAGGTCAACGACAGCGTGGCCGCGCTCATCGCCGGGTCCAAGTCCCCCGAACAGGTCGCCGAGTCGATCACGAAGGCCGCGAAGGAAGAGCAGTAGCAGGCGATGACCTCCACGTTCCTCGCAGACAAGCGGAGCGGCCCCGGCGCCGACGCCCCGCCCCCGGACACCGTCAGGGCCCGGGGGCGGGCCCGGCGGCGCGTCCTCAACTGGCTCACCGCGATGGGCTTCCAGCTCCCCGCCCTGGTCCTCTTCTCCGGACTCGTGCTGCTGCCGATGCTGTTCGCCCTGTACGCCGCCTTCTTCCGCTGGGGCGGCTTCGGGATGCCCGAGGACTACGTCGGTGTCGACAACTTCACCGACCTCTTCGACAACCCGGTCTTCCTGGGCGACCTGTGGCGCTGCCTCGTCCTGGTCCTCCTCACGCTCGCGCTCCAACTGCCGTTCGCGCTCGCCATGGCGGTCCTGCTCAACCAGCGGCTGCGCGGCCGGGCCGTCTACCGGATGCTGTTCTTCGCGCCCTACGTGCTGTCCGAGGCCATCACCGGCGTGCTCTTCAGCATGGTGTTCGCACCCGACGACGGCCTCGCCGACCACCTCCTGGGCAGCATCGGCCTGGACGGCGTCGGCGGTGAGTGGTTCGCCGATCCGTCGTACGTCATGGCGACCCTGTTCATCGTCATGACCTGGAAGTACTTCGGCTTCCACATGATGCTCCTGCTGGCCGGACTCCAGTCCGTGCCCCGGGAGTTGACCGAGGCGGCGCTGATCGACGGCGCGAGCGCCTGGCAGCGCTTCCGCAGCGTCACCCTGCCGCTGCTCGCACCCACCATCCGCATCAGCGTCTTCCTGGCCGTCATCGGCTCGATCCAGCTCTTCGACCTGGTGTGGGTGATCACCCAGGGCGGCCCCGACCACCACTCCGAGACCATGGCCGTGACCATGTTCCAGTACGGCTTCAAGCGCTACCAGGTCGGCTACGCCAGCGCGATCAGCGTCGTCATGTTCGGCATCTGCCTCGTCTTCGCCCTCGCCTACCAGCGGTTCGTGCTCCGCCGCGACCTCGAAGGGGCCACCACCACGATGAGGGGGGCCGGGAAATGAGTCGCCGGAACGCTCGCACGTTGCCCTTGCACCTCATCCTCGTCGCCGTCGGCGTGGTCATGATCGTCCCCCTGGTGTACGCCGTCCTGTCCGGCTTCAAGTCCACCGACGAACTCTCCAGCAACCCCTTCGGACTTCCGAAGCGCTGGCTGACGGGCAACTACACCGACATCCTCGGGGGCAGCGACTTCTGGAAGCTGCTCGGCAACAGCACGCTGATCGCGATCGCCACGACCGTGCTCGTCGTCGCGGTGTCCGCGCTCGCGGCCTTCTCCTTCGCCCGGTTCGCCTTCCGGGGCCGGGAGGTGCTGTTCACCTTCTTCACGATGGGGCTGATGTTCCCCTTCGCGGTGGCCGCACTGCCGCTGTTCCTGCTGCTGCGCTATCTCGGCCTGCTCGACAACCCGTTGGGCGTGATCCTGCCGCAGGCCGCGTTCGGGCTGCCGATGACCATCATCATCCTGCGCGCCTTCTTCCGGGAGATCCCGGGAGAGTTGGAGGAGGCGGCCACCCTCGACGGGTGCAGTTCCTTCGGCTTCTTCTGGCGGGTGCTGCTGCCCATGGCCCGGCCCGCGCTCGGCACCGTCTCGGTGCTCGCCGTCGTCACCAGCTGGAACAACTTCATGCTGCCGCTGCTGGTGTTCACCGACAACACCTGGTGGACCCTGCCCATCGGCGTCCAGCAGTTCCAGGGCCAGTACTCCGCGGAGTACGCCCGTGTCTTCGCCTATCTCGTCCTCGCGATGGTTCCCGCCCTCGCCTTCTACTCGGTCGCCGAGCGCCAGCTCGTCGGCGGCCTCACCGCCGGCGCCACGAAGGGATAGCGCCGGGGTTCGTACGGCTCGCCCACACACCCGCACGTGAGGAGTCGCACCATGCGCACGAACCGTCTGAGACTCGTCGGCGCCTTCGCGGCCGCCCTGATCACCGGGGCCGGCCTCGCCGCACCCGCCCAGGCGCACGACAAGCCGACCACACTCGCCGAACTCGCCCAGCAGCACGGCCGCTACTACGGCAGCGCCACCGACAACCCCGAACTCGTCGACGAGCCCTACAAGGCGATCCTCGGCAGCGAGTTCGACATGATCACCCCCGGCAACGGCCAGAAGTGGTACGCCACCGAGCCCCAGCAGGGTGTCTTCGACTTCTCCGAGGGCGACGAGATCGTCAACCTCGCCCGCGCCAACCACCAGCGGGTACGCGGTCACACCCTGGTCTGGCACAGCCAGCTGCCCGACTGGCTCACCAGCCGCGAGTGGACGGCGACCGAGCTGCGGGCCGTGCTGAAGAAGCACATCCAGACCGAGGTACGCCACTACCGCGGCAAGATCTACGCCTGGGACGTCGTCAACGAGGCCTTCAACGAGGACGGCACCTACCGCGAGACGATCTTCTACAAGACGCTCGGCCCCGGCTACATCGCCGACGCGCTGCGCTGGGCCCACCAGGCCGACCCGAAGGCCAAGCTCTACCTCAACGACTACAACGTGGAGGCGGTCGGCCCCAAGAGCGACGCCTACTACCAGTTGGCCAAGAACCTCAAGGCCCAGGGCGTCCCGCTGCACGGCTTCGGCCTCCAGGCGCATCTCGCGCTCCAGTACGGCTATCCGACCACTCTCGAGGACAACCTGCGGCGCTTCGCCAAGCTCGGGCTCGACACCGCGCTCACCGAGGTCGACGTCCGGATGATCCTGCCCGCGGACGAGGCCAAGCTCGCCACACAGGCCCAGTGGTACCGGGATCTGACCGAGGCCTGCCTCGCGGTGCGTCGCTGCGTCGGCATCACGCTGTGGGACTACACGGACAAATACAGCTGGATCCCGGCGTTCTTCGAGGGCCAGGGCGCGGCGCTGCCGTGGGACGAGCAACTCCAGCCGAAGCCCGCCTACTTCGCGATCAAGGAGGCACTCAAGAAGTAGCGGTACGGCGGTCAGACGCCCGGCGGCTGGGCAAGGAGGGGAGTCCGCCGGGATGCGGCCCGGCCCGGCGGTGTGGCTCACCGCCGGGCCGGTGCCGGGTCAGCGCGCCGGGGGTGCGGTGCTCGCGCGGACCACGAGTTCGGTGCCGAGCTCCACCCTCGGCGAGTCCGGCTGTTCGTCGCGGGCCAGCTTGAGCACCGTACGGACGGCCAGCTTGCCCATGTCGGCGAGCGGTTGACGGACCGTGGTCAGGGGCGGGGCGGACCAGCGGACTTCCGGAAGATCGTCGAAACCGACCAGGCTCATGTCCTCCGGGACCCTGAGTCCGCGTCTGCGCAGGGCCTCGATCGCGCCGAGCGCCATCTGGTCGCTGGCCGCGAAGATCGCCGTCGGCGGTTCGGGCAGGTCCAGCAGCGCGTTGCAGCCCTCGAAGCCGGACTCGGGGTGGAAGTCGCCGGGCACCACGAGGGAGTCGTCGACCGTGAGCCCCTTGCCCTCCAGGGCGGCCCGGTACCCGTCGAAGCGGGCCCGGGAGCACAGCAGCCGGGGCGGGCCCGCGATCAGGCCGATCCTGCGGTGGCCCAGCGACAGCAGATGCTCGGTGGCCGCCATGCCGCCCGACCAGTTCGCGGCGCCGATCGTGGGGGCGTCGAGGGCGGGGGAGCCCGCCGGGTCGACGACGACCAGCGGGACGCCGAGGATGCGCAACTCCTCGTGCAGCACCGGCTCCAGGACCGAGGTGACCAGGATGACGCCGTCGGAGGCGCGGGCCCGCAGATTGCGCATCCACTCGCGGGCGTCGCCGGAGCGGCCGTGTATCGCCGAGACCACAGTGCCGACGCCGGCCGCGTGCGCCACCTCCTCGACCCCGCGGATGATCTCCACCGCCCAGGGGCTGTCGAGGTCGTCGAAGACCAGGTCGAGCAGGGCGGCGCCGCTGGCGGAGGTGCTGGCGCGCTTGCGGTAGCCGTGCCGGCGCAGCAGTTCCTCCACGCGGGCCCGGGTCCTGGGCGACACGTCGGAGCGGCCGTTGACCACCCGGGAGACGGTCGGCACGGAGACGCCGGCCTGGCGGGCGATCTCGGTGATCGTGACCCGGCCCCCGGTCGCGGGCGCCCCCTCGGTGTCGACCTCGTGTGCTGCCAACTCCCCACCTCCGTCGACGGATCGAAACTTCCAGGAGTCTTCCGGAAAACGGGTGTCCATGGGAAGTGCGTCAGAGAGGAGAGCGCATTCCGCATGCGGGACTACGGGGAGTGATCGATCCCGGACATGCGTCGGGGCCGGTTCGCAGCGCAGGTCTGCGGGCCGGCCCCTCAAGTCACCGGGCGGTCGGTCCCACCGCCCTGTGTTCGCCTCAGGCGGCGGTCATCACCTGTTCGGTGCCCAGTGGGCGGTGCGGGGCGATGATCTTGCCGTCGGGCAGGAGCTCACCGGTGTCCTCGAAGAGCAGAACGCCGTTGCACAGCAGGCTCCATCCCTGCTCCGGGTGGTGCGCCATGAGGCGGGCGCCCTCCCGGTCGGCGGATTCGGCGGTCGGACACGGCGGCTGGTGCTGGCACATTGGTGGGATCTTTCGCTTTGTCGTGGTTTTCATCGCTGCCCCCGTTGTGATAAGTCGTTCGGAACCAGTGTTGCCCCACGGGCGTCAATCCGCAGGGATTTGGCAGCACCGCTACTCACAGGTTCATGACGCATCACCCGCGCGGACGGTTCATTCCAACTGCACTGTCTCTTCGGGTGGTTCGAGATGGTCGGATGGGGCTAGTCCGTACGGGGCGCGGGCATGGAAAAGGCTCGTACGAGCCGCGATTCGCTCGTACGAGCCAAATCCATGGACGTCAGGCCGGCTGTCCCAGGAGCGGGGCCGGAGTCGCCCGATGGGTCAGCACCGGGAGCAGTTCGGCGACGCGGTGCGGCCGGTGGGCGGCGATACCGGGCGGTGCGGGCGCGAGCGGGACGAGCAGATCGGTGGCGGCGGGGTGGCCGGTCGCGCCGTCGGCCGTGAGGTCGCCGTGCAGCCAGAGGGTGAGCATGTAGAGGCCCGGGACCGACAACAGGCGCGGCTGATAGGGCTGTTGCATGGTCTCGGCCTGGCGCAGCGCACGCTCGGTGGAGGCGATGTAGGGGCCCTCGAAGAAGTGCGAGAAGGCCCAGCCGTCCGGGGTCAGCCGGGTCTCGGCGGCGGCCACCGCACGCTCTTGGCAGCGGATCAGGAACCGCCACCCGGTCAGCCGGGTGGCGGAGGCGCCCGCGGCGGTGATCTCGTCAAGTACGTGGACGGGCAGTGGCAGTTCGGGTGTCGCGGGCCCCTGGGCGGTGCGCAGGGACGGAGTCCGCGCCTCGCGGACCGCGGTGGGCGAACCGAGCGCAGTGAGGACGGAGCGAAGTGCGGGCGCGGGAGCCGGGGGGACATGCAGCGGCATAGTGGGTCGCCTCTCATTCGACAGGCACAGTGGCGCGAGGGCGTGGGCGGACGGCGCTGTCAGCTCGCGGGGTCAGAGAGGCGGGGACCGCGGGTCATGGGTGCGTGGGGTGTACTTCAGACCTGTCGTACGTCACCTCGACGACAGGATCAACAGACCGTCGGCGCCAACCTTCTGCCTCGTTCGCGGAGTTTATACGACACGTGTTCAGACGGTGTTTCGTCTACCCGTTTCCGACGTGAACGGCAAGGGTTCATTCAGTCGGCGATACGTGGGAATCATCCCGATTCTCGGGCGACAACACGGCGATGACCTCGATGAATACCGGGGGCGCGGTCGGCCAATTCTCGTCGGCGTTTTTCACGAGGCATGTGGGGAACTCGAAACTGCACGGTGCCGCATGCCCGGTGAATGTGCCGCCGGTCACTTGCGACAGCGTAGCGGGCGCCAAGGCCGCGCGGGACGTTATCGATCGTCTCGACTGGGCATCATCCCACGTGACCCGACACCGGCGGCCGGATCTTCGGTCCGCCCATCCGAGGAGGGACGCTTCGATGGGGGAGAAGGTCGCGGCAGGTCGGTTCGACCTGTCCGATCGGCAGCTCTACCGCGGCAAGCTCCGCAAGTGCCTGACGGGGCTGGAGCGGCTGCTGGCCGAGAAGCGGTTCGATCGCCCGAAGAACCTCATGGGGCTAGAGATCGAATTGAATCTCGCCGGTGCCGACGGTATGCCGAAAATGCTGAATGCGCAGGTTCTCGAACGTATCGCGAGCCGAGATTTCCAAACAGAACTCGCCATGTTCAACCTGGAAGTCAACATAGCCCCACATCCCTTGGGCGGCCGGGTATTCGACCGGCTCGCCGAAGAACTCCGGACCTCGCTGGCATATGCCCATCGAAAAGCGGGCGAGCTCGACGCGGGAATCGTGATGATCGGCATTCTGCCGACGCTCGACCGGGACGACCTGGTCTCCTCCAACCTCTCCGACGTCGACCGTTACGCGCTGCTCAACGAGCAGATCGTGGCCGCGCGGGGCGAGGACTTCGTGCTGGACATCGACGGGGTCGAGCATCTCGTCTGCACCTCGAAGTCCATAGCGCCGGAAGCGGCCTGCACCTCCGTGCAGTTGCATCTCCAGGTCACGCCGGGCCGGTTCGCCGACGTGTGGAACGCGGCGCAGGCCGTCGCCGCCGCGCAGATCGCCGTAGGAGCCAACTCCCCCTTCCTGTTCGGGCGTGAGCTGTGGCGTGAGTCGCGGCCGCCGCTGTTCCAGCAGTCCACGGACACCCGGCCGCCCGAGCTCCAGGCGCAGGGGGTGCGGCCGCGGACGTGGTTCGGGGAGCGGTGGATCTCCTCGGCGTACGACCTGTTCGAGGAGAACCTGCGCTACTTCCCGGCGCTGCTGCCGATCTGTGACGAGGAGGACCCGCTTCAGGTGCTGGACGAGGGGGGCGTGCCCTCGCTCGCCGAACTCGTCCTGCACAACGGCACCGTGTACCGCTGGAACCGGCCGGTGTACGGCATCGCCGAGGGCGTCCCGCACCTGCGCGTGGAGAACCGGGTCCTGCCCGCGGGGCCCACCGTCACCGACGTCATCGCCAACGCGGCCTTCTACTACGGCGTCGTCCGCGCCCTCGCCGAGGAGTCCCGGCCGGTGTGGACCCGGCTGCCCTTCGAGGCCGCCGCCGCCAACTTCGACGCGGCCTGCGAGCACGGCATCGACGCCCGCTTCGACTGGCCGCGGCGTGGACGCTACGGGGGCGGGCTGACCCAGGTCGACGCCGTCACCCTGGTACGCGACGAACTGCTGCCGCTCGCGTCGGCCGGCCTGGACGCGTGGGGGGTCGAACCCGCGGACCGCGACCTGTACCTGGGCGTGATCGACGAGCGCTGCCGGCGCCGGGCCAACGGGGCCACCTGGCAGTCCGCGACCTTCCACCGCGCCCTGGAGTCAGGCCTCGACCGCGCCGCCGCCCTCGCCGCGACGACCCGCCGCTACGCCGAGCTGATGCACCTCGGCGAGCCGGTGCACACCTGGCCGGTGGGCTTGCCGGAACGGGTGCCGCTGGGGTGAGCGGCGGGCGGGGCAGTCGTGAACCGCCGGTCCGGGCCGTAGTGGCCGCGTGCGATTGTGACGGAGCGGGTGGCCGGTCCGGGTCGTCGTGGCTGAGTGCCGCTGTGCCGGAGTGGGCAGCCGCTCTGGGGCGTCGTGGCTGAGCGCCGCTGGGGCGGGGCGGGTAGCTGGTCTGGGCCGTGGTGGCTGGGTGCCGCTGTGCCGGAGTGGGAGACGGCCCGGGTCGTCGTGGCTGCGTGCCGCTGGGGTGGAGTGGGTCGCCGGGCGGTGCCCTCGGGGGCTGAGTGGCGCTGTGCCGGAGTGGGCAGACGGCTCGGGGCGTCGTGGCTGAGCGGCGCCGCGACGGAGTGGGTGATCAGGCTGTGTCGTCGGGGTGACTGCCGTTGCGGCGGAGTGGGTGCCCGGTGCGTGACGTCGCCGGGTGGGCTGCTTCGTGGCGTCAGTCCTGGGTGCCTCCCTCCGCGCCCGCCGCCACGATCGCCTTGAGGATCACCTCGTGGATCTGGGACGGGTCGGAGACCTCCTGGCCCGTGCCGCCGGTGGACTTCGCTATCTGCTGGGCCTCTTCGCGGTCGGCGTCGGGGCCGACGGCGATCATGATGAGCGGGACCGGGCGGTCGGGGTCGGTGAGTTGCTGGAGGCGGCTGATGAGTGTGCCGCGGGAGATGCTGCCGGGGTCCTGGTTGACGCCGTCGGTCAGCACGACCAGGGCGTTGAACTTGCCCTTGGCGTAGGAGGCGGTGGCCTCCTTGTACGCGGCGAGCGTGGTGTCGTACAGGCCCGTCGCGCCGTTGGGCACCGGCGCCAGTTCGCTGAAGGCCGCCGACAGCTTGTCCCGTTGGGTTCCGCCGTCCTTGGTGGCGCCGAGACGCCCGGTCGGGACGAGGACGCGGTAGTCCTTGTCGCCGTCCAGCTCGGTGGAGAACTCCCACAGCCCGATCTCGTCCTCCGGCGTGAACGTGGCGAGCGCCTGGAGGAGGGACGCCTTGGTCACGTCCATGCGTGACCGGTTGGTGCCCGGGACCGGTTCGGACATGGAGGAGGACGCGTCGACGACCGTGGTGACCCGCGCGTTCTGCACCGTGATCGTCCAGGTGCCGAGGGCTTCCTGGAGGGCCACCTCCGAGGCCGGCTTCAGGGCGTCCTGCGCGTACGGCTGCGGCTTGCTGCCGCCGGCCCGCGTCACCAGCGTCTGCGTGACCTCGTCGGTGTCGGTGCGGAACCCGTACTTCTCCAGGAGCCGGCGCTGCTCGGGTTTGCGCAGATAGTTCATGAACTTCAGCGCCGCCCGGCTCTCGTCCGTGCTCAGCGACGTCTGGTCGACCAGCGAGTACGGATAGTCGAGCCGGGGCGAGCCGTCCTTCGGATAGAAGAGGTCGAGCCCGTCGCCGTCGGCCGCGGTGTTGTACGTGAACGCCGCCTGCTCACTGAGGATCAGCGCCTGGTTCCGCTTCGGGTTGCCCTGCTCGGTGCCCGAGGCGTCGCGCGGCAGCGTGTCCAGGACCTGGGTGTCGCTGTCGGAGGTGCGCTGCGACAGGGTCTTCATCATGGCCGCGGCCTGGGTGTCCCCGCCCTCGATCTTGGCGGCGCCGCTGCCCAGCTGGGTGAGGGCGAGCAGCCCGGTCGCGCTGCGCGAGGGATCGGCCGCGCCGAGCTTGAGGGAGTCGTCCCGCATGGTGGCGCCGACCAGCTCGATCCAGCTGTACGACTTCTTCGGCCACCCCAGCGACTTGGCGGCCTCCGGGACCATGGCCACGCCGACCGGGCTGGAGGCGAAGCCGCCGACCGGGGTCACCTCCGTCGCCTTGGTGTCCGCCGAGATCCGCTGGACCCACAGCTCCGAGTCGGGCACCCACACCTGGACGTCGGTCTCCTTGCCGGCCAGCAGGGTGTCCGTGAGCTTGTACGAGTCCTGCGCTGTCACCTCGACGTCGACGCAGCGCCCGTCGGAGGTGAGGCTGATGTCACGGGCCCGCTTCGCCGCGGCGCGCAGGGCGGGGGCCATGTCCGGCGAGGCGGCGAGCTTGAGGTCCACCGCGTCGTCCTGGCAGGAGGAACCGAAGGAGAGCAGTCCGCTCTGGACGGCGGCCGCCGTGCCGCCCGCCACGGTCAGGACGAGCACGGTCGCGATGGCCACCGTACGGCGGCGGGTGCGTGGGCGGGGGTCGCTGCCGCCCGCCCCATACTGATCGGGCAAGCTGTGACGTCCCATGACAGTGGTGCCCCTCCCTGTTGTACCTTCTGCCGGTTTCGCGGCCGTATGGCATGCAAAGGGGAGGTCAGCCCCGTACGGTGTCCGTCCCCCAACGGCCTGTCGCGCACGATCTTCGCAACTTCTTTCGAGACCCTAGCGGGGCGGCGATGGGGATGGGACGGGATTACTGAATTGGAGTCAGGTGTGCAGGGAGAGGCGGGCCGCGTGGCCGATTCTTTTCCAGTGGAGGGGTCTTCGCGGCGGATCCTCCGTGATGAGACGCTGCTCGTTCTGGGGCTTTCGCTCGGTGCGAGCGGAGTGTCCGCCCTGATCAGCTTTGTCGGATCGGTCACCAAACCGGGCGGACTGAAGGACCAGGCGGCCACCCTCAACGCCTCGGCCGCACCGGGCCGTCCCTGGCTCGATCTGGCCTGGCAGCTCTTCGGGATCGCCTCGTCCCTGGTGCCCGTCCTGCTCGTCGCGCACTTCCTGCTGCGCGAGGGCGGAAGCCTGCGCACGCTCGGCTTCGACCGCACCCGGCCGTGGCCCGATCTCGGCCGCGGGGCGGCGATCGCGGCGGTGATCGGCAGCACCGGGATCGCCTTCTACCTGGCCGCACGCGGGCTGGGCTTCAACCTCACGGTGGTGCCGGAGGCGCTGCCCGAGGTGTGGTGGAAGTACCCGGTGCTGATCATGTCCGCGATGCAGAACGCGATCCTCGAAGAGGTCATCGTCGTCGGCTATCTGCTGCGCCGGCTCGGCCAGTTGGGCTGGACGCCCGGGGCCGCGCTGATGGCCAGTTCCGTACTGCGCGGCTCGTACCACCTCTACCAGGGCATCGGCGGCTTCATCGGCAACATGGCGATGGGCGTGGTGTTCGTCTACCTCTACCGCCGGTGGGGGCGGGTGGGTCCCCTGGTGGTGGCGCATTCGCTGCTCGACATCGGGGCGTTCGTCGGCTACGCGCTGCTGGCGGGAAAGGTGGACTGGCTGCCGACGGCGTGAGCCGCCGACAGCCTGCCGCGAGGGTCAGACGAGCAGGTCGCCGTCGATGGTGGTGACCGCGCGGCCGGTGAGCAGCGTGCGGTCGCCCACCAGCCGGGTGCGGACGCGGCCGGAGCGGGGCGAGGCCTGGAGGCCGGTGAGTTCGCTACGGCCCAGGCGCTCGGACCAGAAGGGCGCCAGGGCGGTGTGGGCGCTGCCGGTGACCGGGTCCTCGTCGATGCCGACGTTCGGGAAGAAGCAGCGGGAGACGAAGTCGTAGCCGAGCGCGGGGTTCTCGGCGCGGGCGGTGGCGATGATGCCGCGCTCCGAGTAGGCGCCGAGGGCCTTGTGGTCGGGGCGCAGGGCGTGGACCGTCTTCTCGTCGGCCAGCTCGACCAGCAGGTCGCCCACGTTCGGGCCGGTGTCGAAAGCGGCCGACGGCTCGGCGCCGAGGGCCGCGGCGACCCCTTCCGGGACCTCGACCGGGGTGAGCGGCGCGGTCGGGAAGTCCAGGGTGATCGACCCGTCCGCACCGGGCGTCGCGATGAGCACACCGCTCCGCGTGGCGAACCGCACCGGCCCCGCGTGGGCGCCGGTGGTGTGCAGCACATGGGCCGTGGCCAGCGTCGCGTGCCCGCACATGGTGACCTCGGCGGCAGGCGTGAACCACCGCAGCGCCCAGTCGGCCTCGCCGCCCTCGGGAAGGCGGTGGGCGAACGCCGTCTCGGCGTGATTGACCTCGACGGCGATGTTCTGGAGCCGGTTGTCGTCCGGGAAGGCGTCCAGCAGCAGGACTCCGGCCGGGTTGCCGGCGAAGGGCCGGTCGGTGAAGGCGTCGACGATTCGGATACGCATGACGCCGACGCTAGGTCGACACGAAGCCGCAGGCCAAGGCCAATTCCGGGTCACTGGACCGATTTGGGGACGGCCGACGCCACATCTGGACGCGCCCCCTGAGGTGGTGCGACCGTCGTCAACGCGTCCCGTGTTCAGATCAGTTCAGGAGGCCGTCATGACCAAGCCGTCCGTTCTCGCCGCGCTGTTGTCCGGGCTGCGGAGCGGCTCGATCGAGGTCGTCGACCTGACGTCCACCCTGTCGTCGCAGACGCCGGTGATCCAGTTGCCGGAGGGGTTCGGGCAGACGCAGGTGTTCGAGCTGGAGGAGATCAGCCGGTACGACGACCGGGGGCCGGCCTGGTACTGGAACAACTTCCGTACCGGTGAGCACACGGGTACGCACTTCGACGCGCCCAACCACTGGGTGACCGGCAAGGACCTCGCCGACGTGGCCTCCGTACCGGTGAGCCGGCTGATCGCGCCCGCCGCCGTGCTGGACTTCTCCGCGCTCGCCGCCAAGGACCCCGACTTCCTCGTCGAGGTGGACCACATCAAGGCCTGGGAGGCGGAGAACGGCCCGTTGCCCGAGGGCGGGTGGCTGCTGCTGCGCACCGGCTGGGACGCGCGCTCGCACTCGCAGGAGGAGTTCCTCAACGCCGACGAGAACGGCCCGCACACCCCGGGCCTGTCCCCGGAGTGCGCCCGCTGGGTCGCCGAGGAGTCGCCGGTGATCGGCCTCGGCACCGAGACGGTCGGCACCGACGCCGGCGGCGCCCACTCCTTCGACCCGGCCTTCCCGTGCCACTCCTACCTGATGGGCAACGACAAGTACGGCCTGACCCAGCTCCAGAACCTCGCGGAACTGCCCGCCACCGGTGCCGTCGTCATCGCCGGCCCGCTGCCGATCCTCAAGGGCTCCGGCTCACCCGCCCGCGTCCTCGCCCTGGTGGAGCGGTCATGAAGGTCGCCGAAGCCGTCGGCCGGGCACTGAGCGCGGCCGGCGTGGACCATGTGTTCGGCGTGGTCGGCTCGGGCAACTTCCACCTCACCAACGCCATGGTGGCCACCGGCGCCCGCTACGTCGCCGCCCGCCACGAGGGCGGAGCGGCCACCATGGCCGACGCCTACACGCGGATGAGCGGGAGCGTCGCCGCGCTGAGCGTGCACCAGGGGCCCGGGCTGACCAACGCCCTGACCGGCATCGCCGAAGCCGCCAAGAGCCGTACGCCCCTCCTGGTCCTCGCGGCCGAGGCGACGCAGCCCACCTCCAACTTCTACGTCGACCAGGAGGCGCTGGCCCAGGCGGTCGGCGCGGTCACCGAGCGCGTGACCTCCCCGCACTCCGCGGTCGAACAGGCCTGCGACGCCGTACGACGCGCCCTGCACGAGCGCCGTACCGTCCTGCTCAACCTCCCCCTGGACGTGCAGGCCCTGGACCTGCCCGACACCGCCGCGATCGCCGCCGCCCCGCCACCCGCGCGGGCCGCCGTCGAACCGTCGGAGTCCGATGTGGCGGCCCTGGTGTCCGCCCTCGAACGCTCCCGTCGCCCCGTCTTCGTGGCCGGCCGGGGCGCCCGCTCACCCGGCGGCCGCGACGCCCTCACCGCGCTCGCCGACCACCACGGCGCACTGCTCGCCACCTCGGCCGTGGCCCACGGCCTGTTCCACGACGACCCCTGGTCGCTCGGCATCTCCGGCGGCTTCGCGTCCGACCTGACGGCCGAACTGATCCGGGGCGCCGACCTGATCGTCGGCTGGGGCTGCGCCCTGAACATGTGGACCATGCGGCACGGCCGTCTCATCGGCCCGGACACCACCGTCGTCCAGGTCGACGACGACGCGTCGGCCCTCGGCGCCCACCGCGAGGTCCACCTCGCAGTCGTCGGCGACGTGGCCCGCACCGCCCGGCGCGCACTCGACGCGGGCGGCACACGGCGGGAGGGATACCGCGGCGCGGCCCTCGGTACGGGGGTGCGCCGGCGGGACGTGCCCTACGAGGACGAGAGCACCCGGGACCGCATCGACCCGCGGACGCTGAGCATCGCGCTCGACGACATCCTCCCGGCGGAACGGGTCGTCGGCGTGGACTCCGGGAACTTCATGGGCTATCCGAGCGCCTATCTGTCGGTGCCCGACCAGGACGGCTTCTGCTTCACCCAGGCCTTCCAGTCGATCGGCCTGGGCCTGGCGACCACGATCGGCGCGGCCCTGGCCCGGCCCGACCGGCTGCCGGTGGCCGTGCTCGGCGACGGCGGCGCGCTGATGGGCGCGGCCGAGCTGGACACCGTACGCAGGCTGGGGCTGCCGATGGTGGTGGTCGTCTACAACGACGAGGGATACGGGGCGGAGGTGCACCACTTCGGGCCGGACGGCTTCCCGCTGGACACCGTCACCTTCCCGCCGACCGACATCGCCGCCCTCGCCCGCGGCTACGGCTTCGAGGCGGTGACCGTGCGGTCGCGCGCCGATCTCAAGGCGGTCGAGGACTGGGTGGCAGGGCCGCGGTCGGCGCCGCTGCTGGTCGACGCCAAGGTGGCGGGCGAACACGGGGCCTGGTGGCTGGAGGAGGCCTTCCGAGGGCACTGAGGGCCGGTCCGGCTGCCCCGAGCCGTCAGTCGAGCTGGATGAGTCCCCGGCGCGCGGCCTCCGTCACGGCGGCCGCGCGGTTCTCCACCTTCAGCTTGCGGTAGATCCGCACCAGGTGGGTCTTGACGGTCGCCTCGCTGAGGAACAGGGCCTGGGCGATGGCCCGGTTGCTCAGCCCCTCCGCCGCGAGCCGTACGACCTCGGCCTCGCGCCCGGTCAGCTCCACGTCGGGGCTGACCACCTGGCCGACGAGCTTGCCGACGACCTCGGGGGCGAGAGCCAGGGCGCCGGCGGCGGCGCCACGGACGGCCCGGAAGAGCTCCTCGGGCGGTCCGGCCTTCAGCACGTATCCCCGGGCGCCCGCCTCCAGCGCCCGCACGACGTCGGTCCGCCCGGAGAAGCTCGTCAGCATCAGCGCGGGCACCGCCGGGGCCTCGGCGGTCAGTCGGCGCACCGCCTCGATGCCGTCGACGGCGGAACCGGCGAACCGCAGGTCCATCAGCACGACGTCCGGTTTCAGCTCCACGGCGAGCCGTACGGCCTCGTCGCCGCTGCCCGCCTCCGCGATCACCGTGAGATCCGGTTCCCCCTCCAGCAGGGCCCGCAGCCCGGCGCGTACGACGGCGTGGTCGTCCGCGATCACCAGCCGTACGGTCATCCGGCGACCGTCGAGGTGAGACGGGGAACCGCCGCCGGCAGCACGGCCCGGACCCGGGTGCCCCGGCCGGGTGCGCTGGTGACCCGCAGATCACCGCCGCACTCGCGGAGCCGGGCGCGGGCGGCGGGGAGGCCGAAGCCGCGGGTCGGCCGGGCGGCGGTCCCGGCGCCCGCCGGGTCGAAGCCCACTCCGTCGTCCTGTACGTCGAGTTCGATCCGGTCCGCCTCGTGGTGGAGGGTGACCCGTACGTTCACCGCGCGGGCGTGCTCGCGGACATTCGCCAGCGTGCCCTGCGCGACCCGGAACAGGGTGGCGGCCGCCTGCTCGTCCAGGACGGGACGGGGCTCACCCACGGACCGGAACCGCACCTGGGCGGCCGATCCCTCCTGCTCCGCCTGGGCGCACAGCAGCCGCAGCGAGCCTTCGAGTCCCGCCTCGGCGACGGCGGACGGCGTGAGGTCGTGGATGATCCGGCGGGTCTCGGCGAGATTGCCGTCCAGGCCGTCGGCCACCGCGCGCACCCGGGTACGGGCCGCGTCCGGCCGCCGGTCCCAGTCCCGCTCGGCCGCCTGGAGCAGCATCAGGCTGCCCGCGAGTTCCTGGGCCAGCGTGTCGTGCAGATCGCGGGCGATCCGGGTGCGTTCGGCCAGCACGCCCGCCTGGCGCTGCTGTTCGGCGAGGGTGTCGCGAGTGCTCCGCAACTCGTCGAGGAGGCGCTGGCGTTCGGCGGCGTCCCGCTGCTGCGTCCGGTAGAGGGCCACGGTGCCCCAGACCGCGGCGACCGGGATGAGTGCCATCTCCAGGTCGAGCCGGCCGGTCGAACCGATCAGCCGCCAGCCCAGCACGACGGAGATCGCGGCCACCGCGACCAGCGCCGCCCGCTTCCCCAGCGCCCGCAGCGCCGCGCATGCCAGCGGCACCCCGCACCAGGCGTACGCCCAGGTCAGCGGCGCCGGGGCGAGGAACACGAGGAAGCTCCAGAGCCCGACAAGCGTCGTGATCCAGGCGAGCCGGAGGACGGGCCCGAGCCGGCTCCACAGGCCCAGACCGGCCCCGTACACCACGGCCAGCAGCCCGCTGAGGCCGACCATGTGCCAGCACAGCGGGCTGTTGAGATCGAAGAGCCGCACGGCGGCGGCACCGACGACCAGGAAGAACACGAGGTGCGGGGCGTGTTCCAGGGCGTGTCGGCTGCCGGGGACGGGAGCGCGGTCGGTCACGGCAGATCCCCTTGGACTCACTGATCCACTTGGACAGGGCGTCCGAGTCTATCCGGGGTCTGTATGACTGATGTGAAGAATCGTGGCAGGCTGCCCGCCTCTACGCGCCGGGGTGCAGGCCCAGCCAGCCGGGCGTGGGGTCGCCCTTGACCTCGCCGAAGTACAGGGCGAAGGTCTGCTTCCAGCGCTCGATCGCGGCGCGGTCGGCCATGAAGCGGGGGAAGCCGTCCACGTGGGCGTTCGGGTACTCCCAGACCGGCTTGAGGCCCGTCGGGGGCGTGACGTCGGTGCGCACGGACCAGCCGTTGAAGGACCCCTGCTGGGTGGGGAGCGACAGCTGCCAGTTGAGGTACAGCTTGGCGGCGGTCGGGTTCGCGGCCTGCTTGAGGATCGCCGCGCGCTGGCCCCAGGCCATGAACGGGGCGCTGTCCGGGACGACCCACTTCACGGGCCCGGTGGAGAGCGGGGCGCCCGAGCCGCCGACGCCGATCGCGTGGGTGCCGGCGCGGACCGCTTCGCCGGGGGAGTTGCTGCCCCGGGCGAAGCGCACGTCCTGCGCGGCGAACTTGGCCGCCCACTCCCAGCCGTACTTCTGGACGTAGAGGGAGTAGAGGTAGAGGACCGCGTCGTCGTCGTGCGGGTAGGACGAGGCGATCTTGCCCTTCCACTTCGGGTCGACCAGGTCCAGCGGCGTGCGCGGGGCGTCCGAGCCGACCGCCGAGGTGCCGTACATGAAGCTGAAGCCGATCGCCCCGATGGCGACCCAGGCGCCCTGCGGGTCCTTGAACTTGTCGTACACCTGGGAGAACCCGGCCGGCTTGTACCGCAGCAGCCTGCCCTGCTCCTTCCAGCGCGTGAAGTCCTGGAGGGTCTGGAGCTGTACGACGTCGGGGACGAGGGTGCCGGTCGCGAGCTGGTTGTCGACGCGGACGTCGTGGTACTTGCTGTAGTCCACGACCAGGGTCAGGTCGATGTCCGGGAAGCGCCTGAGGAACGCCGCCTTGGTGAAGTCCTGCTGGGTCGGGGTGTCCCCGCCGGCGTAGAGGACGAGCTTCCCGCCCTCCGCCAGAGCCGCCTGGTAGAGCTCGTCGAGGGACCTGGTCTCCTCGGATCCGTCGGCCCGCGCGGCGGGGGCGGCCTGGGCCGAGTTGACGCCGAGCGCGCCGACGATGGCCGCACCGGCGCCGGTGGCGAGCACACGTCGTCTGCTGGGGAAGCTGGACATGCTGCGGAGACCTCTCTGCTGGGGGGTGACGTACGCAGCTTGCGCGTTCCCGGCAGGCGTCCGCGTCGTCCGCACGGAGCGACGGGCGCGCTGGAGTGGTAACCGCGGTTCAACCGAACGATTGACCAGGCCTTTCGGCAGAGGCTTGCCAGGCGAACTATTCCGATATATCGTTGACGCATCGCGACAGATCAACGATGGATGGAGTGATTGCCATGCGTTCCCATGGATTCGAACGTGGACACGGTGGACCCGGCCCCCGCGGCGGCCGAGGCGGTTTCGACGGACGGCGTGGCGCCTTCGGCCCCTTCGGGCCGGGCGGTGGCCCCGGTGGTTTCGGCGGACCGGGCTTCGGTGGCCCGGGGCCCTGGGGGCCCCGAGGGCGGGGCGGACCGAGGGGGAGGGCGCGGCGCGGCGATGTACGCGCGTCGATCCTGGCCCTGCTCAGGGACCGGCCCATGCACGGGTACGAGATGATCCAGGAGATCGCCGAGCGCAGCGGCGGGGCATGGAAGCCCAGCCCGGGTTCGGTGTACCCCACCCTCCAGCTGCTGGAGGACGAGGGCCTGATCGCCAGCGAGAGCGAGGGCGGCAAGAAGCTGTTCGCGCTCACCGAGGCGGGCCGCACCGCGGCCGAGGAAGGCCCGGACGCGCCCTGGGAGGAAGCCTCCCGCGGCGTCGACTTCGAGGCGCTGAATGAGATCCGCCAGGCGGGCTTCGGCCTGATGGAGGCTTTCGGTCAGGTCTGGAAGACCGGCAGCAAGGAGCAGCGCGAGAAGGCCCTCGCGGTCATCACCGACGCCCGTAAGAAGCTGTACCTGATCCTCGCCGACGAGGACTGACGGTCACAGGACCGTGCGAAGGCGCCCCGCGGAGCGATCCGCGGGGCGCCTTCGTGTGTGCCGCCGCTCTGCCGTCAGGTCACCAGCCCGGCCAGCTTGCGCAGCGACTCGTTGAGCGCGGCCGTCGCCGAGTCCTTGAGCTTGCCCGCCATCAGCGCCACCGCGGCGCCCGTGAACTCGCCGTCGACACGGACCGCCGTCGCGTCGCCGTCCGGGGTGAGGGTGTAGCGGTTGGCGACGGTCACCGCCATCGGGCCCTTGCCGCGGATGGCCAGCACCCGGGCCGGCTCCAGTTCCTCGACGGTCCACTCGACCTCGGCGGGGAAGCCCATCAGCTTCATGTTCTCCTGGAACGTCGCGCCCACTTCGAGGGCCGTCGGGCCGCCCTGCGGGAAGCTGGTGTGGGTGGCGTTCCACTCGCCGTACGCGGGCCAGTCCGTGAGTTGCGCCCACACCTTCTCGGCCGGTGCCTCGATGCGTGCCTCCGCGCTGACTTCGGCCATGCGACCACCCCTTCGACTCCGGCTACGGTGTCGCGGAACGTAGCCGCAGGGCCTGAAACATTCAATGCTGATGAACCGTCAGAAAATGTGGAGACCCCGGACCGGGGCGCCGCTCAGGCCACGAGCCGTATCACCGCCGCGTCGAACAGGTCCCAGGCCCGCGGGAAGGCGCTCTCGTCGTGACAGTGCCACGCCTCCCAGAACAGGTCGGCGAGCAGCGCGTCCTCCGGGGCGTACACCCGGTACACGTACTGCCTGCCGTCGATGGCCGGCAGAGCCACCAGCCAGCACCTGCTCTCCATGTCCGTGTTGGACGAACGAGGGGGCACGGCGGTTGCGCGCGGGGCGCGAGGCGAGGAGACGCGCGCCGCTGCGGGGTGAGGGGCCTGATCTCATCCGTAAGGAGGAGATTCCGGCCATCGGGGTCCACTCTGTGTGGGACGCGAAAATGGTTCCCTCCGGGGATGACCCGTGTCGGCGTGGCTGATGGGGTGGGGGATGTGCCACCCCGTATCCCCCGGCAGTCCGTGAACGAGCCGGGAAGCAACCGCGCGGACATCGATGCCAGGCTCGGCCAGGAGCTGGCGACGGTGGTCTCCGGAGCGCGCCGGCGATCGGTCCGGGACGGGGACCGGCAGATCGACACGGCCCATCTGCTGCACTCGCTCCTGGAGTACGACCCCGAGGTGCGCGCCGTCTTCGACGACGGCCCGCAGCTCGCCCGGCTGCTCGGCTATCTCGTGCAGCGCAGCATCGGCTACGGACTGCGCTGGCAGGGCAGCGTCGAGGACTCCGGCGCGGTCCCCGTGGTGACCGAGGCGGAGGGCTTCTCGCCGCTGGCCGCGGGCGCGATGGAGTACGCCGGTGAGCGCGCCGCCCACCGCGGCGGCGACCGCGCCAACGGGACCGACCTGCTGGCGGCCCTCGTCGTCGACCCACAGGCCCGCGCCGTCGAGGTCCTCACCCGCGCGGGGATCGACGCGGGGGCGGTGCTGGGCCGGATCGAGGCTCGTGTGGAGAGCACTTCCTGAGTCCGGCAGGCCCCCTTGTCCCACCCCCACGGCACCTCCTTGCCCAGGTCCCGCCGGTCCAGCCGCTGAGACAGGTGTCATCGGGGGTGACGCTCCTGTCATCGCCTGTCATCATGTGTCGGTGCATACGACTGACAGCAGGGGCGGCAACCGCGGAAGGGGCGTCGGGCTCGGGCTCGCGCTCGCGTCGGCGGTCGCCTTCGGAGGATCCGGTGTCGCGGCCAAGCCGCTGATCGAGGCGGGGCTCGACCCGCTCCATGTGGTGTGGCTGCGCGTGACCGGCGCGGCCCTCGTGATGCTGCCGCTCGCCATCCGTCACCGTGCGCTGCTGCGCAGCCGGCCCGCTCTGCTCGCCGGGTTCGGACTGCTGGGCGTGGCCGGCGTCCAGGCCTTCTACTTCGCCTCGATCTCCCGGATACCCGTCGGTGTCGCGCTGCTCGTCGAGTACCTCGCCCCCGCCCTCGTCCTCGGCTGGGTCCGCTTCGTGCAGCGGCGGCCGGTCACGCGGGCCGCCGCGCTCGGGGTGGTCCTCGCGGTCGGCGGACTCGCCTGTGTCGTGGAGGTCTGGTCCGGGCTGAGCTTCGACGCGGTGGGCCTGCTCCTGGCGCTGGGCGCCGCCTGCTGCCAGGTCGGCTACTTCGTCCTGTCCGACCAGGGCAGCGACTCCGGCGCCGGCGCCCCCGACCCGCTCGGCGTCATCGCGTACGGCCTCCTCGTCGGCGCCGCGGTGCTCACCGTCGTCGCCCGCCCCTGGACGATGGACTGGTCCGTCCTCGGCAGCACCGCGGAGATGAACGGCACCCCGGTCGCCGCCGCCCTGCTGCTGTCCTGGATCGTCCTCATCGCCACGGTCGTCGCCTACATCACCGGCGTGGTCTCCGTGCGCCGCCTCTCCCCGCAGGTCGCCGGCGTCGTCGCCTGTCTCGAAGCGGTCATCGCGACGGTCCTGGCCTGGGTCCTGCTCGGTGAGCACCTGTCCGCCCCGCAGATCATCGGCGGCGCGGTCGTCCTGGCCGGCGCCTTCATCGCGCAGTCCTCCACCCCCGCGCACCCCGCCCCGGAGCCGGTGGCGAGCGGCGTCCCGGAAAGGGAGTTGTCCGCCCGGTCGAGCGCCTCCTAGGCTGCCGATCATGCATCCGCACCGCGTCATCGCACCGCCGCCCGCCGCCTGAGGCGGGCCCTCCGAATACCCCGCCCGGCTGCGTGCCGGGCGGCACGGTGCTGCCCGCAGACGAAGTCCACGGACCCCGCTGAGCCGGGTCCCTCACTTCCCCATGTCTGCGGAGACGACAAGTGTCGAACGCTGCTTCCGGCCTGCCCATCGGGCGAGGCCTGCTCTGTCTGATCATCGCCGGTGCCGCCTGGGGCACCGCGGGCGCGGTCGCCGCGCTGGCCTACGGGGTCAGCGATCTGGGACCCGTCGCCCTGTCCTTCTGGCGCTGCGCCTCCGGGCTCGTCCTGCTCACCGCCGTACGCCTGGTGCGCCCGCGGCCCCGGACCGCCGTACGGGAACCGCTCCGCCGCAGGTCGCTGCGGGCGGGTGCGACGGGCCTCGGGCTCGCCGTGTTCCAGACCGGATACTTCGCGGCCGTGGAAGCCACCGGAATCGCCGTGGCCACCGTCGTCACGCTCGGCGCGGGGCCCGTCCTCGTCGCGCTCGGCGCACGACTGACCCTGGGCGAGCGGCTGGGGCGCGGCGGGGCCGTCGCCGTCGTCGGCGCGCTCGCCGGTCTCGGGGTGCTGATGCTGGGCGGCCAGGGGACGACCGTCCGACCGTGGGGTGTGCTGCTCGGACTGCTGTCGGCGGCCGGAGGTTCCGCGATGACGCTGCTCACGCGGCGCTGGGGCCGTGACGGCGGGGCGGACGCCGCCCGTACGTGCGTCGGGGTGTTCGCGGTCACCAGTGTGCTGCTGCTGCCGTTCGCCCTGGCCGAGGGCCTGGTGCCGCACACCGCGCGACCCGGTCTGCTGCTGTGGCTGCTGGCCTACCTCGCGGCCGTCCCCACGGCCCTCGCCTACGCCCTCTACTTCGCGGGCGCGGCCGCCGTGCGGTCGGCCACCGTGTCCGTGATCATGCTGCTCGAACCGGTCGGCGCGGCGGTCCTCGCCGTCGTCCTGCTCGGCGAGCGGCTGACGGCGCCGACCCTCGCCGGCACCCTGCTCATGCTCGGGGCTGTCACCGGGCTCGCGGTGACGGAGGCACGCGGCGCGCGACGGCCGGCGGCCTGACGCCGAGGGGCCCTCGCCAGGGGGTGAGGGCCCCTTCGCTCAGGCTCCGCGGCGGCGCAGCAGATGCTCGCGCGCCGCCGCGTCACCGGGCCCGGACCGTTCCGCCAGCTTCTCCAGAACCCGGTCCTGGACCTCCGGCGTCCGATGGTTGGCGTACTTGAACTTCGCGCGTACACCCGTGACTTCGAGGCGTATGCCCCGCAGGCCGGGCAGCAGCCGGCCGAACGGCACCTCGCCGACCGCCACTTCGGCCGAGCCGCCTTCCGGCTGGAAATGGCCGACCTGGCGGTTGAGCAGCGCGGCCTTCTCCGCCGGGTCGTCGACGACATGGCCAGCAGCGCGGCCCACATCGGGTTCGGCCGGGCCAGATGGGTCAGGACCTCGCCGCGCCCGGCGTCGTAGGCGAAGTGCAGCGGCTGGACGAACGGCGGTTCGCCGTCGAGGCCGTTGACGACGAGCTGCCCGAAGTCGTGGACGGCCAGCCACTGTTGCCACTCGGCGTCGTCGCGGGGCGCGTCCCAGGGGTGGATCAGCATCACAGGGCGCCGAGGTAGTCGGGGAGTTCGGTCCCGGGGGCCAGGAGCGGGTCGGCGACCGGGGTCTCGTAGCCCTTGCGCAGCGGGACCACGCCGGCCCAGTGGGGGAGGTCGAGGTCCTCGGGCTCGTCGTTCACGCCGCCCGTGCGGATCTTCGCGGAGACCTCGTTCAGGTCGAGCCGGATCACGGCGGTGGCGGCCAGCTCCTTCTTGTTGGCGGGCCGCGAGTCCTTGGAGCGGCCGGCCACGACGTGGTCGACGAGCGCGTCCAGGGCGAGGAGCTTCTCCTGGGGGTCCGTCACGTCGTACGCGGTGCCGTGTACCACCACCGACCGGTAGTTCATCGAGTGGTGGAAGGCCGAGCGGGCCAGGATCAGGGCGTCGACGTGCGTCACCGTCAGGCACACCGGCAGCCCCGGGTCGGCCTGGCCGGTCATCCGCAGCGGGCGCGAGCCCGTCGAGCCGTGCACATAGAGCCGTTCGCCGACCCGGCCGTAGAGCGTGGGCAGCACGACCGGCGCGCCGTCCCGGACGAAGCCGAGGTGGCAGACATAGGCCTCGTCGAGTATCGCGTGCACGACCTCCTTGTCGTACGACGCCCGGTTCGGGGAGCGGGTGGGGACCGTGCGGTCGGTCGCCGGGTAGGCGGTCGGCTGTGGCGTCGGCTGCTGGGTCCCCTGCATGGCTCTCTCCGTTTGCGATTCGTTTTGTACTAGTGCACAATCTACTTTGTGCTAGGAGGATACAAGATCCAAGGGCGTCGCGCAGCTGAGATCGCGGCGAGCGTCGAGCGCGCGGTGGGTTCCGGCGAGCTGGAACCGGGTCAACTGCTGCCGCCGATGCGGGAGTTGGCGACCGAGCTGGACGTGAATCCCAATACCGTCGCGGCCGCGTACCGCATCCTGCGGGAGCGCGGGGTCATCGAGACCGCGGGGCGTCGGGGCAGCAGGGTGCGGCCCCGGCCGGCCACGACCGGGCGCGAGTACATCCGGGTCGAGGTCCCGCAGGGGGTGCGGGACGTGGCGAACGGCAATCCGGATCCCGGGCTGCTGCCGTCCCTGGCGCCGGCCTTCGCCGCGGCCGCCGAGCGGAACGATCGGGAACCGGTTCTCTATGGGGATGCCGCGGTGGAGCCGGAACTGGCCCGCCTGGCGCGGGCCGCGCTGGACGCCGACGGGGTTCCGGACGGGCCTGTCGAGGTGGCTTCGGGTTCGCTGGATGTGATCGAGCGGGTTCTTGCGGCCCATCTGAAGCCGGGGGACACCGTCGCGGTCGAGGACCCGGGATGGGGCAGCCTCCTCGACCTCGTCCCGGCCGTGGGGCTGCGTACGGCTCCGGTCGGCGTCGACGACGAGGGGCCGCTGCCGGGTGACGTGCGTCGGGCGTTGGAGGCGGGGGCGCGGGCGTTGATCGTGACCGATCGGGCGCAGAATCCGACCGGGGCGGCGGTGAGTGCGGCGCGGGCGGGGGAGCTGCGGGCGGTGCTTCAGGAGTACCCGGAGGTGCTGCTCATCGAGGACGACCATGGGCACGGGATCGTGGATCTGCCGCTGCATCCCTTGGCCGGCGTCACCCGTAGCTGGGCCTTTGTGCGGTCGGCGGCCAAGGCGTATGGGCCGGATCTGCGGCTTGCCGTGTTCACGGGGGATGCCGTGACCGTCGACCGGGTGCGGGGGCGGCAGCGGTTGGGCCCCGGGTGGGTCAGTCGGATCGGTCAGCGGGCGTTTGCCCGGCTGTTGGCCGACGGGGCGGTTGATCCGAAGGCGGTGGCGGCGGCGTATGCGGGGCGGCGGGATCTGCTGATTGCCGCGCTTGCCGAGCTGGGTGTGACCGCGCACGGCCGCAGCGGCATGAATGTGTGGATCCCGGTTCCGGACGAGACCGGGGCGGTGTCCCGGTTGTTGCATGCGGGGTGGGCTGTTGCCCCGGGGGCCCGCTTCCGTATGAGTGCCTCGCCTGGCATTCGCGTCACGGTGTCGACATTGGCTGAGGAAGAGACGGTGCCGTTGGCGGAGGCGATTGCCGCGGCGGTGGGAACGGGGCCGGCGCGGGGGTACGTCTAGGGGGTCGCAAGGTCGTGATCAGGGCGCGGGCCGGTGGGGGTTGATCGCGCCCCGCGGCGGAGCCGCATATTGATACAGCCCCGCGCCCCTGAAGGGGCGCTACCCCGCACCTGGGTCAGAGCCGCGCCCGCCAGGACAACCAACGCTCCCACCGGCGTCGACCAGCTCAGCGTCTCCCCGAGGATCGCCACGCCCGCCGCCGTGGCGATGACCGGGATGAAGTACGTGACCATCTGAGCCGTAGTCGGGCCGACTTCCGCCACCAGTCCGTACTGGATGAGGAGCGCCAGGCCCGTGCCCAGGGTGCCCAGCGCCGCGATCGCCAGCAGGGGCGTCAGGGAGAGGTGGGACGGGATGCCGGTGAAGAGCGGGGTCACGACCGCCAGTTGCAGGGTCGCCAGCAGCAACTGGGCGCCGGTCATGGACAGATGGGAGTGGCTCGTGCCGGCCAGCGTGCGGCGGACGTAGATCCAGCCGACCGGGTAGCTCAGCGAGGCCAGCAGGGCCATCGCGGTGCCTCGGGCGTCCAGGCCGTGGAAGCCCTGCCAGGCGCCCAGGACCGTCAGGACGCCGAGGAAGCCGAGGCCGAGACCGGCGACGCGGGTGCGGGTCGGGCGGTCCTCCGACAGGGCGACCAGCGACAGGGCCATGCCCCACAGCGGCGAGGTCGCGTTGCAGATGCCCGCGAGCGTGGACGGGATCGTCAGCTCCGCGTAGGCGAAGAGGGAGAAGGGCAGGGCGTTGAGCAGGAACGCGGCCACCGTGAGATGGCCCCAGGTGCGCGCCCCGCGCGGCAGCCGCTCCCGCTTCACGGCCATGGCTGCCGCGAGGACCGCCGTCCCGAACAGCAGCCGGCCCAGCGTGACCTGGAAGGGCGCGTACCCCTCGGTGCCCACCTTGATGAGCAGGAAGCTGAAGCCCCAGATCAGGGCGAGGGCGGCGAAGCGCAGACGCCAGTCGAGGGTGCCGGGCCGGGTGCGGAGGGCGGTGGTCATGGGGACAACCCTGGCGGCGAACACCTCGTAGCACAATCGAGATTTTCACCCCGGTATCTCGTAGCATTGCTTACATGTTGAACCTGGAGCGCCTGCGCACCCTCGACGCCCTCGCCCGGCACGGCTCGGTGAGCGGCGCCGCCGAGGGGCTGCACATCACGACCTCGGCCGTCTCGCAGCAGATGTCCAAGCTGGAGCGCGAGGTCGGCCAGCAGCTCCTCGCCAAGAACGGCAGGGGTGTGCGGCTCACGGACGCAGGGCGGCTGCTCGCCGAACACGCGGCCCGCATCCTGTCCCAGGTCGAGCTCGCCCAGTCCGATCTGGAGGCCCAACGCGGACAGGTCGTCGGTGAGTTGAGGATCTCGGCGTTCCCGACCGCCGCACGCGGACTGTTCCCCGCCGCGCTCGCCGCACTCAAGGCGGAGCACTCCGCGCTGCGGGTCCGCTCGTGCGAGCTGGAACCGGAGCTCGGCATCGCGGGCGTGGTCCGCGGCGACCTCGACCTCGCCGTGGTCCTGGACTGGTACAACAAGCCGATGCCGCTCCCGGACGGCCTGGTCAAGGCGTCCGTGCTGGACGACCCGGCGGATGTCGCGATGCCGGTCGGGCATCGGCTCGCCGGCCGTGACGAGGTGGACCTGGCCGAGTTCGCCGGGGACGAGTGGATCACCTGGGGGGAGGGCGAGTTCTGTCACGAGTGGCTGATGTTCACCCTGCGCTCCAAGGGCATCGAGCCCATCGTCGGCCACCGCGCCGCCGAGACCCACACCCAACTCGGGCTCGTCGCGGCCGGGTTGGGTATCTGCATCGCCCCGCTGCTGGGCCGGCATCCGATGCCCGAAGGCGTGGTCACCGTCCCGCTCAAGCAGCGGGTCCGGCGGCATGTGTACGTCGTCTGGCGCGCGGACGCCGACCGCCGCCCGTCGATCAGGGCGGCGGTCCAGGCGCTGCGCGAGGCCGCGGCGAAGCTGGGCTGAACCGCCCTACAGGGCGGCGAGCTTGCGGAAGTCCCAGGACACGATCTTGTCCGGCGTCAGCCGCATCCACGCGTGCCGTCCGTCGTGCGGCATCTCGTCGAGTCCGAAGTTCTTGCGCGCGAACAACGTCTCCGGCACGTCGAGTTCGGCGTACAGATCCCCGACGCGCGGGGCCTCGCCCACGAACTCCACGGCCCCGGACAGCTCGACACCGCGCAGTTCGTCGTACTCCTCACCCGTGTCGACCACGATCGCGACCCGCGGATCGCGGCGCAGATCGGTCCAGCGCTTGCTCTTCACCACCGAGTACAGCCACAACGAGGTGCCGTCCCAGGCGAACCAGAGCGTGCTGACATGCGGGGCGCCGCCCGTGGACACGGTGGCGACCCGGCAGGTGCGCTGGCTGGTGAGGAACTCGTCCAGCTCGCCCGGCGTCATCATGATCTTCCGGCCCCGGCGCTGAGTGACGGTCATGCGGCCCCCTCTTCCTTCTCCCACGTCGTGCCAGAGGAGAGATCCTCTGACATCACGTCAGAAAAGGATGCGGCGTCTTCCGTCCCCACGCAATGGTGGCTACGCTCCCGGCTCCACCGTCGGCGACCAGGGAGCGACCGTGCCGTCGAACGAACAGCTCAGCGAACTCCTCGACCCGCACTCCACCGTGCTGCTCACCGTCGAGTGCCAGCAGGGCGTCGTCGGCCCGGACAGCGCACTGCCCGAACTGGCCAAGGAGGCACGCTCGTCGGGCGCCCTCGCCAACGTCGCCCGGCTGGTGGCCGCCGCCCACGAGAGCGGGATCCAGGTGATCCACGCCCTCGCCGAACGCCGCCCCGACGGCCGCGGCGCCAACCGCAACGCCCGGCTGTTCCGTGCCGCCGAACGGCTCCCCGTCCAGCAGTTGTCCGGCACCACCGCGGTCCGGGTCGCCGCGCCGATCGAGGTCACCGAGGAGGACTTCGTCGTACGACGGCTGCACGGCCTGTCGCCCATCCAGGGCACCGACGTCGACCCGCTGCTGCGCAACCTGGGCTGCCGCACGCTCGTCGTCACCGGTGTCTCCGCCAACGTGGCGATCCCCAACGCCGTGTTCGACGCGGTCAACCGCGGCTACACGGTGGTCGTCCCGACGGACGCCATCGCCGGGGTGCCCTCCGACTACACCCCCGCGATGATCCGCAACACCCTCGCCCTGGTGGCGAGCCTGGCGACCACGGCCGAGGTGGTGGCCGCTCTCACGCGAGCGCGATCGAGTCGCCGCTCACCGTGATCTTCTGCTCGGGCAGCGGCTGGGTGGCGGGCCCCTGCTTCACGCTGCCGTCGGTCACCGAGAACTCGCTCTTGTGGCACGGACAGGTGATGACCCCGTTGGAGATCCCCGTCACCGCGCATCCCTGGTGGGTGCACTTCGACGAGAAGGCCTTGAACTCGCCCGCCGCGGGCTGGGTGACCACCACGCCCGCGTCCTTGAAGATCTTGCCGCCGCCCTCGGGTATCTCCGACGTCTTCGCGAGCGCGCTGCCGGAGGCTGAGGAGGACCCGTCGTCGTCGGACCCGCACGCGTTCAGCGTGATGGCGAGCCCCGCCGCCCCCACCGCCGCCACGACGGTGCGCCGACTCGGTGCCGAGGTGGGATGAAGCGATTCGCTGGACATGGTCACGTCCCCTTCCACGGATATCTCGTGAACTGCCCAGGGGTACGGACCCGGCGTGCCCGTTGTTCAGACACCCCTCGGTAACCTGGGGCGATGCTCAAGGAAGCCATCGCGACCCGCTACATCACGCCCCTGCGCGAGGGCGGCTCGCTGCCGGGGCTCGTCGAGGCCGACGATCTCGGGACCTACGTCATCAAGTTCACCGGCGCCGGGCAGGGCCGCAAGACGCTCGTCGCCGAGGTCGTCGTCGGTGAACTCGCCCGCCGCCTCGGCTTCCGGGTACCCCGCCTCGTGACGCTCGCCCTGGACCCGGTGCTCGGCCTCGGCGAGCCCGAGCAGCAGGTGCAGGACCTGCTGCGGGGCAGCGGCGGCGCCAACCTCGGGATGGACTTCCTCTCCGGCGCCCTCGGCTTCGACCCGCTCGCCTTCACCGTGGACCCGCAGGAGGCCGGCCGGATCGTCTGGTTCGACGCGCTGGTCAACAACGTCGACCGCTCCTGGCGCAACCCCAACCTGCTGATGTGGCAGGGCGATCTGTGGCTCATCGACCACGGCGCGACCATGATCTGGCACCACAACTGGCCCGGCGCCGAGGCCTCCGCGGCCCGCCCGTACGACGCCACCGAGCACGCCCTCGCGCGCTTCCGGCCGGACGTCGAAGCGGCCGCCGCACAACTGGCCCCCCTGGTCACCGAGGACCTCCTCGCCGAGGTCACCGCCGAGATCCCGGACGTCTGGCTGACCGGCGAACCCGGCTTCGACACCCCGGACGACCTCCGCCACGCCTACGCCCGCCCGCTGCACGCCCGTGCCGCCGTCATCCACGACCGCATCAACGGCATCGAGGGAACCACGTGACCGAGCGCCACATCATCCGGGGCAGCGACCGCAACGACCGGGACGTCTACGAGTACGCGCTGCTGCGGGTCGTACCCCGCATCGAGCGCGGCGAATGCATCAACGCCGGGGTGCTGGTCTACTGCCGTGCCAAGGCGTACGTCGGCGTACGCACCCATCTCGACGAGGCGAGACTGCTGATGCTCGACCCGGAGGCGGACGTGACCGGCGTCCGGGCCGCGCTGCGTGCCGTCGAGGGAGTCTGCGCGGGCGGGGAAGCGGCGGGTCAGGCCGCGGCCGACGATGCCGGGCGGCGCTTTCGCTGGCTGATCGCGCCCCGCTCGACCGTGGTCCAGCCGGGCCCGGTGCACACCGGACTCACCACCGATCCGGCGGCCGAGCCCGAACGTCTGCTGGACCTCCTGGTCAGGTAATGGATCACACCAGGGCCGAGTGACGTTGACACCGAGTGCCAGGGCTTCTAGCGTCACGTCTGCCGAAGGTACTAAGCGGTCGCTCACCGATTGGGCCGCACATTCTTCAAGGGCGAGGAGAACGAGCAATGTCCACCACTGAGCAGCGGGTAGCCATCGTCACCGGCGGGGCCCGGGGCATCGGCGCCGCCACCGCCGTACGACTGGCCGCCGAGGGCCGCGCGGTCGCCGTGATCGACCTCGACGAGGCCGCCTGCAAGGACACCGTCGAGAAGATCACCGCGGCGGGCGGCAAGGCCGTCGCCGTCGGCGCGGACGTCTCCGACGAGGCCCAGGTCGAGGCCGCCGTCGCCCGGGTCGTCACCGAGCTCGGCGCCCCCACGATCCTCGTCAACAACGCGGGCGTGCTCCGCGACAACCTGCTGTTCAAGATGAGCGTCTCGGACTGGGACACCGTCCTCGGCGTCCACCTGCGCGGCTCCTTCCTGATGACGAAGGCCGTCCAGAAGCACATGGTCGACGCCGGCTTCGGCCGCGTGGTCAACCTGTCCTCCTCCTCGGCGCTCGGCAACCGCGGGCAGGCCAACTACTCCGCCGCCAAGGCCGGTCTCCAGGGGTTCACCAAGACCCTCGCCATCGAGCTCGGCAAGTTCGGCATCACCGCCAACGCCGTCGCCCCCGGCTTCATCGCCACCGACATGACCGCCGCCACCGCGGCCCGCGTCGGCATGGGCTTCGAGGAGTTCAAGGCCGCCGCCGCCACCCAGATCCCCGTCGCGCGCGTGGGCGAGCCCGACGACATCGCCAACGCCATCGCCTTCTTCACCGACGAGGCCGCCGGCTTCGTCTCCGGCCAGGTGCTGTACGTGGCCGGCGGACCGCTCGACTAGGGATCGCGGACATGACTGAACTTCCTGAGCTCTCCGGCAAGGTCGCGCTCATCACGGGCGCCAGCCGGGGCATCGGCTACGGCATCGCCGAGGCGCTCGTCGCCCGCGGCGACCGCGTGGTCATCACGGGCCGCAACGAGGACGCCCTCAAGGAGGCCGTCGAGCAGCTCGGCGCCGACCGGGTCATCGGCGTCGCCGGCAAGGCCCACGACGAGGAGCACCAGGCCGTCGCCGTCGCGCGCGCCATGGAGGGCTTCGGCCGCGTCGACTACCTGGTCAACAACGCCGGTACCAACCCGGTGTTCGGGCCGATCGCCGACCTCGACCTGAACGTGGCCCGCAAGGTGTTCGAGACCAACGTGATCTCGGCCCTCGGCTTCGCGCAGAAGACCTGGCACGCCTGGCAGAAGGACAACGGCGGCGCGATCGTCAACATCGCCTCCGTCGCGGGCGTCGCGCCCTCGCCCTTCATCGCCGCGTACGGCGTCAGCAAGGCCGCCATGATCAACCTGACCGCGCAGCTCGCCCACGAGTTCGCGCCCAAGGTGCGGGTCAACGCGATCGCCCCGGCGGTCGTCAAGACCAAGTTCGCGCAGGCCCTGTACGAGGGCCGGGAGGCCGAGGCAGCCGCGTCCTACCCGCTGGGCCGGCTCGGTGTGCCGTCCGACATCGGCGGCGCCACGGCGTTCCTCACCTCGGCGCAGTCCGACTGGATCACCGGCCAGACCCTCGTCATCGACGGCGGCATCTTCCTCAACGCCGGCGTCGGCTGACCGGCCTCGCACGCACCACGGGCGCCACTGGTCACCAGGGGCGCCCGTGTCCGTCTACAGCACCCGCACAGGTCGTCGACAAGGCCGACACAGCGGCACCTCCTGTCCACAAGCCGGAGGACCCGGTTCAGGTCGGGTAAAGCTGCGGTATGGTCTGCCAACCCTTGGTATGGCAGCTCGAGGAGCGTGCGCGTGTTCAACCGGATCAGAGGCCTTCGGCGGATAGCAGCCATCGCATCCATATCGTCGCTGGTGGCCGGATGTGGTGTGTTCTCCTCGGATTCCTCCGATGGCGGGGACCCGATCGTCGTCGGAACCACCAGCGCCCCGGCCACGCTGGACCCCGCGGCCTCCTGGGACAACTCCTGGGAGCTGTTCCGCAACGTCTACCAGACGCTCCTGAACTACTCCCCGGGTGGCACCGACCCCGAGCCCGACGCCGCCGAGAGCTGCGAGTTCACGGACACGTCGAGCACCGAGTACAGCTGCACGCTGCGCGAGGGCCTGAAGTTCTCCAACGGGCACACCCTGGACGCCAAGGCCGTCAAGTACTCGATCGACCGGATCAAGAAGATCAACGTCAACGGCGGCCCCGCGGGCCTGCTGGGCACTCTCTCCCGGGTGCAGGTGAAGGGCGATCTCGAGGTCGTCTTCCACCTCAAGCAGCCCGACGCCACGTTCCCCCTGGTGCTCACCACGCCCGCCATGTCGATCGTGGACCCCGAGGAGTACTCCGCGACCGAGATCCGCAAGGACGGCGAGATCACCGGCTCGGGGCCCTACACCCTCGAAGCCTACGACGAGGGCAACAAGGCCGAACTCGTCAGCAACGGCAACTACAAGGGCATAGCGGACCCCAAGAACAGCGCCGTCACCATCCGCTACTTCCAGCAGTCGGACGACATGGTCAAGGCCCTCAGGAGCAAGGACATCTCGGTCGTCTACCGCGGTCTCGCCGCCTCCGACACCGTGGACATCGAGGAGAACCAGCGCAAGGAGGGGCTCCAGCTCGTCGAGAACGCCACCTCCGAGATCAGCTACCTGGTGTTCAACCCCAGCGACCCCTGGGCCGCGAAGCCCGCGGTCCGCAAGGCCATCGCCCAGATCGTCGACCGCCCGGCGCTCGTGCACAAGGTCTACAAGGACACCGTCCAGCCGCTGTACTCGATGGTCCCGGCCGGAGTCACCGGCCACACCACGGGCTTCTTCGACGACTTCGGGAACCCCAGCGTGGCCAAGGCCGAGCGGATCCTCACGCAGGCCGGGATCACCGAGCAGGTCCCGCTGACCCTCTGGTACACCACCGACCGCTACGGCTCGACGACCAAGCCCGCCTTCGAGGAGCTGAAGAAGCAGCTGGAGGCCTCCGGCCTGTTCACGATCACCCTCAAGAGCCGCCCGTGGAACACCTACGTGGAGGGCTACCAGAAGGGCGAGTACCCGGTGTTCGGGCGCGGTTGGTTCCCCGACTTCAACGACGCCGACAACTTCATCGCGCCCTTCGTGGGTGAGCAGAACGCGCTCGGCACCCCGTACGACGCCCCCGAGATCACCGGGAAGCTGCTGCCGGAGTCCCGCGCGGAGAGCGACCGCGGGGCGGTGACCCAGCAGATCGAGGACGCCCAGCAGATCTTCGTGGACGACGCGCGGCTGCTGCCGCTGTGGCAGGGCAAGCAGTACGTGGCCGCGGACGAGGAGGTCGGCGGTCTGGAGAACGTCATCGACCCGGCGACGATGATGACGATGTGGGAGCTGTACCGGAAGACCAGCTGGTAGGCGGGGTTTCCCGGGGAGCGGAGTGCGATGTCAGTGGTCGCCTGTAGGTTCTGAGACCTGAAGTGACCGCACGACATAAGGACGTTGACGTGACCGACATCGCCATGCTGCCCGAGTCCTGGCGCGGGGTCCTGGGCGACGAGCTCCAGCAGCCCTATTTCAAGGAGCTGACCGAGTTCGTCGAGGAGGAGCGGGCGAAGGGTCCCGTCTACCCGCCGCGCGAGGAGGTCTTCGCCGCGCTGGACGCGACGCCGTACGACAAGGTGAAGGTCCTGATCCTCGGTCAGGACCCGTACCACGGCGAAGGTCAGGGCCACGGCCTGTGCTTCTCGGTGCGTCCCGGGGTGAAGACCCCGCCCTCCCTCCGGAACATCTACAAGGAGATGAAGGAGGAGCTGGGCACTCCGATCCCGGACAACGGCTATCTGCTGCCGTGGGCCGAACAGGGGGTCCTGCTGCTCAACGCGGTGCTCACCGTGCGGGCCGGCGAGGCGAACTCGCACAAGGGCAAGGGCTGGGAGAAGTTCACCGACGCGGTCATCCGCGCGGTGGCCGACCGGCCCGACCCGGCGGTCTTCGTGCTGTGGGGCAACTACGCCCAGAAGAAGCTCCCGCTGATCGACGAGACCCGGCACATCGTGGTCAAGGGCGCGCACCCCTCGCCGCTGTCGGCGAAGAAGTTCTTCGGCTCCCGTCCGTTCACGCAGATCAACGAGGCGGTCGCCCAGCAGGGCCACGAGGCGATCGACTGGACGATCCCGGACCTGGGCTGACTGCCGCCGGGCCGGTTCCCCGTCGGACCGGCCCGGTGCCGCCTGACCGGGATTGTCGGTGGGGGCCGTTAGCGTCGGGTGGTGTTGACCGACGAGTGCCCGGAGGACGCGGTGGCGGAGCGACAGGAGCAGACGGTGCCCGATGCCGTGATGACGCGGATCGGGCAGGTCGTCATGCTGCATCACGCGGGGGACCGCGAGGAGGCCCGGCACCGCTTCCTGGACCTGTGGGCGGAGATCGGCGAGGACGGTGACCCGCTGCACCGCTGCACCCTCGCCCACTACATGGCCGACACCCACGACGACCCCTCGGACGAACTCGCGTGGGACCTGAGAGCGTTGACGGCCGCCGAGGAACTCACGGACGACCGTCTCGCGGAGCACGAGGGCGCGCTCGCGGTGCGGGCCCTGTACCCCTCGCTGCATCTGAACCTGGCGGCCGACTATGTGAAGCTCGGCCGCTCCGACGCCGCCCGCACCCATCTGCGCCGAGCGCGAGGGGCGGCGCAAACACTCGCCGACGACACCTACGGGGACGGGGTACGGGCGGCGATCCACCGACTGGAGCTGCGCCTCGGCGAAGACGGCCCCTCCGGCACCGGAGGCTGGGGCCCGCCGCGCCAGCGGCCGTGAGGCGGCGGGGCGGGTAGGGCGGCGATCCGCCGGCCCGGCGCCCCCACGAGGCCTGGCCAGCGCCCCGCAGGTCCGGCTGGCACCCGTGGGCCCGACCACCGCCTGCCGGGCGCCTCGGCCACCGCCCGCCGCGCCGGTCCGGCTACCGCCCGTACGTCCCCTCGCAGATCAGCGCCTCCGGGCTGTCCTTGCGCCATCCGCCGTACTGCTTGCCGAGCTTGCAGACGTCCGGGTTCTTCGGGACGTGGGCGGCGACGTCGGGGATCTCGACGTGGGGGTGCTGCGGCTTCGGGGCCTCGGCGTGGGGGTGGGCCGGGCGGGTGTGGGGCTGGGAGCGCGGTGCCTGGTGTCCTGGGGCCGGGGCGGCGGGGGAGGAGGGGGGTGCCTTCGTCGGCTGGGGTGCGCTCCGTCTCGACTTGCGGGACGACTCGATCAGTTGCAGGGCCTCCTGGGCCGGTGCCTGTACGACCTGCGGCTCCGCCCGGCCGTCGGGCCGGGGCGCCGACGGCTGGGACGGCGCCACCGGTGGACCCGGGGCGACGGATGGGTGCTGGACCGTCACACAGCCGGAGAGGGCCGAGACAGCCACGGTGACCAGGAGCGTTGCGGTCGTCGTCGTTCGATGCACCCGCGCAACTCTGCTGGGTCGCGCCGGGTTTGGGACAGCGGACAAGCGGAGGTTGCCCCGCACGGGTGATCTCCGGCCCCGTACGGAGGGCGCGGCCCCCGCCCGGGTGACGGTCGCCTCCCCGGCGGCCGTCCTCAGTCGCCGGTCGCGCCGTCGAGGCGCTCGCGGATCAGGTCGGCGTGACCGTTGTGGCGGGCGTACTCCTCGATCATGTGGGTGTAGATCCACCGCAGGTTGAAGCGCTCACCGGTGCGCCGGTGCTTGCCCGCGGACATGTCGTCCAGCCCGAAGCCGGCCGCGTTGCGCCGGGCCACCTCGATCTCGGCCTGCCAGGTGGCGTACGCCTCCTCCCAGGTGTCCGCCTCAGCGAGATGGAACTCGCCGTCCGGGTCCTCGTCGCTGTAGTAGAGCGGCCCCTGATCGTCGTCGGCCAGGACCTTGCGGAACCAGCCCCGCTCACACTCCGCGAGATGCCGCACCAGCCCCATCAGGGACAACTCGGACGGCTCCACGGCCGCGGTCCTGAGCTGGGCGTCGGTCAGGCCCTCGCACTTCCAGGCCAGGGTCTGCCGGTGGTAGTCGAGCCAGCCCTCCAGCATGGTCCGCTCGTCGGCGTCGGTCGCGGGTTCACTGCGCTGCGTCGTCATGCCCGCATCGTGTCCCAATCCACCGGCTCCGGCCACGTATTTCAGGCGCCGAGCATCCCGTCGAGCAGTTCCCGCAGCCCCGCACGCACCTCCTCGGGGCCCGGCACCCGGGCACTGAACGAGCCGGCCACGCAGGAGAACATCAGCCCGTCCGCCCAGGCCACCAGCGACAGCACATGCCGGTCCGGTTCGGTGGAGCCCATGGCCGTGAGGAGGACGGCGAGCTGGTCCCGGAAGCGGGCGCCGGTGGCGTCGAAGTAGGCCCGCAGTTCGGGGCGGCGGGTGGCCTCCAGGGCCAGTTCGTAGCGGGCCAGGGTCAGTTCGCGGTTGCGGGTGAGGGCGCGGTGCGTCGCCAGGGCGAGGGCCTCCACCAGCGCGGGGAGGCCGGCCCGCGGGTCGGGCATCTCGTCGAGGGCCAGCACCTTCGCCTCGCGGTCGGCCAGCCGGCGCACCGCCAGCTCCAGCAGCGCCTGCCGGGTGCGGGCGAGATTCGACGTGGAGCCCTGGGGCAGCGCGGCCACCTCGTCGACGGCCCGATGGGTGAGCCCGCGCATACCGCGCTCGGCGAGCAGGGCGAGCGCGGTGTCGGCGACGAGATCGGTACGGGAGGCCGGGGCCGGTTCGGTGCGTGCGGGCATGGAGCTCAATCTACCCGGCGCACTACAGCTGTAGTAACGTGGTCGGTGTAACTACATCTGTAGTGAGGAGTGGTCATGACACAGCCCCGGCGCGTGGTCGTCATCGGCGGCGGCATAGGCGGCCTGACGGCAGCCGCCGCCCTGCACCTGAGCGGCCGGCAGGTCACCGTCCTGGAGCGGGCCGGCTCCCTGGAACCGGTCGGCGCCGCCATCTCCCTGGCCCCCAACTCCCTGCGCGCCCTGGACGTCCTCGGCATCGGCGACGAGATCCGCGACCTCGCCGCCTGGTCGGGCGACGGCGGTCTGCGCACCCCCGGCGGGCGCTGGCTCTCCCGCTCCAGCGCCGCCGCCGCGGCCGAGCGCTTCGGCGGCCCGCTCGTCCTGCTGCACCGGGCCACCCTCATCACCAGCCTGGCCGCCCTGCTCCCACCGGACACCATCCGCACGGCCGCCGAGAGCACCCTCCTCGACCCCGGCGACGCCCGCCGCCCGGCGCGGGTGCGGACGCCCGACGGTGAGCTGGAGGCCGACCTGGTCGTCGCCGCCGACGGCGTCCGCTCCGCCGTACGCGGCACGCTGTTCCCGGACCACCCCGGCGCCGTCTACTCCGGATTCACCACCTGGCGCGTGGTGATCCCCGTGCCCGGCGCGGAGTTCGCCTCGCACGAGACCTGGGGCCGGGGTCGCATCTGGGGCACCCACCCGCTCAAGGACGGCAGGGTCTACGCGTACGCCGCCGCCCTGGGGCCCGCGGGGGAGCGGGCCCCGGACGAGCGGGCCGAACTCGTCCGCCGCTACGGCGACTGGCACGACCCGGTCCCCGCCGTGCTCGCCGCCGCCCGCCCCGAGGACGTCCTGCGCCACGACGTCCACCACATCGCCGACCCGCTGCCCGCCTTCCACCTCGGCCGGGTCGCCCTCCTCGGAGACGCCGCGCACGCCATGCCCCCGACCCTCGGCCAGGGCGGCAACCAGGCGATCGAGGACGCGGTGGTATTGGCCCACCACTGCGACGACCTCGCGGCCTACTCGGCGGCCCGCCTGCCTCGTACGACCGCCGTCGTCCGTCAGGCCGTCAGGATCGGCCGCCTCAACATGACGCCGAACCGCGCCCTCATGGCCGTACGCGACTGCGCGATCGCCGCGCTCTCGCTGGCCGGCCCGGCCCTCTTCCTGCGCGGATTCGACGGCATCGCCGACTGGCGGCCGCCGCAGCAGCCGTATGCTTCCGTCGTGTCAGGCGCGGGCAAGCGGTAGGGAGAGCCAGTAGTGAAGGTCGGCTGCATCGGACTCGGCGACATCGCCCGGAAGGCCTATCTGCCGGTGCTCGGCGGTCTGCCCGACGTCGAACTGCATCTCCAGACCCGCACACCGGCCACGCTCGCCCGGGTCGCCGACGGCCTCCATCTGCCCGAGGGCCGGCGCCATCAGGACCTCGACTCGCTGCTCGACGAGGGGCTCGACGCGGCCTTCGTGCACGCGCCCACCGTCGTGCACCCCGAGATCGTGACGCGGCTGCTGGAGGCGGGCGTACCGACGTACGTCGACAAGCCGCTGGCGTACGAACTCGCCGACTCGGAGCGGCTGGTGGCCCTCGCGGAGGAGCGGGAGGTGTCCCTCGCGGTCGGCTTCAACCGGCGTTACGCGCCCGGGTACGCGCAGTGCGCCGACCATCCGCGCGAGCTGATCCTCATGCAGAAGAACCGGATCGGGCTGCCGGAGGAGCCGCGGTCGATGATCCTCGACGACTTCATCCACGTCGTCGACACCCTGCGCTTCCTGGCGCCGGGCCCGGTCGACGACGTGACCGTGCGCGCCCGGGTCGAGGACGGACTGCTGCACCACGTGGTGCTCCAGCTCAGCGGCGCCGGCTTCACCGCGCTCGGGGTGATGAACCGGCTCAGCGGCTCGGCCGAGGAGATCCTGGAGGTGTCCGGGCAGGACACCAAGCGCCAGGTGGTCAACCTCGCCGAGGTCATCGACCACAAGGGGCAGCCGACCGTGCGACGGCGCGGGGACTGGGTGCCGGTCGCCCGGCAGCGGGGCATCGAGCAGGTCGTGATGGCGTTCCTGGACGCCGTGCGCGCGGGGAAGCCGCTCAGCGCCCGGGATGCGCTGGCGACCCATGAGCTGTGCGAGCGGGTGGTACGCGCGGTCCAGGAGCGGGCCGCCTGAGCCACAGGGCCCGCACACCCTGCCCCGCGCACCAGACGGCGACGATCAGCAGCGCCGCGCGGGGCACCCAGTCGCCGAAGCGGACGTACGGCGTGACACCCGTGGCCAGCGGCACCTCGTAGACCGCCGTCGCGCTCGCGCTCGTGCCGAGCCATGAGCCGACCCGCTGTCCCTCCGGGCCGTAGACGGCCGAGACGCCGGTCAGCGTCGAGTGGACCATCGGGCGGCCCGTCTCGGCGGCACGCAGGGCGGCGAGCGAGGCGTGCTGCGCCGGGGCCCAGCTGTGCTGGAACGTGGACGTCGACGACTGGGCGACCAGCACCTCGGCGCCGTCTTCGGCGAGATGCCGGCTCATGTCGGGGAACGCGGACTCGAAGCAGACCATCGGACCGATCCTCAGCCCGTGGCCGACGTCCATCACGACCTGCTCGGAGCCCTTCCTGCGGTCCTCGCCCGCCGCCTTGCCGACCGAGGTCGCCCAGCCGAGCAGCGAGCGGAAGGGGACGTACTCCCCGAAGGGCACGAGCCGCATCTTGTCGTAGCGGTCGCCGGTGAGCCCGGCGGGGCCGACCAGCACCGAACTCTTGTAGATGCCGGGCTTGTCGGAGCGCCGGGCATCCACGTTGACGAGGATGTCGGCGCCGGTCTCGCTCGAGAGCGCGGCGAGCCTGCGGGCGACGTCGGGCCGGTCGCCGAGGTCGAGGCTGACACTGCTCTCGCCCCACACGACCAGGTCGACGCCCTGCCCGGCCAGTTGACGGGTGAGCTGTTCCTCGCGGGCGAGCCGCCGGTCGCCGCCCTCGACGACGCCCGGCTGCACGACGGCGATCCGTACGCTGCCGTCGGCGTCCGGGCGCGGCGACCACATCCAGACCGCCGAGCCGGCGGCGGCCGTGGCCAGGAGAGCGGCCGTCGCGGGAACGCGGGACTGCCGGACGGTGACCAGCACCGCGACCGCGACGTTCACGGCCACCACCAGGAAGCTGATCAGCCACACCCCGCCCACCGAGGCCAGCCGCAGCGCCGGCGCCACCTCCCACTGACTGGCGCCGAGCATCCCCCACGGCCCGCCGAGCCCCTGCCAGGAACGGACGAGCTCCACCAGCAGCCAGCCCGAGGGCAGGACGAGCAGGGCACCGCAGATCCGGCGACGCGAGGGCGTCCCGGCGAGCAAGCGGCGGACCAGCCAGCCCCACGGCGCCCACAGCGCACCGAGAAGGGCCGCGATGACGAACGTGAACACATGCAGGCTCGGCAGCAGCCAGTGGTGCATGGCCAGCATGAAGCCGAGCCCGCCGAACCAGCCGTCGTACGCCGCCCGCTTCGCGGTCGGGGCGGAGCGGACCAGGGCGATCCAGGGGACCAGAGCGACGTAGGCGAACCACCACAGGGACGGGGCGGGGAAGGCGAGCACGGGCAGGGCGCCGGCGAGCGCGGCGACGGCGGAACGCCGCCAGGGGGAGGTGAGCCAGTGGCCGAGCGTCTTCATACGGCGACTCCTACCCCGTGCGTCCTCCAGTGTGCGCTGTGCGGACGCCCCGGGGACAGAGGGCGTCGCCTCAGTTGATCATGGACGTGGGGCGGGGGCAGGGAGGCGACGCCACTTCTCCTGTACGACGACCTCGCGCAGCCGCCAGCCGTCGTACGTGCGCAGCAGGCCGAAGGCGTAGCGGCCGCCGCAGATGAAGTCCGGGGCCGCGCCGGATCCGTCGCCGTCCCGGTCGATACGCATCGGATTGACGTAGTCGGCCTGGACGCGGGCCGTGTCGCCCGTGTCGTGCTCCCACTGGCCGAAAGTGATGCGCCGGTTGACGATCAGATGCTGTCGCATCGAGAACACCCGCAGGCTCTCCGCGAGCCAGGTGGCGACCTGCCCGGCATCCCCCTCGACACCGCCGGCCGAGCGGTAGTCCGCGCGTCCGTCCGGGGTGAACAGCTTCCGGTATCCCTCCCAGTCGCCGTCGTCCACGGCCACCGCGTACTCGGTGATCAGTTCGTCGACGGCCAGTCGGTCCATCACGGTGGCGAGCTCCACACGCTGCGTCATCGGCTCAGTGTTGGGCATGGGGCGGGCGGGGCCAAGAGGCGTGCGGTGACATTCCGGCCACTCACGGCGCCGCCTGCTCGTCGAGGACGTCCGCCGCCCATGCGGTCGCCACGGGCAGGAACCTGTGTTCGGCCGCGTGCGCCGCCATGCGGGCGTTGCGTGCCGCGGCCGCGGCACCGTCCGGGAGGTGGAACTCGTCGCCCGCGTGCGCGGAACGGGCCTGCATGTGCGTGGCGGTGGCCAGCCGGCGGCGTACGTACCGGTCGAGCGCGGCGGGTACGTCGGCCGGGCCCGCGTCCGTGAGGCAGTCGCCGAGCACGGCCGCGTCGAGGATCGCCTGGGCGGCGCCCTGGGCCTGGAACGGCACCATCGCGTGGGCGCTGTCGCCCAGCAGGGTCGCCCGGCCGGAGTTCCAGCGGGTGAGCGGTGCACGGGTGTGGATGCCCCAGCGGTACATCCGTCCCGCGCGTTCCAGGACCCGCACGATCTGGGGGTCCCACCCCTCGAAGGCGCGCAGCGGCTCTCCGGGCACCGCGAGGGCGGTCCACGACTCCTGTGCCGTCCGCGTCCCGAACACGGCCACGACGTTGAGCAGTTCGCCACGGCGTACCCGGTAGTGGACGAAGTGCCGCCCGGGGCCGAGCCAGACCCCGGTGTCCGGCAGGTCCAGATCGGCGACCTGCTCGGCCGGGAGGAGCGCGCGGTACGCGGCGGTCTTCGAGAACACGGCCTCGTCCGCACCGAACAGCCACTGGCGGGCCGCGGAGCGGATGCCGTCCGCGGCCACGACGAGGTCCGCGGTCAGCCGCTCGCCGGCGGCCGTCGTCACCTGCGCGGACTTCTCGTCCTGGCCGAAACCCACGACCTGGGTGCCCAGCCGCACCGACTCGGGCGGTACGGCGGCGGCCAGCGCCTGGTGCAGATCGGCCCGGTGCAGTTGCAGATAGGGCGCCCCGAACGCGTCGTCGACCTCGCGGCCCAGCGCGTAGCGGCAGATCTCCGTCCCGTCGGACCACGTACGGAAGCTCAGCGGGCCCGGCGGGGCGGCCTGCGCGGCGACCGCGTCGAGCAGGTCCAGGCGCCGCAGCACCCGCGTGGCGTTGGGCGCGAGCTGGATTCCGGCGCCGGCCTCGGTGAACCGCGGCAACTGCTCGACCAGCGTGACCTCGTGCCCGGCGCGACGCAGACTCAGCGTCGCGGTCAGCCCTCCGATGCCCGCGCCGATGACGATGGCTCGCATGGCACGACGGTAGCGAGGGGAACTCCGGTGCCGTACGGGGGATTTCGGGCGTTGGTGCGACCACAGCCGAGGGCTTGCGGTGCGCCGCCTTTCGCCTCGACGGGGTGAAGACGTCTCCATCATGACAGGTCGGAGGCCGTTTTCGTAGGACGAACAGCACTGCTCAGCAGCCTTGTTGGACCCCTGTCCGGCCTCTCAGAATCGCCGTCATGGATCACGCGGAGAAGGTCGATCAGGATGCGGTACTGAGGGCGCGGACGATGCTGCTGGAGTCGGGCCGGCTGAGCGTGGCCCGGCAGGTCGAGGCGTACCAAGTGCTGTCGGTGGTGAGTCCGCTGACCTATATGCCGAAACTGGCCGAGGCGCTGTTGTCGGCCTCGTACGCGTCGGAGATCCGGGACCTGCCGGAGGCGAAGCTGGCCTGGCGCGCGGAGGCGGTGGACACGGCACGACGTGTGGACGAAGGCGAACCGAAGCGGACCGAGCTGCTGGTCCGGGTCCTGGATGCGTACCGGTTCGGCCTGTACGAGCTCGGGCGCCGGGCGGAGGCGCGGGCCGTCTGCGAGGAGATGGCCGAGGCCGGTCGGTGGGGTTACGAGCACGGTCAGGTGAAGAGCCCCGCGTACGGGCACTGGCAGCTGGCGGTGGCGCTGGCCGAGGAGGGGCGGCACGGGGAGGCGGCGGAGATCTGCGGGAGGCAGGCCGACGCGGAGCGCCCGTTGACTCCGGCAGACAACTCCTTCTGGTCGATGGTCGCTTGGGCGGCCGAACTGGACGCCGCCGGACGGCGGGAGGAGTCTCTGGACGCCTTCGCGGAGCTGGTGGAGGTCACCCGGGCGGAAGTCGCCGCGACGAGCACGGCGTTGGCGATCCAGGTCTGGCAACTGGTCCATCTTGCCGGGATGCTGGACGCCGCCGGGCGCCGCGACGAGGCCGGCGCGGCCCGGCAGGAGGCCCTCGCTCACCTGACCGAGCTGGACCTCACCGGGGAACCCAAGAGCTGGAGCAACATCCTGTCGTGGTGGAGCACGTTGCTGTCCGTGTCGGGGCGGTCGGCGGAGCCCGCACCGTCCGCGGCCGCGCCGGGGCCCGCGTTCGGTGTGGCACTTCATCAGTGGTCGCCCGATGTCAGGAAGGCGTACCTCGACGGCCTGGGGCCGCTTGAGGAACAGGTCGAGGCGCTACGGCAGGACCCGTCCGCCTCTCTCCCCGAACTGGTCGCCCTGCACCGCAGACTCACCATCCGCACCGCCGTGTACAGGGAGCGCTGCGACTACCGCATCCTGAAGCCACTCCGCCCGGTCTTCAACGAAAGGGTGGCCCTCGCCCGTCGCCTGGCCGAACGGGAGGAGGTGGGCCGGGCCTTGACGGACCGTTCCATGTTCCTGCTCGCCGCCCGTCAGTACGGCGAGGCCTACGACGACTTCCGCGAGGCCTGCGAGGTGCTGGACGGGTGATCCGTCACCTCAGAGGTCTGCGCGCAGCCGCTCGAACGCCGTCGGCGTCGGACGGTCCGGCAGGAACTCCTTGATCCGCAGGGCGCATTCCCGCGGGGTCGCGTCGGCCGTGTCGCACTCGACGTCGTAGATCCCGTGGGAATGCACCTGCGCCAGCTGGCGCTCCGCGAGCCCGGGCGGCCGGTCGCCCCGCTCACGCTCCCGGCGCGCCAGCTCCACGGGCGGGCAGTGCACTCCGACGAACACCACGTCCCGGGGTGCGAACAGCGAGAGACAGTCGTGGAGCCGCCATTCGGCGCTCAGCACATGGTCGACGACGACGTTGTTCCCGGCGGCCGCCATCCCCGCGACCGCCCGGTGGAAGCCCTGCCAGGTGCGGTGCAGCAGGGTGCCCAGCTGGTCCGGCGGCACGTGGACCCTCGACCGCATCGCGTGGAACGCGTCCACGGGCATGTGGAAGTACGGCTCGTCGAGGATCTGGAGCAGTTCGGCCGCGATGGTCGACCTGCCCGAACTGGAGGTGCCGTTCAGGAAGATGATGAGCCCCTGGCGCGGGGGGACGCTCTCGAGACGCTCCATGGGGTGGATCTTAGGAGGCGTTTGGGCGACCGGTGAGCGATCATCGTGCGATGACACACGCCGCTTCCTTCCGCCACCAGTTCAGGTCCGGCGGCTTCTACGAGCTGGGCATCGAGGTCGGTTCGACGGACGACGCCGGGCTTCAGGCCGTGCTGGGCGCGGTGTGGGCCGCGGCAGATGTGCAGGGGTGCTACGGGCACGGGGACCGGGAGCCGGAGGAGCAGGAGGCGGTGCCGTGCACGGTGGCCTCGCTGGAGGAGTTCGGGCATCTCCACGGCCGCGTCCGGCTGCCCTCGGGGGATCTCGTCGTGTGCGGGGTGATGGCGGTGCGCGGCGGTGACGACAGCAGTGACTGGCTGGACTTCTATGTGCCGGACAGTGCGCTGGACGCCGCCGGTGTCGCCTACTGGGACGGGCGGCCCTTCTACCGCTCCGCGCTGATCGACGACTGGCTGGCCGCCATCGGCACCGAGGCGTTCCGCAGCGCGCCCTTCAGCTGTGCCGTCGTCGGCTGGGAGGTCTCCGGTTGCATCGACGCGGCGTCACTGGCCGGTGAGTTGCCCGAGAAGCGGGGCGTCGGATATCTGGTGCCGAGCGGGGGAGCCCTGCACTACGGCCCCGCCAACGACTGAGCCGCAGGCCGTCGTTCAGGCCGCCTTGATGACGGTGCCCCGGATCGCGGCGGCCCACTCGACCACCAACAACTCGTATTCCTCGCGCTCCTGGGCCGACAGCGATCCGCCCGCCCGCAGCCACAGCGCACGGATCTGCTCGTTCACTTCGGCAGCAGACCGCACGGAACCAGAGGCCACGGAATAGGGGGGCATGCGGACAAGCCTAAGGGCAGGAACTGACACTGCGCTACCGAACGGCTACACACAACGTATGTGATGGGTCACGGAGTTCGCTGTGTGAACGTGTTGACTTCGCCGTCGTACGCGTCAGCCGGCCGACTCCGCCGCGTGCGGGCTCAGCCCGCCGAACGTCACCAGCAGGATGATCACGATGCCGAGCGCGATGCGGTACCAGACGAACGGCATGAAGCTCTTGGTCGAGATGAACTTCATGAACCACGCGATGACCACGTATCCGACGATGAACGCGATGATCGTCGCGAAGATCGTCTGGGGCCAGTCCACATGGCCGCCGTCCATCGCGTCCTTGGTCTCGAAGAGACCGGACGCGAGGACCGCGGGGATGGCGAGCAGGAACGAGTAGCGGGCCGCGGACTCGCGCTTGTAGCCCATGAACAGGCCGCCGCTGATGGTGGCGCCGGAGCGGGAGACGCCCGGGATGAGGGCGCAGGCCTGGCAGAGGCCGAAGATCAGGCCGTCCCGTACGCCCAGGTCCTCCAGGCCCTTGCGCTGCTTGGCGGCCCGGTGCTTGCCGCCGCTCTCGTCGCGGGCCGCCAGCCGGTCGGCGATGCCGATGATGATGCCCACCACGATCAGCATCGTCGCCGTGATCCGCAGATCGCGGAACGGTCCCTCGATCTGGTCCTTGAGCGTCACGCCGAGCACACCGATCGGGATCGAGCCGACGATCACCAGCCAGCCCATCTGGGCGTCGTGGTCGCTGCGCATCTCCTTGTTGAACAGCGACCTGGTCCACGCCGAGATGATCCGCCCGATGTCCTTGCGGAAGTAGATCAGCACGGCCGCCTCGGTGCCGATCTGCGTGATCGCGGTGAAGGCCGCGCCGGGGTCCTTCCATTCGGCGAAGGCCGCCGTCAGCCGCAGATGCGCGCTGGAGGAGACGGGGAGGAACTCGGTCAGCCCCTGGACGAGTCCGAGGATGAAGGATTCAAACCAAGACATGAAGGTAGGGAGTCCAAGCGCTGATCGGGGGAGGAGTAACGGGCACACCGAGCCGTACGGGCGCGGTGATCACAGGTGTGGAGGGCAGCCTAGCGGCCTCCGGTGACAGGCCTGCCACAGGGTGCGGGCCGAGCGGTGGTCAGCGGGGTGTGCGGGCTGTTGACCGGCCAGGGTGCGGCCGCTTAGGTTGCTGCGGAGAGAAAGCGCTTGCTGCTCCGATGGCGGGTGTCGGCGCTGACCGCCGTTCGTTCGAGGAGTGCTGATCGCGTCCATGTCACCCACCACTCCCTACGACGGCCGTCGCATCCGGGTCGCCGTCATCGGTACCGGCGCCATCGCCCGGGGCTCCCACCTGACCGCGTTCCGCGCACTCGCCGCGGAGGGCGAGGTCGAGGTGGTCGCGGCGGTTGACATCGATGCCAGGGCCGTCGAGGAGTTCTGCGCGGCCGGCGGGGTCCCGCACGGTTACACCGACCTGGACCGCATGCTGCGCGAGCAGCGCCCCGACCTCGTCAGCATCTGCACCCCGCCGACCCTGCACCGCGACCAGACCGTCGCCGCGCTGCGCGCCGGGGCCTGGGTGTGGTGCGAGAAGCCGCCGGTGCCCACGCTCGCCGACTTCGACGCCGTGGAGGCGCAGGAGGGCAAGGACGGCGGCCCGTACGCCGCCATCGTCTTCCAGCACCGCTTCGGCTCCGGCACCCGGCATGTGCGCGGACTGCTCGACGGGCGGGAGCTGGGCCGCCCGCTCGTCGCGCACTGCCAGACCACCTGGTACCGCGACACCGCGTACTACGCCGTGCCCTGGCGCGGCCGCTGGGCGACCGAGGGCGGCGGCCCGGCGATGGGCCACGGCATCCACCAGATGGACCTCCTCCTGGACCTGCTCGGCCCGTGGAGCGAGGTGCGCGCCATGGCCGGGCGGATGGTGCACGACGTCGAGACCGAGGACGTCTCCACCGCCCTGGTCCGCTTCGAGAACGGCGCGATGGCGACCGTCGTCAACAGCGTGCTGAGCCCCGACGAGGTCAGCCGTATCCGCATCGACTGCGAGCGCGCGACCGTCGAACTCACTCATCTGTACGGTCACGGCAACGAGAACTGGGCCATCACCCCGGCACCCGGCGTCCCGGACGAACAGGCCGCAGCCTGGCGGGACTTCGGCGCGGACGTGCCCAGTTCGCACACCGAGCAGCTGCGCGAGCTGGTCGCCAGCATGCGCGCCGGGGAGCGGCCGCGCAGCAGCGGTGCCGACGGACGTGGCAGCCTGGAGCTGATCGCCGCGCTGTACAAGTCGGCGTTCACGGATGTCACGGTGCGGGCGGGCGAGATCGGCCCGGGTGACCCGTTCTACACGGCCATGCACGGGAACGCGCCAGGCTGGGCCCCCGTCGTCAGCGAGGAGGTGCCCGTATGACCGGGCTGCGCATCGTCCACGCGCACGGCGACCGCATCACCGTGACCGACCCGGCCACCGGCGTCGAGCTGCTCGCCTACGTGTACCGGCCCGAGGCGGCCTGGGAGGCGCCCAGGCCGTACATCCACCCGCTGCGGACCCTGGCCGGCGACATCGTCACCGACTACCGGCCCAACGACCACCGCTGGCACAAGGGCCTGTCCCTGACCGCCTCGCACCTGTCGGGCGCCAACCTGTGGGGCGGCAACTCCTACGTGCACGGCGAGGGCTACCTCGAACTCCCCGAGCGCGTCGGCTCGATGGCACACGTCGGCTTCGACGAGGTCTCCGCGGACGGCGACCGGGTCGTCATCGCCGAGCGGCTCACCTGGCACCCGTACAGCGGGGAACTGTGGGCCGACGAGGAGCGCCGGATCGAGATCCACGACGTCGACCAGGAGTCCGGCTCCTGGGCGCTGACCTGGACCAGCGCGATCACCAACCGGCGCGACGAGCCGCTGGTCTTCGGCAGCCCCACCACCGCCGGACGCGAACTCGCCGGGTACACGGGCCTGTTCTGGCGCGGCCCGCGCGCCTTCCGCGACGGTCGCATCATCGCGCCGGACGCCGAAGGCCCCGGCCTGCTGGGCGAACAGGCGCCCTGGCTCGCCCTCTCCGGCGAGCACGACGGCACGGACGGCCACGCCACCCTCGTCATCGAGCACGCCCCGGAGAACGACCACCTCGGCGCCGAGGGCACCCACCCGGCCCACTGGTTCGTCCGCAACGAGCCCTTCGCCGGCATGGCCCCCTCCTGGGCCTTCTACGACGAGTTCGCCCTCGCCCCCGGAGACACCCTCACCCGCCGCTACCGCGTCGTCGTCGTCGACGGCGCCTGGGAGCGGGAGGAGATCGCCAAGTACCTGGAGGCGCACCCGTGGTGACCGCCGAGCGCGGGGAGGCCCGTCCGTGACGACCGCCTTCGAAGGGCTCCCCGGCGGGGTCGCCGTCTCGCACCTGTGCGTGTACGACTGGCCCGCCGCCGACGGCGTCTCCGGCGGAACCCCCCATATGCACCTGACCTGTTCGGAGGCGTACGTCGTCACCGGCGGCCGGGGTTCGGTGCAGACCCTCACGACATCCGGGTACGAGGTCACGCCCCTCGTGCCCGGCACGCTCGCCCGGTTCACGCCGGGCACCATCCACCGGCTGGTCAACGAGGACGAGCTGCGCATCACCGTCCTGATGCAGAACAGCGGGCTGCCGGAGGCGGGGGACGCGGTGCTCACGCTGCCCCCGGAGTATCTGGCCGACCCGGAGACGTACGCCGCCGTGACCACCGTTCCCGCGCACGCGCCCGAGGAGGAGCGGGAGCGGATCGCGCGGGCCCGTCGCGACCTCGCCCTGGAGGGCTACCGGGTGCTGCGGGAGGCTCCCGAGGGGCTGGCCGACTTCCATCGCGCGGCCGCCGCGCTCGTACGGCCGCGACTGGCCGAGTGGCGGGAGCGCTGGCGCGACGGTGCGGCGGCCGCCGCCGCGGCGACGGGGGAGCAGCTCGACCGTCTCGAACAGGGCGACTTCTCCCACCTCGCCGACGCCGTCGTGCGCTCCGAACAGCCCTCGGAGCACGGCAGGTTCGGGATGTGCGGGCGCCTGGACGTCTACCCGGGCGACTGAGCCGCGCCTCGGTCGAGGGGACACCGTTCGCGGGTGCGTCTAGCCTGGGGGCATGGCCACGGTGCAGGTGGGCGGGCTCGAGATCGCCTACGAGCGCGTCGGGCAGGGACCGCCTCTGGTCCTGGTGCACGGCGCGGCCGTCTACGCCCGCATGTGGCAGCCGCAACTCTCCGGACTGGCCGACGAGTTCACGGTCGTGGCGTGGGACGAGCCGGGGTCCGGGCGTTCGTCGGGCATCCCTGCCGGGTTCGGTCTCGCGGACTACGCCGACTGCCTCGCCGCGCTGATCGAGGAGCTGCGGCTCGGGCCGGCCCACGTCGCCGGTCTGTCCTGGGGTGGGACGGTCGTGCTGGAGCTGTACCGCCGTCATCCGGAGGTCGTCAGGACACTCCTCCTGGTCGACACGTATGCCGGCTGGAAGGGATCGCTGCCCCCGGAGGAGGTGGCGGCCCGCGTCGAAGGGACACGGCGGATGCTCGCCGCGCCCCGGGACCAGTTCGATCCGACGCTGCCGGGGCTGTTCGCCGGCGACCCGCCCGCCGAGTTCGTGCCGCTGCTCGACGCCATGGCGCGCGACGTGCGTCCGCAGACGCTCGGGGCACAGCTCTTCATGATGGCCGAGACCGACCAGAACGACCTGCTGCCGGACATCACAGTGCCGACGCTGCTGCTCTGGGGAGAGCTGGACGCGCGCTCACCGCTGAGCGTCGCCCACGCGTTCCATGCGGCGATTCCGGGTGCCGAACTGGTGGTCATCCCGGGCGCGGGGCATGTCAGCAACCTGGAGCGTCCGCAGGAGTTCAACCAGGCGGTCCGGGCGTTCTGCCGCGCGCACGCCTGAGCCCTGAGGGCGGTTACGCCGCCGACGGCCCCGCCACCGTCCAGCCGGGTGTCTGCGGATGGGCCGTGAGGTCCTCGTGCCGGACCTGCTCGCCGCACTCCGCGCAGGTGACGACCGGGGCCAGCTCGTTGCCGCAGACGTGCTCGACCACCATGGGACGGTCGTCGTCGGTGCGGAGGTGGCGGTCGCCCCAGGCCATGAGGGTGATCAGGACCGGCTCCAGTTCGAGCCCCGCGGCGGTGGGCCGGTACTCGAAGCGCTGCGGCCGCTCGCTGTAGGCCCGCTTGGTGAGGATCCCGGCGTCGACGAGCCGGCGCAGACGTGTAGCGAGGATGTCGCGCGGGGCGCCGATGTTGCGCACCAGCTGGTCGAAGCGACCGTTGCCGAGGCAGACCTCGCGCAGGACGAGGAAGGAGTACTTCTCGCCGACGAGCGCCAGGGCGTCGGCGATGGAACAGGGGCGCGGATCTTTGGTGGCGGCCATGGGGCCGATTCTAGGGGAGGGTTTGATTTTCCAACCCACGGAGTTATGGTGAGTTTGGATTTCCTACTGACCGGTAGGGTCGCTTTCCCAGTGCTGGAGGCCGCATCCCATGCGTGACGCAGTGATCGTCGAAGCCGTACGCACCCCGATAGGCAAGGGCAAGCCGAACGGTGCCCTCGCGCACGTGCACCCCGTCGAACTCCTCGCCCACACCCTGCGCACCCTCGTCGAACGCTCCGGCGTCGACCCGGCCCTCATCGACGACGTCATCGGCGGCACCGTCGACCAGGTCGGCGAACAGGCCATGAACACCACCCGCTACGCCCTCCTGTCGGCGGGCTTCCCGGAGACGGTCCCGGCGACCACCGTGGACCGCCAGTGCGGCTCCTCCCAGCAGGCCGTGCACTTCGCGGCCCAGGGCGTCATCTCCGGCGCCTACGACCTCGTCGTGGCCTGTGGCGTCGAGTCGATGAGCCGGGTGCCGATGTGGTCCAACGTGCCGCCCGGCAAGGATCCCTTCGGCCCCGGAGTCGCCGAGCGCTACCCGGAGGGACTCGTCCCGCAGGGCATCAGCGCGGAGCTCATCTCGGCGAAGTGGTCGATCGCGCGCGAGCAGATGGACACCTTCGCGGTGTCCTCCCATCTCAAGGCGGCCGAGGCCTGGGAGAAGGGGCTGTTCGACGCGGAGGTCGCGCCGCTGGAGGGTGTGGCGCGCGACGAGTGCGTACGGCCGTCCAGCACGGCCGAGATTCTGGGCGGCCTCAAGCCCGCGTACTACGACCCGGCCTTCGCCGAACGCTTCCCGCAGATCGAGTGGAACGTCACCGCGGGGAATGCGAGCCCGATCAACGACGGGGCGTCGGCTGTGCTGATCACGTCGAGTGAGACCGCGGCTCGTCTCGGCCTGCGGCCGCTGGCCCGGCTGCACAGTTTCGCCGTCACGGGGTCTGACCCGGTGCTGATGCTCACCGGTGTCATTCCGGCTACGGAGAAGGTGTTGCGGAGGGCTTCGTTGACCCTTGATGACATCGATCTGTTCGAGGTCAACGAGGCGTTCTCCAGTGTGGTGCTGGCCTGGCAGCAGGAGACGGGGGCGGATCTGGGCAAGGTGAACGTGCACGGGGGAGCCATTGCGATTGGGCATCCGCTGGGGGCGAGTGGGACGCGTCTTACGACGACACTTGTGCATGCCATGCAGGAGCGTGGGGCGCGTTACGCGTTGCAGACGATGTGTGAGGCCGGTGGGCTCGCCAACGCGATGGTGCTCGAAAGGGTCTGATTGCGGCTGCGGGCCGGTGGGGGCTGGTCGCGCCCACGCGGCGGAGCCGCAAATCGACACCGCCCCGCGCCCCTAACGGGGCCGCTCAGCTCACCGCCCTCTCAAATGGTGCCGCTTGCGCCACGCCACCGCCGCCCCTACCAGCGCCGGCACCGCGATCGCCGCCATCGCGATCAGGAACGCCGGGGACGTCGGTGTCGAGGCACGTGCGCCCGCCACGACGTACGCGGCGGTGTTCGGGATCGAGCCGAGCGCCGTCGCCAGGAGGAACGGCAGGTAGCCCATCCGTGAGACCGCGGCGCAGTAGTTGGCGGCGGCGAACGGGACGCCGGGGAACAGGCGGATCGCCAGCATCGAGCGGAAACCGTGGCGGCTGAGCTGGCCGTCCGCCCCCTGGAGCAGGCGACCGCGCAGCAGCGGGCGGAGGGCGTCCTGGCCCAGCACCCGGCCCAGCGTGAAGGCGATGCCGGCGCCGAGCACCGTGCCCGCCAGCGCGGCCCCGATGCCCAGCTGCGAGCCGAAGAGGGCGCCCGCGGCCAGGTTCAGCAGGGGGCGCGGCACGAACGCCACCGCGCACAGCCCGTACGCCACCGCGTACACCAGGGCGGCCGCCGCGCCGCCGAGCTCCGGTGGCCAGCCGTCGGCCAGCAGCCGCTGTGGCTCCAGGAGCAGCACGGTCGAACCGGCCGCCACGAGCAGCGCCACGAGCAGGGAGAGCCGCGACCAGGGCGAGAGCAGCACTCTGGAGCAGCGGGCGGCGAGACCGGCCGGGACGGGGGCGGCGAGGGCGAGCTCCGTGGCGGTGGCCGGGGGAGTGGCCGTGGCGGTGCCCCCAGAGCGGGTGGTGGCATCGAGCATCCGGTGACACTAACCGACCAATGTGTGTGATCGCCGTATGGTTCGTCTCATGAGCGTCACAGGTGTGGGATCTCCCTCACTGCCGCACAGCATTCTCGCGGACACCGTGCTGGAGCGGCTCACCGCCGTCTACGGCGGCGCGGCGGACCCCGAGCGGGCCGGGCCCATGCGCGCGTACATGAAGGACGTGGCCCCCTTCCTCGGCCTCACCACGCCCGTGCGCCGCGCCCTGTCCCGCACCGTCCTGGAGGGCACGCCCCGTCCCGACGAGGCCGACTGCACCGCGATCGCGCTGCGCTGCTGGGCACTGCCCGAGCGCGAGTACCAGTACTTCGCCGTCGACTATCTGCGCCGCCACGCGCGCGTGCTCCCGTCCGGCTTCCTGCCCGTGGCCCGGCACCTCGTCTCCACGGTCCCCTGGTGGGACACCGTCGACCTGCTGGCCGCGCACGTCGTGGGCGCGATGGTGGCCGCCGATCCGAAGCTCACGGCCGACATGGACGCCTGGATCGTCGACGACGACCTGTGGATCGCCCGTACCGCCCTGCTCCACCAACTGCGTTACAAAGAACACACCGACGCCGACCGCCTGTTCACCTACTGCCTGCGTCAGTCCGGGCACCCCGATTTCTTCATCCGCAAGGCGATCGGCTGGGCGCTGCGCGAGTACGCCAAGACCGACCCGGAGGCCGTACGGGCCTTCCTCGCCCGGGAGAAGGGCCGCTTCGCGCCGCTGTCGGTGCGGGAAGCGCTCAAGAACATCGGCGCCTGAACTCCCCCGCCCCGGAAAATCGTTCGACGCCGGGCACCGCGTCGGCAATGATCGGCGTCATGTTCCGGCACGCCTTCCTCTTCGCAGCATCCGCAGTCGCGGATGCACCGAAGGCTGCCGTTGAGATCTTCCTGGCCGCTGTCGACGGCGCCCGAAGCTGACCCTCTCCGGATTGTCCGGCGGACCCCGCAGGGGGAGGGTCGGCCAGTTCCCCGGGGTCCCCATCACCTACGAAGAGGCTTCGAGGAATCGCCATGCCCAAGACGGCATACGTGCGCACCAAACCGCATCTGAACATCGGCACCATGGGCCACGTCGACCACGGCAAGACCACCCTGACCGCCGCCATCACCAAGGTCCTCGCCGACCGCGGCGCCGGCACCTTCGTCCCGTTCGACCGCATCGACCGGGCCCCCGAGGAGGCCGCGCGCGGCATCACCATCAACATCGCGCACGTCGAGTACGAGACCGACACCCGGCACTACGCGCACGTGGACATGCCGGGCCACGCCGACTACGTCAAGAACATGGTCACCGGCGCCGCGCAGCTCGACGGGGCGATCCTCGTCGTCTCCGCGCTCGACGGGATCATGCCGCAGACCGCCGAACACGTGCTGCTCGCCCGCCAGGTGGGCGTGGACCACGTGGTCGTCGCCCTGAACAAGGCGGACGCGGCGGACGACGAGCTCGTGGAACTCGTCGAGCTGGAGGTCCGTGACCTGCTCACCACGCACGGGTACGGCGGCGACGCGGTGCCTGTCGTACGGGTCTCCGGGCTCAAGGCGCTGGAGGGCGACCCGCGGTGGACGGCGTCCATCGACGCGCTGCTCGACGCCGTGGACACGTATGTGCCCATGCCGGAGCGGTACTTGGACGCGCCGTTCCTGTTGCCGGTGGAGAACGTGCTCACCATCACCGGCCGTGGGACGGTCGTCACCGGTGCGGTGGAGCGGGGCACGGTCCGGGTGGGCGACCGGGTCGACGTGCTCGGGGCCGCCGTGGACACGGTGGTCACCGGAGTGGAGACGTTCGGCAAGCCCATGGAGGAGGCGCAGGCCGGGGACAACGTGGCGTTGCTGCTGCGGGGCGTTCCGCGGGACGCCGTACGGCGTGGGCACGTGGTGGCCGCGCCGGGCAGCGTCGAGCCGCGACGGCGGTTCTCGGCGCAGGTGTATGTGCTGTCCTCGCGTGAGGGGGGTCGTACGACGCCGGTCTCGACGGGGTACCGGCCGCAGTTCTACATCCGTACGGCGGATGTGGTGGGGGACGTCGACCTCGGTGAGGTGGCGGTCGCCCGACCCGGGGAGACGGTGACCATGACCGTCGAGCTGGGGCGGGACGTGCCGCTCGAGCCGGGGCTCGGGTTCGCCATCCGTGAGGGCGGTCGGACCGTCGGTGCGGGGACCGTGACAGCCGTCGAGTGAGGGTGGCTGATGTGTGTGGGGGACTGCGGGGCCGTTGTGGCTGGTCGCGCGGTTCCCCGCGCCCCTTCGGGGCGCTCCGGTACAGGCACAATGACACGGTGACCGAGTCCCTCCCCGTCGCCCGTGCCGTCGATCACGGGTTCGCCAAGCTCATGCCCGACGTCGACCGTGCGCGGGCCTGGCTGCTCACCGTCGACGGGGCGCCGCAGTCGTACGTCGATCTGGACGAGCCGACGCATCTGGAGTTCGAGTACGCGCGGCGGCTGGGCCATGTCCTGGACACCGTCGCCGAGCCGGGGCAGTCGCTCGACGTACTGCATCTCGGCGGGGGCGCCCTCACGCTGCCGCGGTATCTCGCCGCCACCCGGCCCGGGTCCCGGCAGGATGTCGTGGAGGCCGACCAGGAGCTGTCGCGGCTGGTCGTGGAGTATCTGCCGCTGCCCGAGGGGGCCTCCATCGCCCTGCACGCCGCCGATGCCCGGGCGTGGCTGGAGGCTGCTCCGGCCGACTCCGCGGACGTGCTGGTCGCCGATGTCTTCGGGGGCTCGCGAGTGCCCGCGCACCTGACGTCCCTCGGGTATGTCCGGGAGGCCGACCGGGTGCTGCGCGCCGGGGGCGTCTACCTGGCGAACCTGGCCGACGCGGCGCCCTTCGCCTTCCTGCGGTCCCAACTGGCCACCCTGGGCACGGTGTTCCCGGAGCTCGCGCTGATCGCCGAGCCGGGGGTGCTGCGGGGCCGGCGGTTCGGGAACGCCGTGGTGGTCGCCGCCCGGGAGCCCTTCGACACGGCCGCGCTCGCCCGGCTCACCGCCTCCGACGCCTTCCCCGCCCGGGTCGAGCACGGGGCGGCCCTGCGGGACTTCACCGGCGGCGCTCGGCCCGTGCGGGACGAGGACGCCGTACCGTCACCCGAGCCCCCCGACGGGGCGTTCGGCATCGGCTGAGTCGCTCGCGGCGGACCGCGTCACCGGTTTGGTCCGCCGTCTGAGATTGCGCACGTCCGGGACGCCCAGCACCGCCGCGGTCACCACCACGACCAGCGCCGCGCAGCCCCACAGCGCGTTGGACCGGCCGAACGCGGACTCCGCCGGACCGGCCAGCGCGGTCGCCAGCGGCACCATGGCGACGGAGCCGAACCAGTCGTAGGCCGAGACCCGGGAGAGCTTGTTCTCCGGGATCTCCTGATGGAGTGCGGTCATCCAGCTCACTCCGAAGACCTCCACCGTCACACCGGTCAGGAACATCACCGCGCACAGGACCCCGGCCGACGTCGGCACCGCGAGGGCGGCCGAGGGGAGGGCGAGGGGGAAGACCCCGAGGGTGCCCCAGAGCAGCAGGCGCCGTGGCTTCCAGCGGGTCATCAGCAGGGCGCCGGCGACCGTGCCCGCGCCGAAGAAGCCCAGGGCCAGACCCCAGGGGCCCGCCCCGCCCAGATGGTCGCGGGCGACGAGCGGGCCGTAGACGGCGTCGGCCGCCGCCACCACCGCGTTCGCGATCGAGAACTGTACGACGATGCCCCACAGCCACGGCCGGCTGCTGAACTCCTGCCAGCCCTCCCGGAGATCGGCGAGCAGACCGTCGCCCGGCGTCCGTGGCGCGATGTGGCTCACGTCGAGGAAGGAGCGCAGGGCCGCGGCCACCGCGAACGCCACCGCGTCCGCCGCCAACACCCAGCCCGGGCCGATCGCGGCGACCATCGCGCCGCCCAGCGCGGCCCCGCCCACGGTCGCACCCTGCATCGCCATCCGGAACACCGCGAAGGCCCGGCTCACCTGCTCGCCGGAGACCGAGGACATCAGCATGCCCTCGGCGGCCGGACTGAAGAACGCCTGGCCGGTGCCGCCCAGCGCGGTGAGCAGCATCATCTGCCACAGCTGGGGGTCCCCGGCGAGCACGAGCACCGCGAAGACGCCCTGCGACACACAGTTGAGGGCGTTCGCCGCGACCATCACCCGGTGCCGGGGGAGCCGGTCCGCGACCGCGCCGCCGATCAGCAGGAACACCACCAGCGGCAGCGTCCGCGCGGCGGCCACGAGCCCCACGTCACCGCCGTCGCCACCGCTCTCCAGGACGGCGAACGCGGCGGCGATCAGCGCGCCGTGGCTGCCCAGGTTGGTGACGACCGCCGAAGCGGTCAGCAGGCTGTAGTTGCGGCCGGCCCAGTCGGGTCTGCGGCGGCGTATCGGGGCATCGGCGGAGGTCACCGGCCGACTATCCCCGTACCGCCCCCGACTTGCCAAACCGATTCCCGGCCTGTGCCCTGCCGGCCCATGACGCGCTGGTCAGCCCGTGGGTTCGCCGTGCAGCCGGACCGTGCCGAGGATCTTCTGGACGGTCGCGTCCGGAACCTCGTCCTCGGTCCCCTTGACCCCGTGGAAGGTCCAGGAGACGAAGTCACCCGCGGAGTTCTTGAACGCGAACGTCGTCGCCTTGCCGTTCGTGTCGCACTTGTCCTTCTTCGTCACGCCCGTCGAGTACGTCGTGGCGACGCTGCCCTCGACGCCCGAGGCCGTGGTGTACGCCTGCGCCTTGCCGATGGTGAGCAGCTTCTTGGAGGCGTCCTTCTGGTCGGTGTACCCGCCGAACACCCACCAGGCCGAGTCGTTGCGGGCGACCTCGGCGGTGTTCTTGGCGCCGTTCTGGCCCTTGGTGCCGGCCGTGCCGAGCGCCTTGTCGCTGGTGGTGCCGTCCTTGTCGGAGTCGGAGGTGCACCACTTCTCCTGGACGTAAGCCGGTGCGGACATGCCGATGAGGGCCGAGCCGTCGCCCTTCTTCTCGTCCTCGTAGCCGATGAAGACACCGGGCGACTCGACCTGCCACTCCGCCGGGACGTCGAAGGCGGTGCCCCACTTCGGGTTGACCACGACCTTCCAGCCGTCGACGGTCGCCTTCGCCCCGTCACCGCCCCGCGGGTCGTCGTCCGTGCTCGGGCTCGCCGAGGTGGGCGCCGGGCTCGTGGCGGTCGGGGTCGGGTCGCCGCCCTCGTCCGCCGTGTCGTCCTTGTCACCGCCCAGGACCAGGAAGCCGGTCACGCCGGCGGCCACGACGACGGCCAGCGCGGCCACGATCGCCGTGATCTTCGTGCGGTCGCCACCGCCGCCACCAGGACCTCCGGGCTGCGGCGGCTGGGGTATGTCCCACGGAGGCTGTGGATAACCCGGCTGCTGATAGCCGGGCTGCTGGTACGGATCGGGCTGCTGGTACCCGGGCTGCTGGTACGGATTCCCCTTGCTCCCGGGCGGCTGCTGTTCTGGCCACATGGCCGGTAACCCTAGGGGGACGGGGAGGCCGGTGCCCGGCACATCCGGCAAGCGGCCGGCCTCCCTCGGGGTCAGCCCGTCGGCTCGCCGTGCAGCCGCACCGTGCTCAGGATCTTCGTGATCGTGGCGTCCGGAAGCTCGTCCGGGACACCCGTGGCCCCGTACAGGCTGAACGCCACGTAGTCGCCCTTGGAGTTCTTGAACCCGAACGTGACCGCCTTGCCGTCGGTCGCGCACTTGCCCTTCTGGGGCGTGTTCTTCGAACGGGCCCAGGCGATGCTGCCCTCGACGCCCGACGTCGTCGTGAACGCCTTGGCCTTCTCGTCGAACGTGATGGTCTTCTTGTCCGGCTGCGTGTAGCCGCCGTACACCCACCACGCGACCTGGTTGACCGCGACCTCGTCGGTGCTCTTGGCGCCGTTCGCGCCCTTGGTGCCCGCGGTGGCGAGGGCGGTCTCCTCCTTGTCACCGTTCTTGTCGTCGTCGGAGGTGCACCACTGTTCCTTGAGGTACGCCGGCGCCGACATGGTGATGATGGGCTTGTCACCGGCCTTGGCGTCGTCCTCCTCGAACCCGATGATCATGCCCGGCGACTCGACCTGCCAGTCCGCCGGGACGTCGAAGGCGGTGCCCCACTTGGGGTTGATGACGACCTTCCAGCCGTCGATCGTCGCCTTCTCCGCCTCGCCGCCGCGCGGGTTGTCGTCCGAGCCGGAGGCCGACGCGGACGGATCGGTCGAGGCGGACTTCGACGCCGGCGCGCTCTGCCCGGTCTGCTTGCCCGAGCCGCCGTCCGCCTCGTCGTCCTTGTCACCGCCCAGGACCAGGAAGCCGGTCACGCCGGCGGCCACGACGACGGCCAGCGCGGCCACGATCGCCGTGACCTTCGTACGGTTGCCACCGCCGCCACCGGGAGCTCCGGGCTGCGGCGGCTGGGGCGTGTCCCACTGGGGCTGCTGCCCGTAGGGGTTGGGCTGCTGATAGCCGGGCTGTTGGTACGGATTGGGTTGCTGGTACCCCGGCTGCTGGTACGGGTTGTGCTGGTCCTGCGGGTTCTGCTCGCCCCCGGGCGGCTGCTGTCCTGGCCACATGGGCAGTCACCTTAGTGGCGTCCGTGCATCGATTCGGTCACCGCCCCTTGTCAGGGACGTAGCAAGTCAGGACTCCTCGGGCGTGAACACCCGTACCGTGCTCAGGATCTCCTCGACCGTGGCCTGCGGAACCTCCTCGTCGACGCCCGCGGCACCGAAGAACGACCAGGACGCGAAGTCGCCCTCGGCGTTCTTGAAGGCGAAGGTCGTCGCCCTGCCGTCCGTGTCGCACTTGTCCTGCCGCTCGACGCCGGAGGACGTCGACGTGGCGACGCTGCCGGTGAGGCCCGACGCGGTGGTGAAGGAGGCGGCGGCCGTGGTGGTGACCTTCTTCTTGTCGGGCTGGGTGTACATGCCGTAGACCCAGGCCGCGGAGTCCGCGCGGGCGATCTCCTCCGTGCTGCGCGCGCCGTTGTTGCCGCGGGAACCCACGCTCGCCAACGGCGTGTCGTCGCTCTGGCCGTCCTTGTCGTCGTCCGAGGTGCACCACCGCGCCTTGAGGACGGCGGGGCCCTTCATGGCGACCAGCGGTGTCTCGTCCGGATCGTCGTCCTCGGCGACGTAGGACACCCAGTCCCTCGACTCCAGCGCCCAGTCCGCCGGTACGTCGAAGGCGACGCCGAGGCCCGAGTTGACCACGACCTTCCAGCCGGCCACGGTCGGCTTCTGTCCGTCGGCGGTGCGGGGATTGCCGGACGCGGACGGCGATGCCGAAGAACGCGTCGGGTCCGGTGCCGCCGCGTCGTCGCTGCCGCCTCCGAGGAGTACGGCGCCGGTCACCAGGGCGGCGACCACGACGGCCGCGGTCGCGGCGAGGGCGACGGTTCTCGTACGTCGGTTCGGGCCGGCCGGTGCCGGCTGCGCGGTGTACGGGTTGGGCTGCTGATATCCGGGCTGCCGGTAGGGGTTCGCGTCCTGCTGCGGATCGGTTCCGTCCCCCGGCGGCCGCTCTCCTGGCCACATGGGCGGTAAGGATACGACGATCATCACACCGACCTGGCCAGGCGAGGCTACTCGTGGGTAACATGCCGGTCATGAGCGCAGACCAGATGTCGATCGGCGAGATGCTGTCCGCCACCGTGCCCATGGCCCGGACCCTGAACCTCGAGTTCCTGGAGACGACGCCGGAGAAGGCCGTGGTGGCCCTGCCGGACCAGGGCGAGTACCACAACCACGTGGGCGGCCCGCACGCCGGCGCGATGTTCACGCTCGGCGAGACCGCCAGCGGCTCCATCGTCCTCGCCGCGTTCGGGGACCAGCTCTCCCGCGCCGTGCCGCTCGCCGTCAGGGCCGAGATCGCGTACAAGAAGCTCGCGATGGGCGCGGTCACCGCCACCGCGACCCTGGGCCGCCCCGCCGCCGACGTCGTCGCCGAGCTGGACGCGGGGGAGCGCCCCGAGTTCCCGGTGACGATCGAGATCCGCCGTGCCGACGGCGCGGTGACCGGTGAGATGACCGTGGTCTGGACGCTGCGTCCCAACGGCTGAGCCACGTGTTCTGACCAGGCCCCGGCCCGTCGGTCGGGGCTTCGGTGTGTGGTCAGGCCGCGAGTCGTCGGCCGTCGGCTACGCCGTTCTCGGCTGCCGTGACGAACTCCTTGAGCCAGGCGTGGCATTCGGGCCCCGGGTCGAGCCGGTCGCAGGCCAGTCGGACCATCGTGCGCAGACAGTCCGCCTTGTCGCCGGTGTCGTGGCGCAGTCCCTCGAAGACGACCCCGTGCGCCGCCCTTCGCCGCCCAAGGTCTGCTCCAGTTCGAAGGCGTGGTGGACGTGGTCCCCGATGGCCCGCTCGTGACGACCGGTGATCATCAGGACGCCGTCGGGACCGGCCGGTGCCGCCTTCTCCACGACCGCCTTGCGTACGGGCGGCCGGAAGCGTGGGGCGTGGGGCCGCGAAAGTTGGAGATTTCGTGTGCCAACTGTCTTTGCTCGCACACAACTTGGGGTCGGCTGGCCCGGGGCTTCGAATGCGGGTGCGGATACCGCCGGTAACTTATCTGAATTCGCTGCGTTTTGAACTTCGGTCACTCGAACTTCTTGTTTCCTGTGATTCACGTGTGCGAAAGTGACCGCCCCGAATGACCGCACCGTACCTGACGCGGCATAGGTATGCACCAATCACGCACCTGCTTTCCGACGGACGCGCAATAGCCATGCCGTCCTGCGGCTTGGAAGGAAATGGTTCAGTGCAATCCCCTTACCCCCCAAGGCCCCCCTATCCGCCGCGGCCCGGAGCGACTCCGGGGGAGACCGACCGGCATCTCGTCGCCCAATTGGGAGGCGCCGAGGGCGGCGACCGTGCCGTCGCGCTGCTGATGGCCCGGCACTGGCGGGCCACCCATGACTACGCCGTCATCTGCCTGGCCTCCTCGTCCGGTTCGGCGGAGCTCGTGGCCGCCGCGGCGTTCCATCGTGTGCTCGGACGCGCGGGCGGGGGCGCGGTGCGGCCCCAACTCCTGTCCGCCGTACGGGACACGGTGAAGGAGTGGGCCGCACAGGACCGCATTTCCGCGGTACTGCCGGAACTGGGCAAGACGACCGGCGGTCGCGGACTGCGCGCCGCGCGAAGCGCCACCCCTGAAAGGCGACAGCTCGCCGAGCGCGCATTCCAGGCCCTTCCGGGTGCCTCGCAATGCCTGTTGTGGCATGTCGAGGTCGAAGCCGAGCACATATCCGTACCCGCCGGTCTGCTGGGAGTCGACATCCCTCAGGCGGCGGACGGGTTGGAACGGGCACGCGACCAATTCCGGGAAGGCTGTGCACGGGCCCATCGGGAACTCGCGCCCTCCAAGGACTGCCGCTTCTACAACCGCCTCCTCGACGTCCCGATTCGCCGTGGCGGCGCCCTGCTCCCCGATGTGCAGCAGCATCTGACGGAGTGCCGCTACTGCCGGCACGCCGCCGAACAGCTCAGCCATTTCGAGGGCGGCCTGGAGGTACTGCTCGCCGAGACCGTGCTCGGCTGGGGCGCCCGGCGCTATCTCGACTCCCGGCCCGGCCGCGGCGGTTCGAGCCAGTCGCCGGCCGCCCGTCCGCGCGGCGGCCGCCACCGGCCCGCACGGCTCGCCGCACCCAGACGCCACACCAGGGCGGCGATGGTCGTGGGCCTGACCTCCCTCGCCCTGCTCGCGACGGTCCTCGTCGCCAAGGGCTGGTCCGATGACAACGGTGTCCCCGACCCCCGTGCCACCTGGGGCGCGCCCAGCGGCAACGACGTCGTTCCCAGCCCCGGCCCGGCGTCCACGTCCGATGGTTCCCCGTCGGCCGCCTCCGCGAGCGACCCCGTGGAGATCGGCCAGGGCAGGCTCCGCAGCCGCACCGCCGGCCTCTGCCTCGACATTCGCGGCAACAGGGTCGAGGCCGGCTCCGCGGCGGTGCTCGCGGCCTGCTCCTCCGCGCTGTCCCAGCAGTGGTCGTACCAGGACGACGGTCTGCTGCGCAGCCTCGCCGACCCCGCGCTCTGCCTCGGCGCCGACACCGGCAAGGGCTCGGTCCGCCTCGCCGGCTGTCTGGTGCACGCCGGTGAGGTCCAGTACGACCTCACCGTCCGCGGCGAACTCCTGCTTCGCTGGGGCAAGGGGCTGGTCGTCGCCCCCGACAAGGACCTCGACGTCGTGGTGGCCGAGCGCGACGGCTCCACGGACCAGGGGTGGCTGTTCGAGACGACGGACGCGCCCGCTGCGGAGACGCGGAAGAAGGGCGAGACGGAAGAAGAGCAAGGGAAGGAGGAGAGGACGGAGAAGGGCGGGGCGACGGAGAAGGGGGAGAAGGAGGACGGCGGGGGTCACCAACTCCCTGACACCGCCTCGAAGTCACCCACCGCCGAGCCTCCGCGCTCCGAGGAGACGGACGGACGCGCTCCGGGTGAGCCGGAGGAGCACGAGCCGCGGATGGCTCAGGTCGACCACCGCGACGAACCCGAGGACCCGGGCGTCCTCCAGGACGTGCCGGTCGCGGAGAGCGTCGTCACCGCACTCGGATCCGTCCTCCACTGACCCAGGGGCCGCCTCGCCGAGGCGGCCCCCTCCCTCGGTTCTTGTCGGCATCCGGCCGCTTTGTGTTCACTTCATTGACACGAGTCACCAACGGTCATAGCTTTCCCGCCGCGCCCATGGCGTTTCTGGATTCCGACCGGAGGAGACCCAGTGATACGCACCGTCGCCGTCGCCCTGACGGCACTCGCGGCCGCGCTCGTGACTCCCGCACCCGCCCAGGCGACCGGCTCGCCCGACCCCGTCGTCCGTACGGAAGCGGGCCTGGTACGGGGTGAAGTCACCGCAGAGGGACGGCAGTTCCTCGGCATCCCGTACGCCGAGCCGCCCGTCGGCGCGCTGCGCTGGAGGGAACCCAGATCGGTCCGGCCGTGGCACGGCGTGCGCACGGCACAGGACTTCGGCAAAAAGTGCGTCCAGACGTCGAGTTGGGACCCGGGGTACGAGCGGCCCTCGCACACCGAGGACTGCCTCGATCTCAATGTGTACGTTCCCGAGGGCGCCGGACGCCGAGCGGTCATGGTCTGGTTCCACGGCGGCGGGCTCACCGCGGGGGCCGGACAGGACATCGTCCCCGACACCTTCGCCCGGCAGACCGGCACGGTCGTGGTCACCGTCAACTACCGCCTGGGAGCCATGGGTTTCCTCGCCACCGCCGGACTCGACGACGAGGCCCGCGACGGGGTCTCCGGCAACTTCGGCATGCTCGACCAGCAGTCGGCACTGCGCTGGGTGCGCGCCAACATCGGCCGCTTCGGCGGCGACCCGGGCCGCGTCACCATCGCCGGTGAGTCCGCGGGCGGCCGCTCGGTCTGCACCCAGCTCGCCTCACCCACGGCGAAGGGGCTGTTCCGGGCGGGCATCATCGAGAGCGGGGCGTACGACGACTGCGCCGCCCGCACCCAGCGGACGGCCGTGAGCCAGGGAGCCGCGTTCGCGCGGACACTCGGGTGCGAGACGGTCGCGTGCCTGCGCGGCAAGTCCGCCGCCGAAGTCCTCGCCGCACAGGGGGAGTTCGACTGGGGACCGGTGACCGGCGGGCGCTTCCTGCCCACGCAGCCCTCGGACGCCCTCGCCCAGGGGGCCGCCGCCGGGGTGCCGGTGATGAACGGGGCCAACCAGGACGAGGGCCGGCTCTTCGCCTTCGCCCGCTTCGACCTCAGTGGGAACCCCCTCACGGCCGAGCGGTATCCGACGGTCATGCGGGACGAGTTCGGCGAGCAGGCGCTGCGGCGCTACCCGGTCTCCGCGTACCCGACACCGACGATCGGCTATGCCACGGCCCTCGGCGACCTGCTCTTCGCGTGCAGCGCACTGCGGCTCGACGACGTGCTCGCCGGGCGCGGACCGGTCTACGGGTACGAGTTCGCCGACCGCACCTCCCCGCCGTTCGCCTCACTGCGCAATCTGGGGACCGACCTCGACTTCGGCGCGACCCATGTGAACGAGGTGCAGTACCTCTTCAAGCACTTCGGCCTCGAGTCCCCGCTGAACAGCGAGCAGAAGGTGCTGGCGCGGCAGATGGTCCAGTACTGGGGATCCTTTGTGCGCGGTGGGGTGCCGCGGGCGGACGGGCAGCCTCCGATGCCCAGCGGTACGGGGACGGTGCTCTCGCTGCGGACGGCGTCCGCCGGGGGTAACGCCCTGAGTGCGACCGTGCACCGTGAGCACCAGTGCAACCTGTGGGACTCCGCCGCCGTCCCACTCAACGGGTAGGCTGCCCCGGCGCACGCTCGCGTGGAGCGTGCGCCGGGAACACAGGACAACGGGAGGAACCGGCGGTGCACGTCCAGGAGTGGCTCGAGTCCGTACCCGCGGTCAGCATCTATCTGCTGGTGGGCCTGGTCATCGGCCTGGAGAGCCTGGGCATTCCGCTGCCGGGCGAGATCATCCTCGTCTCGTCCGCGCTGCTCGCCTCCCAGCACGGTGAGATCGACCCGTTCATCCTCGGCGCGTGCGCCACCGCGGGCGCGATCATCGGTGACTCGATCGGCTATGCGATCGGGCGCAAGGGTGGTCGGCCGTTGCTCGCCTGGCTGGGCAAGAAGTTCCCCAAACACTTCAGCGAGGGGCACATCGCGACGGCGGAGCGGTCCTTCGAGAAGTGGGGCATGTGGGCCGTCTTCTTCGGCCGGTTCATCGCCCTGCTGCGGATCTTCGCGGGGCCGCTCGCGGGTGTGCTGCGGATGCCGTACTGGAAGTTCCTCACCGCCAACGTCCTCGGAGGGATCCTCTGGGCGGGCGGAACGACGGCCGTCATCTACTACGTGGGGATCGTCGCGGAGTCGTGGCTGAAGAGGTTCTCGTGGCTGGGGCTGGTGCTCGCCGTGCTGATCGGGCTCACGTCGATGCTGGTGCTGAAGCGCAAGGCTGCGAAGGCTCAGGGTGCGGTGCGGGAAGCTGAGACCGTCGGGGCTTCTGAGTGATTTCGGGCGCGGGCGGTCTGTGGCTTGTCGCGCCCACGCGGCGGTAGCCGCACATCGACACAGCCCCGCGCCCCTAGGCGGGTCTGGCTACTGAGGTTTTCGGTTCGGGGTGACGTCATGGCGGCGTCGTGATCAGCTGAGTTTCGGCGATGAAGCCGTCGAGCAGGTCGTGCCGGTATTGC